>NZ_DASUCC010000146.1:0-157834 GCF_035762905.1 Actinophytocola sp.
CAGCGTTCGTCCTGAGCCAGGATCAAACTCTCCAAAAAAACCTAGCCCAACTCAAAAAGAACCAACAAAGGTTCACAAAACATAAAGCTCTACTGGCTTAAATCGGCACACTGTTGAGTTCTCAAACAACACACGCGCACCTACCGCAACGCACATGGCGCGCCGCAGGGGCTGAGTACTGCGTTTGCTTTGTCCGGCCCGAATCCCTCCGAGCCAACGGTCGCCCACTCTACCACTCGCTGTGGGAGCTTGGTTCGCGACCCCCTTGCCGGCACCCGTTCTCGAAGTCCGAGCCCGTTCCGTTCCGGCGTCAACGAAGTTACACCGCGGCCGTCGCGATGGTCAAATCGATATACATCCGACGGAAACCCGCTGGTCACAGCGTTGTCATCAGCGGACCAGGTGCACCCCGGCGATGTTGCGCTTGCCCCGGCGCAGCACCAACCACTTGCCGTGCAACAGGTCGTCCGGTCCCGGCCGCCAGTCCTCCGCGGCGACCTTGACGTTGTTCACATACGCCCCGCCCTCGTTGACCGTCCGGCGCGCCGCCCCGCGACCGGGCGCGAGGCCGGTGGTCACCAGAAGATCCACGATGGTCGGCGACTCGGTCAGCGGGGCGGTCCCGGTCGGGACCTCCGCCATCGCCGCGTCGAGCGTGGCGGCGTCCAGGTCGCGCAGCTCCCCCCGGCCGAACAGGGCCTGGCTCGCCGCGACCACCTGGTGCGTCTCCCGCTCGCCGTGCACCAACGTGGTGAACTCCTCGGCCAGCCGGCGCTGAGCCTGCCGCAGCTGAGGAGTCTGCTCGGTGCAACGCTCGAGCTCGGCCATCTCTTCCCGGCCGATGAACGTGAACATCCGCAGGTAGCGCAGGGCGTCCTGGTCGCCGACGTTGACGAAGTACTGGTACCACGCGTACGGCGAGGTCATCGCCGGGTCCAGCCAGACGTTCCCGCCGCCGGTGGACTTGCCGAACTTGCGGCCCTCCGAGTCGGTGACCAGCGGCAGCGTCAGCGCGTGCACCGCCGCGCCGTCCACCCGGCGGACCAGATCGACCCCGGAGATGATGTTGCCCCACTGGTCGGCACCGCCGATCTGCAGCCGGCAGCCGTGCCGCCGGTGCAGCTGCAGGTAGTCGTTGGCCTGCAGGAGCATGTAGCTGAACTCGGTGTAGGAGATGCCGTCGGTCTCCAGCCTGCGCTTGATGGTGTCCCTGGCCAGCATCACGTTGACCGAGAAGTGCTTGCCGACCTCGCGCAGGAACGTGGTCACCGGGAGATCGGCGGTCCAGACCAGGTTGTTCGCCACCAGCGCGCCGGTCGGTGAGTCGTCGAAGTCGACGAACCGCTCCAGTTGCCCGCGGATCCGCTCGGTCCACTCGGCCACCGTGTCCAGGGACTGCATGGTGCGCTCCCCGACGTCCCGCGGGTCGCCGACCATGCCGGTGGCGCCGCCGGCCAGCACGATCGGACGGTGCCCGGCGCGCTGGAACCGGCGCAGGCCGAGGAGCGGGACCATGTGGCCGGCGTGCAGGCTGGGACCGGTCGGGTCGAAACCCGCGTAGAGCGTGACCGGTCCGGCGTTCAGGTCGCGGCCAAGCGCGTCCTGGTCGGTGGACTGCGCGATCAGCCCGCGCCAGGCCAGCTCGTCGAGAATGTGTTCACCCACGGCTAGGTATCTTCCTGTACGCACCCGGTCAGTCGGCCGCAAGGCCCTCGATCTCGAGGAGCCAGGCCTCGTCATAGATGCCGGTGATGATGACCGTCAGCGCCGGGCAGTGATCGCCGAGCACCTCGCGCCGGATCTCGGCGTTCTCCTCGCGGAAGCGGCGATCGGACAGGAAGATCGTGACCTTGACCAGGTCGCGGACCGTCATGCCGGCCTCGGCGAGCACGCCCGCCACGTTGCGCCAGGCCAGCCGGCACTGCCCGGCGAAGTCCGCCGGGATGCCGTCCTCGGGGGTCTCGGGCACCTGGCCGCTGACGAACAGCAGCCGCCGCGCGCCGGTCACCAGGGTGCCCTGCGCGTAGGCGCGGGGCTGGGGGAAGATCGACTCGAGCCGCACTCCGGCACGGTAACGAGCCGGGGACCGTTGGCACGACCGGTTTCCGGGGGTAGCGTCGGTCGCGGTGACCGAGCCGACCATCGAGGTGCCCGATTTCCGGGGGATGCAGGCGTTGAACGCCTGGCTCACCGGGCACGACCGCGGTCTGCTGTTGCAGGGACCCGATCCGGACAGCGCCGAGCCGCTGCTGCACGGCATCGTGATCCGGCAGTTGCCGGAGCCGCGCACCCGGCTGAACCGATGGGATCCGGTGACGGTGTGGGTGCGGATACCGCCGGAGGACGGCAGCGGGGTGCGTGAGCCGCGCCGGCCGCTGCCGCCGGTGCGGAGCAACCGGGCCCACGGCGAGACGTAGCTCAGCGCGCGCGTTTGCCGCCGCGGCGGTAGGTGCTGACCGTGGGTGAGCCGGACAGCCAGAAGCGCCAGGGGACGTCCATGGCGACGGCGACGCCGATCCGGGGGCCGACCCGGATGTCGGTGGGCGAGACCGGGTCGCCGGTGAGCAGGCGCACCGGCGAGTCGGGGTCGGTGAGGTCCACGCCGTTGTGCCGGCGGTCCAGGCCGAGCACGCCGGTGAGCCGGGCCGGGCCCTTGGCCAACTCGGTCGTGCTGCGCGCGCTCGGTCGCCTGCGGGTGGCGACGTCCACACCGGACACCACCTCGCCGGCGCGCAGCAGCACGGCGCCGGGCACGCCGTCGGTGAGCGCCACCACGTTGGCGCAGAAGTGCATGCCGTAGACGAAGTAGACGTACAGGTGGCCGGCCGGGCCGAACATCACCTCGTTGCGCGCGGTGCGGCCGCGGTAGCAGTGCGACGCCGGGTCGTCGCCGCCGCGGTACGCCTCGACCTCGGTGAGCCGGACCCGCACCACCCCGTCCGGCAGGTCGGACTCCAGCACGCAGCCGATCAGCCGGCGGGCGGCTTCGACCGGATCGATGGCCAGTTCCGCGCGCGTGATCGGCCCGGTCACGAAATCCACGCACGGTGGTCGGCGAGACGACCGGCCACACGGTGCAACTGCTCGGCCACCCGGTCGGGGGCCGTACCGCCATAGGCGTCGCGCGAGGCGATCGAACCGGTCACGGTGAGCACACTACGCAACTCGGAGGTCAGGCTGGGATGGATGCCGGCCAACTCGGCGTCGGTCAACTCGTCCAGTCCCACCTCGCGGGACTCGGCCAGCCGGACGCAGGCGCCGGCCGCCTCGTGCGCCACCCGGAACGGAATCCCTTGCCGCACAAGCCATTCCGCGATGTCAGTGGCCAGGGTGAAGCCGGCAGGGGCCAGCTCGGCCAGCCGCGCGGTGTCGAAGGTGAGCGTGCCGACCAGGCCGGCCACCGCGGGCAGCAGCAGCTCGAGCTGGTCCACCGAGTCGAACAGCGGCTCCTTGTCCTCCTGCAGATCCCGGTTGTAGGCCAACGGCTGGCCCTTGAGCGTGGCCAGCAGCCCGGTCAGGTTGCCGATCAGCCGGCCGGACTTGCCCCTGGTCAGCTCGGCCACGTCCGGGTTCTTCTTCTGCGGCATGATCGAGCTGCCGGTGGCCCAGGCGTCGTCCAGCACCACGTAGCCGAACTCCGCGGTACTCCAGATGATCACCTCCTCGGCGATCCTGGACAGGTCCACCCCGAGCATGGCCAGGCAGAACGCGATCTCCGCGGCGAAGTCCCGGGACGCGGTGCCGTCGATCGAGTTCTCCGCCGCGGCGTCGAACCCCAGCTCGGTCGCGACCGCCACCGGGTCCAGACCCAGCGAGGAACCGGCCAACGCGCCCGACCCGTACGGCGAGACCGCCGCCCGCCGGTCCCAGTCGCGCAGCCGGTCCACGTCCCGCAGCAGCGCCTGCACGTGCGCGAGCAGATGGTGGGCCAGCAGCACCGGTTGGGCGTGCTGCAGGTGGGTGCGGCCGGGCATCGGCGCGTCCGGGTGCGCCTCGGCCTGCGCCACCAGAGCGCCGGCCACGTCCAGCACTCCGGCGGCCACCCGACGAGCCGCGTTCCGCAACCACATCCGGAACATCGTGGCGATCTGGTCGTTGCGGGACCGGCCGGCCCGCAGCTTGCCGCCGAGCTCGGTGCCGGCCCGCTCGAGCAGCCCGCGCTCCAGCGCCGAGTGCACGTCCTCGTCCTGCGGCAACGGGACGAACGCCCCCGAGCCGACGTCGGCGGCGAGCGCGTCCAGCGCGGCGAGCATCGCGGCCAGCTCGTCGTCGGTGAGCAGCTTGGCCCGGTGCAGCACCCGGGCATGCGCGCGCGACCCGGCGATGTCGTACGGCGCCAGCTGCCAGTCGAAGTGCGTCGAGCAGGACAGCGCGGCCATGGCGCCGGCCGGGCCGGACTCGAACCGGCCGCCCCACAGTCCGCTCATGAGGGGTAATGCTGGTCGCGCTTGGCCGCGATCCGGCTGGGCAGGCCCCACAGCTGCACGAAGCCCTTGGCCATGGACTGGTCGAAGGTGTCGCCCTCGTCGTAGGTGGCCAGGTTGAAGTCGTACAGCGACCGCTCGCTGCGCCGGCCGGTCGGAACCGCCCGGCCGCCGTGCATGGTCATCCGGATGTCCCCGGTGACGTGCTCCTGTGTGCTGGCGACGAACGCGTCCAGGGCGTCCCTGAGCGGGGAGAACCACAGGCCGTCGTAGGCCAGCTCGGCCCAGCGCTGCTCCACCTGCCGCTTGAACCGGGCCAGGTCCCGCTCGACCGTGACCGACTCGAGCTCCTGGTGCGCGGTGATCAGCGCGATCGCCCCCGGCGCCTCGTACACCTCCCGGGACTTGATCCCCACCAGGCGGTCCTCGACCATGTCCAGCCGTCCGACGCCGTGCGCGCCGGCCCGCTGGTTGAGCAGCTGGACGATCTGCAGCATGGTGTACCGCTGGCCGTCCACCGCCACCGGAACGCCAGACTCGAAGCTGATCACGACCTCGTCCGGCTCGCGCGGGGTGGCCGGGTTCGCGGTGTAGGCGTACACGTCCTCGATCGGCGCGTTCCAGATGTCCTCGAGGAACCCGGTCTCCACCGCGCGGCCCCAGACGTTCTGGTCGACCGAATACGGCGACTTCTTCGACTGGTCAATCGGCAGCTGCCGGTCCTCGGCCCAGGCGATCGCCTTCTCCCTGGTCCAGGCATAGTCCCGGACCGGGGCGAGCACCTTGAGGTCGGGCGCGAGCGCGCCGATGCCGACCTCGAACCGGACCTGGTCGTTGCCCTTTCCGGTGCAGCCGTGCGACACCGTGCCGGCGCCGTGGTACTTGGCGGCCTCGACCAGGTGCTTGACGATCAGCGGCCGGGACAGCGCCGACACCAGCGGGTAGCGGTCCATGTAGAGCGCGTTGGCCCGCAGCGCGGGCAGGCAGTACTGGTCGGCGAACTCGTCCCTGGCGTCGGTGACCACCGCCTCGACCGCGCCGCAGTCCAGCGCGCGCTTGCGGATGGTGTCGAGGTCCTCGCCGCCCTGGCCCACATCCACGGCCACGGCGACCACCTCGGCACCGGTCTCCTCGGCGATCCAGCCGATCGCCACCGAGGTGTCCAGCCCACCCGAGTAGGCGAGCACGATCCGCTCGGTCATTCGCGATTCTCCCTGTCTTCTGTAACGTCTATTGTGGACAGTCGGGCGGCCATGCCGATGAACCGGTCGGCCAGTTCCCGACCGGTCAACGGCTCCCTGGCGATCACCAGAAGCGTGTCGTCGCCGGCGATCGTGCCGACCACCTCGTGCAGCGCGGACCGGTCGATCGCGCTGGCGAGGAACTGCGCCGCGCCCGGCGGGGTGCGCAGCACGGTGAGGTTGGCCGAGCCGTCCGCGGACACCAGCAGCTCGGCCAGCAGCCGGACCAGCCGCGAGGTGCCACCCTGCACGCCGCGGACCGGGCTGCCGTCCTCCGGAATCACGTAGACCGGGACACCCCCGTCCGCCCCGCGCAGCTTGACCGCGCCGAGCTCGTCGAGATCCCGGGACAAAGTCGCCTGCGTGACGTCGATCCCTTCCGCGGCAAGGAGCTTGGCCAGCTCGGCCTGGCTGCGGATACCCATCGAGCTGACCAGCTCGACGATCCGGGCCTGCCTGGCCACCCGGGTGAGTCCCGGACTCGTCATCCGTGCTCCAGCAACCAGGTCAGCAGCGCCTTCTGGGCGTGCAGCCGGTTCTCCGCCTCGTCCCACACCGCGCTGGCCGGGCCGTCGAGTACCTCGTCGGTGATCTCGACGCCGCGGTGCGCCGGCAGGCAGTGCAGCACGATCGCGCCAGGGGCGGCCCTGGCCAGCAGGTCGGCGTTGACCTGGAACGGCCGGAACGGGGTGATCCGGTCCCGGCCGTCGTTCTCCTGGCCCATCGACGTCCACGCGTCGGTGACCAGGACGTCCGCACCGTCCACGGCGGCGTGCGGATCGGTCAGCAGGGACACGCCACCGCCGGTCGCGGCGGCGCGGTTCTTGGCGTCGAGCAGGTAATCCTGATGCGGTTGGAACCCGTCCGGGGTGGCCACCCGCACCTGCAGGCCCGCAGTGACCCCGCCGAGCATCAGCGAGTGCGCCATGTTGTTCGCGCCGTCGCCGAGATAGGTCAGGGTCAACCCGGCCAGCCGGCCGTGCCGCTCGCGCACGGTCTGCAGGTCGGCAAGCACCTGGCACGGGTGGAACTCGTTGGTCAGCGCGTTGATCACCGGCAGGGCCGACACCGAGGCCATCGCCTGCATCCGGGCCTGGGCATAGGTCCGCCAGACCACCATGTCCACGTACCGGGACAGCACCCGGGAGGTGTCCTCGATGGTCTCCTCCCGGCCGAGCTGCATGGTGCGGCCGTCGATGATCACCGGCTGCCCGCCGAGCTGGACGATGCCCACCTCGAAGGAGAGCCGGGTGCGGGTGGAGTTCTTCTCGAAGATCGCCGCGACACTGCGCCCGGCCAGCGGGCGCCGGCCGAGCGGCTGCTGCTTCATGGCCGCGGCCAGGTCCAGCACCGCCGCCTGTTCCTCCGGGGCGAGGTCGTCGTCCCTCAGGAAATGCCTGACCACGTCACCTCGTCTCCAGCGCGGCCGGCAGCGCCTCGAGGAAGCCAGCCACCTGTTCGTGGTCGATGATCAGCGGCGGGGCCAGCCGGATCGTGTCCGGCTGCACGTTGTTCACCAGGTAGCCGGCGGCCTGCGCGGCCCTGGCCACCCCGGCGGAGACCGGCTCGCGCAGGACGATGCCGAGCAGCAGCCCGGTACCGCGCACGCCGGCCACCAGCGGGTGCCCCAGCTCCTCGATGCCCGCTGCCAGTTCCTTGCCCATCGCCGCGGCGTGCGCGCACAGGCCGTCGGCGGCGATCGTGCGTAACACGGCGAGCCCCGCGGCACTCGCGACCGGGTTGCCGCCGAACGTGGTGCCGTGCTGGCCGGGCCGGAACGCCTCGCCGGCCGCCCCGACGCCGATCACCGCGCCGAGCGGCAGCCCGCCGCCAAGGCCCTTGGCCAGGGTGATGACGTCCGGGGTGATCCCGGCCTGCTGGAAGGCGAACCACGAGCCCAGCCGGCCGATCCCGGTCTGCACCTCGTCGAGCACCAGCAGCGCGCCGGCCCGTGCGGTGATCTCCCTGGCCCGGTGCAGGTAGCCGTCCGGCGCCGGCCACACGCCGCCCTCGCCGAGCGTCGGCTCCAGGAACACCGCGGCGGTGTGCTCGTCCACGGCGGACTCCAGCGCGCCGGTGTGTCCGAACGGGACGTGCACCACGTCCGGCAGCAGCGGCTGGAACGGCTCCCGTTTGGCCGGCTGCCCGGTCAGGGTCAGCGCGCCCATGGTCCGCCCGTGGAACGCGCCCTCGCAGGCCACGATCTTGCTGCGTCCGGACAGCCGGGTCAGCTTCACCGCGGCCTCCACCGCCTCGGCACCCGAGTTGCAGAAAAGGACCTTGGCCGACCCGGTCAGCCCGGCCACGTCCAGCAGCGTCTCGGCCAACTCGACGGTGACCGGGTTGATGTACAGGTTGGACGTGTGGCCGAGCCGGGCGATCTGCTCGGTGACCGCGGCGACGACGGCCGGGTGCGCGTGCCCGAGCGCGTTGACCGCGATGCCGCCGACCAGGTCCAGGTAGCGGTTTCCGTCGGCGTCCCACACGTAGGCGCCCTCGCCGCGCACCAGGCTCAGCGCGGGCGTGCCGTAGTTGTCCATCAGCGCCGCCCGCCACCGGTCCTGACCATCCACGTTGGACGCGATCATTCGTCCTCCAGGTCCGGGAGCACCATGGTTCCGACGCCATGGCTGGTGAACATCTCCAGCAACACCGAGTGCGCCAGCCGCCCGTCGATCACGTGCGCCCGGGGCACCCCGCCGCGCACCGCGTGCAGGCAGGCTTCCATCTTCGGGATCATCCCGCTGGCCAGGTCCGGCAGCAGCTTTTCCAACTCGGTCACGCGGATCACGTCCAGCAGCGAGGACCGGTCCGGCCAACTCGCGTACAGGCCCTCGACGTCGGTCAGCACGACCAGCTTCTCCGCGCCGACGGCCACGGCCAGCGCGGCGGCCGCGGTGTCGGCGTTGACGTTGTGGGTCACCCCGTTGCTGTCCGGGGCCACACTGGACACCACCGGAATCCGGCCGGCCCGCACGATGTCCAGCACCGCGTCCGTGCGGACCGCCACCACGTCGCCAACCAGGCCGAGGTCGATCACCTCGCCGGCCACCGTCGTGGTACGCCGCTCAGCGGTGAACAGCCGGGCGTCCTCACCGGAGATGCCCACCGCGTACGGCCCGTGCGCGTTGATCAGCCCGACCAGCTCCCGGCTGACCTGGCCGGTGAGCACCATCCGGACCACGTCCATGGCCTCCGGCGTCGTGACCCGCAGGCCGCCGCGGAACTCACCCGGGATGCCCAGCCTGGTCAGCATCGCGGTGATCTGCGGCCCACCGCCGTGCACCACCACCGGGTGCAGCCCGGCGAGCTTGAGGAACACCATGTCCTGGGCGAACGCGGTCTTCAGTTCGTCGTCGACCATGGCGTTGCCGCCGTACTTCACCACGACCGTGGCGCCGTGGAAGCGTTGCAGCCAGGGCAGTGCCTCGACCAGCACCGCGGCCTTCTCCGTCGCCGCGGCCCGTTCGCCGGTGAGATCGGTCATGTCGAGTAGGCGCTGTTCTCGTGCACGTAGCCGTGGGTCAGGTCGTTGGTCCAGATGGTGGCCGCGTCGGTCCCGGCCTTGAGGTCGACCGTGACGGTGACCTCCCGGCCGGACAGGTCCACCTTGTCGCGCGCCTCTCCCGGTCCGCCGTTGCGGCAGATCCACACCCCGTTCATCGCGACGTCCAGGTTGGCCGGGTCGAACGCCGCCGCCGTGGTGCCGACCGCGGCCAGGATCCGGCCCCAGTTCGGATCCCCGCCGAACACCGCGCACTTGAACAGGTTGCTGCGGGCGATCGCGCGGCCCACCTGCACCGCGTCGTCCTCGGACGCGGCCCCGACCACCTCGATGGCGATGTCGTGCTCGGCACCCTCGGCGTCGGTGAGCAGCTGCTGGGCGAGGTCATGGCAGACCGCGCGGACCGCATCGGCGAACTCCGGGTAGTCCGGCGTGACCCCGGACGCGCCGCTGCACATCAGCAGCACGGTGTCGTTGGTGGACATGCAGCCGTCGGAGTCGAGCCGGTCGAAGGTGACCCGGCAGGCCGCGCGCAGCGCCTGGTCGGCGGTCTCGCCGTCCACGGCGGCGTCGGTGGTGAGCACGACCAGCATGGTGGCCAGCGCCGGCGCCAGCATCCCGGCGCCCTTGGCCATCCCGCCGACCGTCCAGCCCGGACCGGCGTGCACCGCCTGCTTGCTGCGGCTGTCGGTGGTCATGATCGCGGTGGCGGCCGCGGCCCCGCCGTCCGCGGTGAGCGCCTCGGCGGCGTGCTCGATGCCGGCCAGCAGCCGGGGCCGGTTCAGCTGCTCGCCGATCAGCCCGGTCGAGCAGACCACGACGTCGGCCGCGCCGAGACCGAGCAGCTCGGCCACCAGCTCTGCGGAGGCGTGCGTGTTCTGGAAGCCCTCGGGACCGGTGTAGCAGTTGGCCCCGCCGGAGTTGAGCACCACGGCCCGGGCCCGGCGCTCGGCGAGCACCCGCTCGCTCCACAGCACCGGGTTGGCCTTGCACCGGTTGGCGGTGAACACCGCGGCGGCGGCGTCTCCCGGGCCCTCGTTGAGCACGATGGCCACGTCCGGTGCGCCGCTGGACTTGAGCCCGGCGGCCACGCCCGCGGCCCGGAACCCCTTCGGCGCTGTCACTGTCACGGTGCGACTCCCACTGTCGTCAGGCCGGCGGTCTCCGGCAGGCCGAGGGCGATGTTCATGGACTGGACGGCGGCACCGGCGGTGCCCTTGGTCAGGTTGTCGATCGCCGCCACGGCGACCAGGCGACCGGCATCGCGGTCCACGGTCACCTGCAGGTGCACCGCGTTCGAGCCGAGCACGCTCGCGGTGGCCGGCCAGACGCCGTCCGGCAGCAGGTGCACGAACGGCTCCTCCTGACCGTACTTCTCGTAGGCGGCGCGGGCCGCCCCGGCGTCCACCCCGGACCGGACCCGCGCCGAGCAGGTGGCCAGGATGCCGCGGGGCATCGGGGCGAGCACGGGGGTGAACGACACCGTGACCGGGGTGCCGGCGAGGCCGGCGAGGTTCTGCGCGATCTCGGGGGTGTGCCGGTGCGCGCCGCCGACGCCGTAGGCGCTGGCCGAGCCCATCACCTCGGAACCGAGCAGGTTCGGCTTGAGGCTGCGCCCGGCGCCGGACGTCCCGCTCACCGCGACCACGGTGACGTCCGGCTCGACCAGACCGGCGGTGAACGCCGGAACCAGGGCGAGCGAGGCGGCCGTCGGGTAGCAGCCGGGGACGGCGACCCGCCGGGTGCCGCGCAGCGCGTCCCGGCAGCCGGACAGCTCGGGCATCCCGTACGGCCAGTGTCCGGGGTGGTCGCCGCCGTACCAGCGCTGCCAGTCCGCCGGGTCGGTCAGCCGGTGGTCGGCGGCGCAGTCGACGACCAGCGTGTGCTCGTCGAGCGCGGCGGCGATGGCGGCGGAGTGTCCGTGCGGGAGCGCGAGGAACACCACGTCATGGCCGGCGAGGGCGTCCGGGGTGGTGTCGGTGAGAACCCGGTCGGCAAGCGGCGGCAGGTGGGCGTGGTGCTGGCCGAGCGGCGTGCCGGCGTTGCCGCCCGCGGTGAGCGCGCCGATCTGCACGTTCGGGTGGGCGAGCAGCAGGCGAAGCAGCTCACCGCCGGCGTATCCGCTCGCGCCGGCGACCGCCGCCCTGAAGACCATGTGGATGAGTATGCACAACTATGCAACTTCACTCAACCTGCACGGACCGGACGTCGAGGTGCGGAGCGGCGAAGGCCAGCAGCCGCTCGGCCTCCGCAACCACGGCCGCGGCGTGCCGCTTGGTCAGCGGGGTGAACGGCCGGATGACGATCGTGGCGGTCCGCCGGTCCGCCTTGAGCCGCCAGATCCCACGCACGAAGCCGTCGACCAGGAAGGCCGGCATCGGGGCGTCGTTCTTCGTGGCGAACAGCGCCGCCCAGCTCTCGGCGGACATCACCCGGAGCCGGTCGGTGTGCGAACGCAGGCAGTTGTCGTACTCCGGCAGCAGCCGCACCGGCGCCGGGGTGTCCGGGTCGGGCAGCGGCGCGTCCGGCAGGTCGAACAGCTCCGTGCCCCGCTCGTCACGGAACGTGTCCAGGTCGAGCTGGGCGAACGTGGCCCGCCATCCGGGCAGGCCGCTCCAGGTCTGCACATCCTTGACGCTGGCCGGGCCGTACCCGGCCAGGTACCGGCGCAGCATGGCGGCCGGATCCCCGTGCGGCTGCACGTCGCGACCCAGCCAGGCCCGGACCGTGGTCAGCCGGGCCTGCCCGCTGTGCCCCCACAGCCCCTTCGGCGGCACGTGCACCAGCGGCAACAGGTAGCGCGCGGCGCGGCCGAGCGCCTCCGGATCCTGGTCCGGCCGGCGGTCCCCGAGCAGCCGGCGCAGCTCGGCCAGGGAGCGCGGCTGCTCGGCGAGCAGCCCGGCCGCCTCGGCGAGCACCTCCTCGAGCACGCCGGCCGCCGGGAGGCCGGGTCCGCCGCGCACGGCCCGCTCGAGGATGGTCCTGGTCAGCGGGTGCAGCGCCAGGCAGTCCGCCGCGCTGACCAGGTGGATGGTGCCGCGCATCAGGCTGGACCGGACCAGCGTGCGGTCGGTGATCGCGGTGACCAGGTCGTCGACCGCGAACGAGGTCAGCCGCGACCACAGGCCGACGTATGGCGCGTTCGGGGACTGGGCCTGCATGCCGACCAGATGCTCCACCGCGTCCGGCACGGTGCGGCCGGCCCGCTCGAGCAGCAGCTGGCGGTGCAGCAGGGCCCGGTTCAGCGCGCGGTCGCTGAGGATCTTCGCTGTTCCGCCTCTCCGGGATTAACTGCTGTTGTTGCGTTCCAGCGAACGTGCGGATTACGGGGTGATTGTGGCTGGGTGCCGTCACGGTACCCCTGAGGTTGCGTTGGTTGGGCCGAGACTTGCCTCAATGATCCACTGTGAACCGGACCGGCAGGTGCCTGACACGACGACGCCCCGCCACCGTGGCACGGTGGCGGGGCGTCGCTGCTGTGGGGGTCAGCGCCGGAAGGACTTCAGGAACTCCTGGCGCAGGTCGGCCACCGACGTGCCGGTGGCGGCCGCCGTCCTGGACTGTGCCGCGGCGGACGGATCCGGCCGGGGCACCGGCGGGCACTGCACGTCGGACCGGTTGCCGGGCACCCGCGCCGGCAGCGCCCCGGTCCTCAGGTACTCCGCGATCCGGTCGTCGGTGCACGCCACGCCGGACAGCGAACCGGAGTGCGTCGTGCCGCCGACACCCTCGATCAGCACCGAGTTCGGGAACAGCCGGCGGGTGACCAGCGCTCCCTCGTACGGCGTGGCCGAGTCCAGCGTCTCGTTGATCAGCAGGGCGTTCCGCACCCGGCTGCCGTCGATCCGCACCGGGGTGCCGGCCCGGGCGCCCCAGTACAGGCACGGGGCGTTGAACCAGGCGTTGCCCCAGGTCGCGAACGGAGCCCGGAGGAAGGTGCGCCAGTTGTCCCGGCGCCACTTGTCCCAGTCCGTCGGCCACTGGATGTCGGTGCACTGCACCGCGAGGTAGATCGCGTAGCCGTTGTCGTCGAACGGCGGGGAGCCGTACAGGTCGATCAGCGGCTGCACCTCGCCGTCGTGCACCCAACCGGAGAACGCTTGGGCGACGTCCTCCCAGCCGTACACGTAGTACGCGGCCTGCAGGAACAGGTCGGCCCACTCGTCCGGCCCGATCACGCCGCCGGCCGGTGCCCGCAGCAGCCTGGCCTGCTCGGTGTAGAACAGCCGCTCCACCTGCGCGCCGGTGGTGCCGAGGTGGTAGCTGTCGTCGTGCTCGGCGACCCAGTCGAAGTAGATCTTGATGTTGCGGTCGAACGCGAGGTCCTGGTCGATGTTCGCGTCGTACCAGATCCGCTGCGCGTTGACGTTGCCGTCGAAGATCACCCGGCGGAACTTGTCCGGGAACAGCGTTCCGTAGACCTGGCCGAGGTACGTGCCGTACGAGAACCCGTAGTAGTTGATCTGCGGCGCACCCAGGGCCTTGCGGATGCTGTCCATGTCGCGCGCCGAGTCGACCGTCTTCAGGTGCTTGAGCAGCTCATGCTGGTTGCGGTCGCACGCCCGGGCGTAGTCCCGGGACCGGTTCAGCCAGGTGCGCTCCAGTTGGGGGGTGACCGGAACGTAGAACGGCCGGTTGTAGCCGGCGTAGTCCGGGATGCAGTTCAGCGACGGCTGGCTGGAGCCGACCCCGCGCGGGTCGAACCCGACCCAGTCGTAGCTGTCCCCGGCACCGCCGGGCACGAACTCACCGAAGATCGCGTAGATCAGCCCGGAGCCGCCCGGACCGCCGGGGTTGACCAGCATCGGGCCCTGCGCCTGCGCGTCCGGCGTCTTGTGCTTGACCCGCGACACCGCGAGCTGGATCTTGGTGCCGCGCGGCTTGGCATAGTCCAGCGGCACCTCGACGAACCCGCACTCCGCGCCCGCATCCACCAGCCGGGGGTGCTCGCAGGCGCCCCAGCCGACCGGCGGCGGGGTGTAGTCCGCAGCGCTCTGCGGCGGCGCCGCCTGGGCGGAGGGCACCATGACCAGCCCGCCCACGACGGCAACCGTGGCGGCTGCCACGGCGATCAATTTCTTCACTTTGCCCCTTTTCATCCTTTTCCTGCGCCGAACAGCATCTGATCCACGACGCGCGACCGAGCTTGCCTGTCAACGGTCCGATGCGGAACCGACCTTCGTCGCATTGTTGGATCGACTACCGGCAGGATGACCGCCGTGACCTCGTTCGACCGCGCGCTCGTCCGGTCCGTCCGGGACGGCCTCGCCGAACTCGCCGATCCGGCCAAGGCGCCGGAGATGCAGCGCTACATGAAGTCGGAATGCCGTTTCGTGGCGTACCGAAACCGGCACGCGCCGCGTTGGCACGGCGGGTGTTCGGCGCACATCCACTGTCCGACATGGACGTCTGGGCGGCCACGGTGCTCGAGCTGTGGCGCGGTGCCCGGTACCGCGAGGAGCGCTACCTCGCCATCGACCTCACCGGCCACGGCGACCGGGCATGGCAGCGCCCGGAGCTGCTCGGGCTGTACGAGGAGCTGGTCGTCACCGGCGCGTGGTGGGACTTCGTCGACGAGGTGGCCAACCGGCGGATCGGCCCGCTGCTCCGCTCCCACCCCACCGTGCTCACCCCGGCGATGCTGACCTGGAGCCGCGACCAGGACCCGTGGAAGCGCCGGACGTCGATCATCTGCCAGCTCGGCGCCAAGCACGCGACCGATGTGGACCTGCTCGGCCGGTGCATCGAGGCCAACATCGGCGACCCGGACTTCTTCCTGCGCAAGGGAATCGGCTGGGCGCTGCGCGAGTTCGCCAAGACCGAGCCCGGCTGGGTGCGCGCGTTCGTCGACACCCACCCGGCCCTGTCCACGCTGTCCCGCCGGGAGGCGACCAAACACCTCGGATAGTTCACGGAATGTGACCGCCGATATCACCTTCCGACTAATACACTGTTTTACCTGGTGATTAACTTCGTTTCCCGTAACATTTACTATCGAGCGCCCGACGCCAGTGTGGGCCATTCACGGCTTCCGGACCACACCTCTGAGAGGGATATGCCATGCGCTCAAGAATCCGAATAAGATCACGATCAAGGCTGCTCAGCGGCCTGGTTGTGACCACACTTGCGATTGTCCCGATCACCGTCTCGGCACCCGTTGCCGCCGCCGCACCGGTGCCGGGAACCGATGTTCTCTACACATTGGACGCGGATTTCGATCAAGGCGTCCTGCAGGATGTCAACCACGACGCACCCAACAACAATCAACTCCAGCTCGACAAGTCGAGCGTGTTCTTCCCGTTCGTCAACATCGCCAATTCCGGCCGCGGCACGATGGTGCGCATCGACGTCGACTCCGGTGCGATCCTCGGCGAGTGGTGGTCGGCTCCGGACGGCCGGTTCCGCAACCCGTCCCGCACGACGGTCGACCGGCTCGGCAACACCTGGCTGTCCAACCGGGACGAGTTCCAGGACTACAACGGCGACGGCGATCCGGACGGCTCGGTCACCCGGATCGGCGTCGTGGTCGGCGGCACCCGGGTCAACGGCGACGCAACGCCCAACCCGGCCGGCGACTTCCTCCTCGGGCCGTTCGGCTACAACACCTGCGTCGACCGCAACAACGACGGGCTGATCGCGACCTCGCGCGGATTGGGCGACATCCGGCCGTGGACCAACGCCGGCGGGGTCGACAACGACGGCGGCGTGGACACCGCGACGGACGAGTGCCTGATCAACTACACCCGGGTACCCGGCACCAACACCCGCACCGTGGCCGTGGACGCCAACAACGACATCTGGACCGGCGGCGCGGACAGCGACCACCAGCGGGTCTCCGGCATGACCGGGCAGTTGGTCGGCCCGGAGGTCAACTTCGGCTGCGGCGGCTACGGCGGTCTGATCGACCAGGCCGGCACGCTGTGGTCGGCCCGGTACGGCAACAACCTGCTGCGCTACGAGCCCGGCCCGAACACCGGCGCCTGCCTGGACACCACGCACGGCGACTACGGGCTCGGCCTCGATCCCAACACCAACCACGTCTGGCACACCCTGCTCGGCGGCGACCAGGTGGTCGAGCTCGACCCGGCCGGCAACGTGCTCAACTCCTACCCGCACGGCAACACGTTCGCCCAGGGCGTCGCCGTCGACTCCGCCGGCAACGTGTGGGTCGCGCACTCGATTCTGGGCCCGCAGACCACGGTCGGGCACATCCGCACCGACGGCACCTTCGTCGGCACCGTGCCGCTGCCCGGCGGCGCCGGACCGACCGGCGTGGCGGTGGACAGCAACGGCAAGATCTGGGTCGCCAACCTCAACACCAACAACGCGATGCGGATCGATCCCGACGCCGGCCCGATCGGCGGCGGTGGCTTCCCGGTCGGTGCGGTCGATCTGACCGTGGACCTCGGCGCCGGCGCGGCGCCGTACAACTACAGCGACATGACCGGATCCGTGCTCGGTGAGATCACCGCGCCGGTCGGCACCTGGTCGGTGGTGCAGGACGGCGGCGTGACCGGGCAGACCTGGGGCCGGATCACCTGGAACACCGAGCCGCAGGGCAGTGTCCCGCCGGGCACCAGCATCACCGTCGAGGCGCGGGCGGCCGACACCGAGGCGGGCCTGGCCGGCGAGGCGTTCGTCCCGGTCGGCAACGGCGCGGTGTTCTCGTTGACCGGTCGCTACATCGAGGCCCGCGCGACCCTGCGGGCGGCCCCGAACGGCACCAGCCCGGTGCTGGCCGATCTGCGGATCAAGACCGCGGAGCGGACCGGCGTGTTCTCCTGCCAGGCCACCGCGCTCAACCTGGCCGGGATCATCGTGGCCAGGGCGAACCCGCCGGACGTGCCGTGCGCCGACGACTTCCGCGAGGTGGTCAACATCTCGCTGGGCTCCGGGATCCTCGGCGTGCAGGCGAACGCGCTGACCGCACGCACCGACCAGACCCCGGACAGCCTGACCGGGCTGCCACCCACGACGCTCGACAACGCCACGTCGACCGCCCGGGTGGAGTCGACCCGGGTCACGGCGACCCTGGTGAACATCCAGCTCGGCCTGATCCAATCGACGGCGACCGCGCGGTGCGTCGCCGGGCCGAACGGGCTGCAGCCACAGTTCACCGGCTCCTCGAGCATCGCCAGCCTGCGGATCAACGGGGTGTCCATCACGGTCGGCAGCGCTCCCCTGACGATCCCGCTGCTGATCGGCTCGTTGCGGCTCAACAGCACCACGACGACCGCAACCAGCGTGACGCAACAGGCCGTCGTGCTCGACACGCTGCTCACCGACCTGGTGATCGGCGAGGCCAAGGCCAACGTCGAGGGTAAGCCGGGCAACCCGACCGGAAACCCGTGCAAGCTGGGCTGACCAGTCCCGCAGCGCCCGGTTCGGCGGCCGCCGAACCGGGCGCGACCCTTGTCCTGATCAGGCGCGGAGCGTGGCGCCGTGGTGGGTGGCGGCGGCGGCGATGGCCGCGTCGCGGGCGGTGGTGGCTTCCTCGAGGGTGAGGGTGCGATCGGAGGCGCGGAAGCGCAGGGAGTAGGCGAGGGAGCGTTTGCCCTCGGCCAGTTGGTCGCCGGTGTAGACGTCGAAGAGGTTGAGGTCCTCGAGGAGGGTGCCGGCGCCGGAGCGCAGGGAGTCGGCGACCTCGGCGGCGGGGACGGTGGCGTCGACGACGAGGGCCACGTCCAACAGGACGGGTGGGTAGGCGGAGACCGCGACGGCGGGGCGGGGTTCGGTGAGCGGCAGGGCGTCGAGGTCGAGTTCCATGGCGACGGTGGCCTTGGGGAGGTTGAGGGCCTCGACGACTTTGGGGTGGAGCTCGCCGGCGTGACCGACGGGCCAGTCGCCGACCAGGAGCTGGGCGCACCGGCCGGGGTGCCAGGGGAGCAGGTCTGCGGCGCGGATCCGGAGTTCGACACCGGCGGCACTGGCGACGAGGCGGGCCGCCGCCACGGCGTCGGCCCAGCCGGCCGGTTCGCCGGGACCCCACCAGCCGGCGCGCTGGCGGTTGCCGGCCAGCACGACGGCAACGTGCACCGGCTGCTGCGGGAGCGCGGCGTTCATGGCGGCGATCTCGTCGTCGGAGGGGCGGTCGGCGACGCCGAGGTCGGGGACCTCGACCTGCGCCGCGCGCGGCTGGACGACCTGTCCGACGTGGTAGAGGGACACGTCCCGGGCGCCGCGGGAGACGTTGCGCACCAACGTGTCCAACAGGCCGGGCAGCAGCGTGGTCGCGAGCTCGTCGCGGTCCGACTCGAGCGGGTTGAGGATCTTTACGGTGCGCCGCCGACTGTCCTTTTCGGACAGTCCGAAGGCGTCCCACACGGCCGGGGACACGAACGGGAACGGGAGGACCTCGACGTAGCCGGCGGCGGCCAGCGCCCGGGACACGGTGCGGCGGCGGCGCTGCGCAAGGGTCAGGCCGGTGCCGGCCGGCGCGGTCGGCAGCACGCTCGGGATCGTGTCGTAGCCCTCCAGCCGCAGCACCTCCTCCACCAGGTCGGCCGGCTGCTCGAGGTCCGGCCGCCAGGACGGCGGGACCGCGACGACCATGGGGCGGCCCTCGTCGTCGGAGTCCACCTCGGGCCGGCAGCCCACCTGCCGGAGCCGGTCCACGGTCACGCCGCGTTCGTAAACCACGCCCGCGGTCCTGTCGGGCAGGTCGATCGGCATCCTGATGGCCGGCAGCTCCAGCGGAGCCCCCTCGTCGGTGCGGCCGGGCCGGATGCTGCCCTCGCCGTGGTCGCGCAACAGCCGCGCGGCGATCTCCAGCGCCACCGGCGGAAGCGCCGGATCGACCGACCGCTCGAACCGCTTGGACGCCTCGCTCGGCAGCTTGTGCCGGCGCACCGCCCGGGCGATCGACGGCGGATCCCAGTTCGCCGCCTCCAGCAGGATGTCCGTGCTGTCCGGTCGGATCTCGGTGCTGGCCCCGCCCATCACGCCGGCCAGTGAGATCGGCCCGGACTCGTCGCACACCACGACGTCGTCCGGGTCCAGCACCCGCTCCACGTCGTCCAGCGTCACCAGCTTCTCCCCGGCCCGGGCCCGCCGCACCGAGATCCCGCCGGACAGCGACGGGGCGTCGAACGCGTGCATGGGCTGGCCGGTGTCCAGCATGACGTAGTTCGTGACGTCCACGGCCAGCGAGATCGACCGCATCCCGGCCAACGCCAGCCGCCGCCGGATCCACCACGGGGTGGGCGCCGTCGGGTCCACCCCGGAGACCCTGCGCACCGCGAACCGCCGGCACACCTCGGGATCCTCGATCTTCACCGGCACCGACCGGCCGTCGCCCGGGGGTACCTCGATCGCCGCGGGGTCCAGGTAGGCCACGTCGAACGCGCAGGCCAGCTCCCTGGCCAGCCCCCTGGCCGAGAAGCAGTAGCCGCGGTCCGGCGTGATGGCCAGCTCGATCACGGTGTCGTTCAGTTCGAGCAGCTCGATCGCGTCGTCGCCGGCACCGGAGTCGCCCGTGGGCAGCACCAGGATCCCGCCGTGCTCGTCGCCGAGGCCGATCTCCCGGGCCGAGCAGATCATGCCCTGGCTCAACCGCCCGTACGCCTTGCGCTCGGTGATGGTGAACCCGCCCGGCAGCACCGTGCCGGGCAGCGCGACCACCACCAGGTCGCCCTCGACGAAGTTGGTCGCGCCGCAGATGATCCCGCGGGTCCGCTCGCCGGTGATCTCGTCATCCGGCTCGGCCACCTCGACCCGGCAGAACCGCATGGGTTTCTTGAGACCGGTCAGCTCCTCGATCTCGGCCACCCGGCCGACGATGAGCGGACCGGTCACCGAGTCGAGCCGGCGCACGTCCTCGACCTCGATGCCGACCCGAACGAACGCCTCGGCGATCTCGTCCGCGGAGAACTGTCGGTCGGTCGCGAGGTACTGGAGCAACCAGCTGACGGGGAGCCGCACGGCTCAGGCCTCCGTTCCGAACGGCAGGGTGAACCGGACGTCACCTTCGACCATGTCCCGCATGTCCGGGATCCCGTTGCGGAACTGCAGGGTTCGCTCGATCCCCATGCCGAACGCGAAGCCAGAGTAGACCTCGGGGTCGACCCCGCAGGCGCGCAGCACGTTCGGATGGACCATGCCGCAGCCGCCCCACTCGACCCAGCCCGCGCCGCCCTTCTTGGCGGTGAACCACACGTCGGGCTCTGCGGACGGTTCGGTGAACGGGAAGTACGACGGGCGCAGCCGGATCCGGGCCTCGTCGCCGAACATGGCCCTGGCGAAGGCATCCAGCGTGCCCTTGAGGTGCGCCATGGTCAGGCCCTTGTCCACCGCAAGGCCCTCGACCTGGGTGAACACCGGGGTGTGTGTGGCGTCCAGCTCGTCGGTGCGGAACGTGCGGCCGGGACAGACCACGTAGACCGGCAACTGGCGCTCGAGCAGCGTCCGGATCTGCACCGGGGAGGTGTGCGTGCGCAGCACCAGACCCGAACCCTCCGGCGCGACGTAGAAGGTGTCCTGCATCGTGCGGGCCGGGTGGTCCTTCTTGAAGTTCAGCGCGTCGAAGTTGAACCATTCGGTCTCCACCTCGGGTCCCTCGGCGACCTCCCAGCCCATGCCGACGAACACGTCCGCGATCCGTTCGGACAGCGTGGTGATCGGGTGCCGGGCGCCGCGCGGGAACCGGTCCCACGGCAACGTGACGTCGACCCGCTCCTCGACCAGCACCCGCTCGTCCCGCTCGGCCTGCAGCTGCGCCATCCGCTCGTCGAAGGCGGCGCGCACCGCGAGTTGCGCCTCGTTGACCCGTTTGCCCGCCTCGGCGCGCGCCGCGGGCGGCAGCGCTCCGATCTCCCGGCGGGCGGTCAGCAGGGGGGACTTGTCGCCGAGATGCGCGGGCTTGGCCGCGGCGAGCGCGGCGAGGTCCGCGGCGGCGGAGAACTCCTCGCGCGCCTTCTCCACGGCGGCCTGCAGCGTCTCCGGTGCAAGGGCCGCGACCTCCTTGGGATCGTAGGAGTCGTTGGCTCCGGACATGGTTGGTGTACAGCTCCTGGATTCTGTGGCCAGGTGTGGCCGGCTCGTGGCTGCGGCGTCAGCAGCGAGCAGACCACGATCTTAGGTGATGGCCACACCCGGTTCGAACTCGGTTACTCGAGGCCCGGCATCGCCACCGGCAACCCGTTCTGCCGCGCCGTCTCCGCCATCCGCTTGTCGTAGGTGACCAACGCGGTCAGCTCCCGGCCCAGCGCCTCCGCACTGGCGATGTGGATCGCGTCAAGCGACCGGACCGGACCGGGCACGTTCGCCGCGGCGTCCCGGATCAGGCCGGTGACCGTGATCTCGGTGTGTTCGCGGAGCAGGCGCGGCAGGAGGTTGGGATAGTTGCCGAGCCGGTCGCAGGTCCGGACCGTCTCGATCATGCCGATGGTCGAGGTGGCCAGCTTTTCGGTGGCACGGGTGTCGAGGAACCTCCGCAGCGCCTTGGCATGCGGCCGCTCGACCACGATCGTCACCAGCGCCGACGAGTCGAGGTAGATCAATACCGCTCACCCTCGCGCATCTCAAACAGGATCGCCAGCGGGTCGACGTCGTCGGGCACCTCGATGTGGGTGAACTTGTCCCAGTCGCCCGCGGTGAGCTGGCCGGAGGCCGGGTTGATGGTGCCGTTGGCGACCAACTCGTCGTACTTGCTCATGTGTGGGCTCGGTTGGCGGACTTCGGCGATCACCTTGCCGTGCCGGGTGATCTCGATGGTCTCGCCCTGCTCCACGCGGGCGAACATGGCGCTCGGGTTGAACGAGAACTCGCGAATGCTGACCACGGTCATGGCGCACCCCCTCTGGATAGATGTGCCTACATGAGAGTACAACAAGTAGGCACATTTCTGCCGGTCAGTGCTGGGCGCCGGCGCTGGCGTAGAGGCAGACCGCGGCGGCCGTGGCCAGGTTGAGGCTCTCGGCCCGACCGTAGATCGGGATCCGAACGAGTTGGTCGACCGCCGCGCGCGCCGCTTCCGGTAGGCCGTGAGCCTCGCCGCCGAACACCCAGGCGGTCGGGCCGGCCAGATCGACACTGCCCAGGTCGTTCTCGGCGGTCCCGTCCGCGGCCAGAAGCCTAAGGCCGGCTGCCCGGCACGCGGCCAGGGTCGCACCAACATCACGCGATCGAGTGATCGGAAGGTGGAACAAGCTGCCGGTCGACGCCCGAACGCACTTGCCGTTGTGCGGATCGACGGTGTCCCCGGCGAACAGCACGGCGTCCGCGCCGGCCGCGTCGGCCACCCGGGTCACCGTGCCGGCATTGCCCGGGTCGGCCACCCCGGCCAGCACCGCGACCAGCCGCGGGGAGCCGGCGAGAGCGGCGTCGAGCGGCCCGTCGACCAGATCGCAGACCGCCACGATCCCCTGCGGCGTCACGGTTTCGGACAGTCCGGCGGCCGCCCGGCCGGTGACCGTGGACACCGGCACACCCACATCGCGCAGCAGCTCAGCGTTGCGGGCGGCGGCATCCACGGTCACGAACAGCTCGTGCACCGTGCCGAAGGCGAGCGCCTCCCGGACGGCCTGGGCCCCCTCGGCCAGGAACCGGCCGGCCCGCTCACGCCCGGAGCGCCTGGTCAGCTGCCGGGCGGCGGCCACCCTGGGCGTCCGCTCCGTATACGGCGGACTCTCGGTCAGGAAGCCTTGCCCTGGGCCGGAGCGTTCTCGCGGGCGACGGCCACCAGCGCGGCGAACGCGGTCGGGTCACTTACCGCCAACTCGGCGAGGATCTTGCGGTCCACCTCGACGCCGGCCACCCGCAGGCCCTGGATGAACCGGTTGTAGGTCATGCCGTTCTGCCGAGCCGCGGCGTTGATCCGGGTGATCCACAGCTGCCGGAAGTCCCCCTTGCGCGCCCGGCGGTCCCGGTAGGCGTAGTTGAGCGAGTGGAGCACCTGCTCCTTGGCCTTGCGGTACAAGCGCGAGCGCTGCCCCCGGTAACCGCTGGCAAGTTCAAGAGTCGTGCGACGCTTTTTGTGGGCGTTGACCGCCCGCTTGACGCGTGCCACTGATCCGTCCTGTCGAGCTCGTGGGCGGCATGGGTGGCCACCCAGATGGTCAAGGGTCTCAAATCGGCCGAACGGTCAGCGGCCGAGCAGCCTGTTCACCCGGCGGCGGTCCTTCTTGGACACCTCGGTCGTACCGGACAGGCGCCGGGTCAACTCACTCGACTTCTTCTCAAGCTTGTGACGCAGACCCGCCTGCTGACGGAGCAGCTTGCCGCCCGCGGTGACCTTGACACGCTTCGCGGTCCCCGTGTGGGTCTTCTGCTTGGGCATGTTTGTTCCTCGATCTGTATCGGATGGTTCGCCGTGACCGGCGGGGTCACTCCGGGTCGGAGCCGGCACTCGGCGTCGTCGCCCGCTGGCGCGCCTTCTGGGTCTTGTGCGGCGCCAGCACCATGATCATGTTGCGGCCGTCCTGCTTCGGCGTCGCCTCGACGAAGCCGAGGTCGGCGACGTCGTCGGCGAGCCGCTGCAACAGCCGGAAACCCAACTCCGGCCGGGACTGCTCGCGGCCCCGGAACATGATCGTGACCTTGACCTTGTTGCCGTGCTCGAGGAAGCGCACGACGTTGCGCTTCTTGGTCTCGTAGTCGTGCGTGTCGATCTTGGGCCGGAGCTTCTGCTCCTTGATCACGGTGAGCTGCTGGTTGCGGCGCGACTCGCGGGCCTTCTGGGCGGTCTCGTACTTGTACTTGCCGTAGTCCATGAGTTTGCACACCGGCGGCCGGGCCGTCGGGGCGACCTCGACGAGGTCCAGATCCGCCTCCTGCGCCAGCCGGAGCGCGTCCTCGATGCGGACGATCCCGACCTGCTCGCCGTTCGGTCCGACAAGGCGGACTTCCGGCACGCGGATGCGGTCATTGATACGGGTCTCGGAACTGATGGGGCCTCCTTGGTCCGAGGTCAGGTCTCTGCAGGTCTGTCGTGCGGCCCGGGTGGCACGTGAGGCCCCCGACAGCATCGAACCCCGTCGCCTGTGGCGAACGGGGCCCGCATCCGACCGACCCCGGCGGCTCCGCCGGGACACCGTGACCTGCCGGACGAACCGGCATCGGCCACCGCGATCGGACCCGGCCACCTCAAGAGTGACCCGGGTGGGAGCGGGGGCTCCACTTTGCCGCCCCACACGGGGGCAGGTCGCGTCGTTCAGGATATCAGACCGGTCGGCGCCGACACGCCCACCCACCGCCGCCGGCGCCGCCCGGATCACCGACACCGGGGCGCCCCGCTGGGCGGCCCCGCTGGGCGGCCCTGCTGCACTCCCGCTGGAACGCAACAACAGCAGTTGATCCCGGAGGGGCGGACTAGCGAGGCGGGTGACTCCAGTGGAACCACAGTTCGGGCCGGCCGACCTGGCCGTACTGTAACCGGCGCACGGCGAACCCGTTGTCCGCGAGGTACTCCAGGTAGCGGCGGGCGGTCACCCGGGACACCCCGATCGCGTCGCTGGCCCCGCCGGCCGAAAGGCCGTCCCCGGCGCCGCGCAGCGCGGCGATCACCGCGTCCAGCGTCGGCGCGCTCATTCCCTTGGGCAGTGCGGGACTGTCCGGCCCGCGCAGCGTCGCCAACAAGCTGTCCACATCGGACTGACCGGCGACCTCGCCGGCATTGCCGGTGCCGGCGAGGAACCGCGCGTAGCGCTCCAGCCGGTCCCGCATCGCGGCGAAGGTGAACGGCTTGAGCAGGTACTGCACCACGCCCGCGGACACCGCCGCCCGCACCACGGCGAGGTCGCGCGCGGAGGTCACCGCGATCACGTCGACCGCGTGCCCGGCCGCGCGCACCGCCCGGCACACGTCCAGCCCGTGCGCGTCCGGCAGGTAGAAGTCCAGCAGCAGCAGGTCCACCGCGCGCTGCCGCAGCGCCCGCAGCACCTCGGCGCCGGTGTGTACCACGCCGACCACCACGAAACCGGCAACCCGCTCCACGTACTGCCGGTGTGCCTCCGCGGCGACCGGATCGTCCTCGACCACCAGCACCCGGATCACGACCGGACCCCGCTGGACACCGGCAGCCGCACCGTGAACACGGCGCCGCCGTCGGCCCGCACCTCGATCGTGCCGCCGCCCCGCCGCACCGCCTGACCGACCAGGGCGAGCCCGAGGCCCCGCCCGGCGCCGGACTTGGTGGACCAGCCGCGGTGGAACAGGTCCTGCACCTGGTCGGGTTCGACGCCCGGTCCGTTGTCGGCCACCCGCAGCACCAGCTCCGCGCCGTCCACCCGCGCGGTCACGAACACCTGCGCCGGGCCGCCCGCCTCCAACGCGGCGTCCAGCGCGTTGTCGATCAGGTTGCCCAGGATGGTCACCACGTCCCGGGCGGCCACCGGATCCCCGTCCAGCACCGCGTCGTCGATCCCGGTGTCCTCGGTGATCACCAGTGTCGCGCCCCGCTCGCTGGCCTCCGCCGCCTTCCCGAGCAGCAGTGCGGCCAGCACCGGCTCGGCCACCGCGCCCACCACCCGGTCGGTCAGCCGCTGGGCGATCCGCAGCTCGGCCGTTGCGAACTCCACCGCCTCCCGGGTGCGGCCCAACTCCACCAGCGACACCACGGTGTGCAGCCGGTTGGCCGCCTCGTGCGCCTGGGAGCGCAGCGACTCGGCGAACCCGCGCACCGAGTTCAGCTCACCGGTCAGCGCCAGCAGCTCGGTGTGGTCCCGCAGGGTCACCACGCTGCCGTGCACCCCGTCGCCGGCGTGCACCGGCGCCGAGTTGACCACCAACACCCTGCGGTCGGTCAGCCGGATCTCGTCGTGCGCCACCCGCGCACCGGACAGGCTGTGCACCAACGGCTCCGGCAGTCCGAGGTCGTCGATCCGCCGGCCCTCGACCGGCCCGGCGAGGTCGAGCAGCGCCCGCGCCCCGTCGTTGCACAGGGCCACCCGGCGGTCCCGGTCGACCAGCAGCAGGCCCTCGTGCACCGCGTGCAGGATCGCCTCGTGGTAGGACAGCCTGCGGCCCAGCTCGGCCGGACCGAGCCCGTGCGTCTGGCGCCGCAGCCGCCGGCTGACCAGATAGGTCCCGGCGGTGCCGACCGCCAACGCCAGCACCGCCACGATGATCAGCGGCACCAGCCGGTCGCGCACCTTGCCGGCGATCGCGTTCAGCGTGATCCCGACGCTGACCAGCGCCACGATGTGCCGGTCCTGGTCGTAAACCGGCACCACCGCGCGCACCGACGGGCCCAGGGTCCCGGTGTAGGTCTCGGTCAGCGTCTCCCCGGCCAGCGCCCGGTCGGTGTGGCCGAGGAACTGCCCGCCGATCTGTTCCGGGTTGGGATGGGTGAACCGCCGTCCCTCGGTGTCCATCACCACGACGAAGTCCACCCCGGTGTCCACCCGGATCCGCTCGGCCAGCGGCTGCAGGATCGCCGTCGGGTCGGCCGTGCCGACCGCCTCGGTCACGGTCGGCTCGTCGGCGAACGTGCTGGCCACCGAGATCACCTTCTCCCTTGCGGAGTCCTCGGCGTGCCGCGCCACGTCCAGGTAGACGAACACCGCTCCGCCGGCGACCAGCAGGCTCACGATGATCACCTGTAACACGAGCAACTGTCGGGCCAGGCTCATCCCCACAGTGTGAACGAAATGAACACAACCGTGACCCCACGCTCGGTGGCGGGGATAGTGCGGACCGGAGTCGCCGAATGTCGCGAGGAGGCGAACCATGACCGCGAACGCCCAGCAGACCACGCAGAACCGGCGCCGGGATCGCACCCACTACCTCTACGTCGCGGTCATCGTGGCCGTGGTCGCCGGGATTCTGGTGGGCTGGCTGTTCCCCGAGTTCGGCAGAGCGATGCGGCCGCTGGGCCAGGGTTTCGTGAACCTGATCCGAATGATGATCAGCCCGATCATCTTCTGCACGATCGTGCTCGGCATCGGGTCGGTGGCCAGGGCCACCAAGGTCGGCAAGGTGGGCACCCTGGCGATCGGCTACTTCATGGTCATGTCCACCGTCGCGCTGATCATCGGCCTGGTGGTCGGCAACCTGCTGAGCCCCGGCGAGGGCCTCAACCTGACCGACGCGGCCCGGGCCCAGGGCGAGGCGCAGGCGGAGGGCTCCGAGAGCACCACCGAGTTCCTGCTCGGCATCATCCCGACCACGCTGCTCTCCGCGCTCACCGGCGACAGCGTGCTGCAGACCCTGCTGGTGGCGCTGCTGGTCGGGTTCGCCCTGCTGTCCCTCGGCAGCCACGGCAAGCCGATCCTGACCGTGATCGAGTACTTCCAGCGGCTGGTGTTCCGGATCCTGTCGATGATCATGTGGACCGCGCCGATCGGCGCGTTCGGGGCGATAGCAGCGGTGGTCGGCTCGACCGGGCTGGCCGCGCTGAAGAGCCTCGCGGTGATCATGCTCGGGTTCTACGCGACCTGCCTGGTGTTCGTGTTCGGCGTGCTCGGCTCGCTGCTCTGGGCGGTGGCCCGGGTCAACATCCTTGCGCTGTTCCGGTACCTGAGCCGGGAGTTCCTGCTGATCCTGTCCACGTCCTCGTCCGAGGTGGCGCTGCCCCGGCTGATCGCCAAGATGCAGCACTTCGGCGTCGGCCGGACCACGGTCGGCATCACGGTGCCGACCGGGTACTCGTTCAACCTGGACGGCACGGCGATCTACCTGACCATGGCCACGCTGTTCATCGCCGAGGCGACCGGATCTCCGCTGTCCGCGGGCGAGCAGATAAGCCTGCTGGTGTTCATGATCATCGCGTCGAAGGGCGCTGCGGGGGTGACCGGGGCGGGCCTGGCCACGCTGGCCGGCGGGCTGCAGGCGCACCGGCCGGACCTGGTCGAGGGGGTCGGGCTGATCGTCGGGATCGACCGGTTCATGTCCGAGGCCCGGGCGCTGACCAACTTCGCCGGCAACTCGGTGGCCACGGTGCTGGTCGGGGTGTGGACCCAGGAGTTCGACCGGGAGCAGGCCAGCCGGGTGCTCTCCGGAGAGGATCCGTTCGACGAGACCACCATGCTCGACGAGCCCGACGACGACGCGGATCGGCAGGCCACAGCGGACGCGGATCGCGCGAGCGAATCCGCGCCCGCGGCCAGGGGGTAAGAGGATGTAGTGGACTTCTCCGCCGTCCCTCGGAGAAGTCCACTACATCCGCCTCGCGGGTGCCGCGCGGTCAGTCCTGTTCCAGGACAGTGACCTCCAGGGTGCCGTCGGTGTAGCGGCGGCGCAGTTCCTTCTTGTCGAACTTGCCGACGCTGGTCTTGGGCACCTGCGGGATCACGCTCCACCGCTCCGGAACCTGCCACCAGTCGACCCGGCCGGCCAGGAAATCGCGCAGCTCGGCCAGATCCGCCCGGCGACCCTCCAGGAACACCACCGCGGCCAGCGGGCGCTCGTGCCAGCGCACATCCGGCACGCCGATCACGGCCGCCTCGGCCACCGCCGGATGGGTCATCAGCTGGCTCTCCAGCTCCACCGACGAGATCCACTCGTCGCCCGAGCGGATCACGTCCTTGGCCCGGTCGGTCAGGGTCAGGAACCCGTCCGGGGTGAGCGCGCCGATGTCGCCGGTGCGCAACCAGCCGCCGGCGAACCGGTTCGTCGCGTCCCGGTCGGACTCCTCCGGCCGGTAGTACCCGCTGGCGATCCACGGCCCGCGGATCTCCAGTTCCCCGACGCTCTTCCCGTCGTGCGGCACCGGCCGGCCGTCCGCGCCGACCAGCCGCGCCTCCAGCGACGGCAGCAGCCGGCCCTGGCTGATCCGGTACGGCCAGGCGTCCTCCCCGACCGCGGCCGGCGGCGGGTGCGCCACCATCGCGATCGGCGACGTCTCGGTCATTCCCCAGCCCTGCACCACCCGGACCCCGTGCCGCTCCTCGAACTCGCGCATCAGCGCCGGCGGGCACGCCGCCCCGCCGGCCAGCACCTGGCGCAGCGAGGACAGGTCGGCCGGGTGCGAACGCAGGTGCTCGAGCAGGCCGGACCACGTGGTGCTCACCGCCGCCGCCACGGTCGGCCGCTCCCGCTCGATCATCGCCACCAGCGACTCCGGCTGCAGGAACCGGTCCGGCAGCACCTGCCCGGCCCCGGCGAGGAACGCCGCGTACGGCGTCCCCCAGGCGTTGACGTGGTACATCGGCACCACCGGCAGCAGCCGGTCCGCCGGGCTCATGCCGTGCGCGGCCGGCGTGTTCACCGCGATGCTGTGCAGGAAGATCGACCGGTGGCTGTACGCCACGCCCTTCGGCTCCCCGGTGGTGCCGCTGGTGTAGCACAGCGACGCGGCGTCGTGCTCGTCCGGCTCGGCCCACTCGAAGTGCTCGGACTGCGCGGCCAGCAGCTCCTCGTAGTCGTGGGTGAGCCTGCCGGCGCTGCGGGTGGCCGCCGGCCGTCCGCCGCCGACCACCACCACGTGCTCCACGGTGGGCAGCTCCGGGAGCAGCTCGGCGAACCGGGGCAACGCGGTCTCGTTGACCAGGATCACCCGGTCCTCGGCGTGGTTGATCGTGTACACCAGCTGGTGCTTGGAGAATCGCAGGTTGATCGTGTGCAGCACCGCGCCCATCGCCGGCACCGCCAGGTAGGCCTCCAGATGCTCGACGTTGTTCCACATGAACGTGCCGACCCGATGGTCCCCGGTCACCCCGAGCGAGCGCAGCGCGCCGGCCAGCCGGGCGCAGCGGGCGCCCACCTCGCCGTAGGAGCGGTACCGCGCCGAGGTCCCGGCCCAGGTCGCCACCCGGGCGTCGGCGTGCACGGTCGAGCCGTAGCGCAGCATCCGCGCCACGGTCAGCGGGGCGTCCTGCATCGTGCTTCTCACCGCGGCCGGCCCTCGCCCCGGCCCCGGCCCAGCTCCCACGCGGTCAGCGCGAGCGAGACGGCCACGAACGTCGCCCGGCCCTTGAGCGGGCGGCCGAGCAGGCTCTCCAACCGGTTGAGCCGGTTCAGCACCGTGTTGCGGTGGCAGTACAGCCGGGTCGCGGTGTGCGCCACCGAGCAGTTGGTGTCAATCCACACGGCGAGGGTGGTGAGCAGGTAGTGGCCCTCCTTGCCGGGCAGGTCCAGCACCGGGCCGAGCAGCTCGCGGACCAGCATGTCGGCCAGGTCCGGGGAGCGCACCAGCAGCGCCTCGGGCAGGTGGTCCTCCAGGATGGCCAGCCCGGGCTTGCCGGCCGGCAGCGTGGCCATCGCGACCGATGCGAACTGGTAGGCCTCGTCGACCTGACCGAGGCCGGACACCACCGGACCGATCCCGCCGCGGCCGCGCATCGCCGGTCGCAACCGGCGCAGCGCCGCGTCCTGGCCGGCCCGCTCCAGCGCCACCAGGCCGACCAGCAGCTCGCCGCTGACCTGCCAGACCGACCGGAACCCGCCCGCGGCCAGCGTCTCGGCCGGCATCTCCACTCCGGGCCGCCCGCTGGACGTGGGTTCCACGGTGACCACCAGGTACGGGCTGTCCGCCGGGAGTTCCAGCTTGAGCGCCGCCTCCTCGGCGAAGCCGCCGTCCCGGCCGCGGCCGCGGAGCAGCTCGTCCACCATCACCCGGCGGCGTTGCTCGGCCATCCGCAGCAGCTCCAGCTCGGTGCGGTGGTAGTGGTAGCAGGTGGCGAACTCGGCCGAGACCTCGTCCACGGTCAGCCACAGCGCGCCGGCCAGGTCGACCAGCTCGGGCTCGCCGCGGCCGGCCGCGCAGCCGGCCAGCTCCTGCCACAGCGCCAGCCCGCCAAGCCGGTAGGAACGCAGCAGCGAGTCCAGCGGGATGCCGCGCTCGGCCGCCCGCCGCGCGCTCGCTCGCACCACCGCCATCGGCTCGCGCTCCGTGGTCAGGTCACCGGCCAGCAATCGCAGCACGGACTCGGCGTTGTCCCGGCAGGTGCGGCGCAGATCCGGCAGCGACACCAGCGCGTTGTCCAGGTAGGCGGAGTTCTTCGCCACGATGTGTGAGACCCAGCGCTCGGCGATCGCGTCCAGCCGCTCGCGCAGCGCCGCGACGAGTCCGGCTGACTCGATGGGCACCGCGCCGGCGGCAGGCTCGACCGTCACCATGAAGTCACGATGCTCGATTTGACCCCGAACAGCAAGGATGGCGGGGGGTCAACGGTGTGCACTGCGCACAAGCGACGAGCGGTCGAATTGAGCGTTACCACCAGTGATCACGCGGTGTCCGGGCCGGCCAGGTAACGGCGCAGCCCGCGCTGGCCCCGGCGCATCATCGCGGCGTGGTTGGCCCGGAACAGCGGGCGGGCGACCGGGGCGAGCCGGCGCAGCAGCGACTTGTTGACCACGACCCGCTGCGAGATCGCCAGCGTGGCCGGACCGGCGCCGCCGGCGGCGACCACCCCTTCGCAGTAACCCGCCAGATCGCCGGACAGGTCCACGCGCAGCCGCCCGGCCCGCTCGTCCTGTTCGACCCGGTGCAGCCGGAACACCAGCGCGTAAGGGAGCACGGCCCGGCAGGTCAGCTCGGCGGTGTCCTCGTCCACCCGGTGCACCGACCGGACGTCCGGCCACCAGCGGGGGTAGTTGGTCAGGTCGACCAGGGCGCCGAACAGCCGGGCCGCCGCCACCTCGACCGACCACACGTTGCGGAACCGGTACTCGTGTAACGACACCTCAGACCGGTACCGACACGAACTTCTTGCCGCTGGTGGTGACCACGTCGACGGAGACCACGTCGTCCGCCTTGACCAGGGCCGAGCCGTCCAGCGTCGTGCCCTCGCGGGCACCCTTCTCGGACACCAGCCAGCCGCCGACCAGCACCGGCGACCCGGACCGCGGCACCACGTACAGCTCACAGGGCTCGCCCTGCGGGATGTCCCGGGCGACGACGTGCACCCGCACCCACCCCTCCTGCGGGGTCACGTCCACGGCGAGCTTCGCCCCGGTGGTCGCGTCGGTCGCCTCCGCGTGCACGGCGTTGGCGGCAATCGTGGGTCCAGGTGCGGTCTGCCGGCCGACCAGGTATCCGGCGCCGAGGGCCACGCCGACCAGCACCACGAACGAGGCGGCGACCAGCGCCAGCCGGCGGCCGGGCGAGCTTCGCTGGATCTGTGTCGGAGTCGCGGCCGCGCGCTTGCCGTGCTCGGTGCGGGCCGCCCGGATGGTGCGCTGCAGCAGCAGGTCGCTCTCCGGCGGGCCGTCCAGGAAGGCTTCCGAGGGCACGTCGTCCATGGCGGCGCGCAGGTCGACAAGGTCGGCGATCTCGCGGCGGCATTCGAGGCAGCCGGCGATGTGGTCGTGCACGATCTGGGCCTCGCGGGCGTCCAGGACGCCGAGGGCATAGGCGCCGAGCAGCGAGCGGTCATGCTCAACCGAACTCATCGGATCCGCACCTCGCAAGCTCGGTGCTGCTCGACCCCGCCGCCTCGCAGGCTCGGCCGCGGGGCAGTGCTCATCGGTTCGCTCGCAAGCTCGCTCATCGCAGCACCTCCCCTGCTCCAGGCCGGCCGGCGAGCACGGTCCGCAGCGCGCGCAGCGCGTGGTAGGACCGCGACTTCACGGTTCCGGCGGGTATGCCCAGTTCCTTGGCGGCCTCGGCCACCGTTCTACCCCGGTAGTACATCTCCACAAGCACTTCCCGGTGCTCGGCGGACAGCGAGTCCATGGCGCCGAGTACGGCCATCGAGTTGACCACTTGTTCGGCGTGGTCCAGCTCGACGGCCGGCACGTCCACCGGCTCGCCCACCTCCTGCGGACGGGCCGCTCGGGCCCGGGCGCGGTCGGTGATGATGTTTCGTGCGACGGTGAGCAACCACCCTCGCACCGACCCCTTGGAGTCGTTGCGCAGATCATCCGCGTGCTTCCAGGCGCGGAGCAGCGTCTCCTGCACCACGTCCTCGGCCGCGGCCCGGTCCCCGGTGAGCCGGGTTGCATAGGCCAACACGCTACGACCGTGTTCGTGATACAGGAAACGGATCAGGTCCTCGCCTGGCGCGCGCTGTTCCTGCACGTCGCTGTCGCGCCGTCGGCGCGACCGCAAGCCTGGGAACGTCACGCCTGCCCTCACCTGCCCGGACTAATCGGACACTACCGTGGTCGGCGAGAACAGTACTGGACCGTGCCATGAGACATGTCCACCCTTTCATCTTTGCCGTGCTGGCGGGTCCGCCGGGCGGGTGTGGAAGGGGACCGTTTCCCGCCCGGCGGAGCCTTTTCTCAGTTACCACCGTCATCGGCCGCCGCTGTCGGGAGGCGGGGCCGCCACGGTGGTCTGAGCCTTCTCGCCATCGGGTCGGGCGGCGAACCACGTGCCGCCGACCCCCTGGCCGTTCGTGTCGCCGGGTCTGACGTCCTCGGCGAAGTGGTAGAGCGGCCACCCCTTCAAGGTGACCTGGGTACGTCCGTCGGCCCGGCTGACCACGCCGACCAGGCCCGGTTCGATGCCGCTGAGCACGACCTCGGAAGCCGTTCGGACGATCATCGGCGGCCACAGCCGCGCGCAGTCCGCGGCGCAGGTGGCGGCCGGCGGGCTGGCCCGGTCCCGGTCGAACCGGTACAGCGTGAGCCCGTGCTGGTCGGTGACCACGGGGCCGAGCACGCCGGCCTCGGTCACCACGAGCCTGGCATCGACCGCGCCGCCGGTCCCGGCGCCCGTGGCGGGCACCGGGACCGCGGTGCCGGCCTCCCGGCCGCACGCCGCGAGCGCCATCAGACCGGTCGCCGCCGCGGCGACGACCGGGGCTCGGGTGCGCGTCATGGGACCGGCCTCTCTACTCGTGCGACACCATCCACACGAGCGGCCCGTCGCTCCGGTTCACCCGGTTCGCCAAATTTTTCGGAGAACTTGGTCGGGGTCACCGCCGCCGCTCATGCCGAGGAACCGCGACTCGACGGCGACCACCGATCCATGAACCGGCCGGGGACCCCTAGGCTTTTCGCCATGGCGACGTGGGCAGCGACCGACATACCCGACCAGACCGGCCGCACGGTGGTGATCACCGGAGCGAACAGCGGGATCGGGGCGGCCGCCGCCGGTCAGTTGGCCCGGGCCGGGGCGCAGGTGATCATCGCCTGCCGCAACACGGAGAAGGGCGCGGCGGCCGCGGCGGCGATGTCGGGCCCGGTCGAGGTCCGGGCGCTGGATCTGGCCGACCTGTCCTCGGTGCGGGCGTTCGCCGAGACGGTCACCGAGCCGGTGGACATTCTGATCAACAACGCCGGGGTCATGGCGACCCCGCTTCGCCGCACCCCGGACGGCTTCGAGCTGCAGATCGGGACCAACCACCTGGGTCATTTCGCGCTCACCGGCCTGCTGCTCGACCGGATCCGGGACCGGGTGGTGACGGTGGCCAGCAGCATGCACCGGGCCGGCCGGATCCGGCTGGACGACCTGAACTGGGAGCGTCGGCGCTATCAGCGGTGGGGCGCGTACGGCCAGTCCAAGCTGGCCAACCTGCTCTTCACCTACGAGCTCGGGCGTCGGCTGACCGCGGCCGGCTCGCCGGTGCGGGCGGTCGCCGCGCACCCGGGCTACGCCGCGACCAACCTGCAGGCGCACACCGAGTCGGTGCTGGACCTGCTCATGCGCATCGGCAACCGGGTGTTCGCCCAGAGCGCGGCCAACGGCGCGCTGCCCACGCTGTACGCCGCGGTCACCGACGTGCCCACCGGCAGCTACGCGGGACCGTCCGGAATGTCGGAGATGCGCGGCGCACCAAAGCTGGTCCAGTCCAGCCCCGCCGCACGCGACGAGGACACCGCCGGCAAGCTCTGGGACCTCTCCGAACAACTCACCGGCGTCACCTACAAGTTCGGCTGACGCCGCGCCGCCCGGCGAAAGCCCCGCGCCGGATCCGGCGCGCGGGCTGCCCGCTCGAGCCGTGGCCGAGCGGGAACGGTCGCGGGTCAGCCGGCGGCGGCGGTGTCCTGGTCGGTGAGCACCGTGCGGAGGAACTCGCCGGTGTAGCTCTCGGGTAGGTCGGCGACCTGTTCGGGGGTGCCCTCGGCGATCACCAGGCCACCGCCGGAGCCGCCCTCCGGGCCCATGTCGATCACCCAGTCCGAGGTCTTGATCACGTCGAGGTTGTGCTCGATCACGATCACGGTGTTGCCCTTCTCCACCAACCCGTTGATCACGCCGAGCAGCTTGCGGATGTCCTCGAAGTGCAGGCCGGTGGTCGGCTCGTCGAGGATGTAGACGGTCTTGCCGGTGGACCGCTTCTGCAGTTCGCTGGCCAGCTTGACCCGCTGCGCCTCGCCGCCGGACAAGGTCGGCGCGGGCTGCCCCAGCCGCACGTACCCCAGGCCCACGTCGACCAGCGTGCGCAGGTGCCGGTGGATCGCCTTGATCGGCTCGAAGAACTCCTCGGCCTCCTCGATCGGCATGTCCAGGACCTCGGAGACGGTCTTGCCCTTGTAGTGCACCTCAAGGGTCTCCCGGTTGTACCGGGCGCCCTTGCACACCTCGCACGGCACATACACGTCCGGCAGGAAGTTCATCTCGATCTTGATCGTGCCGTCGCCCGCGCACGCCTCGCACCGGCCGCCCTTGACGTTGAACGAGAACCGGCCCGGCTGGTAGCCGCGCACCTTGGCCTCGGTGGTCGCGGCGAACAGCTTGCGGATGTTGTCGAACACCCCGGTGTAGGTGGCCGGGTTGGACCGTGGAGTACGGCCGATCGGCGACTGGTCCACCCGGACCAGCTTGTCGACCTTCTCCAGGCCGCGCACCCGGGTGTGCCGGCCGGGAACCTGGCGCGCCCCGTTGAGCTTGTTCGCCAGCACCGTGGCCAGGATGTCGTTGACCAGCGTGGATTTCCCGGAACCGGAGACCCCGGTGACCGCGACCAGGCAGCCGAGCGGAAACGACACGTCGATCCCGCGCAGGTTGTGCTCGCGGGCGCCGACCACCGTGAGCTGGCGCCGGTTGTCCACCGGGCGGCGCATCATCGGGACCGGGATCTCCTGCCGCCGGGCGAGGTAGGCCCCGGTGAGCGACCGCTTGTTGCGCAACAGCTCCTTGAACGATCCACTGTGGACGATCTCGCCGCCGTGCTCGCCGGCGCCCGGCCCGATGTCCACGATCCAGTCGGCGGTGCGGATGGTCTCCTCGTCGTGCTCGACCACGATCAGCGTGTTGCCCAGGTCGCGCAGCCGGGTCAGGGTCTCGATCAGCCGGTGGTTGTCCCGCTGGTGCAGCCCGATCGACGGCTCGTCCAACACGTAGAGCACGCCGACCAGACCGGAGCCGATCTGCGTGGCCAGCCGGATCCGCTGCGCCTCGCCGCCGGAGAGCGTCGCCGACGCCCGGTCCAGCGACAGGTAGTCCAGGCCGACGTCCAGCAGGAACCGCAGCCGCGCCTGGATCTCCTTGAGCACCGCGCCGGCGATCATCTTCTCCCGATGGCCGAGCGAGAGCCCGTCCAGGAACTCGGCGCACTCGCCCACGCTCAGCGCGCACACCTCGGCGATGGACCGCGCCCCCTGCACGGCGTGCTCGAGCGTGACGGCCAGGATCTCCGCCTTGAGCCGGGTGCCGCTGCACGCGGGGCAGGGCACCTCGCGCATGTAACCCTCGTACTTCTCCCTGGCGTAGTCCGACTCGGTCTGGTCCAGCCGGCGCTCCAGGAACGGGATCACGCCCTCGAAGGCGGCGTAGTAGGAGCGCTCACGGCCGTAGCGGTTGCGGTAGCGGACGTGCACCTGCTCGTCGATGCCGTGCAGCACCGCCTTCTGCGCCTTGGCCGACAGCCGCCGCCACGGCACGTCCATCCGGAAGCCGACCGCCTCGCCGAGCGAGGTCAGCAGCCGCTCGAAGTACTCGGCGGTCTGGCCGACCGACCACGGCGCGATCGCGCCCTCGCCGAGCGAGAGCTCGTCGTCCGGCACCACCAGCTCCGGATCGACCTCCATCTTCGTGCCGAGACCGGTGCACACCGGACAGGCGCCGTAGGGCGAGTTGAACGAGAACGACCGCGGCTCCAGGTCCTCGATGGCCAGCGGGTGGCCGTTCGGGCAGGCCAGGTTCTCGGAGAAGCCGCGGATCCGCTGCGGGTCGTGCTCGGGCAGGTCGACGAACTCCAGCTCGACCAGGCCGTCGGCCAGCCGCAACGCGGTCTCCACCGAGTCGGTGAGCCGCTGCTTGGCGCTGGTCTTGACGGTGAGCCGGTCGATGACCACCGCGATCTCGTGCTTCTCCTGCTTCTTCAGCTTCGGCGGCTCGGTCAGCGAGTACACCGTGCCGTCCACCCGGGCTCGCGAGTAGCCCTGCGACTGGAGCTGGGAGAACAGGTCGACGTACTCCCCCTTCCGGCCGCGCACCACCGGGGCCAGCACCTGGAACCGCACCCCCTGCTCCATGGCCAGCACCTGGTCCACGATCTGCTGCGGGGTCTGCTTGCTGATCGCCTCGCCGCAGATCGGGCAGTGCGGCTTGCCGGCGCGGGCGAACAGCAGCCGCAGGTAGTCGTAGACCTCGGTGATGGTGCCGACGGTCGAGCGCGGGTTGCGGCTGGTGGATTTCTGGTCGATGGACACCGCGGGCGAAAGGCCCTCGATGAAGTCCACGTCGGGCTTGTCCATCTGGCCGAGGAACTGCCGAGCGTAGGCGGACAGCGATTCGACATAACGCCGCTGCCCCTCGGCGAAGATCGTGTCGAAGGCGAGGCTCGACTTGCCCGAGCCGGACAGGCCGGTGAAGACCACCAGGCTGTTCCTGGGCAGGTCGAGGTCGACACCGCGCAGGTTGTGCTCCCGCGCACCGCGGACGACGAGGCGGTCGGCCACTGAGTTCCCTTCAATCGTGCTGGTGGGTCGTGCTCGGAGCAGCCGGATGAGGCCACCCGAGCGGCCGCGCCCATGCTATGACCGAGCACCGACAATTCCGTCGGGTACCCGAACGGCGACCGACGCCACTCACCGAGCGGTTTCGGTCCCGGCCAAATCCGCCTAGGCTGTCCGAATCCCAACCCAAGCCTTGACCACTTTCACGACCGATCACGCGGGGATGTCGGTATGACCGGATCAAGCACCTCACCGGAGACGTCGGTGGAGCACGAGACCGTGCCTGCCCAGCGTAGCTCCGCCGAACGAACGGCAATGGAGCGCGCCGGCAAGGGCCTTGCGGCCGTGCGGCTGGCGACCGAGCGGCTCTGGGGTGAGGTTTCCCTGCTCGATGACCGGGAGATCAAGCGCCCGACCCAGCTGCCCGGCTGGACCAGAGCGCACGTCGTGACCCACCTCGCGCGCAACGCCGACGCGTGTGTGAACCTGCTCACCTGGGCACGGACCGGGATCGAGCACCCGATGTACGCCAGCCGGGCGGACCGGGACGCCGACATCGAGGAGGGCTCGAAACGGATGGCCCAGGTCCTCCGCGAGGACCTGCTCGCCGCGTGCACCCGGTTCGAGGAGGCGGCCGACCGGTTGACCGGCCGGGACTGGCTGGCGCAGGTCGCGCACCGCACCGGCCGGGTGTTCGCCGCCGGCTACGTGCCGTGGATGCGGCTGTTCGAGGTGTGGGTCCACCTGGTCGACCTGGACGTCGGCTTCGGCTTCGCCGACATCCCGGCCGCGCACCAGACGGCGCTGCTGCAGAGCGCGGTGTACCCGCACGTGCGGACCGACGGCACCCCGCTGCGCATCCGGGCCGAGCTGCCGGACGGCGGTCAGCGCAGCTGGGAGATCCGCACGCCGGCGGCGGCCAGCATCTCGACGGACATCATCGGACCGGCCGCGCCGATGCTGGCCTGGCTCGCCGGCCGGGGCAGCGGCACCGACCTGCGCGGCAACCCACCGGAACTCGCGCCCTGGGGCTGAGCCGCACCGGTCAGCCGCCGGTGCGCCGGCCGCTCGACCAGCCGGGTCATCAGCCAGCCGAGCAGCACGGCCGCGGCGACGCAGACGATGATCCGCGCCCATGGCCGGACGCCGCCGTCGACCAGCAGCCGGGCGACCACGAAGCCGAGTTCCTGGTTGACCAGGTACAGGCCGTAGGAGATGCCGGCCAGCCAGGTGATCACCGGGGCGAGCCGGTTCAGCGGGCCGACCTTCCAGTCCGGGCCGCCGGCCGCCGCCACGATGCCGACCAGGACCACGCCGAACGCGATGGTGGACGGGGTGTCGGTGAAGTGCGCGTGGGCGTCCTGGGCGACCAGCACGGCGACCAGGTAGCCGGCCAGGTGCGCGCCGCCGAGGCGCTTGCTGGTCCACATCCAGATGGCCACTCCGGCACCGAACAGCGCCACCCGGTGCAGGGCGAGGCCGTCGAACGTGGACTTGATCCACTGTGCCGCGTCGTCACCCCTCAGCGTGAAGCGGATGATCACCGGAACGAGGACCAGCGACCACAGCAGCCCCGACAGCCGCTGGCCGCCCCAGCCGAACCGGCGGCACAGGAACGTGGCCGCCACGAACGCCATGACCTGCGCCGGCAGGGTCCAGTAGGAGGCGTCGATCCAGTGCAGCGCCGGTGACCAGGCCTGCACCATGAACACGTTGCCGAGCAGGTCGGCGAGGGTGGGCAGGTACCAGGGATGGGCGGTCACGCCGGCCACCGAACTGGGCTGACCGAAGACGAGGTCGAGCGGGCCGTCGAACCGCAGGTGGTTGAACGCGGCGACGGCGAGCCGGGTCACGAAGTAGGTGGCGAGCACGGCAACCACGTAAGCGGGGATCACTCGGGCGAGGCGGTTCCATAGCCACTTGCCGGTGTTACCCCTGCGTACAGTGACACAGACGAAATAGGCCGAGATCACCATGAGGGTGCTCGCACCGAACTGCAGCGGGAGCACCACCGGATAGGGCCCGAGTTCCGGATGGTTGATCGGCGCTTGGTGCGTGACGTGCTGAAAGACGACGGCGCCGACGGCGATGACACGGAGGAGATCCCAGCTGAGCCGCCGCTGGGAGCGTTGTGGGGTATCAGTTTTCGGGTTCGGCACGAGCTCGCAGACGAGTCGGGGGCACTGGGTTACGGTCGCTCTCAGCTACCAACCCTAAAGCGTGAACCTGAGACTCCGCTGAACGAGTGGAACCGGCGCCCGCGGCCCACTAGCGTCAGCCAGCGTGAACGTTCTCGAGAACTACACCGGCCACGTGGACCCGGGCGGCGCCGCCACCCGCCGCACCCTGGAGGCGCTGACGATCACCAAGGTGTCCGTCGGCCCCATGGACAACAACGCGTACCTGCTGGTTTGCCGCGCCACCAACGAGGCCCTGCTGATCGACGCCGCCGCCGAGCCCGAGCGGTTGTCGGACCTGATCGGGCACGACGACGGCCGGCCGACGCTGCGCACCATCGTCACCACCCACCAGCACCCCGACCACTGGCAGGCGCTCGGGGCCATCGCCGGCTCCTACGGCGCCAACACCATCGCCCATCCCGACGACGCCGGCCCCTTGCCCGTCCCCCCCGACCGCCTGGTGACCCACGGCGACACCGTCACCGTCGGCGAGATCTCCCTGGAGATCATCCACCTGCGCGGCCACACCCCCGGCTCCATCGCCATCCTCTACCGCGACCCCACCTCCCACCCCCACCTCTTCACCGGCGACTCCCTTTTCCCCGGCGGTCCAGGGCGGACAACAAGTCCCGAGGACTTCACCAGTCTGCTGAACGACCTGGAAGCACGGATCTTCGGCGAACTCCCCGACGACACGTGGTTCTACCCAGGCCACGGCGACGACTCCACGCTCGGCGAGGAGCGTCCCAAGCTCGGTGAATGGCGCGAACGCGGCTGGTGAGCTTGATCGAGACCCAACCGGGGCCGCCTCGACAGTAGGCGGCCCTGCCTGTTGCTCGGCGGGGCCTCGACCGAGGGAGCCCGTCCGTGCCACCGAACAGTCTCAACGGAGCCGCCGTCCTCGACCGCATCCGCGCGGCCACGGCCGAAGCCCATGCAACCGGCCGACCCCGCCCCGGCCGCTCGACACTCGCGCGCATCACCGGCGCCACCGAACACCAGATCCGCAAGGCCCTGGCGACCCTTCAGCAGGAACGCACCAGCCCTGGCGAAACCGAAGAACCGCAACAGGTTGCGACTCCTCTGAGCGACCAATCACCTGCCACAGAATCCGCATCCACCCCGGCCACGCCACCAACTCTGGGTGAGCCACTCACCAGCCATGCGCCAAGCCCAACCAGGCGGCGACCACCGTCGTGGCCGCTGGTGATCATCGGTCTCGCCGCCGCCATTTCGGTCTGGTCCGGCTGGGTCGGCCTCGGCCAACTCGCCGGCTTCGGCATGATCCAACCCCTCCCCGGCGTCTGGGACGACCTCCGCATCAACACCGCGGTCGTCCTCCCCATCTCCGTCGAGGCCTACGCCGCCTACGCCCTCCGCTGCTGGCTCACCACCCGCACCATCACCCCACGCGCCCGCACCTTCGCCCGCCGCTCCGCCATCACCAGCCTGACCATCGGCGCCACCGCCCAGATCGCCTTCCACCTGATGACAGCCGCCGGTCTCGACCACGCACCCTGGCCGGTCACCGTCGGCGTCGCCACCATTCCCGTCATCGTCCTCGGCCTCGCCACCGCCCTCGCCAACCTCATCACCGACACCCGCGTGGGCGCAGCGTGCGGACCAGGGTGTGCTCCCGCTCATCCCACCCGGCCCTCCTGACACACCCTCCCGCAGCGCCTTTGGCCCTGCTCGCGCTTTCGCAGGTACGCCTACCGGGAGGTAGGCGACTCCGCCGCCGGTGCGTGCCAACGGTCAGCGACAAGTTGGGCGATGCATGCGGCTATGTCGATCACGGATCCCGCAGGGTAGATCAACTAATCACCTCATTGCCAACCGTCTCGTGATCTTTTGCCGTTGACCAGATCTGCGCAAACGCGCAATTCCGAAGAGCGATGGACCTTGTAACAGCGTCAGCGTCCACGGCGAATCGTCATCTATGGAACTGATCACGCTGCCTACCGGCACTCAGTGTGTGTGCGCCGGGATCGAACGTGCGAGGAACTACGACCTCCGGGTGATCCACTCGGGAGAGGCGTCTATCTCTCAGGGCCGGATGAAGCCGATCAAAAGGCAGCAGTCATCGCCACCGACGGCCCGGCGACAGTAAAGGGGTCAAATCGACCTAAGCGGTACAAGATCACAATATTCCTCCGCCTGCGGGTTACTCACACCCCATCAGCGGTTGCCGTGACAGTCCGCTCTTAGAACTTTCTCTCTCCATTCACCCGGATGGCCGTCAACACCGTAGCCCCCATCGGTGTGACATCGAACTACTAAGGTGTCCACCCGTCTCGCGGGAGAGATCATGGCACGAGGCAAGACAGCGCCTCTCCATCGAGGGGTTAATCGCATCGATGTAGTTATCTCGGAGTTCGGCCGCGAGGTTACCCAAAAGCTCAGGACACAGCAAGGATCCCAAGAAGATCATTTGCGCGGGCCTTTCGAGCGCATGCTGCGTGATATTGCGATCAGCCTCGGACTGAAAGTCACACCCATTGGGGAGACAAGACTACCGGATCTCTCAATTCGCCCTGATTACGCGATCAATGTCGCAGGCGCACGAGTTGGCTACGTCGAGCTCAAACGTCCCAACTACGGCTTACCGAGCACATGGAAGCGACCGAGCGCCCATGACAAGAGGCAATGGGAGCAACTCAAGCTGCTACCAAATGTTCTATACTCCGATGGGCAAAGTTTTGGTCGATACAAGTTCGGCAAGCTGCAAGGCAGAATTGCCCGATTAGAACCTGGCCTCGATCGAGCGGGGGAAAGGCTTCGTCCTGTTGACAACGAATTCGCTCGAGTAGTCACCGATTTCTTATTATGGGAGCCCGAGCAGCCGCGAAGGCTCGATGAGCTGATTCACCTGGTAGCAAACTTGTGCCGCCTACTGAGAGACGACGTCGCTGCCGAACTCACCCGCGAACAGACCGGAGAATCAACCAAGCGCATCTTCACTGGGCTTGCCGATGACTGGCGGCGCGTGCTATTTCCCAACTTGAGCGACAAGGAGTTCGCCGACCAGTACGCACAAACCGTCACGTTCGCACTCCTCCTAGCACGTGTCGAAGGCGTCAGCTTCCAGAACCGCTCGATCGGAGAGATAGCAAGACTACTTGGCAAGAAGCACTCTCTGATGGGCAAAGCGCTCGCCGTCCTAACTAACCAATCCGAAGAAGACCACAGCATTGCGCTAATTACAATGATGCGAGTTGTCAGTGTTGTCGACTGGTCCTATTTTCCTGAGGACTCATACGCAATGCTGTACGAGCATTTCCTCGAGAGATACGATTCGACTCTCCGCAGAAAGAGCGGGGTCTACTATACACCGGCGCGCATTGTTTCGTTCATGACAAGGTTCGTTGATGATATTCTCAGCGAGCGACTAGGCCGCCGCCTGGGCTTTGCCGAAGAGGACGTCATCGTCGTTGATCCAGCGATGGGAACCGGCAGCTTCCTGGCGGAGGTTATCAATCGAGTCGCCACGACGGTATCCGACGAAGAGGGGCCTGGCGTTGTTACACCCCGCTTGCGAGAGCTGTCGAATCGTCTCATTGGGTTCGAAAACCAGGCCGCTCCCTACGCAGTCGCCGAACTCCGCATTCATAGCTTGCTCAAAAAGCGGCACCGAGCTGAGATACCCCTAAAGGAACGCCGGTTCCTTGCGGATACCTTGGATGACCCAGACGCGCAGATGCTGCCAATAGGCAGTCTCTACGATACAATTAAACAAGTCCGCGACGACGCAAACTTCGTCAAACGCCAAGAACCAGTTATGGTGGTCATAGGCAATCCACCATATCTGGACAAAGTCAAAGGGATCGCGCCATGGATCGAATTCCCGAGCGACGATCTCACGGCGGCGCCTAGTATTAATGCCTTTCGTAAGGCGGGGAATGGTAAGCGTGAATATGTCCTCGCGAACAAATATGTCTACTTTTGGCGGTGGGCGACATGGAAGGTTTTCGATGCGCATCGTGATCACCCGCCCGGAATCGTAGCGTTGATCTGCTCTGCTGGTTTCATCTCTGGCCCAGGGTTCGCTGGCATGCGCGAATACCTCCGTCGAACTGCAGACGAAGGGTGGATCATCGACCTCAGCCCTGAAGGGCATCAGCCGCCCATGAACACGCGAGCTTTTAGAGGTAACCAGCAACCTATCTGCATTGCGTTCTTCATCCGACGCGGCGAAGTAGAGCGACGGGTACCAGCCCACATCCATCGCACGTCGGTGTCCGGAGCATTTGACGACAAGTGCGTTGCCTTGCAGCGACTCAAGTTAAACGGACCCGAATGGGCGGACTGCGCAAGCGGCTGGTGCGACCCGTTTTGGCTACCAGAGGCCGGACCGTGGCATTCGATACCAACGATGACACAGCTAATGCCATGGGCATCACCTGGCGTCAAACCGAACAGAACCTGGGTGTACGCGCCCAGTGAAGCCGTTTTGAGAAAACGCTGGCAGAAACTTGTGTCCGCATCGCCTGACGACAAGGCCCCTATGTTCAAGGAGAGCCGTGACGCAAACCTCATCAAGGTAAACCCGCCGCTTGTTGGTGCCCAAAATAGCACGACTCCTTTCTTGCTAGAATCCGGAAAATGCCCCGACCCGATCGCGGTGGGCTATCGCTCATTCGATCGGCAATGGATTATTCCCGACTCACGAATCATCGCAACACCACGTGCCGCATTGTGGGCCTCGAACGGCCCGCATCAGATTTTCGTCATAGAGCAACACGCCCATAGGATCCGCAATGGCCCAGCATTGGTATTCACCAACTTATTGCCAGACAATGATCATTTCATGGGCCATCACGGCGGCCGCGTTCTTCCACTTTACAGAGATGCAGAGGGTGCAGTCCCCAACATTTCACCCAACCTTTTGGTGACGCTTTGCCGGAAATTGGGAGTCACCGTTACCGCGCTGGATATGCTCGCTTACATAGCTGCTGTCGCGGCCCACCCCGGTTATACTCAACGTTTCCAGGAGGAGCTCTCGAGTCCAGGGGTCCGCATTCCCCTGACTGCGGATACAAACTTGTGGCTCGAGTCGGTTACTATTGGACAGGAGATTCTCTGGCTGCACAGCTACGGCGAATGCTGCGTCGACAGCCAGGCAGGACGGCCGCGGGGGGCACCAAGAATGCGCTCGGCCCGGCCGAAGGTACGCGTGACTATTCCTGATGCCGAGGATCGTATGCCCGACGAGATTGACTACGATGCCGAATCCTTGACACTGAAGATAGGCGCAGGCCGAATCTCACCAGTAGGTCCGAGCGTATGGAATTATCAGGTATCGGGCATGCGGATAATTAGGCACTGGTTTGGCTATCGGAAGAAGAACCCATCGGGGAGCCGCCAGTCGGCCCTCGACCGCATCGTTGCTCGCACGTGGACCCCGGCCATGACTACCGAGTTGCTCGACCTGTTGAATGTCCTTGGTCGGTGCGTAACTCTCGAACCACGGCAAACGACGCTATTGGAGGACGTCATGACGATGCCCCTAATTTCCGTTGCAGAATTGGAGGCTACGTGTGTGCTTCCGGTGCCGTCGTCCGCCTCTGCGGCACCCAAGGTGAACGAGCCGCCTGGCCTTTGGTCGGTCGATTAGATTTCGCGTTCTGCGCTTGCTTGTTCTATGCACTCAAAGATGTCAGCGTCGGTTTCCTGTTGCCAGGCGGGGAGGTCGGACCAGTCGGCGACGTAAGAGGGCTTGGGGTCGGGGAAGTGTTTGTAGATCTGGCCGATCCAGCAGAGGGCGACGAAGCGGCTCTTCTGGTCGCGGGCGAGCTTGGCGGTCGCGCCGTCGCTGATCCTGATAAAGGCGAGAACCTGGTCGTAGACGGCGGTCGCGGCAGCGCGCTCCCAGTCCGGGGTGTCTTCCCAAGGGGTGATGTAGCCGGGCTTTGGTTCGCCGGGGTAGTGTTTGGTGACTCCGGCGATCCATGCTTCGCGGAAGACGCGGCCTCGTTCCTCATGCACTTGGTTCTCCTCGGTCATCCGGCCAGGATGGTGATGTCGGCGTTGAGTCGCTGAACCTGCTTGTCGGTGAGCAGCGGTCCCAGGTGGGATTGCAGCCCGCACAGTTTGCGGGCGATTACGCCGGACCTGGTGTGGCGGGCGGTCGCCAGCGCGGCGTTGGCGTGGGTGACCACCTGGTCGGGGTCACGCTGGTGGATGCCGATCATTGCCAGGTCGGTGAGCACGCTGGCTTTCCGCCGCGCGGTGAGGGGCCCGGACAGGGCCTCGGTCAGCGCGGCCTCGGCAAGATCGGGGCGGCCGAGGGCGATGTAGCAGGTGCCGCGCTCCTCGGCGAGCCGCGATCCGTCGAACCGTAACCATCCGCCGTTGTGGACGGTGCCGGGCAGCTCCTGCACCTGGGCTGCGAGGTCGAGGGCACGCTGGCAGGCGTCGAGGTCGCCGAGACCGGCGTTGGTCTCGGCCTCCACGACCGCGACCCAATGGCGGGTGGAAAGCGCTGGGTCACCGCGCCGGGCGAGTGTCGCTGCCAACTCGAGCATCGGCGCGGCATGAGTGAACTGGCGTTCGTAAAGGGCGACGAAGGCGTGCCGAGTCAGGGCGCACGCCCACAGATCGAACTGGTCGGCCTCCTTCCCCGCGGTGGCGGCGAGGGTGTAGCAGTGAGCGGCGTCCGTGTAGGCATTGCCGTCGAAGAAGATCTCACCGGCCAGTTGGAACAGGTCAGCGGCCAACAAGCAGAGCCGTCGTCGGGCGGCAGGTCCGTGGGGTCCGCGCAATCCATCGGCCAGGACGTCGAGCTGGGTGCGGACCATCGGCAGGACCTGGCTCTTGACTGGAGCCAGGGTGAACACTCGCCACAGGTGGTCGTTGAGGTGCGCGAACTCGTCCATAGTCGCGGCGTCCAGGCGGCCGGGGTGATCGGCGGCAGCGGCGATCCGGTCGACATCGATAGTGGCTTCGATCGGAGGTAGGGCCAGCAGCGTGCCGGTTGTACTGAACAATCGCAGCAGTTCGCGACGCTTCACGTCATCAACCTCCGCGAGGTCCGGCAGCGCCTTCCGCAGGATCGGGTCGTCGGGTTCGGCGAGCAGCTCATCCAGTTGGTCCGGGGAAAGGCGCAAGGCCATCGCGAGCCTGGGACGAATCCACGGCTGAGGCGTTCGCTCTCCACCTTCCCATCGCACCACGGTAGATCGTTCGACCCGAAGATGGCCGGCCAGTCCTTCCTGGGTGAAGCCCAGGCTCTTACGGCGCCGCGCGAGACGAGATCGTCGACCTGCCATCGCAGCGCCTCCCGTCCGAGTCCACCTGTCGAGGTCGCCCCTGGTCAGCGTGGTTGATGCCGCATTGGCGCCTCGTGTCTGCCACATCGCGGCTGTGGTCGCCGTCTGTTACAGCCGGTTGTGTGTCGATAACGGCGTGACAGCAGAGCCACAGTAATCGGAGGCATTCGCGATGACCAACACGACCGGCGGCCTGCGGGATGTCATCGCCATTGTCCTTGCGGCGGACAGCCCTGCCGGGCGCATCGCACCCGCCATCGACGACGTCACAGCTCACCTGCCGATGCCCGCCGATCCGTGGACCTGCCCGTTGTGCTCGGCGGGGTCCTGGCCGTGCTCCAGGTTCGACGAGCCGCAAGCCGAGTGCTGGCTACCGGAGTGCGCCTGGCCGACCTGGTGCCGCTCGACCTGCATCCACGCCTGTGGCCACAGCCACCAGGGACGCAGCCGACCTGCTCTCAAGCGCCGAACCGGTCGAGCGACCAACCGAGTACCTGGTTCGATGGGAAGTCCGACGATGGATGAGGTTCTCGCCTCGGCCCTGTGCGATGCGGTCCTACAGCGACTGGAATACCTCGACGCCTTGGTCGCCGACGCTGATCTTCAGTCCAGGGCCGCGCTGGCAGACACCGAGATCGCGCGAATGACCGCAGCGTGGCGCGCCTTGCTCGCACAGCACCAACCGGATGGGCACAGCCGTTGTCCGCAGTGCTCCGGCTGGCGCCGACCCCGCAAGTTCCCGTGCTCGGTGTGGATCACTGTGCACCGGCACCTGATCGCCACCGAGTACCCCCTCGCGGGCGGACAGGGCAGACACACCTTCGCTGGCCGGCAACCGAGTGCCGCGGTGCCGGCGGCCCATAGGCGTGGGGAACGCGCCACGAGGCCCCGACCCGGCGCGTTCCCCGCCTCTCCGTTCCACCGCTCCGGGTGCATCGCTCCGGGTGCATCGCGCCCCGGCGAACACCCCTGACTTCACCTGCGGAGATTTTCATGCGCGCGGAAGAACTGTCCGTTCACGATCGGCTGTTGCGCGCGGTCGCGCACGCCTCCGTGGCTGTCCCAGGACACGGCATGACGTTGCGATCGGTTCCTCTCGTCGAGCCCAACGCCATCCGCACAGCGCTCGGCGAGCTCGTCGGCGAACACCGTGCGGTCGTGACCGGCACGCTGGATCGCCGCCTGATCCTCATCGAACACCAGGTAGGTCGAACGTGGACGATCGCTGACCTGTCCGGACGGCGTCACAACACCCGCGCCTGGCCGCCGTGGACCACCGGCCACCTCACCATCGCCGAACCCGACACCTGGCTATCCGCAGCCGAAATCACGCCGGAGGGCCAGCGGCGGCTGCTACGCCCCCGACTCTTGCTTGCGTCGCTGTACCACCCGGAATACTTCCCGCTTCCTCGCTTCCCGCTCGCCATCTCCGACCTGGCGCGAGCGGCACGCTCGACACTGCTCGGCCAGGTCGAGCTGATGGACATGCAACTCGGCCTCACCATGGACGACATCGTCGGCCGGGTCCGCTCCGGCGAGGTGGACGTGCTCGGGGTGTCGGTTTCGTTCGGCCAGCACGACCTCGCAGTCCGGCTGCTGGACGAGATCACCAGCCTCGACAACCCGCCGATGGTGGTCGCGGGCGGCAGCCTGACCGTGCGCAACGAGCGGATACTGCTGGAGCGTTACCCGAACCTGCTCATCGGCCGGGGTGCGGGAGAACCCACCATCGCCGACGTGCTCGCGCACTGGCACGGCGATCTGGAGGTCGAGCAGGTTCGGGGTGCGGGATATCGGGGAGCAGCGCGCGGACGGGACACGCTATCCGTCGGCCGGTTCCGGCACACCGCCATAGTGGCGAACCGGATGCAAACTGACATCTGGCCGGAGCTGGACCTGCTCGACCGCACTTTCGCCCACCACGGCGTCGCCCAACTCGAAACGTCGAGAGGCTGCACCAACTTCTGCTCATTCTGCCCGAGAGGCCACAAGGGACAATGGGCCGGGGCGGAACCTGGTGCACTCCCGTGGATCCTGCGCGAGATGCGGGCCGTACTCGACCGGTACCCGCACCTGAGCAGAACTGTGTACCTGGTGGACGAGGAGTTCGTCGGACGCGGCGAGGACGCGGTTACCCGGGCGCTGAGCGTCGCGGACACCCTGGCCGAGGCCGGGTTCTCCTGGGAGACGAGTTGCCGGATCGACCAGGTTGTCAGGTTGGACCGCGACCGCAGCTGGCACGTTGAACGCGGCCACCTGTGGCGCGGCCTGGTCGAGCGCAAACTGCGCCGCTGCCTGTTCGGCGTGGAGTCCGGGGTAACGTCGATCCTGGAGCGGTTCAACAAGGAAACCACTGGTGACCAGAACGCTCTGGCCATCCGCACCCTTACCGCCCTCGGAGTACCGCCCCGCTTCACCTACATCACCTTCGACCAGCTCATGACCGGGACCGAGCTGCGGGAGACTTACTCCTTCCAAGGCCGTACCGACCTATTGCTACGGCCCCAGCCCGAGCTGACGGTGGCCGAGATCATCGACGGAGTTCGCGACGAGCAGTGGGTCGCCGAGCATTCAACTGGGCGACGGTTCTACACCGGCATCAGCTACATGCTGGTGGGCATGGAATGCCTGATCGGCGCCGCGTATACCCGGAAGGCTGAAGCGGCCGGCCTCACTGGCCAGGTTGATCCATCCATGGGTCGCGTCGAGGCCACGTACGCGGACTGGCGCATCGGCACCGTTGCCCACTGGTCCCAGCTATGGATCGACCGGAACTTCGCCCTGGACTACACGCTCAAGTCTCTCGAGAAGATCCTCGACGGTCCGCCTTACGAGGTGGTGCGTGATCTGCGCCGAATGCTCAAGGACGCTGCTTACCAGCTACTCGGAGAGATGACCAAAGCGCTGGATCGCACCGATACCGTGACCAGCAACCGCACCGAACTTGCGACACGCTGCGCCGAGCTGGCCGAGACCATGATCCGTCATCTGCATATCGAGCTGGATCCGGCCGTCGCTGCGGTCCACGCCGACCTGCCGGTCGACCAGCGCAGTCTCCTGCTGCGCGAATACGGCCGATGGCTGATCTCCACAGACTGGCAATTGATCAACGCGGCCGACCCGTGCGGTACCTGAAACCGAAAGGAGCACCCGCTTGCTGGACCGTAGGGTCATCGCCGGCCTCGATGCCGAGGTCTCCGCGATCGGCGCTGGCTGCTGGACCATCGGCGGCCCGGCCGTCAACAACGGCGTGCCGATCGGCTGGGACAACGTCGACCCGGACCTCGCGTACGCCGGCCTGGTGCGCGCATACGAGCTGGGCATCACCTTGTACGACACGGCCGACGTCTATGGCCTCGGCCGGTCCGAACGGCTGCTCGGGCGGCTCGTGCGTGAAGTCCGTCGCGACTACCTCGTGATCTCCAGCAAGGTCGGCTACTTCTCCGGCACAGCTTCACACCCCTACCACCCAACGCAAATGCGCAACCAGCTCGCCACCACGCTGGACAACCTCGGCACCGACCACCTGGACATGTACTCCTTCCACAGCCTCGACTTCGGTGACAACGACCGCTATCTGCCTGGCGCGATCGAGTTCATGTGCGGCCTGCGCGACCAAGGCGTCATCCGCGCCATCGGAATACGCGCTCCCCACACCTTCGCCGAGCAATGGGCCACCGGCAGCCGGCGGGAAGCAGCCGAGATCCGCCGCTGGCTGCACCTTTTCGGGCAGATACAACCTGATGTGGTGACCGCCCGATACAACCTCATCAGCCCGCTCTATGCCGCCGATGAGACCGACATCTTCCGCTTCGCCCGTGGCCGCGGTGTCGGAGTGTTGATAAAGCAAGCCCTTGGGGAGGGTCTTCTGCTGCAGTCCCAACAGTCCGATCCTCCCCCGCAGTTCAGCACCAGCGACCATCGCAGCATCGACCAGGCGTTCTCCGCGGCGAGGCGGCACAACCTGTGCGCCCGGTTGGCTCCGATCCGAGCCCGGTTCGGCGACAACCCCACGGCGTTGGCGCGCCTGTGCCTGCGCTACGCCCTCCAGCACGCACCCGACGCGGCTGTTCTGGTCGGCTTCCGAGACGCCGCTCAGATCCACACCAACGCCACCTGCCTCGGTGACCCGCTGACCGACGACGAGATCACGGAGATCCGTGCTTTGCTTCACTCGAACACACCCGCCTCGTAGGAAGGACGCCCGGTGCAGTACGTCGAGGTCGAGAAGAAGTTCGCCCTGCCCAACCCGGAGGCACTCAAGGCCAAGCTCGATGCACTCGGCGCCAAGCCCAGCGAACCAACCCGGCAGATCGACCAGTACTACAACGCTCCCCACCGTGACTTCCTGGCACCCCAGGCGATTTCGGAGTGGCTGCGCATCCGCACCGAGAGTCGTGGCGCATCGATCAACTACAAGCGCTGGCACCCCATCAAGGCCCTGGTCAAGACCCACGCCGATGAGTACGAATCCGGGGTGGCCGATGTCGAGGCCGTTCGCCGCCTACTCGAAGCTCTGGATTTCCGGCCGCTGATCACGGTGGACAAGACCCGCGAAGCGTGGACACTCCCTGATATCGAGATCGTCTTCGACCATGTCGCCGGCGCCGGCCACTTCGTCGAATTCGAGTTCAAGGGCGACGCCACCGGTGTTGAGGATGCATCCACACGGCTGCAGCAGTTCATTGCATCCCTCGACATGGAATTGGGCGAGCCGATCAACCGTGGCTACCCACACATCCTGCTCGGCCGACAGCACTGACCTTGTCTGACGGATACCTCCCGACGGCCAGCCATGACCTCGACCCGGTGGCCACCGGCTTCCGCACCGACGTCTCACGGCTGCGCTCAAACCCGACGGCCTTATTTGCACTCGCGACCAACATTATTCACCTCGCCCGCTTAGGATTCCTCAGAAGCCCTAAGCCATGCCGACATTTGGCGCAGTCGCATGCGACGAAGGGGCGCTGTCGTGGGGCTGTCAATCAAGGTGCAAACCTGGCCGGCGGCCCACTCGCCCACTCCGGCGCAAAGCAGGTCGTCCATTAAGGTGATGTCGTCGTCGAGTGAATACTCCTGCAACGAAAGCAGCCCAGCCCATACGGTCTTCGCGAGATCTAGCTCACCACAAGCGGCCAACGCGCGGGCCAGTTCTTTTCGCTCATCGAACGATAGCTCGGTCCTTTCCAAGGCGGCGGTGGCCACGGTTCGCGCATATTCTGCACCTTCATGAATCAATCTTGCGAGCAAGGCATCGCGAAGCTCTTCACCTTCAACTTGCTGGAGGACGGTGAGTTCGGCAGCAATGTGCTGCAACAACTGCGCCGCCTCAGGACCATCGTGCTCAGTGAGCGCGTCTAGCGCACCAGCGAACCAATGGCTATGCGGATGCGCCCGTCCGTGCGCCAGCTCACTCAGCGTTGCTGATCCCGTGACCGCGTCAATCTTTAGCAGCACCTCGGCGGCCTCCCGGTATTGCGAACGAATACCTATGTGCCGCGTCCGCAATACAGACTCGGCTAAACATTGAGCTTCAGCTTGAGCGCCTGCCTCGAATAGATGTTTGGCACTAGATGCCCGGTCGTATAGATGAAGGCTCGCACCTTGGTTAACACGTTCCATGATCGATTGAGCGGATGAAGGGCCCTCGACGCCGAGCCAGGCCTCAACGAACCAATGCGCCCCGATTGCACGAGCACACTCCGCAAGATGGAATTTAATTCGTTCCACCACCGATGTTTGCGGTGACACATTCGCTACCCGCTTGAGCAGCTGCGCAATGTGCCAGACTTCTACCGAGCTATGCGGAATTGACCAGCGTTCCAATACGTTCATCACGAGGTCGACACCGTCGGAGCCTCGCACGCCTAGCAGAACATCTACAGCGTCGAGAATCGCGTCAGGGGGTACATTATCCTCGGTTAGGACTACTGTCGCTAGAACTGCCGCCGTGTCTGTGTCCCCGGCCTGCTGAAGGAATTCGGCAAGTCGCACCTTAGTAGAATGGTCATGTTCGGGTCGATCGACGGCAAGAGTGGCAACCTTTGACACGGCTGGTTGGCCCTGTGCATCCAGCCAGGCGTCGGCGGCCCTTTTCAGGTCGGTAGGCGTGGCCGTTGGGTGCGCGAAGACCGATCGTGCCATTGTTTCCACATCGGCCTCGAGTCCTAGATCTCGTAACACTTCCGTGGCCGACGCACGATCCCTAGCGTCCGCATCAGGCTCCACTACCATATCCAGAACGCGCTTCCGGATCTCATCAACGACCGGGGGACCGAGTCGACGCCCCATTGATGCCACTCGCAGCAGTGTTTGGCCGTAGGAAGACGGAAGTATCTTGCCCAAGAGCTCACCAACTCGCTCACTGCCCGTCAGATGCTCGAGCGCCGCAACTGCAGCCATCCTGCGAGCAACGGGTAGGACCGACAAAGACGCAAGTGCCTCGATCCTATCGGCGACCCACGGATAGTCGTACAACGCGCCAAGCACATCGACGGCCTCGATGGCCTGAGAGAACTCCTCTGCGTTGCGTGCCAGGGCAACAAGCCTGTCCACGATCCGATCGGCGATGTCGTGCCCGATAACGATGCCTTCAGCCATGAGCCGGCCAGCGAGTAGCACTCGCCTCGAGTCATAGGAAGACAAAAGGCGCTCGACGATAAGACTGATGTCGTGGCCCGGTTTTGACGCCCAGAGCGAGAAGGTGAACAGTGCGAAGGTGCGTTCTGCCTCCTTCAGTCCTCGACGGATCCAGACCTCCAGATCGGCGAAGTCTTCGCCGATGATGTTCGCGTGCGACTGGGCAGACAAGAATTCGGCGAAGGATTGATGGAGGAAACGCAGTTCCCGTCCGGCTGCCACCAGCAGGCCGGCACCGATTAGTTCCTCCCATAGGTGGTCTTCCCAGCCGTCGATCAGTTTAATGTCCTCGCCCACTTGCTCCCGGACCCATTCCTGGGCGACCGGCCACAGTGCCTCCTGGCTCTCTAACCGGCGGCGGGCAAGCACCGACACGATCTGAAGTCGGTGAGAGTGTAGCCACAGGACGCAGCCAATCCGTTCTGGATCGTCGTGGTGATGGTGACGAAGCTGCGCCACTGTGTTCCTGTTGCCGCTGCGGTCCCCAGACAGGTATCCGCAGAACCGTTCGTACAGGCTAATCCGGCTCGCGGGTAGCGGTCGGTCGGGTTCCTTCACCGCGCTCACTGCTGCGATCGTGGCCAGCAGCGGGTTTCGCACCAGCTCTCGCAGCCGGCCGTCCGAGGTCTCGCGTATGAACCGCTCTGTCTCCTTTGCGGCTGATTCCACCCCTTGGGCGGTGAACCATTGACGCGCGAACTGCTCCAGCTCGGCTCGACCGAAGGGCTGAATCACGTAATTGCCGACATTGCCGATGCGCAGCGGCGAGAGCTCGGACTCGGGCAGGATACGACTGGTCACTACGAATCGATAGTCACTGCCCGAACGGGCATGCTGCGCCAATGTACGGATGATTTCCCCGCGCACTCGCGAGTCAGGGATCTCGTCTAACCCATCTACCAGGATCAGCCAACGAACGCCCTGCACCCGGCCGGCAAACATACCAGCATCCGGGTCTTGGAGAAGGCTTCGTCCCAGGCCGCGGCTCACGGCCTCGGCCAGCACGTTGCACCACGAACCGCTTCCGTCCAAAGACCGAGCGGACACCCGCAGTGGGGCCACCGGCTCGGTCAGCGGCGCGTCAGTGGCGCTCTCTTCCCGTAACCAGATGAGGGAAAGCGTCCGCGCCAGAATGTTGCTCAAGGTCGACTTTCCGGCACCGGGCTCACCGGTGACCAGCAGATGATCGTGCCGTTCGAGCGCCTCGGATACCGACAGCACGGGCTGCGGACCTACCGCAGTCGGCTGCTGCTCAACCGGCACCTCCCGCTGGGCACCCGTTCCACCGACTTCCATGTCGCGATCCGTCGTGGCGCGAACACGGACCTGTTGGCGGACGTACACCGTCGACAGTGGCGGTTCGTCAACACCAAGCAGAGTGTAGGGCAGGCGCTCAACGGTTGTGCTCTGGGCTTCTAACAGGTTACGCAACGCTAGTGACGGCAGAGGGAGGTGGGCCCAAGAAGACAATCGGGGCTGCTCGACGCGCTGCGCGGCCAGCGTTTCCCGGTCCCGCGCCTCCTTCGCGCGCATCCAGACATCGACTACCTGCGCCGGGTTGCGCTTGAGCGCGACAGCCAAGGACTGGGTGGACTCCAATGTCAGCAACCGGGTCGCGTTGAACACCCCGTAGACCGCGTTCTTCTCGAACAAGCCCGTGGACAGGAACTCGTGCACACTGCCGAACCCGGCGTCGCCCAGCGCCTGGTGGAACCAGGTGGCCAGCTCCTCAAGCTCGGGATAACGCTGCTGTTTGCCCTGCGATGGCCGCCCGCCTGGCATATGTCCCTCGTTGATGCAGTCGAGTTTCTTCGGGTTTCCACACTCTAGAGGGAAACACGCGACGGCCGGCACAGTCGCTCCTAGTACTCCCACGAGCAGGCGGAGGTGGCCGTGATCGAGTTCCTCGGCCTTGCTGCCAGTCATCCTGCGCTATACGCAGGACTGCTACTGACCGTAACCGTCAGCGGAGTAGTTCGTCGGTGGATCGCTCACCGAACAACAGTCCGTCACGAGATCGAGACGACCCGGAGGCTGGAATTGGCCATCCAGGGCACGAACTCCTCGGAGCGGGCGGCCGTAGTGCGGGCATGCGCTCAACTGGCGGCTTCCATTCATAGGATCAGCAGGCGTTGTTAAACGCAAGCCAGAGCTTTCGACCCAACAGATCAAAACTAGCGCGAGCGACCTCCCTTCGGAGGTTGTGCCACGGGCGTGCGGATTGCCGGAGGCCGATCAAGGTGGCCCAACCGGTCGGCCAAGGACGGTCGCGACACCGCCGACCTGTCGGCTACCGACGGAATATTGGAACGGCGCTCACGATTCCGTTGCGCGGTGCGGAGGACGGGATGGTTGGCCAGTTCGTCGGCGGCGGTGGCGAGTTGTTGGCGGGCTGATGGGCGGGGTGGTGGCTGCTGGTGTTCGGCGGCGTGTTGTAGGAGCTTGATGATGGCCCAGACCAGGAGCACGACGGCAGCGAGTACGAGGGGCGCGGGGTCTTTGCAGGCGACGGCCGCGCGGGTTGCGGCTACCAGGACGGGTAGGACGGCGCCTCGGTGACGGGGTTGAGGGCGACGTTGGTGGCGTTCGAGTTGACCGGCTCGGGCGAGGTGGTCGGCTGCTCGTTGTAGGCGGTCGGGGTTGGGGTCGAAGCGGGCCAGGGCGGCGACGAGGTCGGCGACCTCACCGACGGTGTGGCTCCATTGGTCGCGGTCTTGGGTGGGGTGTCGCTGATCGTTAGGCGTGCCTTCTCGAGTAGGTGGGTCAGCTCTCGCCATCCGCGCTGGGTTCGGCTTAGCTCGGTGAGGGCGACGGTGTGGCCGCCGGTCCAGAACAGGTGTGCGGTGCGTGACCAGAGCGGACTGGGGTCGTCCCAGCGGGCGCGTAGTCGGGGCAGGCTGAGATCAGGGCGCAGGGTGGAGCCGGCGAACCACAGTGGGTCGGAGCCTTCCGGGTCGGCGTCGAGGGTTACTGCGAAGCCGACGACTTGGCCGTCGGAGAGCCGCGGCTTGTAGCGCACCTTGGCGCGTTCCAGGTGCGCGAGGAAGGCGGGTTCGCTCTCGGCTGTGGCGGCGGCTTCGGTCACGAGCTGAGTCAGCCGGTCTCGGTGGGTGGGCGTGCCGGACTTCGAGGCGCGTTCGAGTTCGGCGCGCGACGTGGTCTTGCGGCCGGCGCCAGCTGGGGCGGTGCCGGTGAGGTTCATGCGCTCCTCGACGGCGAGGCACCAGGAACGCCAGCGTGGCCAGTCGCGGTAGGTGTTGGCGATGATGCCGTCGCCGCGGACGAGGTTGAGCACGAGGTGGACGTGGTCGTTGCCTTCGACGGACAGGCCGTGGTGGACGGCTACCCAGCGGCAGCTGCTGGCGCCGGTCGCGTCGGGTCCGAAGCCCATGTGTTCGATGGCCTCGTTGACGAGGCCTCGCCACACCTCGTCGCCGAGTTGGCCGTCGGCTCGTGGGACGGACAGCACGACGTGGTAGACGTGGCCGTTGGCCAGGTGGAGGTCGTGGCCGGTCATGGCGGCGTCGATGTCGCGGGCCAGGCGGGGAAGTCCTCCGCGCTGGCCGATCAGGTGGGCGAACGCGCCGCCGGTGAGCCACTCCGGGTCCCAGGCGGCGACCAGGTGTGGGTTGGTGTGTTCGTTGGCTTTGCCTTTGCCGAACAGGTAGCGCAGCAGGCCACAGGTGTTGCTGCCGCGCTTCCCGTTCGCGGGCGCTTTGGCGATCATCGGCGTGTGCGGTCGGCGGGGTCGATCGCGGCGAGGATCTGTCGGTGGTGGTCGAGGGTGGCTTCCAGGTAGCGGAGGGCGCCGACGAGTCCGCCCGGCAGCTGGCCGGTGGCGTTGGCGACAGTGGCCATGTGGTTCAGGTTTGTGCCGATCCGGATCATGCGGGTCTCGACGACGTCGAGGCGCTCGGTCCACCAGCGTTGCTCTCGCAGGCTCCAGCCACCGGACGAGCGGCGCAGGGCCGACTCGATCAGGTATCGCGGCAGTGACAACCGGGCGATGGCGGCACCGGCGACGAGGCGTGCATAGGTCTCCGTCGTCGTTCGTATGTTGATCCGGTGCGGCGAGCCTCCCGGCAGTCGCCGCTGCCGCCGCACCTCCCTGCTTCGCTCACTCATGGCGCTCCCCCTGGCGTCGTGTGTGGCCACACGATCGGGTGGCCTGTTCTCTAACTTGCTGCCCCGATCGGGTTGGCGGGTGCTCGCCGCTGAGAATCGCGGCGATTCGCGCTCGCTGCCGTGCGCTGAACGGTGGCGCCGCGCGAACAATGCGCTCGACGTACTCCTCGATGCCGTCGCCGTTGGACGACGGCGGGCTCCCCCATGTGTCTGCCACGACGTGGCCCTTCAGAACAGGAAGGACCGAGGCGGTTGCGCGACTACAGCGCTCCCCCACGGCGCGCGCAGTCCGGCACGGTCCTCGCTGTGTACGGCGGCGAGGGACGCACGGTGTCCGGCGCGCGGGCTGTACGGGGCTCAGCGGCAACGAGCTGACCCGGTGGACTCGCTGTATGAGCGGGGCACGTCTCCGGGGTGCGTCCTGGCGCGCTGGTCGGTGCCACGGGGTTCTGCTCAAGAAGCCGACTCAGCACCAGTAGTACCACGAACGGATGCGTCCGGCCGGCTGCGGTCGCAAGCACGGTGAGGAACCGAATCAGCAGCAAAGCGGCCTCGGCCTGACCGATCTTCGCGACGTCGGACTCGCCAGTCTCCAGGTGCCAGGGATGGACAAGTGCGTCCCACGCCGCACGCGTGAACACGCTCTGCGGGTCGAGGTGCATCAGGTCCTGGTGCACCGTGAACGGCAGATCGTCAGCGCGATCCAGCAGCTTGTGCCGTATCGGGTGGTTGCCGGCAAGGCGCGCTCTCGCGCTCCGATCACGCTCGACGAACGCCTGGAAGCCCGCGACCAGAGCACGTGATGCCTCTTCCGGGTGAACCTCCCGGAGGGCTTGACGTATGTCGCGTGCCGAGTAGCAGTAGCGCCACCCATCCCCCATGAGACCAGGGTAGACGGCTCAGACCTCGGCGCTGCCGTCCCGCACGAACCGGATCTTGACGGACTCGGGCTTGAAGCCGGGCCCCCCGCGTGTGCCGTAGGCGAGTTCCAGTTCGAACCCCATCGCCGCGAGCAGCGACCGGCGCTGTGCGGGCTGCAGCCGGTCCCAACACTCCTCCGCGTTCGGTCCGACGATGTCGGCGACCATCGACACGGGCAGCCCTGGGTCGGACTTCTCGACCTGCTTCTCCAGCTCGGACAGGCGTCCCCGATGGCGTGCCGTCGACCGGAGGAACTGTTCGCGGGTGATCAGGTCGGCGTCATGGTCGTCGGCGAGTTCGAGCAACTTGCCCTCGATCTCGCGGATCTCGTCCCGCACGTGCTGGGCCGCCGAGTCGTCCCGGCGGAAGAGGTCGCGGGCGTCGGGCTCGGCGAGCCGCCGGAGCACGACCCGCTTCACCAGGTCGTCCACCCACTCCTTCCGGCGTCCGGTGCAACCCTGCGGGCTGCATACGTAGGTCGGGTGGCCGCTCTTGCGGACGACCCGGAGCCGCCCCTTGCACTTCCCGCAGCGGGCGATGTCCGGCGCGAACGTGAGGTAGTGCTGGCGTGCGCCGGACTTGCTGGTGGCGCGTGCGGGGTCGCTGAGCAGGGTCCGCAGCTCAGTCTGCTGTGCCTCGGTGACGATAGGCGGCCAGGCGGCCGGAAGAAGCTGCTCGTCGTCCCGACCGCGATGGTGGACTCGCTTCCCGCAGTTGGCCCAGCGCATCGCGATCGAGCGCACGGACGAGGAACTCCAGAACTCCGGGCGTCCGCGCGTCGGCTCGCGGCCGGCGGCCATTCGCGGCGGCGGGATCTTGCGTTGGTTCAGGTCAGCGGCGATCTTCGTCAGGCTCTCGCGGGCGAGGAGCCGTTCGACGATATCCCTCACGATCGCGGCCTGCTCTGGGTCCAGCTCGTCGTGGAAGCTGAGCCGCTTGCCACCCCGGCCGAACTCGTTGACCCGTCGCCAGCCGTAGAGCACGTGACCGGATCCCAGCCCGGCCTGGGCACGTTCGAGCGCGGCCGAGGCCACCCGCTCGCTCTTCAGCTCGGACTCGAGTGTGTCGGCTTCGCCCATCTGTGCGGCGAAGGAGCGGCCCATCGGAGTCGTGAGGTCGATGTCGTTGCCCTTGATCAGCGTGATGGACACCCGTCGCCGGGACAGTAGCTCGATCGCCTCGGCACGCTCGCGCCGATTCCGCCAGAGACGGGAGAGCTGGTAGGCCACCACTCGGGTGAACTCGCCACGCTGGGCTGCATCCAGCAGGGCCTGGTACCTGGGCCGGTGGGCACCGTGCAGGGCCGAGATGTCGTTGTCGGCGTACTCGGCGGTGATCGTCCAGCCTCGGTGTTCGACCAGGTCACGGGCCTCGCGGAGCTGCCGCTCGACACCCTTCTCCAGGCCGAGTACATCCTCCGAGATCCGCGCGTAGACCGCGACCTTCTCCGTCACGGTTCGAGGCTATCGCTTCTTCACCTTCAATGCGATACGCTGTTCCCGGGCGGCGTAGGAAAAACGACGTCACCGGAGAACTTCGCCTCGCTCGTGGACGACGTGGAATCCCGCCTGTTCAACGAACTTCCGGACGACACCTGGTTCTACCCGGGCCATGGGGACGACTCGACGCTGGGCGAGGAGCGACCGAAGGTCAGCGAATGGCGCGACCGCGGCTGGTAGGAGTGGCGGGTGACGGTCCGCGAGGTCAGGCGCAGGCTCTGGGACTACATCCTGTACGAGTCTCCGACCGGGTTTCTGCTTTCGGTGGTGTGTGGATCGGTTGGGCTGTATGTCGTCACGATCGCCCTCAGCGGGGCGGAGGGTAACCGGTGCCGGCATGACGACCGGTACCTGGACGGTCTGGTGGCCAAGGTCAGGGATTTCCCGCACGAGTATCGGGAGCGGCGCGTGCCGTCACCGGCACTGTGATTCGCTTTGGTCGGCGCTGCCGGAGACGGTCACTGGCGCCAGGCGGGGGCGGCAGCCGCGGCGTAGTGGGCGAAGGTGGTTGCCGGGCGGCCGGTGACGGTTGTGATGTCGCCGGTGACCGTGGCCATGGCGTTGGTGGTGACGGCACTGAGGAAGAGTTGGGTGGCGTAGTCGGCGAAGTGCTCCGATGCTCCGGCGGCGACCAGGTTGTCGCGCAGGGGGCCCGGGCCGGTTTCGACGTAGGTCACCTGGCGGGCGGTGGCGGCGGAGATGTGTTGCGCCACCTCGGTGAGGGTGAGCGGCTCCGGCCCGGTCAGCGCGTAGGCCCGGCCGTCGTGTCCGTCCTCGGTCAACGCGTGGGCGGCGACGGCGGCAATGTCCTGAGTGGACACGTAGCTCACCCGCGCGGTGCCGCCTGGCATGGCGATCCGACCGTGGTCCCGGATGCTCGCGTGCAACCCGGCCCAGTGGCTCTCCGAGAAGTTCTGCATGAACGCGGTAGGCCGCAGGATGGTGGCCGGCACCCGGGCGGCCTCGACGAGAAGTTCCGTGCGCCGCAAGGGATCGTCCGGCGGCGCCTGATCCACGCCGAACGACGAGAGCAGCACGAGACGGCGAACGTCCGGGCCGATGCCCGCGAGAAACGCACCGACCGCCCCGCTCGGATCGGCGGTGTGGCCGGAGAGATGGGCGCTCACCAGGTAGACCGCGTCCACGCCGGCCAGGGCGACCTGATGGGTGCGCTGGTCGAGCCAGTCGAACGGAACGGGTTCGACACCGGCACCGGCCGGGCCGGCGGTGCGACTGGCCGCGCGGACGGTGGCGCCGCGTTCGACGAGCAACGGGATCAGGCGCCGGCCGGTCTTCCCGGTCGCGCCGGTCACCAGGATGGTGGAGCCCACATCTGCCTCCGTGGTTTCGGTTCGAGGACATCGAACGTACGGCGGCGGGGTGAGCGTATCCATGACTGTTCAACGCCATCACATACCCGATCAGCTCAAGCTGGGTACGGTGGAGCCGTGACCGACGTGGTGGCCGACATCGTGGCCGATGTCGTCGCAGCGATCCGGCACGGCAGCATGGTGTACTGCCGCAACCGGTTCCACGCGCCCTGGGGCGTCGCCATCCCGGCCGGAACGATCGCCAGCTTTCACGTCGTCGGCGCCGGCAAATGCTGGCTGGTGCCGGATGGCGGCGAACCGCTGCGGCTCAACGAGGGTGATGTCGTTCTGGTGCCGTCCGGGAACGGGCACGCGCTCGTGGACCTGCCCGGCCGCCCGGCGCGCGACGTCGCGGAGCTGATCGGCGGCCAGCCCGGACAGGTCGTCCCGCCGCCGGAGCTGGTGATCGACGGTGACGGCCCGGTGACCACGTTGCTGTGTGGCGGGTTCGTGCTCGATGCCCGCCGGCACCCGCTCGCCGCGTTGCTCCCGCCGGTCGTGCACATCGACTCCGGTCAGGCCGCCGGTACCGGCCTGGCCGCGGCGATCGACCTGCTACGAGCCGAGATCGACCGCACCGATCCCGGCGCACCGGCCGTCATCGCGGCACTTGCCGACCTGTTGTTCGTCTACCTGCTGCGGGCCTGGCTCACCGAGCGGCGCGACCACGACGGTTGGGTGCGCGCGCTCTATGACCCCACGGTCGGCGGCGCACTCGCCCTGATCCACGCCGACCCGGCGCACCCCTGGACGGTGGCCGCGCTGGCCCGCGCGGTGGCCGTTCCCCGCGCCACGTTCAGCCGCCGCTTCACCACACTGACCGGCCAGCCGCCGATGAGCTACGTGACCACCTGGCGGATGGCCGTCGCGGCCCGACTGCTGCGCGATCACCAGGCACCGCTGCGCGAAGTGGCCCGAAAGGTCGGCTACGACTCGGAGTTCGCCTTCGCGCGAGCATTCAAGCGCAGCACAGGCCAGGCTCCTGGCCGCTACCGGGTGGCGGCCAGATGACCTTCAGCGGGTCCACCGGGCATGCAGCGCACGGGGTTTGCGGAAGACCAGGCCATGGGGTGTGGGTGGGTCGGGCAGGTGCAGTGCGGGCAGGGTGAGCAGAACCCGGGCCGTGCACAGGGTTTCGGTGCGGGCGAGCTGTGCGCCGGGGCAGAAATGCGGGCCCTTGGCGAAGGCGAGATGGGCGCGGGCGTTGGGGCGGTGCAGATCGAACCGGTCCGGGTCGGGGAAGACGGCGGGGTCGCGGTTGGCGGCGGCGAGGGAGACGGTGACCAGATCGCCGCGACGGATCCGCGCGCCGGCCATGGCGATGTCGCGGGTGGCGTAGCGGTCGACGACCGCGGCGGCGGGCTCGAGGCGAAGGGATTCCTCGACCGCATTGGGCAGCAGTGCCGGGTCGGCGGTCACCGCGGCGCGCGCCTCGGGGTGGGTGAGCAGGTGCAGCACCGCGTTGGTGATCATGCCTTCGGTGGTATCGATGCCGCCGAACAGCAGGACGGCCGCGTTGGACACGATCTCCGCCGGCCGCAGGCGGTCGGCGGCCTCGGCGAGCAGGGATGGCCCGGAAGCGGCCAGGGTGCGTTGCACCGCGCGGCGCAGCGCGTCGACGGCGGCGTGGGCCGGTGCCGGAATGGCGTGGCCGGCGGTGACCTCCGAGACGGCGACGACGAGCGCGGCGTACCAGGAACGCACCGTCGAAACATCCACATCGGACAGTCCGAGGGCCTCGGCCAGCACGGCGACCGCGAGCGGGCCGGCCACCTCGGCGCGCAGCTCGGCGGTGCCGGCCGGTCGGATCGCGCCGACCAGACGGTCCACTTCGGACTCGATGAACCCGGTGAACCGGGCGCGCACGGCCGGCCGCCGAAACGGCGCGCCGAACGGCTCGCGGTGCCGGGCGTGTTCGGGGCCGTCGAGCGAGAGCATGCTGGGCCCGACGACCCGCGCGGTGGAGAACCGGGGATCGTCGACCGTGAACGTCGCCGGATCACGCATCACCCGGACGGCGAGGTCGTACCGGGTGACCAGCCACGCGTTCAGCGCCGGCACCCAGGACACCGGCCCGCCGGCTCGCAGCCGGGCCAGCACCGGGTGCGGATCCGCCGCCAGCCCGGCCACCGTCGCGTCCACCGGTCTCACTGTATTTGACAGCCTCGGCCGGCTCATGCACTATTTCACTACTTCATTAGTGAAAGGGTGCTGCCGTGATCGAGTTCCGCCTCGACCGAGGTTCCGGGGTCGCGACGTACCTGCAGCTCGTGCACCAGGTCCGGCACGCGCTGCGGCTCGGTGCGCTGCTGCCCGGCGATCGGTTACCCACGGCCAAGGAGGTCGTCGCCCAGCTCGCGATCAACCCCAACACGGTGCTCAAGGCCTACCGCGAGCTGGAACGGGAGGGGCTGGTCGCCGCGCAGCCGGGGCTGGGCACGTTCGTGCGGCAGACGCTCGGCGGCGCGTCCCTGCCGGACCACACCCGGCTGCGCCGGGACCTGGCCGGCTGGGTCCGTGACGCCCGCACCGCCGGGCTGGACCAGGAGGACATGGAGGCGTTGTTCGCCTCGGTGCTGCTCGAGTCGTTTCGGGAGGGGATCGCATGACGGATGAGCCGACCGTGCTCACCGCCACCGGGCTGGGCAAACGATACCGGCGCCTGTGGGCGTTGCGCGGCTGCTCGCTTGCCGTCCCGGCCGGCCGGGTCGTCGCGCTGGTCGGCCCGAACGGCGCCGGAAAGTCCACCCTGCTCAACCTGTTGACCGGCCTGCTCACCCCGACCGAGGGGCAGCTGCGGGTGTTCGGCCAGCCACCAGGACGGCCCGCGACGCTGGCCCGGGTGGCGTTCGTGGCCCAGGACCGGCCGCTGTTCGACGGGTTCACCGTCGCCGACATGCTGCGCTTCGGCCGGCACCTGAACCCGCGGTGGGACCCCGGCCTGGCCGAGGAACGCCTTGCGGCACTGGACATTCCGCTGAACCGCAAGGTGGGCAAGCTGTCCGGCGGACAGCAGGCACAGGTCGCGCTGACCGTCGCCCTCGGGAAACGACCCGACCTGCTGCTGCTCGACGAGCCACTGTCCAACCTGGACCCGTTGGCCCGGCACGACCTCATGCGCTCCCTGATGGCCGCGGTCGCCGAGGTCGGGCTGACCGTCGTGCTGTCCTCGCACATCGTGGCGGACCTGGAGAACACCTGCGACTGGCTGGTCGTGCTCAACCGCGGCCGAGTGCAGGTCAGCGGCGATCTGGAGGACCTGCTGACCTCCCACCGGGTGCTGACCGGTCCGGTGGAGCTGGCCGACCGGCTGCCCGCCGACGTCGCGTTGATCGAGGACAGCCGGACCGACCGGCAGGCGAACCTGTTGGTGCGCAACGGATCCGCGCCGATACTCGATCACAGATGGAGCAACCGTCCGGCGAGCCTGGAAGAGCTGGTGCTCGCCTACCTGCGCCGCCCGGAGGCCGCGGCCCTCCCCCGCCCCGCGCTGACCGGTGCCTGACCGAGGAGTTCTCGACATGTGGTGGCTCACCTGGCGACAGCACCGGTCCCAGATCCTGGTCACGGCCGGACTGCTGACGGCCCTCGGGGTCTTCCTCCTGATCAACGGGCTCACGGCGGACGGCCTCGCGACCGGCCGGCCGAACCTGGTCCGCGGTGACCACTTCGCCGCCGTGTACAACGTGATCGGCTGGATGGCCCTGGCGCCCGCGTTGATCGGGCTGTTCTGGGGCACGCCGGTGCTCGGCCGGGAGTTCGAACGCGGCACGCACCGGCTCGCCTGGACCCAGTCGGTGTCGCTGCGCCGCTGGCTCGCGGTCAAGCTCGGCCTGCTCGGCGCCTTGGTGGCACTCGCCGGCCTGGCGCTGGGGGCGATGGTCGGCGCCTGGCTGTCGGTCTACCGGGGGTTGTCGATGGCCGACCGGTTCGGCAACCCCGGCCTGTTCGTGCTGACCGGGGTAGTGCCGGCCGCCTGGTGGCTGTTCGCGTTCATGACGGGGGTGGCCGCGGGCGCGGTGTGCCGGCGGATCATGCCGGCGATCGCGGTCACCGTCGCCGTGCTGCTGACGATCATCCTCGCCATGTTCTTCTACAACGTCCGGGGTCACTACGCGCCGGCCGAGCGGGCGGTCGTCGAAGTGGCCCCGAGCACCGGCGAGATGTTTCCGAGCGACTGGTTCCTGCTCGACATCGAGTCCACCTCATCGGACGCCGAGCAGGTCATCCGCTACCACCCGGCGGACCGGTACTGGCGGTTCCAGTGGACCGAGACCGGGCTGCTGCTGATCGCCACCATCGTGTTGGGCGGGGTGGCCGTTACCCGCGCCACGCGCAGTCGAAACTAAACAATCGGGGTAACTCTATCCGGTCACTCAAGTTGTCGATGTCAGCCTCCCCCACCACGATTGGGCCGGCCCGAAAGAGGGCGCAGGTAAATCGTGACCCGAGGAGGAGAAGATCCATGAAACTAAGACGATTCGCCGGCCCAATTCTGTCAATGGCGCTGGTCGCCACGACCCTACTCGTCGGTTCGGGAACGGCGTCCGCGGCTCCGGCTCCGATGTTCGTGACGGCAAAGGCACGGCACAGCGGAAAGTGTCTCGACGTGAGCGGCGGAAGTACCAACAACGGAGCGAACCTGATCCAGTGGGAGTGCCACGGTGGGGCCAACCAGCACTTCCTGGTGCTGCCGCTCGGTGGCGGAGGGGCCCTGATCGTCGCCCGGCACAGCGGACACTGCCTCGATGTGAGCGGCGGAAGCACGGCGAACGGTGCCGCCATCATCCAATGGCCGTGTCACGGCGGCCTGAACCAGCAATGGGTGCGGCGGGACACGTCGGACGGACAGACCAGGCTGGTCGCCCGGCATAGTGGCAAGTGCGTCGACGTAGCCGGCGCGAGCAATTCGAACGGTGCGCGGATCATTCAGTGGCCCTGTCACAATCAGTTCAACCAGCAGTGGCGCATCAGCTGAGCTGACCGACAAGCTACGGCGAATACCGAAACAGCAATTGGACGGCCGGGGTGCGGGAGTACCGCACCCCGGCCGCTGCTTACTGATCGGTGGGGGACCGGGAGGCATTCGCGCGGCGCGGCGCGCCGCTGCCCGGCGGGCCTGGGTGCAGCCCCGCCGGGCGCCCGGTCAGGGTGCTGCCTCCTCCAGCACGTGACCGTTGCCGTTGCCGTTGCCGTTCAGCGCGGCGATCGAGGCGACCTGCACGCCGGAGTTGGGCGCCGCCGACCGGATCGCACTGCCGAGCTGCGAGGCCGTGGTCTCCGCCGTCCAGCGATGCCGCAGCTCGAGCAGGGTGACGCCGATCAGCTCGAGCGCCGGTCCGGCCGGTTCCAGCACGCGCCGCTCGACCTCGGCGTGGTCGAGTTCGGCTGGGGTTACATCCGCGGTCTTGAGGGTGTGCCACAGCAGTGAGGTGCACACCGTGCGCAGGTACTCGTCCGGATCCTGGTGCCCGTACCAGGACAGGTAGAGCAGGTCGGGGTTGATCTTGAAGGTGATCGACCAGTGCGTGTCCCAGGTCCGCTCCTCCCTGGGAACCGCGACGTTGAGTTGCCAGGTTTGCGGCAGGGCCGACCGCTTGAGGACTCCGCCGACGAACGGGACGTGGAACGCCCAACCGGGCTTGATGGGCTGCGCGTTGCGCCGGACCCGGCCACGCAGGTGACGCAGGCCCAACTCGTCCTGGTTGACGTATTTGGCGCTCTTGGCCAGCAGGACCAGCGACACGGCGACGATCAGAACACCCTTGAGCCAACCGTCGAACGAATCCCACACCTGGTCCACGAACGGCACGCTGCTCAACATGGTTCATCACCTCTTCTCCGACCGGCCGCCGGGCCAGCTCGTTCAAACCGGACAAGGCGGCATGGCCAGATTGTGAGTGGCGAAGACCGGAATTTCTATACCCCTAAGGTCCAAACCAACGGGGCTTGAGCCTGCCATCACCGGGAAGGCAGCGACGGCTACTGTGGGCTCACCGGGCCGCAACCGACAGGAGACCGAATGGCACGCGATAAGCCCACCGTCCCTCCCGGCGAGGGCGCGCCCCCGACCGACCTCGTGGTGGAGGACATCACCGTCGGAGAGGGTCAGGAGGCCCGGGCCGGCCAGACCGTCACGGTGCACTACGTCGGCGTCACGCACGACTCCGGCAAGGAGTTCGACGCATCGTGGAACCGAGGCGAGCCGTTCCGGTTCCCGCTCGGCGGTGGCCGGGTGATCGCCGGCTGGGATCAGGGCGTGGCCGGCATGAAGGTCGGCGGCCGGCGCAAGCTGACCATTCCGCCGCACCTGGCCTACGGCGATCGCGGCGCCGGCGGCGTGATCAAGCCCGGCGAGACCCTGATCTTCGTGGTGGACCTGCTCGGGGTGAGCTAACCGGCCAGCGCGGCTCGCGCGGCGGCGACGGCCTGCCCGGCGTAGCCCCCGCCGAACAGCACGGTGTGCACGAGCAGCGGAAACAGCTGGTGCAGCGGCACCCGGGCCGGCCAGCCCGGGGCGAGTGGCGCGTGCTCGTCGTAGGCGGCCAGGATCCGGTCCAGGTGCGGGCAGCCGAACAGGGCGAGCATCGCCAGGTCGGTCTCCCGGTGGCCGCCGTGCGCGGCCGGGTCGATCAGCCACACCTCGGCGTCCGCCCACAGCACGTTGCCCGACCACAGGTCGCCGTGCAGCCGGGCCGGGGGCTCCGACGGGCCGGCGAGGTCCTCGATCCGCGCGCACACCCGGTCGAAGATCGCGGCGTCGAGCAGCCCGGCGTCCGCCGCCGGGCGCAGGTAGGGCCGGATGCGGTGCTCGGCGTACCAGGCCGGCCAGGCCGGGCCCGGCTCGTTGCGCATCGGCGCGGCCCCGATCCAGGCGTCGGCCGGGCCGCCCGGAGGTGCGACGCCGAACGCGCCGGCTCCGGTCGCGTGCAGGCCGGCCAGCCCACGGCCGAACGCCTCGGCGGCGGCACGGCCGGCCCGGCCGGCCGGCACCCGGTCCATGACCAGCCAGCCAGCACCCGAGCCGAGCACCCCGGGCACCCGCACCGGTCCCTCGGCCAGCCAGCGCAGCGAGGCCGCCTCGGCCAGCGCGGCGCTCGGCTCGGGGTGCCGTTTGGCCACGGCGGCGGTGCCGTCGGACAGCTCGACGGCGAACACCGAGCCGCTGATCGCGTGCACGGCGCGCGCGGAGCGGCCGGTCAGCCGGGTGACGGTCGTCCCGACCTCGCTCACGACGGCAGGTTGCGGCGGACCCAGTCGAGCAGGCCGGGCACCGCCGCCTCGATCATGGTGAGCACCTCGGTGAAGCCCTGCCGACCGCCGTAGTAGGGGTCCGGGACGTCGAGATCGCGGCCGGCGTCCGGGTCGAACGAGCGGAACATCCGGACTCGGTCGGCGTCCTGGCCGTCAAGCAGGCCGCGCAGCCGGTACTCGTGGCCGCTGTCCATGGCCAGCAGCAGGTCGGCCGCCAGGTGCCGGTCATCCACCTGCGCGGCCACGTGGTGGGTGGGGTAGCCGCCGCCGGACAGGGTGCGCGCCGCGCGCGGGTCGGCCGGCTCGCCGACGTGCCACGCCCCGATCCCGGCGCTGGTCACCCGAACCCGATCGGCCAGCCCGGCTCGGCGCAGATGCTCCTCGAACACCAACGCGGCCATCGGCGAGCGGCAGATGTTGCCGGAGCACACGAAGCAGACGTGCAGCTGACCGTTCGGCTCAGCCATGGAGCCGATCCAGCACGGGCAGCAGCGCGGCGGGGTCCTCGACGTGGGCGTTGTGGCCGAGGCCGGGCAGCAGGACCGAGTCTGGCCGCAGCTTGGCCAGGTGCGCCCCGGGGGACATCGGGTCGTGCTCGCCGGCGGCGAGCAGCACCTCGGCCCGGCTGGCGGCCAGCAGGCCGGGCATGTCCGGGGCACCGACGGCGAACGCGGCCGGGTCCAGGGTGAGCCGCCAGCCGCCGTCCGCCTCGCGGATCGCGCGGTCCACCAGCGGCGCGTCCGGTGCCACCAGCCCGGTCAGGCCGGCCACTCGCAGCGCCCGCTCGGCGGCCTCGGCGCGGGTGTCGAACACCCGGTTGGGCCGGGTGGCGAGCTCCGCCGCCTTGGCCAGTTCCTCGGCCGACCAGCGCACCTTGATGCCCAGGCCGCACACCGCCGACACCTGCACGCCGAACCAACCGCTGGCAAGGGCCAACCCCACGGCTCCACCCAGCGAGTGGCCGAGCACGGCCACCCGCCGACCGCGCGGCAGGTCCTCGGCCACCTCGGCGGCCAGGCCACCGAAGGAGTAGCGCTTCAGCGGTCCGGAAAAACCGTGGCCGGGCAGGTCGTGGGCCAGCCACGGACCCGGCCACCGCTCGGGCAGCAGCTTCACCAGCCCGTCCCAGACCTTGCTGTTCGCCCCCAACCCGTGCAGCAGCAGAAGCAACGGCTCACTCTCGCTCACGGGTGGGATCATTCCCTACCGTGGGCAGCGACGCCGAGACGATCGTCGACCCGGACACCTACCTGCGGGGCGTGCCGTACGAGGCGTTGGCGCGGTTACGGAGCCGTGCGCCGGTGGTGTGGGTGGAGGAGCCGGCGGTGGACTCCTGGCCGGCCGGGCCGGGCTTCTGGGCGGTACTGCGGCACGCGGACGTGCGGCACGTGCTGCGCCATCCCCGGGTGTTCTCCTCGCAGCTCGGGGCCACCCAGATCCGCGACCCGGCCGGTTCGGCGGCGCTGGCCTATGTGCGCCGGATGATGCTCAACCTGGATCCGCCCGAGCACTCCCGGCTGCGTGGCCTGCTGACCCAGGCGTTCACCCCGCGCGCCGTCGCCCGGCTGGAGCGGCGGATCGAGGGGTGGGCCCGGGATCTGGTGGCCGCCGTCGCCGATCGGGGCGAGTGCGACTTCGCCAAGGAGGTCGCCGCGGATCTGCCACTGCTCACGCTGGCCGAGGTGTTCGGCGTGCCCGCGGCGGACCGGTGGCTGATGTTCGACTGGAGCAACCGGGTGATCGGCTACCAGGACCCGGAGTACGCGGTGAGCGCCCGGGCCGACGCGACCGGGTCCACGGACATGGCCCGGCGGGCGATCGCGCTGCGCCCGGTCCCGGACGCCGCCGGGCGGATGCCGGACCCGCGCACCCGGGAGGGGATGCCGGACCTGTACGCCTATGCCGCCGAACTGGGCGAGTACAAGCGGCGCCGGCCCGGCGAGGATGTGATGAGCAACCTGATGCGGCACGTGGACTCCGACGGCGGTCGGGTCGGCATCGCCGAGTTCGAGAATCTGTTCTGGCTGTTCTCGGTGGCGGGCAACGAAACCCTGCGCAACGGCCTACCCGGCGGGATGCTGGCCCTGGCCGCGAACCCGCAGGCCCAGGCCGCGCTGCGGGCGGACCGCTCGCTGCTGCCCGGCGCGGTCGAGGAGATGCTGCGCTGGTGGACGCCGGTGATGCACTTCCGGCGGACCGCGACCGAGGACACCGAGCTGGCCGGGACCCGGATTCGGGCCGGGGACAAGGTGGTGGTCTGGTTCTCCGCGGCCAACCGGGATCCGGCGGTGTTCGGTGAACCGGACACGTTCCGGATCACCCGGTCGCCCAACGACCACCTCAGCTTCGGGCACGGCCCACACTTCTGCCTCGGCGCGCACCTGGCCCGGGTGCAGCTGCGGGCGATGTTCGCCGCCGTGCTCGACCTGCTTGGGGAGGTCGAGCCCGGCGGTGAACCGGTGCGGCTGCGGTCGAACTTCCAGAACGGGATCAAGAGCCTCCCGATCCGGTGGCAAGGTTGATCAGCAGCCGCCGCAGTTGTAGTACGTCACGTCCCAGTGGTTGCTCTCCAGGAAGTAGATGTTCCCGGAGCCCGACCGCCACTTGTTGCCGCCGATCGAGGTGAAATTGTTCCTGATGTAGTTGCCGATGCAGTTGCTCAGGCTGTAGTCGAGCTTGTAGCCGTTCCAGTGGCTGTAGGTGCCGCTGGCGTGCCCGGTCTCGGTGCCACCGGTGACGTTCAGCGCGCACCCGCTGGCCGACCTCAGGGTCTGGGCACCCTGGATGGTCGCCAGGTTCACCTGCTCGAACGAAGTGCAGGTGGAGTTGTTGCGATTGCTGCAGCCGCCGCTGGACGACCAGGTGATCCCCGACGAGCGCAGCCGGGACGTCGCCTGTGCGTGGGTCAGCTTGGTGACCAGCACGGTGAAGCCGGGAGCGTTGGTGTCGAAGACCGGATCGATCTCCTTGTCGTGCACCGACGCCTGGGCCGTCACCGTGGCCATGACCATGGCGAGGGCGGCGATCGTCAGCGCGACGAGCGACCGCAACAGAGCAGTCCTCATAGGTTGGTTACCTCCCGGGTGTGCAGGGGATACTCGGGGATGACGATCCGGCAGCGTAGTAGTAACTAACCAGATAGCAAAGACTTCAAGCGGAAACTTTCCAACTGAGAATGTCGCGTCGCGGTGAGACGCATAGCTCCCGGATCGCCAGCGCCAGCGCCACCAGCACCAACCCCACCGCGCAGAGGACCGACGCGGGCATCCCGGCGGCGTGGAACACCGCGGCCAGCAATGCCGTGCCCAGCGCGGCGCCGATCCGCTGGCCGGTCTGCAACAACCCGGCGGACACCCCGGCCATTCGTGCCGGCACCTCGGTCATGGTCAGCGCCGTGTTCGGCGCGATCACCGCACCACCGCCGATTCCGGCCAGCAGCAACGGGAACAGCACCCAGCCGGCCACCTGGTCCGCCGGCAGCACCACGCCGATCAGCGCGACCGCCGCGAAGCCCACCGTGACCAGGCTCAGCCCGGCGACCGTCACCCACCGCCCCCACCGGTGCAGCACCCGCCCGGCCAGCGCGGCGGACACCCCGCCGAGCGCGTACGGGGTCAACACCAGTCCGGTCACCAGCGCCGAGAGGCCGACCGTCACCTGGAAGTACAGCGCGAAGACCAGCCACACCCCGCTGAACCCGGCGAAGTACACCGCCCCGAGCACCGATCCGGCCCGGTAGCCGACAACCTCGGTGAACAGCCGAAGATCGACCACCGGCGCCCGCCCGGTGGCCATCCGCCGCCGCTGCCACCGCACGAACGCAAGCAGGAACACCCCGGCCACCGGGAACATCCACCACAGCCGGGAAAGCCCGCCGTCCTCCGACTGCACGACCGGCAGCAGCACGCCGAGCACGGCCAGCCCGAGCAGCACGATCCCGGCCACGTCGATCTCCGTGGCACCGGACCCCCGCTCGATACGCGGCACCAGCCGGGCGGCCAGGATCAGGGCGAGCACGCCGAGTGGCACGTTGACCAGGAACACCCAGCGCCAGCCGTCCGGCTCGCCGAACCCGCCGATCAGCAACCCACCGACCACCGGGCCCACCGCGGTCGACACACTCAGCGTCGCGCCGAGCATGCCGAACGCCCGGCTGCGCTCCGCACCGCGGAACATGTCCTGGATCAGCCCGAGGTTCTGCGGCGTGATGAACCCGCCGGCCACGCCCTGCAGCAGCCGGGCCACCACCAGCAGGGTCAGCGACGGGGCAGCCCCGGCCGCCGCACTGGTCACCACGAAGCCGGTGAGTGCGATCAGATACATCCGGCGCCGGCCGAACGCGTCGCCCAGCCGGCCGCCGGCGACCAGCGCGAGGCCGAACATCAACGGGTATCCGGACACCACCCACTGCACGCCGCTCGCGGACGCATCGAGTCCACTTTGGATGGACGGCACCGCCACCGTGACGATGGTGACGTCGAGCAGCACCATGAAGCCGCCGGCCTGGGTCACCAGGAAAGCCCGCCAGCGGCGGGGATCGTTGCCCGGTTGTGCGCCCGCCACCTCCGCGTCCCGCGCCGCCATGGTTCGAGCCTACTGAGGCAACCTTCTTGGTACAGGTGCGTCTTAATAAGTAACCCAGCGCTGGGAACTCGACAATCCATTCTCCCGGCAGGAGGTCCAGCAGATGACCACCGTATTCAGACGCGGGATGACCGCGCTCACCGCGATCGCGATCGTGGTGTTGGGCACGATCGTCGCCGGTGCCCCGGCGTCATCGGCCGCTCAACCGACCACCCCGTCGATGACCAACATCCGCACCGGGCTGAACTCCGGCTTCGACCGGATCGTTCTGGACATGACCGGTCAGGTGCAGGACGTCGTCTGGGGCTTCACCGACGAGTTGACCGAGGATCCGACCGGCGACATCGTCTGGCTCACCGGCGAGCGCTTCGTCTGGGTGACCGTCATCGGCGCCACCATGCACGATCAGGCGGGCAACCCCACCTACCCCGGGCCGCGGAAGTTCCGCACCCGCAACCTCAGCAACGTCATGGCGGTCGCGACCACCGGCGACTTCGAGGCCACCCTGGGGATCGGACTCGGCCTGCGGAACCAGACCTGGGTCCGGGTGTCCACCCTCACCGGACCCAACCGGGTGGTCATCGACGTCGGCCACTGATCCCAAATCCGCTCAGCGGAACGGAATCCACGCCCGCTGAGCGAGCCGGTCGAGGTCGCTGACCAGAACTCCGGACCCGGACACCGTCCACAGCTCGTCGCCGATCACCAGGGCGCGACGCACGCCGGGGTCCGGGTACCGGCCCGGTTCCACTGGGTGCGTGATCATCCCGAGCTCGGTGAACGCATCGCCGGCCAGCCGGAGCACCAACGCTCCACCCATCCCCGCCTTCTCGGTGCGGTCCCGGACATTGATCACCGGCAGCACCACCAGCCCCTTTTCCGGCCAGTACAGGAAGGCGTGCGGATCGAACTCCACCTCGGACGTTCCGCCCGGCAGTTGGTACTGCGCCAGCCGGCGGGCACTGCTCAGGTTCGCGGTGTCGAACAGCGACACCTGGGTGCCCAGCCGGCGGCCGGTCTCGGTGGCCTCCTGCCCGACGCCGAGCAACCGGCCGGCGCCGGCCGCGTGCAGGTACGCCGAGTAGCCGGTGATCTTCAGCTCGCCGGTCACCCGCGGCCGCGCCGGATCCGATAAGTCCACTGTGTACAGTGGATCGGTCTGCCGGAAGGTGACCACGTAGCCGACCGGGCCGATGAACCGCACCGAGTAGATCCGTTCTCCCACACCGAGTCCACCGACCCGGCCGACCGGAACCAGCTCGTCGCCGCGGCGCGCGAGCACGGTGACCATGCTCTCGGTCCGCCCGGTGTCCTCCCCGGTCGTGGTGGCTATCCGCAGATGGCCGGCGTGCTCGGACAGCGAGTACTGGTTGAGCAGCAGGCCGTTCACCCCGCCGGAAGCCACGTAGACCGGCCGGCCCGGGCCGGATATGTCGAACTGGTACACCTCGGTGCGTTGCTCCCCGGAAGGAGCGAACGAAGGCCGCGGCAGCACCCCGCCGAACGACACCCGGGTCTGGTGGTCGTCTGCGACGTAGAGGTTGCTTCCGGTGCCGTACACCGTATCCCCATCGGCCACAATGGACACCGGGTCGCCGGTGCCGAGCTGACCGGCCAGGTCGATGGTGAGCACGGTCAGCATCGCCGTTCCGGAGAAGCTGGCCGGATGGCTCACCGCCGCACACTCCACCAGCGTCCCCGACTCGCGCTTTCCGCCACTGTCCAGGTCATAGCGCGGCAGCCAGTCCTCGATCGGCGCGTTCTCGACGATGTCCCGGTTGCGGCGCAAGGCTTCCCGCTCCGACCGGGCGCCGTCCGGGTAGACGAACTCCAGCCGCGGCTCCGAGCGCAGCACCACCCTGGCCACCGAGCCGACCTGTCGCGCGTCCAGGTAACCGCCCTCGACGGCCAGCGTGCCGAGCACCTTTCCGGTGCCGGTCAGGTCGACCAGCACCAGTTCGGACCGGGTTCCCCCACCCGGCGCGGGCTTTCCCCGCCCCGGCACCGTATCCCCGGCCGGACCGACCAGCACCAGCGCGCGGTCTCCGCTGATCAGCAGCTGGGTGGCCGGGCCGCCGGGCAGATCGAGCAGCACGGTCACCGCCCGGGACGCCACGTCGACCACCCGCAGCCGGCCGTCCGCGATCGTGATCAGCCGCCGCCCGTCGGTCTTCACCAGGTCGGGCTCGTCGACGCCGGCCTCGTGCGTGTTCGTGGTCGAGTGCTCCTGCTCCTTCTTCTGCGAATCCTCGGCGAACCCGGGTTCGGCGGCCGCCCGGCCCTCCGCCGGCCGTGGCGCCGCCGGTCCGGCGGCCGGTGCCTGCGGCGGAGCGGCACCGGCACCGTCCTCGACGGCCATACCGCCGCCGCCAAGCCCGTACGGCCCCACCAGCGGCAACACCCGCCGGCGCAGCTCGCCGAGCGCGGCATCGCAGTCGTCGAACGCGACCAGGCTGATCCCCTCGGCGCCGACGATCGCATGGTCGCCGGTCGTCCCGTTTTCCCCCGGCCCGGCCGAACCCCACAGCACCAGGCCGGAAACCAGTGCCCCCACCGCCACCACCGGCGCGCCGATCCGCAGTCCCAGCGACAAGTCCCGTTTCATGCCCCCAGGACGGAGCCCCCCGGTAACCGGGTTGCTTGCGAATTCGACGAATACCTACGATCCGGCCCGTGCCGACCGCGAATCGCATCCTGGTGCCCTACCACCTCGACGATCACCTGCCGGAGCTCGACGTCCCGCCCGGTCCGTACCGAACGGTCACGGCCGAGCTGACCGGCGACGACGTCTGGTCCCGCATGGCGACGCTGTTCGAGGCGGTGGCCGACGCCGTGGCGGCGACCGAACGTCCGGTGGTGGTCTCCGGGGACTGCACTACGGCGGTCGGCACGATGACCGGGCTGCGCCGGGCCGGCCTCGATCCGGCGGTGGTGTGGTTCGACGCGCACGGCGACGTGCAGTCGCTGGAGACCACGACCTCCGGCTATCTCGGCGGCATCGCGCTGCGGCTGCTCTGCGGCTACCGGCCGGAGCTGGTCGCCGACCGGCTCGGGCTGCGCCCGGTGCCGGAGGACCGGGTGCTGCTGGTGGACGCCCGCGACCTTGACCCGCCCGAGGCGGAGTTCCTTGCCGGCTCGGCGATCCGGCGGGCCACGGTGCCCGGGCTCGCCGCGTCGGATCTGCCGGACGGGCCGATCTACCTGCACGTCGACCTGGACGTGGTGGACTCGGCCGAGCTGCCCGGGTTGCGCTTCCCGGCGCCCGGCGGTCCCGGCCAGGACGCGGTGGCCGCGGCCATCCAGCGGGTGCTGGACACCGGCCGGGTGTGCGCGTTCAGCGTGGGCTGCTGCTGGCACCCCGGCCGCGGTGCCGCCGCGGCCATCGGCGACCCGCTCGGCACGGCGCTGACCGCCTGGCCGTGACGGCCTGGGGCGCACGAATGCGCACGCGGGTTACCATGGTCGGGTGACCGCCGCGCTGAGGACCGTGCTCGCCAAGGCCGGCCTGCGGGTCGACCCGGACGAGTTCCTGACTCTCGTCGAGGACGCCGCCCGGCAACTGACGCCCGCCGATCCGGACCCGGCCGCGTACTTCGACGCGGCGTCGCGCCGGGCCCTCACCGACGCCGGCCTCGACCTCTCCCCTGCCGGGTCCGGCGAGCCCGACCACCGGGCCCGCACGGTGGCCGCCCTCGCGGTGCTGCGCGACTCGGCGCTGAACGCGGCCGACGCCGCGCGGACGGTCGGCGTCGACACCAGCCGGATCCGGCACCGGCTGCTCTCCCGGAAGCTCGCCGGCTGGAAGGAGCGCGGCGGCTGGCGGTTGCCGACCTGGCAGTTCACCAGGACCGGCGTACTGCCCGGGCTGGAGACCGTGCTCGGTTCGGTGCCGCCGGACCAGCCCGCGCTGGTCGTCGCGGCGTTCATGACCACCCCGCAGCCGGACCTGGTGCTGGACGGAGCGCCGGCCACCCCCCGGCAGTGGCTGCTGGCCGGCGGCGACCCCGGCCCGGTCGCCCGGCTCGCCTCGGCTCTCGGAGCGCCCGCGTAGCACATGGCCCGGCTCCCTCAGCCACCCGAACCCGCCGCGCTGCGCGCACTGTTGCGCCCCAAGGACGACATCGTCGTGGTGGACGGCGACACCCGGCTGGTGCGGGTGTTCGCCGCGGGCGGGCTGCATCGGCAGCGGTGGAACACGTTCCGCCGGGTGGGCCCACTGCCGCACGCCCGGTTCGACCCGCACCCGTTCCCGCCGGACGGCCGCCCGGCGCCCAGCCCCGACAACGGCGTCGTCTACTTCGGACTGACCGCGCGCACCAGCATCGCCGAGGTCTTCCAGAACACGTCCATCGTGGACCGTTCCACCCGCCGGCCCCAACTGGTGGTGCTGCGCCCCAGCCGCCCACTGCGCCTGCTGGACCTGGCCGGGCTGTGGCCGACCCGGGCCGGCGCCTCCCAGGAGATCAGCAGTGGCCCCCGGGCGCTCACCCAGGCCTGGGCCAGGAACATCCGGGCCGCCCACCCCGACCTGGACGGCCTGCTCTACCGCTCCTCGATGGACTCCGGCGACCCGGCGATCTGCCTGTGGGACCCACCCGCGGCGAGCGCGCTGCCGGCCAACCCGGACGTGCTGGTGCCGCTCAGTCACCCCGGCCTCGACCTGCCGCTGGCCCGGATCTGCGCCGAGCTGAACTACATCCTGCTCTGAGTGAAAGTAGGGTTACCCCTACCCCGGGTTCGGGTGCATCCCTGATGTCCGTGCGGTTCGCCGGCCAATAGCGTGATGCCCCAAGGGAACCACGAGGGAGGGCAGCGATGAACACCAAGGGCGCCACCACCATCCACCGGCCGCGTGTGTGGCTCGTCGCCGGCACCGGCGCCACCGCCGCCGACCCCACCGACCATCCCGTGGTCCGCGACAACCGGATGCGCACCTGGCGGGCCGGCGCCGACGGCCACTACCACTCCACCGACGGCTGGCACCACGCCACCTGGACCGAACTGCACGCCCGGTTCGATCTGGTCGAGGTCCTGACCGCGGCCTGACCCGAAAGCGTCAGCGGGGGTTGTCGGCCGCCGCGGGCTCGGGCTGCTCCTCGCGGGCGGCATTGATCCGGCGGGCGCGGATGACGCTGGCCACGGCGGTGATCACCAGGACGCCGATGATCACCGACAGGGACATGCCGATGTTGACCGTGGGCACCGGCACCGGTTCGCCGCCGTTGATGAACGGCAGCGAGTTGGTGTGCAGCGCCTCCAGCACCATCTTGACCCCGATGAAGCCCAGGATGACGGCGAGGCCGACCGCAAGGTAGTGCAGTTGCCGCAGCATGCCGCCGAGCAGGAAGTACAGCTGCCGCAAGCCCATGAGGGCGAACGCGTTGGCGGTGAAGACCAGGAACGGCTCCTTGGTCAGCCCGAAGATGGCCGGGATCGAGTCCACCGCGAAGATCAGGTCGGCCGAGCCGATCGCCACCATCACGATGAACAGCGGCGTGGCGAACCGCTTGCCGTCGATCTTGGTGAACACCTTGGAGCCGTCGTAGTCATCGGTGACCGGGAAGATCTTCCTGGCCCACCGGGTGACCCGGTTCTCCTCGTACTCCTCGTCGTCGCCGCCGATGCCGGACCGGGACAGCTTCCAGGCGGTGTAGACCAGGAACACGCCGAACAGGTAGAAGATCCAGCTGAACTGGGCGATCACCGCCGCGCCGATGGCGATGAAGATGCCGCGCAGGATCAGCGCCAGCAGGATGCCCACCAGCAGCACCTTGTGCTGGTGGATCGGCGGCACCGCGAACGCCGACATGATCACCAGGAAGATGAACAGGTTGTCCACCGACAACGAGTACTCGGTGATGTAGCCGGCGAAGAACTCACCGGCGTGGACGCCGCCGGAGAACAGCCAGATGCCCAGCCCGAACAGGGCCGCGCAGGCCACGTAGAACACCACCCACCGGGATGCCTCGCCGATGGTCACCTCGTGCGGCTTGCGGTCGACGATGACCAGGTCGATCGCCAGGAGCAGGAGCAGACCACCAATGGTGGCGATCCAGATCCACGCGGGGATGTTCATCCAGGTCCTTCCGGGTATGCGGACGTACGCCGACACCCAGAGGTCTCTTCCGCCAGCGGAAACCGCCGACCGACGGCGCCGGGACCAGGAGTCCGTGCTGACGACACCGCCGCGAAGGAGTACTCCCCTCCACGTCTCAGACCAATTGTCCCTTGTCCGCGCCCCACGCACCAGACGGGATTCGTCACAGCACCCTCTCAGCTACTCTCAGCAAACTTCGCATACCGTGCTTCCTGTGGCCAGGATCTCCCGCCGGCGGCTTCGCTGGATCGGCATCGCGTTGACCGCCGTCGTACTCGGCTCGGCCGCCCTGATCTGGGTGAACAGCGGCGGCGAAGCCCCCAGGGTGGATACCCGGGATCTGCAGATCAATGTCGTGGACGGCCCGGCCGGGGACGAGCCGGTGACGCTCGACGCCACCCTCTACACCCCGGCACCGGACCGGCTGCCGGCGCCGGCGATCATGGTCGCGCACGGCTTCGGCGGCAGCAAGCAGACCGTCGCCGACGACGCGCGCGAGTTGGCCGAGCGCGGATACGTGGTGCTCACCTGGTCGGCGCGCGGAATGGGCCGGTCCGGCGGCCAGATCGCGTTGAACTCCCCGGACTACGAGGTCGCCGACGCGCGGCAGCTGGTGGACTGGTTGGCCGACCGGTCCGAGGTGGTCAAGGACGGCCCGGACGACCCCAGGGTCGGGGTCACCGGCGGCTCCTACGGCGGTGCGCTGTCCCTGCTGCTGGCCGGCTTCGACCGGCGGGTGGACACGCTGGTCCCGGTGATCACCTACAACGACCTGAGCCAGGCCCTGCTGCCCAACTCGGCCACCAATGAGCCGCTGCCGAACACGCCGGCCGCCAACGCCTTCGCCGACAACGGCGTGTTCAAGCGGTCCTGGGCCGGGATCTTCTTCTCGGCCGGGATGGGCGGGGCCGGGCTGGCCAACCCCACGGGCGACGCGGTCGAACCGGGCACCGAGGACGACAGCCCGAACGCGGTCGCCGGCAACCAGCCGGTCGCCCCGGCGCCGCAGGACGGCGAGCGGACCGGCCCCGGTCCGGACGCCGCCGCCCTGTCCGGGAACCCGTGCGGGCGGTTCCAGCAGGAGATCTGCCTGGCCTATGCCGAGGTGGCCACCACCGGCCGGGCCAGCCAACAGGTGATCGACCTGCTGCGGTCGGTCTCGCCCATGGTGGCCACCAACCGGATCACCCAGCCCACCCTGCTGGTGCAGGGCGAGCAGGACACGCTGTTCGGGCTGGACCAGGCCGACGCCAACGCCCGGCAGATCAGCGCGGCCGGTGGTCCGGTGAAGGTCATCTGGTACACCGGCGGCCACGACGGCGGCCGGCCGGGGCCTGAGCTGCGCGACAAGATGGGCGACTGGTTCGACTTCCACCTGCGCGGGATCGGCACCGACCCGGGCACCAGCTTCGAGTACGCCGTGCAAGGAGCGTTGCGGGCGCAGGGCGCGCCGTCGGTGCGCACGGTCACCGCGGGCGGCTACCCGGGGCTGCCCGGCGCGACGCCCACCGAGCGCCGGACCCTGCTGCTGTCCGGCCCGGCCCAGATCGCGGTGAACCCGCCCGGTGGCAACCCGGCCTCGATCAGCAACATGCCCGGCCTCGGCTCGGTGATCGGCAGCTCGTCCCGGCTGGCCAACCGGGTCTCGGTGGACCTGCCCGGCCAGTCCGCCCGGTTCACCAGCCGGCGGCTCACCGCGCAACTGCTGATCGCCGGCGCCTCGACGGTGCGGCTTCGGGTGGCGGCCACCTCGGGGCTGCCGGCGCCGCCCGGCGGGGCGGTGCTGTTCGCCAAGCTCTACGACGTCGGGCCGGACGGGTCGCGGTTGCTGCCCGGTTCGGCGGTGTCCCCGGTGCGGGTTCCCGAGATGCCGGCCGACGGCACCCCGGTCGAGGTCACCGTGACGCTGCCCGGCATCGTGCGGCCGGTCGAGACCGACCACCGGGTGGAGCTGGTGGTCACCACCACCGACCAGGCCTACGCCACTCCGGCGCTGCCAGCCGCGTACTCGATCTCGTTGCCCGACGACCGCACGGAGCTCGCGGTGCCGGTGGTGAGCGGGTCCCGGTCCGGCACCGGGCCGCCGGGTGGCCCGCTGGTCGGCATCGCCGTCGTGTTCGGGATCTGTGTGCTGGCCGCGATCTGGGGGACGCTGCGCCGCCGCCGGGCCGTCGACGTGGACGCCGGTCTTGCCGGGGTTCCGCTGGTGATCGAGAACCTGTCCAAGGCGTATCCGGGCGGCGTGATCGCGGTGGACGACCTGTCCTTCCGGGTGGAGCGCGGCCAGGTGCTCGGCCTGCTCGGGCCGAACGGAGCCGGCAAGACCACCACGTTGCGGATGCTGATGGGCCTGGTGCACCCGACCGGCGGCACCATGCGGGTGTTCGGGCACAAGGTGTACCCGGGAGCCCCGGTGCTGTCCCGGATCGGCTCGTTCGTCGAGGGCCCCGGGTTCCTGCCGCACCTGTCCGGCCGGGCGAACCTGGAGCTGTACTGGGCGGCGTCCGGACGGCCGGCCGAGGCGGCGCACTTCCACGAGGCGCTGGAGATCGCCGGGCTCGGCGACGCGGTGCACCGGCGGGTGCGCACCTACAGCCAGGGCATGCGGCAGCGGCTGGCCATCGCGCAGGCCATGCTCGGCCTGCCGGATCTGCTGGTTCTCGACGAACCGACCAACGGGTTGGATCCGCCGCAGATCCACCAGATGCGCGAGGTGCTGCGCCGCTACGCCACCACCGGCCGCACCGTGCTGGTGTCCAGCCACCTGCTGGCCGAGGTCGAGCAGACCTGCGACCACGTCGTGGTGATGCACCGGGGCAAGCTGGTCGCGGCCGGAGCGGTCGAGGTGATCGTGGCCGGCGGCGGTGAGGCCACGTTCCGGGTGGGTGACCCGCAGGCCGCCGCCGACGTGCTGCGCTCGGTGGACGGGGTCGAGGCGGTGACCGTGGACGGCCCGGTGGTCCATGCCGATCTGGACGGCCTGCCCCGGTCCGCGGCGATCGGCGCGCTGGTCCGGGCCGGGGTCGAGATCGAGCAGGTCGGTCCGCGGCGACGACTCGAGGATGCCTTCCTGCAACTGGTGGGAGAGGAGCCATCGTGAGCGGGAGCGAGGACGCGGCGCCGGCTGGACTGAGGAGCAGCGCAGCCGCGAGGAACGAGCGGCGAGCAGCGGACGAGGGAAGCCGGCGCCAGCAGCGTCCGAGCGGGAGCGAACCATTGAGCACAGACCATCAGGTGCACACCGATCCGGCGGCGATCGACGAGTTGGAGCAGGCCGCGTCGCATGAGCATCTGGCGGTGGCGCCGGACGGTTCGGTGGTCGGCTACCGGAGCGGGCGCACGCTGCGGCTGCGGGTGGAGCTGGCTCGGCAGCTGCGCAGGCGGCGCACCCAGCTGGTGTTCGGATTCCTGGTGCTGCTGCCGTTCATCCTGTGGGCGGCGTTCGAGTTCGGCACCTCGGACGGCGCCCGGCGCTCCGGCGGTTTCGTCGACCTGGCCACCGCGAGCGCGCCGAACTTCGTGGTGTTCACGCTGTTCGCGTCCGGATCGTTCCTGCTGCCGGTGATCGTCGCGCTGTTCTTCGGCGACACCGTGGCCAGCGAGGCGTCCTGGTCCAGCCTGAAGTACCTACTGGCCATGCCGATCCAGCGGCACCGGCTGATGCGGCAGAAGACGCTGACCTCCGGCCTGCTGGCCCTGTCCGCGATCACCCTGCTTCCGCTGGTCGCCCTGCTGGTCGGCATGCTCTTCTACGGCACGGGCGAGGCGGTCAGCCCGACCGGCGACGCGATCTCCTTCGGCGACTCGATGATCGCTCTGGTGCTGACCATCTGCTACCTGGCCATTCACCTGTCCTGGATGGCCGGCCTGGCCCTGTTCCTCAGCGTCTCCACCGACGCCCCGCTCGGCGCCGTCGGCGGCACGGTGCTGGTGTCGATCCTGTCCCAGATCCTCGACCAGATCACCGCGCTCGAGAACCTGCGCAACTACCTGCCCACGCACTACGGCCTCGCCTGGTCCGACCTGATCTCCAGTGATCCCGACTGGACCAACCTCACCAGCGGTGCCTTCTCGGCGGTCGTCTACGCCGCCATCTTCGGCCTGCTCGCCTGGCGCCGGTTCCAGACCAAGGACATCACCAGCTGACGGTGTAGCCGCGAAACCCGGTCAGCGGGTACGGCGGGTGTGCAGGTAGTCGCTGACCACCGCGGCGCCGAGGCCGTCGAGGGTGGGAGCGACGACCCGGCCGCCGCCGCGCCGGGCGATCAGGTCGACGAAGCGGGCGAGGCTGGCGTCCTCGCCCAGTTTGAACACCGTGACCGAGGCGCCGAGGCGGGCAAGGGCGTCGACTTCGGCGACGGTCTTGACCAGGGTGCGGTGCGCTGGCGGGTACTGGAACTCGGCGTTGCCGTCGGGTTCCAGGTGGGCGGTGGGTTCGCCGTCGGTGACCACCAGGACCACCGGGGTGGCGTCGGGGTGCCGGCGCAGATGCCGGCCGGCCAGCAGCAGGGCGTGGTGCAGGTTGGTGCCCTGCTCCCAGACTCCTTCCAGGCCAACGAGTTCGGCCAGGTCGACGGTGCGCGCGTGCCGGCCGAAGGTGATCAGGGCCAGCGCGTCGGTGCGGAACCGGGTGGTGATCAACTGGTGCAGGGCGAGGGCGGTGCGCTTCATCGGCACCCAGCGTCCGTCCTGCACCATCGACCAGGAGGTGTCCACGCACAGGGCGACGGCCGCCCTTGACCGCTGCTCGGTCTCGACCACCTCGACGTCGATCACGTCGAGCGCGACCCGACCGTCCGCATCGGACCCGGCGGACGCGGTGCGCAGCACGGCATTGCGCACCGTGCGGGAGATGTCCCACGGTTCGGTGTCCCCGAACTCCCACGGCCGGCTGGCGCCGGTCGGTTCGCCGGCCGCCCCGGCATGCGCGGTGTCCCGGTCCCCCCGCCGGCCGCGCACCGAGCCGATCACGTCCTTGAGCGCGGTCTGGCCGAGCCGGCGCAATGCCTTGGGGGACAACCGAAGCGAGCCGTCCTCGGCCCGCTCCAGCAGCCCGGCGGCGCGCAGCTCGCGCTCCAGCTCGGCCAGCCGGCGCGCGTCCACGCCCGCCTCGTCGCCCAGATGCCGTTGCAGCGACTCGATGTCGACGTCCTCCAGCCGGGCACCCGGGTAGGACTGGCTCAGCTGCTCGGCCAGCGCGTCCAGCTCGGCCAGGTCCTGCATGGCCTGCGCGCCTTCGCCGAACCCCAACGGATTCTGGCCGCGGAACCGGGCCGAGCCGGTCCAGTCCTCCCCCGGCCGCAGCGCCCGCAGGTTCGCGTCCAGGGTAGCGACCTGCTCGAGCACCCGCGGGTCGCCGAACGCGCCGGCCATCAGCTCGGCCAGTTCGGCGCGCTGCTCGGCGGACATCGAGTTGAGCATCCGCTGGGCCGCCGCGGCCCTGGCGGCCAGCGCGTCGATCAGTTCCTCGACCGTGCGCGGGTTCTCCGGGAAGAACTCGCCGTGGTTGCGCATGAACTCCGCGAACTTCGCCCGGGTGTCCTCGCCGCGCAGGTGCGCAAGCAGCAGGTCGTTGAGGTCGGCCATCATCCGCCGGATCCGCTCGACGTCCTCCGGGCGGACCTCATGGAGCGCCTGCTTCATGCCCTGGAACCGGGACTCCATCAGCTCCGCGCCGAGCAGGTCGCGGATCTTCTCGTAGGACTCCCTGGCCTCCGGCGAGCGCCAGTCGTAGTCGGCGAGCTCACGAACGGCCGCGGCGGTGCCCGGCGATAGCGCGTCCAGCTGTGCCTCGCGGAACCGGGCATCGTCGTCCGGGTCGGGGAACAGCGCCGCCCGCTCGGCTCGCAGCGCCTCGTCCAGCAGCCGGCGCACCTCGGCCAGCGTGCCGTCCAGGTTGTTGCGGCGCTGGATTTCCGAGCGACGCTGCCAGAGTCTCCTGGTCAGCTCGTCCAGCCCGCGGACGTCCGCGGTTCCCCGGCGCAGCAGCTCGTCCAGCGCCGAGCGGGGCGAGCGGCCGTCCATGATGTCCCGCCCGATCGCCTCCAGCGCCGAGCGCAGATCCACCGGCGGGGCCAGCGGATCCGGCCCGTCATGCCATGGCCCGTATCGATACCGTCCAAACTCAACACTCATGGTTCGCTCGCAAGCTCGTTCACTCGCTCATGGTCCGTACACCGTCATCCCGTCGTCCGAGTCCTTTGCGAGTTTTCTTGCCAAGTAAAGGGATTCCAGAGCCAGCTCGATCGCCGCGGCGATCCGGCCGGGCGGGTCGGTCGGCGAGACGCCGGCGCGCGTGGCGACATCGTGCAGCACCGGCAGCTCCGGCAGCGCGCCGAGCACCTCCGCGCCGGGCACCCGCTCGCCGGTGGCCACCAGGTTGCCGTCCACCACGGAGTCCATGAGCGGCTTGAGATCCAGGCCGCGGAACCGCTCGCGGGCGGTCTCGGCGACGGCGCGACGCAGCAGATGCACCAGGTGCTCGGTCTCCCGGCCCTCCTCACCGGACTCGAACTCCACCTTGCCGCGCAGCACGGCCGGCACCGCATCCAGGTCGACCGGACGGGCCACCGGCGGTTCCTCACCGGTCAGCGCGGACCGGCGGAGTGCCGCCGCCGCAACGGTTTCCGCGGCGGCCACGGCGAACCGGGCGGACACGCCGGAGCGCTGGTCCACCGCGCCCGACTCGCGCAGGTTGCGCACGAACCGGGCCAGCACCTCCAGCAGCGGCTCGCCCACCTCGGCCTGCAGCCCGGCCTCCTGCCGGATCACGTCCATCTCGGCCGCCACGGTCAGCGGGTAGTGCGTGCGCACCTCGGCGCCGAACCGGTCCTTGAGCGGAGTGATGATCCGGCCCCGGTTGGTGTAGTCCTCCGGGTTGGAGGTGGCCACCAGCAGCACGTCCAGCGGGAGCCGCAAGGTGTACCCGCGCACCTGGATGTCCCGCTCCTCCATCACGTTGAGCAGCGCCACCTGGATCCGCTCGGCCAGGTCCGGCAGCTCGTTGATCGCGACGATGCCGCGGTGCGCGCGCGGCACCAGTCCGAAGTGGATGGTCTCCGGGTCGCCGAGGGTGCGCCCGGCGGCCACCTTGACCGGGTCCACATCGCCGATCAGGTCACCGACCGAGGTGTCCGGCGTGGCCAGCTTCTCGGCATACCGCTCGGACCGGTGCCGCCAGGCCACCGGCAGCTCGTCACCGAGCTCCGCCGCGCGGCGCAGCGACTCCGGCGTGATCGGGTCGAGCGGGTGCTCGCCGAGCTCGGCGCCGTCGATCACCGGTGTCCACTCGTCGAGCAGCCCGGTCAGCGTGCGCAGCAGCCGGGTCTTGCCCTGCCCGCGCTCGCCGAGCAGCACCACGTCGTGCCCGGCCAGCAGCGCCCGCTCCAGCTGGGGCAGCACCGAATGCCCGAAGCCGACGATGCCCGGCCACGGGTCGCGGCCCGCGCGCAGCGCGGCCAGCAGGTTCGCCCGGATCTCGGCCTTGACGCCGCGCGGGGTGTACCCGGCGGCGCGCAGCTCCCCCACCGTGCGTGGAAGGTCCCCAAGTTCTGTCACAACACCCAACCTACGGGTCATCCGCCGGCCGGTCGACGTGGAGTAACTCCGGGTCCTCGTCGTGCCCGCCGTGCCGGATCGCCGCCCGGTCGGCGGCGAACTTGATCGACTCGCCCACGTTGAGCAGGGCCAGCAGCCCGGCGAGCACCCCGAGGCTGGCCAGCGCCGGCAGGGCGGCCACCAGTGGTATCAGGGCGATCAGCACGCCGGCCAGCACCAGCCGCTGCACCTTCATGTGCCGGTAGCAGCGCCACGCGAACGCGACCTGGCCAAGCAGGAACAGCGCCGCCCCGCCGTAGAGGGCCCAGAGCGGCAGGCCGTAGAGCTTGTCGGCCAGCGTGTGGTGCTCCTCGTCGCCGACGTACTCGAGCACCTTCTTCAGTCCCAGCGCCACCAACACGATGCCGACCATCATCGGCATGTGCAGGTAGGTGTAGCCGGAGCGGGCCATGGCCACCCGGTGCTCGCCGCGCGCCCGGGACAGGGCCCGCTCGGACAGCAGCGCCGCGGTGTCGAAGTAGACCCACCACAGGCTGGCCGACACGGCCAGGCCCAGTGCCGCGGCCACCACGATCGGCCAGCTGATCGGCAGTTGGGCCACCCCGACGCCGATCGCCACGATCGACTCGCCGAGCGCCACGATGATGATCAGCCCGTGCCGCTCGGCGAAGTGCCTTGCCGAGTTGAGCCGCCACCCGCGCGCGCCGATCACCAGCGTGCCGCCGTAGTCGGCCAGCACCGCGGCCACCCACAGCAGGGTCTGGGTGGAGCCCGAGGTCATCCCGGCGGCCAGCAGCAGCGCGGTGCCGCCGATCATCGTGCCGGTGAACCGGAGCACTTGTCGGCGCAGTCCCGGATCGGTGCCGCTGACCATCAGGAACAGCAGCACGTGCACGCCGCGCAGCACCAGGTATCCCACGGCGAACACGGTCGGCCCGGACAACCCGCCGGGCATGTCCACGAACGCCTCCGGGATGGACAGCGCGATCACGAACATGGCCAGCATCGCGACGAACATCGCCAGCCGGGCCACGCCCTCGTCGGCCTTGACCACGTTGGACAGCCACGAGTACCCGACCCAGCACCACCAGACCACGGCGAGCACCAGCAGGCCGTGCAGCAGGCCCTGGCCGGTCAGGTTGTCCGCCAGGTAAGCGGTGACCTGGGTCAGGGCGAACACGAAGACGAGATCGAAGAACAGCTCCAGGGTCGTCGCGCTGCCGCTTTCCCGAACCGGCTCGACCCAGGCGCGCGCCTGGCGTGTCATGGGCATAGTGTCGCCTACATGGGCGATCGCATGGAGTTGCGGTGGAACCCTGAGCCGGGGGACTGGGTGGACGGGTTGCGCGCGGCCGTGCCGGCGTACCGGTTCGCGCCCTGGTTCGCCGCCGCCTTCGCCGCCGCGGCCGTGGTGCTGATCTTCCTCGGCCAGCTCTACGTCGGGCTGTTCGGCATGTTCTGCGCGCTGCTGGTCGCGACGCTGCCGCTGCTCGGGGTGTGGGTGTCGTTCCGGCGCAACCCGGTGGCCGGCACCACGTTGACCGCCAACGTCGACGAGCAGTCGGTGCGCCTGATGACCATCGACGGTACCGCGTACAGCGACCTCGACTGGGCAAAATTGTCCGGCTGGCTGGAGACCCGGCGCGGATTCGTGCTGCGCACCGGTCCGGAGCGGACCAGCCCGTTCTATCCGGTGCCCAACCGGGCGTTCACGGAAAACGAACAGCGCCAACGGTTCCGTGAGCTGCTCACCCGCCGGGTCGGCCCGCGGGACCGCAAGTGATCTCCCGTTGACGGAGTTCTCACCCGGATCGCGTATCGTCGGCCGCGTGTCATCTCCGAGCGCGACGTTCGTGGTGTGGTCGTCGGCCTGGTTGAGTGGGTTCGCCGCGGCCGACGACGTCCTGGACGCTTTGCAGGACTGGGCGGAACTGCACGAGGTGGTGGCCGCCGACGCGGACACCGCGACCACAGTGGACATCCCGGCCCGCGGGGAGCCCGCCGGGCATCCCGCCGCGCTGCTCGCCGCGCTGCGCCGGACCGGCGCCGGACCGGGCCGGCTGGTGCTGCCGGTGGCCGGTGACGTCCGCGGGCTCGGCCAGACCGTCCAGTTCGCCGCCGAGGCCCTGCACACCGGCGAGGCGGCCGTGCACGGCACGCTCGGCCTGGTGCCGGAGACGGTGGCCGACGGAGTGCTGCGCTGGACCGTGTTCGGCCTCGGCGCGGCGCCGCCGGGGAACCCGGTCGCGCTCGGTGAGGCCGAGCACGAGCTGACCGGTGCCATGCGGGTGGCCGCGGGGCTGCTCACCGAGCTGGGCGTGGCCCGGCACCGGGCCGGGGTTCGGGAGGAGCTACGTGACCGGCTGGCCGCCCAGACCAAGGTGCGCTGGCCGGAGGGGATGCCGCAGCGCGCGCTGCGGGTGCTGCAGCGGGCCACCGAGGTGTCGGTGATCCTGGACCTGGCCGGCGAGGACGAGCCGGGCGGCGCCCTGTCCGCCTCCGCCGCCACCAAACGCGAGCAGGCCCTGCGCCCATTGTTCGACGCGGTCCGGATCGCCCGCTGCGCCGCCATCGACGAGGCCGTGCGCACCCTGTCCAACCAGTCCGGACGGGTTTGATTGCCCTTGCTCGCAAGCTCGTTCGAGCGGTGCTCGTAGAGTGCGCTGGTGCTGATCGAGAAGCGCCTGCAGGCGGGGATCCGGGACGGCTCGATCACCGTGATGTTCCGGCGCTGGCGGGCCCGGCAGGCGACGGCCGGAAAGACCTACCGGACGGCCGCCGGTCTGGTGGCCGTGGACGAGGTCCGGGTGCTGGCCCCGTCGAAGATCACCCGGCGGGACGCGCTGGCCGCCGGGTACGGCTCGGCCGACGAGGCGCGGGCGGACCTGCGGGGTGATCCGGCGGATCCGGTGTACCTGCTGCGGGTGCGGCCGGTGTTCACCCCGGACCCGCGGTCGGTCCTTGCCGACGACGACGACCTGGGGCCGGCCGACGTCGCGGAGATCACCCGGCGGCTCGACCGGCTGGACCGGGCCGGCCCGACCGGACCGTGGACCGCCGCCACTCTGGCGATCATCGCCGAGCGGCCCGAGGTCCGGGCGCCGGACCTGGCCGCGAGCCTCGGCCGGGAGACCGCGCCGTTCAAGCTGGACGTGCGCAAGCTGAAGAACCTGGGGCTGACGATCAGCCTGCGGGTCGGCTACCGGCTGTCGCCGCGGGGCGCGGCCTACCTGCGGGCACGCAGCAGCCAGGAGCGCACGGTGCCCCGTTGACCGTGCAGCCGGCCGCGGCGAAGGCGGACAGCTTGCGCGGCTCGGTTCCGTCCAGGTGCTCCCGGATCAGCTCCACCACCAGTTCGGCGAACCGCGGGTCGGTGCCCGGCGTCGCCGCCCTGGCGAACGCCATGCCCAGCTCGGCCGCGCGCTCCCTGGCCTCGGTGTCCAGGTCCCAGACCACCTCCAGGTGATCGCTGACGAACCCGATCGGGCACACCACCACCGCGCGCACGCCCCGCTCCCGCAGGGTGTCCAGGTGGTCCACGATGTCCGGCTCGAGCCAGGGGATCCGGGGTGGGCCGGACCGGGACTGCCACACCAGGTCGTACCCGGTCGCCCCGATCTCGGCGGCCACCAGCCGGGCCGCCTCGCTCACCTGCCGCGAGTACCGGCGGCCGCCCTCCTCCGGCGGGCCGGCGGCGGCATCGGCCGAGACCGGCACCGAGTGCGCGGTGAACACCAGCCGGAACTCGCCGGTGGCCAGCAGCGTCGCGGCCGCCGTGCGCACCGCGTCGGCCACCGCCGCGACGAACAGCGGATGATCGAAGAACTGGCGCAGCTTCACCAGGTCCGGGGCGCCGTCCCCGACCGCGGCCCGCGCCCGGGCGATGTCCTCGTCATACTGCCGGCAGGCCGAGTACCCGCCGTAGGCACTGGTGCTGAACACCAGCGCCCGGCGCACCCCGGCGTTCGCCATCTCGGCCACCACGTCCTCGACCATCGGATGCCAGTTCCGGTTGCCGAAGTAGACCGGTAACTCGATCCCGGCGATCTCCAGCTCCGCCCGGGTCGCCTCGATCGCCGCCCGGTTCAGCCGGTTGATCGGCGACACCCCGCCGAACGACTGGTAGTGGTGCTCGACCTCGTCCAACCGCTCCGGCGGCACCCCCCGCCCCCTGGTCACGTTCTCCAGAAACGGCCGCACATCCTCCGGCCGCTCCGGCCCCCCGAACGACAGCCACAGCAAGGCGTCGTAGTCCATGACCAAGCACCGTACCGGCCAGGAGATCACCCGAGCGTGGCCGCCGCGGTCAAGCGTCCACAGCGCCAACCGGTGCGATACTGACATCAGAACGAGAACGCTGGAGGTCGCCCGAGTGTCCACCGACGCCGTACAGCCCGAACACGGGCCTGTTGAGGATGACGTGCCGGTGGAGGAACTCGCGCGCCGTCAAGGGGTTCGGCCGATCAGGTCGCTCGATGAGCTCGCCCAACCAGAACTATGGGAAGCCGACGAGTTCGAGGAGTTCCTCGCTGACCTCTACACGTCACGGCGGTCCGACATCCCGTGAGCGTCGTGGTCCTCGATACCGACGTCGCGTCGGCGTTGCTGCGTGGCCGAGTGTCCGGCGCGCTCCACAACCGGCTGACCGGCCAATGGCTCGCCATCACCTTTGTCACCGTCGGTGAGCTGACCAAATGGACCTTCGTCAGACACTGGGGACCGCAGCGCCTGGCCGGAATGCGCCGCTTCCTGTCGAGCGTGGTCGTGCTGCCCTATGCCGTCGCCGTCGCCGTCACCTGGGGAAGGCTCCAGGCGCACGGACAACTGCGCGGCCGGCCACGTCCGGCGAACGACACCTGGATTGCTGCGTGCTGCCTGGTCCGGCAATTCCCGCTGGCCACCCTCAACGTCAAGGACTTCACCGACTACGCCGAATCCGACGGTCTGCAACTCCTGCCGCAGACCTGACTCTCGTCCCAGCCCGTTGGTCGAGGGCTACATGCCCAGGGCGTGGACTCCGCCGTCTACCCACACCATGGAGCCGGTGGTGGCGGGGAGCCAGTCGGACAGCAGGGCGCAGACGGAGCGGGCGACGGGGGTGGCGTCGGCGGTGTCCCAGCCGAGCGGGGCGCGGTCGGCCCAGGAGTCGCGGAGCATGTCGAAGCCGGGGATGGACTTGGCGGCCATGGTGCCGAGCGGACCGGCGGCAACCAGGTTGACCCGGATGCCCTTGGGGCCGAGCTCGCGGGCGAGGTAGCGGGTGGTGGACTCGAGGGCGGACTTGGCCACGCCCATCCAGTTGTAGGCGGGCCAGGCCATCCGGGCGTCGAAGTCCAGGCCGACGATGGAGCCGCCGGTGGACATGAGCGGCAGGCAGGCGACGGCGAGGGCCTTGAGCGAGTAGGCGGAGACCTGGACGGCGGTGGCCACGTCCTCCCACGGGGCGGCCAGGAAGTCCTCGCCGAGGCAGGACGGCGGGGCATAGGCGATCGAGTGCAGCACGCCGTCCAGGCCGTCCAGGTGCTCGCTCACCCGGTCGGCCAGGCCGTCGAGCTGCTCGGTGCTGGTCACGTCCAGCTCGATCACCGGCGGGGTGTGCGGCAGCCGGGCGGCGATCCGCTCGACCAGGCTCATCCGCCCGAACCCGGTCAGCACGACGGTGGCGCCCTGCTCCTGGGCCACCCGCGCCGCGTGGAACGCGATCGACGAGTCGGTGATCACACCGGTGATCAGCAGTCGCTTGCCCTCGAGCAGTCCCGCCACGGACGTTCCTCCCGGTTCTTCGAGTTCAGTGGCCCATGCCAAGGCCGCCGTCCACCGGGAGCACGGCCCCGCAGATGTACCCGGCGGCGGCGGAGGCGAGGAAGGTTACCGCGGCGGCCACCTCGTCCGGCTCGCCGTACCGGCCGGCCGGGATCTGGGCCTTGATCTGGTCCCGCCGCTCCGCGGACACCGCGTCGGACATGTCGGTGGCGACGAACCCGGGCGCCACCACGTTGGCGGTGATGTTCCGGTTGCCGAGCTCGCGGGTGATCGACCGGGCGATGCCGATCAGCCCGGCCTTGCTGGCCGCGTAGTTCACCTGCCCCGGCGAGCCGAGCATGCCGGAGACCGACGAGATGAAGATCATGCGGCCCCAGCGGGCCCGCAGCATGGGCCGGCTCGCCCGCCGGGCCACCCGGTAGGCGCCGGTGAGGTTGGCGTCCAGCACCCGGGTGAACTGCTCCTCGCTCATCCGCACGAGCAGCGTGTCGTCGGTGATCCCGGCGTTGGACACCAGCACCTCGACCGGCCCGTTGGCGTCCTCGACCGCGGCGAACGCCGACTCGACCTGCTCCGCGTCGGTCACGTCGCAGCGCACCCCGAACAGCCCGTCCGGGGCGCCCGAGCCGCGATGGGTGACCGCCACCTTGTCACCCTGGGCCGCGAACGCCCGCGCGATCGCCAACCCGATGCCGCGGTTACCACCAGTGACCAGTACCGACCGTCCCACGCCTGCTCCTCGACCCTCCGGGTTGCCCCTGGCGGCTCGAGGCTATCCGGATCACACCGGACCGGCCGAGTCAGGGCAGCCGCTGCCCGATCACGAGCGCGCTTCCGGCGGCCAGCAGCGCGGCCAGGGTGCCGAGCATCAACCACGGCCGGCTGGCATCGGCGTCCTTGATCTCGTACCCGATCTGCTCGCCGAGCGTGTCGTAGACCGACCGGAGCTGTTCGGCGGTGGCCGCCTTGTAGAACTCGCCGCCGGACAGCCGGGCGATCTCCTGCATCGACTCGTCGTCCACCGGAACGAGCTGCGACTTGCCGTCGATCGACACCTCACCCTGTTCGGTGCCGAACGAGATCGTGGAGATCGGGATCTTCTTCTCGGCCGCGGCCCGGGCGGCGGTGAACGCCCCCCTCGGGTCGTCGCCGTTGGGGGTGGGGATGGTCTGCTTGCCGTCGGTCATCAGCACGATGCGGGCCGGCGGCGGTCCCTGCGGCCCGCTGACCACCTGGGAGAACCCCTCGATCGACTGCAGCGCGGCGAAGATCGCCTCACCGGTCGCGGTGGACTGGGCCAGCCGCAGCCCGTCGATGGCCTGGGCCACCGGCGCCCGATCGGTGGTCGGGCCGACCAGGACCGTCGCGGTGCCGGCGAACGAGATCAGCCCGAGGTTGATGCCCTGGGTGAGCCCCTGGGTGAACGACTTCGCCGCCTCCTGCGCCGCGGCCAGCCGGCTCGGCCGGACGTCGGTCGCCTGCATGGACAGCGACACGTCGATCACCAGCAGCACGGTGGCCCGGTTGCGCGGCACCCGCTGCTCCGCGGTCGGCCCGGCCATCGCGGTGGTCAGCAGCACCAGCGCGCCGATCAGCACGATCGCCGGCAGGTGCCGCAGCCGGCTGGGCTTCTTCGGCACCACGGTCTCCAGCAGCGCCAGGTTGGTGAACCGCATGGTGCGCTTGCGCCGGATGCGCTGCACCACGATGTAGCCGGCGACCAACCCGGCGATCACGAAGAACAACAGGAACCACCACGGAGCGGCGAACCGCTGCAGGCTCAGACCAAACATCACGCAACCCCTCCAGACCACCTGCGCTTCCGGGCGACCACGAACCGCACCGTGTCCGCGATCCAGTCCGAGTCGGTGCGCAGCACGAGATGGCCGCCACCGGCCCGGCGGACGGCGGCGGCCACCTCGCCGCGATGCTCGGCGGCCGCGGCGCCGAACTCCTTACGTAGCAGGGCCGACGCATGCACCTCGCGCTGCCGGCCGGTCTCCGGGTCGGCCAGCACCACGGTGCCGACGTCGGGCAGATCGATGTCCCGGGGATCGAGCACCTCGATGGCGAGCAGGTCGTGCCGCGCGGACAGCGCGCGCAGCGGCCGCTGCCAGGTGGTCGGGCCGAGGAAATCCGAGATCACCACGGCCAGCCCGCGCCGGCGCGGCGGACGGCGCAGCTGCTCGACGGCCTCGGCCAGGTCGCCCCGGGTGCCTTCGGGCGCACGCGGCGTCTGCGCGATCGCGCGGACCAGCCCGCGGGCGTGCGCCAGCCCGCCGCGCGCCGGCAGCCGAACGGTGCGCTCGCCGGTGGCGATCACCGCGCCGATCCGGTTCCCGCCGCCGCCGGTCAGGTGCGCCACGGCGGCCACGGCGGCCACCGCGAGATCGCGCTTCTCGCAGGCCGCGGTGCCGAAGTCCAGGCTGGGCGACAGGTCGACCACCACCCAGGTCTCCAGCTCCCGGTCGGCGATGGTCTCCCGGATGTGCGCCTCGGTGGTGCGTGCGGTCACCGCCCAGTCCATCCGGCGCACGTCGTCGCCCGGCTGGTAGATGCGGGCCTCACCGGGCTCCGAGCCGGGCCCGGGCACCAGGCCGAGGTGGTTGCCCTGCAGCAGGCCGTCCAGCTTGCGCCGCACGTCCAGCTCGAGCAGCCGCAGCCCGGCCTCCATGCGCTCGCCCTGCAGGATCGGCGGCGCCCAGCGCGGGCGCTCCTTCTCCTTCTTCTCCCGGCTCATGGCCGGGACGCACCCACCGGCGACGAGTGGCCGCCGACCTGCGGCCGGGCCGAGACCTGCGGCAGCGGCACGGTCTGCAGCACCCGGGTGATGATGTGGTCGATCGGCACGCCGTCGGCCAGCGCGTCGTAGGAGAGCACCAGACGGTGCCGCAGCACGTCCGGCACCACGTCCACCATGTCCTGCGGGAGGACGTAGTCGCGGCCGCGGACCAGGGCCAGCGCCCGGGCCGAGGCCACGATGCCGAGGCTGGCGCGGGGGGAGGCGCCGTAGGCCACCCAGCCGGCGACGTCGGTCAGGCCGTGCTCGCCCGGCGTCCGGGTGGCCAGCACCAGCCGCACGGTGTAGTCGACCAGCGCGTGGTGCACGAAGACGGTGGACGCGACGCCCTGCAGCCGGACCAGCTCGTCCGGGCTGAGCACCTGCTGCGGCACCGGCGGGCTGACGCCCATCCGGTAGACGATCTCGCGCTCCTCCTCGGCCGTCGGGTAGTCCACGATGATCTTGAAAAGGAACCGGTCGCGCTGCGCCTCGGGCAGCGGGTACACGCCCTCGTTCTCGATCGGGTTCTGGGTGGCGAGCACCAGGAACGGGTCGGGCATCGGGAAGGTCTGCCCGCCGATCGACACGTGCCGCTCGGCCATCACCTCGAGCATGGCCGACTGCACCTTGGCCGGCGCGCGGTTGATCTCGTCGGCGAGCACGAAGTTGGCCACCACCGGGCCCAGCTCGACGTCGAAGCTCTCCTTGCCCTGCCGGTAGATCCGGGTGCCGAGGATGTCGGCGGGCACCAGGTCGGGGGTGAACTGCACCCGGGAGAACGTGCCGCCGACCACCTTGGCGAACGTCTCGACGGCGAGCGTCTTGGCCACCCCGGGCACGCCCTCGAGCAGCAGGTGGCCGCGGGAGAGCAGGCCGACCAGCATCCGCTCCACCAGGCGGTCCTGCCCGACGATCACCCGCTTGACCTCGAACACGGTCCGCTCGAGCAGCTGGGCGTCGCGCGCCGGGGTGCTGGTCGAGGCCGCGGCTGGCGCAGGCTCGGTCAACTTTGCCAACCTCCTGGGTACGGGGATGCGTCATCGCCGCGTATTAGGACACCTGATCAGCGGTGTGACGGCTGTGAAGACCCCGTCACACAAGATCGTTCGGAGTGTCCAGATCGGCCGCCTCACCCGGCCCGGCGGCGACCTCGACCACCGGCAGCGCGCCAAGCACCGAGCCGAGCGAGCGCCCGGCCGGCTCGGCCGGCAGCGCCCGGCGCAGCGGCCCGGTCCGCCACACGCCGATCAGCCACTGCCGCCGCCCGTCCTGGTCCACCAGCAGGGCCCCGGCGGCGTCCGGCGCGCGGCGCAGCGCCGCCCGCAGCCGATCCACAGTGGACAGACCGGCGGCGAGCAGGTCGGCGGCCAGCACGGCGACCTCGGTGGTGTCCGGCGGAACCTCGGCAAGGCCGGCGGCGAGCCCGGCAAGCGGGCCGGTCCCCGGCGGGTCCTCGCGGGCCCAGCGCACCGGCCCGGGCACCGGTCGTGCCGGCCCGACCACCACCACCGGCTCGGCCCCGGCCACCGCGTCCAGCGCCCTGCGCAGCAGGGTGCGGCCACCAACCTCGATCATCACCTTGTCCACACCGGACATTCGCGATGCCCGGCCCCCGGCCAGGATCACCGCCGCGAACGCCACCCGGGGATTACAGCAGCCGCACGGCGAACGGCGCGATCCCCCCGTAGCGGACCGAGGCGATCCGCACGTGCGCGCCCGAGTACGGCGCCTCGACCATCTGCTCGTTGCCGAGGTAGAGCGCCACGTGGTGGATCCGCCCGCCGGTCTGCCAGAACAGCATGTCGCCCGGCGCCATGTCGTCCAGCGGCACCCGCCGGCCGCGCTCGGCCTGGTAGCCGCTGTAGTGCGGCAGCGAGATCCCGACCCCGGCGAACGCGTAGATCATCAGACCGGAGCAGTCGAACCCGATCTTCTGGTAGTCGCCGAACGCGTCGGCAACGCCGCCGTCCCGCATGCCCCTGGTCGGACCGTTGGCGTTGCCGCCGCCCCAGGCGTAGGTGACGCCGAGTTGGGCCAGTGCCCGCTCGATCACCACCCGGACCCGGCCGCCGGCCGGCAGTCCGGCCGCGCCGCCGCGGGCCCGCGCCGCATCCTCCCGCTGCTTGGCCGCGAGCCACTCCAGGTAGCGCTGCCGTTGGTGCTCCAGCCCGCCGGCCCGGGCCTGGGCGGCGGCCAGCGCCTGTTCGGCGGCGTCCCGGGCGGCGATCAGCTCCTTGGCCCTGGCCACCTGGTCGCGCTGGGCCGCCCGGGCCGCCTCGGTCGCCGCGTCGGCGGCCCGCTTGGCCCGCTCGGCCTCCGCCTGTTTGGCGTTGGCCAGGTCCAGCGCGGCCCGCGCGGCCGAGTCCTTGTTGGCCTTGTCCACCCGGGCCCGGTCCAACTCGGCCATCGCGTCGATCGCGCTGCCGCTCACCGAGTTCAGCAGCTGGATCTTGGCCAGCAGGTCCTCCACGCCCTGCGCGCCGAGGTAGGCCGACACCGAGCCGATCGTGCTGCCCTGCTTGAAGCTGCCGGCGACGAACGCGTCCACGTCCCGGCGGGCCTGCTCGACCACCCGTCCGGCGCCGTCGGCCTCGCGCCGGGCGGCCTCGGCGTCGGCCCGGGCCACCCGGGCCGCCTCCTCGGCCGCCTGCAGGTCGACAAGGGCCTTGTTGGCCTCCTCCAGCTTCAGCTCGACCTCGGCCTGCAGCGCGATCAGCTTCGCCTCGGCGTCGGCCACGCGGCTGGTCAGCTCGCCGACCTGGCCCGCCCTCGCCTTCGCGTCCGCCCGGCTGTCCCGCAGCTCCGCGTCGCTCGGGTTGGGCGGGGGCGGCGGAGCCTCGGCGCCGGCCGGGACCGGGGCGAGGGTCAGCAGCAGGGCGACGGACGCGGCCGTGACGCCGGCCGCTCGCACTCGCCGGGTCAGCACCTGGGCACCTCCAGCATGGGCAGTCCCACGTGACAACTGTGCCACTCGGCGCACATTCGACCCACTCGTAACAGCCGGAACTGAATCCTCGTGGACAACATTCGCCCCATGGAACCCGGGCGGGTCACGGTCCGTGACGATCGACTGGGAGCATGGCCCGGTGCGCTCCCGCCCCGGCCCGCCCGGCACCGCCGGTGCGGTGGCCGCCGGCGCCGGTCTGGTGCTGGTCGCCGCCGGAACGTTCCTGCCCTGGTTCCGGTCCGGCGTGGTGCTGCGCAACAGCTACGAGGTGATCGGCCTGCTCCGGACGATCGGGTTGCTGGACGGCGGCCCGTTCGAGCTGGCGCTGGCCGCGTGGACGATGACCATCCCGATGATCACCCTCTGTGTCGCCGCCTATGCGCTGGGTTTCCGCAGGACAGCCGCAACGTTGACGGCGACCGTCGCGATAATCTGCGGAACCGTGGGCGGCATCGCGGCCGTCGAAAGCGGTAACAACCGCGTGATCGCGGGCCTCGGTCCCATGGTCGTTTTCGTGGGGGGCGTCGTGGCCTTGATCGGGGTTGTCGGCATGTTCATCGGACGTCGCCGAGGTGCGACCGTTCCAGGAGGGGAACCGTGACCTATCCAGGCCAAGGCGGCCAATGGCAGCCGCAGGATCCGAACAGCGGCGGCTTACCCGCGCAGCCCGGATACCCCCAACAGGGTGGCTATCCCCAACAGGGTGGCTACCCGCAGCAGGGTTACCCGCAGCAAGCGGGCTACCCGCAGCAGGGCGGCGGGTACTACCCGCAGACCGGTCCCCAGCCGGCGCAGGGCTACCCCCAGACCGGTTCCCAGCCGGCCCAGGGCTACCCGCAGACCGGGCCGCAGCCGACGCAGCAGTACGGCCAGTACGGGCAGCAGCAGTACGGCCAGGGCTACCCCCAGCAGCCGCAACGCCGCAGCCGGCGCGGCCTGATCATCGGCGCGATCGTCGCCGTGATCGCCATCGCGGCCGGCTCCGTGGTCACGGTGTGGGCGCTGAACAGCAGCGACGTCCAGGCCGGCGCCCCAAGCCCGACCGCGGCCGCCGACAACCTGGTCAGCGCGATCAACAAGGGTGACCTGGCCGGCTTCTTCGCCACCCTGGCGCCGGCCGAGTCGTCGATCATGGTCGACCTGAACAAGGACCTGACCGAGGAGTTCAAGCGGCTCGAGATCTACAAGCAGGACGCCGACCCGAGCCAGATCCGCGGCGCCGAGATCAAGACCTCCGACCTGAAGTACGACGAGGCCGGCGCCGAACAGGTCAACGACCACCTGACGATCACCAAGCTGGTCGGCGGCAAGCTGATCCTCGACTCCGACGTGAGCAAGCTGCCGTTCACCGAGCGGTTCCTGGAGGCCGCGTTCCCGGGTGGCCTGGACGCCAAGCCGGAGCACGAGGAACTGGACATCGCCGAGGCGACCAAGAACGGCCAGGAGCCGATCCGGATCGCCACGGTCAAGGTCGACGACCAGTGGTACCCGAGCCTCTTCTACACGATCGCCGACTACGCGCTGCGCGACGAGAAGCGGGACTGGCCGAAGCAGGGCATCGCCAACAACGGCGCCGGCAGCCCGCAGGACGCGGTGCGCGACCTCGCGCAGGCGGCCATGGACGGCAACCTGGAGCGGGTGATCGAACTGCTCCCGCCGGACGAGATGGGCGTGCTGCACGACCTCGGCCCGGTGCTGCTGGAAGAGGCGGGCAAGACCGACAACCTGCAGGCCAAGATCACCCGGTTCGCCGCGGACACGCAGGACGTCACCGGCGGCCAGAAGGTCGTGATCAAGGAGGTCGAGGCCGAGTCCGATGGCCACAAGATCGTGGTGCGCCGGGACGGCGACTGCTACTCCTACCAGGCCGAGGACGAGAACGGGAAGTTCTGCGCCGACCAGGTGGCCGAACTGCTCGAGGAGGAGGGCGAGGTCCCGCCGCAGGCCCGCAAGGCGCTGGTGAACCTGGCCTCCGGGATGCTGAAGAACACCGGCGTGGTCACCACCGAGGTGGACGGCAAGTGGTACGTCAGCCCGCTGCGCACGTTCACCGACATCGAGCTGACCGTGTTCAAGAGCCTCACCGCGGACGACATCTACGCGCTGCTGAAGCTGGCCGAGTAGCCGCAGATCATCCGACGGCCCGCCACCGAGCCGGTGGCGGGCCGTCGTGCGTCAGCCGCGGCTCCGACCAGCCGAGCACGCCGGTGAATCACCGCACAGCCCTCCTCGATCGACTTGAACAGTTATACAGGACAAGCGTACTGTTTAGGCCGGGAGGGCCGTGCGGGCGGGCCGCGTGCCAGTACGCGAGACTCGGTCCCGACGACCTTGAACTGACCTCCGCCCCACCCGAGATGGAGCCGGACGTGACCGCACCGACCAGCAAGGACAGCTTCGGCGCCCGTGCCACCCTGACCGTCGGATCCGCCTCGCACGAGGTGTTCCGGCTCGACCGGGTGAGCGGAGCCGAGCGTCTGCCGTACAGCCTGAAGATTCTCCTGGAGAACCTGCTCCGAACCGAGGACGGCGTCAACATCACCGGCGAGCACGTGCGCGCGCTGGCCGGTTGGGATCCCGCCGCCGAGCCCTCGGTGGAGATCCAGTTCACCCCGGGTCGGGTGGTCATGCAGGACTTCACCGGCGTGCCGTGCGTGGTCGACCTGGCCACCATGCGCGAGGCGGTCACCGCGCTCGGCGGCGACGTGGCCAAGGTCAACCCGCTGGCCCCGGCCGAGCTGGTGATCGACCACTCGGTGATCGCCGACATCTTCGGCCGGCCGGACGCCTTCGAGCGCAACGTGGACCTCGAGTACGAGCGCAACCGCGAGCGCTACCAGTTCCTGCGCTGGGGGCAGAGCGCCTTCGACGAGTTCAAGGTCGTCCCGCCGGGCACCGGGATCGTGCACCAGGTCAACATCGAGCACCTGGCCCGGGTGGTGATGACCAGGGGCGGGCAGGCCTACCCGGACACCCTGGTCGGCACCGACAGCCACACCACGATGGTCAACGGGCTCGGCGTGCTCGGTTGGGGCGTCGGCGGCATCGAGGCCGAGGCGGCCATGCTCGGCCAGCCGGTGTCGATGCTGATCCCGCGGGTGGTCGGGTTCAAGTTGGACGGCGAGCTGCCGCCCGGCTCGACCGCGACCGACCTGGTGCTGACGATCACCGAGATCCTGCGCCGGCACGGCGTGGTCGGCAAGTTCGTCGAGTTCTACGGCTCCGGCGTGGCCGCGGTGCCGCTGGCCAACCGGGCCACGATCGGCAACATGAGCCCCGAGTTCGGCTCCACCTGCGCGATCTTCCCGATCGACGCGGAGACCGTGTCCTACCTGAAGTTCACCGGCCGCTCGGCCGAGCAGGTGGCGCTGGTCGAGGCGTACGCCAAGGCGCAGGGCCTGTGGCACGACCCGGACGTCGAGCCGGTCTACTCCGAGACCCTCGAGCTGGACCTGGCGACCGTGGTCCCGTCGATCGCCGGGCCCAAGCGCCCGCAGGACCGGATCGAGCTGGCCTCGGCGAAGCCGGCGTTCCGCGCGGCGCTCGGCGCCTACGTGACCCACCAGGACGAGCCGTCCGTGGCCACCTCGGTGGACGAGGCGGTCGACGAGAGCTTCCCGGCCAGCGACCCGCCCGCGTTCGGTTCGGGCCGCGACGGCGCCGCGGCGCCGGTCTCCTCGGCGGCCGAGGGCAGCACCGGGCGGCCGAGCAACCCGGTCAAGGTCAGCGTGGACGGCGCCGAGTTCGAACTGGACCACGGCGCCGTCGCGATCGCCGCGATCACCTCGTGCACCAACACGTCCAACCCGTCGGTGATGATCGGCGCGGCGCTGCTGGCCAAGAAGGCGGTCGAGCGCGGCCTGGAGCGCAAGCCCTGGGTGAAGACCACGCTGGCGCCGGGGTCCAAGGTGGTCATGGACTACTACGAGCGCGCCGGTCTGCTGCCGTACCTGGAGAAGCTCGGCTTCCACCTGGTCGGCTACGGGTGCACCACGTGCATCGGCAACTCCGGCCCGCTGCTCGAGGAGATCTCCGATGCGGTGCAGTCGGCCGACCTCGCCGTGGTCTCCGTGCTGTCCGGCAACCGCAACTTCGAGGGCCGGATCAACCCGGACGTCAAGATGAACTACCTGGCCAGCCCGCCGCTGGTGGTGGCATACGCGCTGGCCGGCTCGATGGACCGGGACATCACCACCGAGCCGATCGGCACCGACCCCGCGGGCGATCCGGTGTACCTGACCGACATCTGGCCGTCGCCGCAGGAGATCCAGGACGTGATCGCCGCGTCGATCTCGTCGGAGATGTTCACCAAGGACTACGCCGACGTGTTCGCCGGCGACGAGCGCTGGCGCTCGCTGCCCACCCCGACCGGCAACACCTTCGAGTGGGACCCGGACTCGACCTACGTGCGCAAGCCGCCGTACTTCGACGGCATGGCGGCCGAACCCCAGCCGGTCACCGACATCTCCGGCGCTCGGGTGCTGGCCCTGCTCGGCGACTCGGTCACCACCGACCACATCTCGCCGGCCGGCTCGATCAAGCCCGACTCCCCCGCCGGGCATTACCTGACCGAGCACGGCGTGCAGCGCAAGGACTTCAACTCCTACGGCTCCCGACGTGGCAACCACGAGGTGATGATCCGCGGCACGTTCGCCAACATCCGGCTGCGCAACCTGCTGCTCGACGACGTCCAGGGCGGCTTCACCCGCAACTTCCTGGCCGGCGGCGAGCAGACCACGATCTACGAGGCGGCCATGGCCTACGCCGAGGCCGGTGTGCCGCTGGTCGTGCTGGCCGGCACCGAGTACGGCTCCGGCTCGTCGCGGGACTGGGCCGCAAAGGGCACCTCGCTGCTCGGCGTCCGGGCGGTGATCGCCCAGTCGTTCGAGCGGATCCACCGGTCCAACCTGATCGGAATGGGCGTGCTGCCGCTGCAGTTCCCGGACGGCGGGTCCGCCTCGTCGCTGGGTCTGTCCGGCGAGGAGACGTTCGCCATCACCGGCATCACGGCGCTGAACGACGGCCGGACCCCGCGCACCGTCGCGGTCACCGCCACCCGGCCGGACGGGTCCACTGTGGACTTCGACGCGGTGGTCCGGATCGACACCCCAGGCGAGGCCGACTACTACCGCAACGGCGGCATCATGCAGTACGTGCTGCGCAAAATGATCGCCGGGTAACCGGGATGGGGGCCGGGTTGGGTGCGGCGGTGACGCAGCCCACCGGGAACTTTCGCGCGGTTGGCGGCGGACCCGGGTCAGGATGGGGGTATGTCGACGACGCTGCTGGTGGCGGGGATCGCGCTGGCGCTCGGTGGGTTGATCCAGGGTGTGGTGGGGTTCGGGCTCGCGCTGGTGGCCACTCCGGTGCTCGCTCTGCTCGAGCCCGGCCTGCTGCCCGCCGCGTTGTTGCTGGTGACCATGGTGCACACCGGTCTGGCCGTACTGCGGGAGCATGAGCATGTCGACTGGACCGGGGTGGGCTGGGCGATGCTCGGCCGGTTGCCCGGCACCGTCGTCGGCGTGCTGATCGTGGACTCGCTGCCGCAGCGGGCCTTTTCGGTCGTGGTGGGCACCGTGGTGCTCGCGTTCACCGTGCTTTCGGTGCTGTCCTGGCGGCCCCGGCCGACCCCGCGCGCGCTCACCACCGCCGGGTTGGTGAGCGGCGCGTTCGGCACCGCGATGGCGATCGGCGGACCGCCGGTGGCACTGCTGTACCAGCACGAGTCCGGCGCAAGGATCCGCTCGACGATGTCGGCCTTCTTCCTGGTCGGCGGGCTGGTTTCGGTGCTCGCACTGGCGGTGACCGGGCATCTGGATGGCGATGACGCCGTCTCGGCGGCGCTGCTGGCTCCGTTCCTCCTCGTCGGGTTCGCGCTGTCGGGACCCGCCCGCGGGCTGGTCACCGGTGGGCGGATCCGCTATGCCGTCGTCGGCCTCGCCGGGCTGAGCGCACTGGTGCTGATCGGGCGCAGCCTGCTCGGCTGACTCGGATCAGGTGCTGCGCTCGGCGTCACCGGCCCGCGCCACCGTCGGGAACGGCGGCACGTTCGGATGGCACACCGTGCCGGGTCCGGGCAGCCGCAGGTCGATCAGGTAGGCGGTGGCGATGTTGTCGGTGCAGGTGCTGAACCCGAGGATGGTGTGCCCGAACGCGTCCGCGCTCACCAGCATGGCGTTGCCGAGCTGACGGGTCATCCGGCGGGCGAACTCGTACTGGGTGGCCGGGTCGTAGTAGTTCCCGTACACCAGCACGGGATTCGGCGTGCGGCGATTCCACGGTCCACTGTGGACATAACGGTTCCGCAGCGGCCAGTTCGGGCACAGCGCCGGATCGGCCCACGCCAGGTACCGGCCGAACGTGGGCATCGCCCGCTCGAACCGGTCCGCGATCGACGGGACCTGGTTCGGGCGATGGGTGAACGGCTTGTCCGTGCAGTTGACCGCGCCGTACGAGTCGTCCCCGGTGTACGGCGAGTCCGGCAGGCCCGGCCGGACGTCCAGCCTGCCGAGCTTTCCGTTGCCCAGCACCGACTGCACCGCCTGGCTGAGATTGGCGCCGGTCCGGGCGACGGCCGGCGGGTGGATCATGTCGTAGAGCACCTGCAGCACCACCGCCAGGTCGTCCAAAGCGGTCAGGTCGTACAGGATGCCGGTGATCTCGGCGACGAACACGTCGATACCCACCACGGTGCCGTCCGGCAGCGTGAGCGGACCGTTGCGGCGCAGGTGGTCGCGTAGCTCGTCGAACTTCGCCCTCGGGTTCCCCTCGCTGAACGCGCACGCCGGGCCGGCCGCGGCGCACCGGCGCAGGAACCCGTCCAGCGCGATCTCGAACCCGTTGGTGCGCTGCCGGTCGTACTCGAGGCCGTCGTGCAGCCGCAGGTGCGGATCGACGTTGCCGTCCAGGATGATCGCCCGCGAACGGTTCGGGAACAGGTTGACGTAGGTGGCGCCGAGCAGCGTGCCGTAGGAGAAGCCGAGGTAGTTCAGCTGGGCGTCACCGACCGCGGCGCGCAACAGATCCAGGTCCCTGGCAACGGCCTCGGTGGACATCTCCTCGAGCAACGGGCCGGCGAAGTCGGCGCAGAACCGGCCGTAGTCGCGCAACGCGGCCAGCGTCTCCCGCTCCTGCTGCCGGGTGATCGGCAGCAGCGCCATCCGGGCCAGCACCGCGTCGGCGTCCTCCTGGGTGGCGAAGCAACGCAGCGGGGTGCTCCTGGCGACGCCGCGCGGGTCGAAGCCGATCAGGTCGAACCGGTCCAGCACCGGCTGCTGGAAGATGAGCTGTCCGATCGTGGGCAGCCGGTAGCCGCTGCCGCCCGGACCGCCCGGGTTGAGGAACAGTGAACCGATCCGGTTCGCCTGGTCGCCCGCGGCCCGGCGCATCAGCGCGAGGTTGATCGTGCCGCGCCGGGGCCGGTCGTGGTCAAGCGGCACCACGTAGTCGGCGCAGCTGAACCGGAACTGCTCGGCCGGCGGGACGTTCGAGATGTCCGCGGGAGCACACGGTCCCCACACCACCGGGGCGGCGGGCGCCGCCTGCGGGGCGGACGCGGCGGTTCCCACCGGCAGCCCGGCGGCTAGCGAGCCGGCCGCGAGCACGGCGGCGGCGGCCACATGTCTCCACGCGCGTGATCCGAGAGCCATGCCGTGCCTCTCTCCCCTGCCGAGCGACCGGATGCCGCTGCAGAACGGGGACGAGACTCACACGATCCCGACGCGGTCGCTACGTCCGATTGGTGGATTCCTTGAGGCTGTTCAGGACGATCGGAAGGTTGTCCTTCGGGAACGGCAACGAGGTGAACGCCCACGGCACGTCGTAGTCGGCCGGGAAGCTCCACCGGAAATGGCGCAGCATCGCGTCCAGAATGGTCTTCACCTCGAGCGTGCCGAACTGCAGGCCGATGCATTTGTGCACACCGCCGCCGAACGGCAGCCAGGCGAACCGGTGCCCGCGGTCCTCGCGGCGCGGCTCGTCGAACCGGTCCGGGTCGAACCGCAGCGGGTCGGTCCAGTACTCGGGCAGCAGGTGGCTGGTCCAGGTGCCGAGCAGGATCATCGTTCCGGCCGGGACGAAGTGGCCGAGGATCTCGGTGTCCCGGACCGCCCGGCGGAACGGGCCGGGCGCCGGCGGCACCAGCCGGAGCGTCTCCTTGATCACCAGGTCGAGGGTGTGCAGGCCGGCCAGTGACTCGAGGTCGAGCGGCGCGTCGCCGCGGGCCAGCGACTCGGCCCGGGCCCGGTCCTGCCATTCCGGGTGCCGGCCGAGGAAGTACGCGGCGGCGCTGGAGGTGATGGTCGAGGTGTCGTGCGCGGCCATGATCAGGAAGATCATGTGGCTGATCACGTCCTCGTCGCTGAACCGCTCGCCGTCCTCGGTCTCGGCGTGGCACAGCGCCGAGAACAGGTCGGTGCCGGAACCGGCCCGCTTGGCCGGAATCATCCGGGCGAAGTACTCCTCGAGCACCCGCCGGCCGTGCAGTCCGGCCCGCCACTTCCCGCCCGGCACCCCGAATCGCAGGATGGCCGAGCCCGCATGGGTGCACTGCAGGAAGGCCCGGGCCAGCCGGTCGCGCTCGGCGCCGACCTCGGCGGCCATGAACACCTCGGCGGCGATGTCCAGCGAGAGTTGCTTGGCGGTGGGGAACATGGGGAACCGCTCACCGTCCGGCCAGTTCCGGACGGTGTCCTCGGCGATCCGGGTGATCGTGCCGAAGTAGCCGGCCAGCCGGTCGTTGGTGAACGCCTGCTGCATGATCCGGCGGTGATGCAGATGCTCGTCGAAGTCCATCAGCATCAGGCCACGCCGGAAGAACGGCCCGATCAGGAAGTCCCAGCCGTGGCCGAATGCCTTGTCCCGGTTGAGGTAGACGATCTGCAGCGCGTCCGGGCCGACGACGTGCACGATCGGGAAGCCGAACATCGTGCCCCAGGAGACCGGCCCCAGCTCGCGGTACTTGAGCTGCTGGAAGGCCGGGCCGTAGCGCAGCCCCTGCAACACGTTGCCGAGCCAGGGCAGCCCGCGCTCACCGGGCACCGCCTTCAGCCCGCTGCCGGGCGGTGGCGCGGCCAGCGGCGCCGGCCGCTGCGGCAGGTGCCGCAGCACCAGATCGATCAGGCCGTCGCGGGGGATCTCGACCAGCCGCGCGTTCTCCGTGCGACCGGTGGGTTGCGGTGCCAGGACCATGATCGCCTCCTCAACGGGTGTTCAGCAGTGCGTCGATCGTCGTGCGGGCGAAGGACCGGGCCCGTTCGTCGTCGGCGGCCGGGAGCACGCCGGCCGGGGTGAGCACCATCGAGTGCGCGATCCGGACCAGCACCTCGGCGATCCGTTCGGCCGCCGGCCCGGCCGGGCCGAGCTCGGCGATCCGCTCGGCGATGTAGGCCCGGGCCACGGCCACGATCGGCGCCCCGTCGATGGTCAGGTAGGGCAGCACGTCCTGCGGCTCGGTGGCCAGCAACCGGCTGAGCAACGGGTGTTCCCGCACCCCGGCCACGCCGGCGACGAACCCCTCGACCAGCCGCTCGCGCGGGTCGGCCGCGCCGGCGATCCGGTCGTCCAACTCGGCAAGGAACCGGCGCAGCTCGTGCAGCAGCGCGGCCCGGATCAGGTCGGCCTTCTGCGGAAACCGCCGGTAGACGGTGGCCCGGCCGAGCCCGGCCGCGCGGGCGATGTCCTCGACGGTGGCGCGCCGGATGCCGACGTTCTCGAAGGTCCGCACCGCGGCGTGAAGGATCTGGCGCACGGCGGCGTCCGGCTCGGCGAGGCGGATCCGGTCCAGCACGGCCAGCATGAGACGACGATACGATTATTGTCTCGCCGGTTCAATTGGCTGTCCGGGGGCGGGCTGGCCCGCCCCCGGACGGTGCGGTCAGTCGGCGCGGGACAGCGAGACGCCGAACCGGTTGGCCGAGTCGGTCCACCAGCGTTCCATCGTGAAGCCGGCGGCCGCGAGCTCGTCCGCGACCGTCTCCCGGCGGAACTTGGCCGAGATCTCGGTGCGCAACTCCTCGCCCCGGTCGAAGTCGACCTCGAGGTCGAGCGCCGGGACCCGGACCCGCATGGCACGGGTGGCCCGCAGCCGCATCTCGATCCACTCGTTGACCGGGTCCCAGAGGGCGACGTGGGTGAAGGCGTCCAGGTCGAAGTCGGCCCCGAGCTCCCGGTTGAGCACCCGCAACACGTTGCGGTTGAACTCGGCGGTGACCCCGGCGGCGTCGTCGTACGCGCGGACCAGGACGTCGGGATCCTTGACCAGGTCGGTGCCGAGCAGCAGCCACTCGCCCGGCTCGAGCACGTCCCGGACGGCGCGGAGGAACTTGGCCCGCTCGTCCGGCAGCAGGTTGCCCACCGTGCCGCCGAGGAAGGCCACCAGCCGCGGCGGCTCGCCCGGCAGCAGGCCGAGATGCTCGGTGAAGTCGCCGACCACGCCGTGCACCTGTGCCGACCCGTACTCGGTGTGCAGCGCCGCCGTCGCGTCCCGAAGCGCCGTCTCGGACACGTCCAGCGCGACGATCTGACGGAGCATCTCGTTGTGCCGCAACGCATCCAGCAGCAACCGGGTCTTCTCCGATGATCCGGAGCCCAGCTCGACCAGGGTGTGTGCCGCGGTGAGCCGGGCGATCTCGCCCGCCCGCTCGTCCAGGACCTCCCGCTCGGCTCGGGTCGGGTAGTACTCGTCCAGCCGGGTGATCCGCTCGAACAGCTCGCTGCCCTCGGCGTCGTAGAACCACTTGGGCGGCAACGACTTCGGTGTCGCGGTGAGCCCGGAGCGGGCGTCGGCGGCCAGCGACCGGGCGGCGTGGTCCTCCGGCAGGTGCACCTCGATGACCGGGTCCGCGGTGGGTGGCTCGAGCGGGCGGAGCTCGACCCGCGGTGTGCCGTCGCCGGCCAGCGACGCCACCACGATGGTCCGGTCGTCCACCGTGGACCAGCGCGGATCGTCGTCCCACGGCTCGGAGGCGACCACCACCGCGTCCGGAGTGGCCAGCACCGACAGCGAGTGCCACCACCGGGTGGCCACCAGCACCTGCCCGTCGGTGAGCAGCACGTTGAGCCGGGAGCCCGGCGCCGCCGCGGCGACGTCCCGGACGACCGAGGCGACCGCCTGCTCCGGCGGCTCGCCGGCCCGCAACCGGTCGCGCACCAGCGCCCAGACCAGGGCGCTGTCGGTCGGCGCGTCCAGCGTGATCAGGTCGACCGCCGCGAGCCGTCCGGCCAGCCCGGCCACGCTCTCCGGCCAGCCGGCGATCTTCCCGTTGTGGCTGAACAGCCAGGGGCCGTCGGTGAACGGCGCGCACGCGGTGTCCATCACCGGCATGCCCACGGTCGCCGACCGGACCGCGGCGAGCACCGCGGAGCTGGTGGTCACCCCGGCCACCGAGGCGAAGCCGGTGTCCGTCCACATCGGAACGGACCGGCGATAGCGGACCGGCCGGTCGGCGCCCGGCACGAACCACCCGACACCGAACCCGTCCACGTTGACCGTCCCGCCGCCACGCATGTCCACCGGCGCCCAACTCTGGCGGAGCAGTGCGTGCGGCTTGTCGAACAGCAGCTCCGGCAGCGCCACCGGCGTGCCGAGGTAAGCCAGGTGTCGGCACATGGCTAGCCCTTCTCGTCCGGGGACGCGTCCCGGGCGCACCGGAACCCGACGAAGATCTGCCGCCGGATCGGGTAGTCCCAGTTGCGGAACGTGCCCCGGCAGGCCACCGGGTCGGTGCCGAACGAGCCGCCGCGCAGCACCTTGTAATCCGGCCCGAAGAACACCTCGGAGTACTCCCGGTATGGGAACGCGACGAAACCCGGATAGGGCAGGAAGTCCGAGCTGGTCCACTCCCATACGTCCCCGATCAGCTGGTGCACCCCGAGCGGCGAGGCACCGGCCGGGTAGGCCCCCACCTCGGCCGGACCGAGATGCCGCTGGCCGAGGTTCGCGTGCTCGGCACCGGGTTCCTCATCGCCCCAGGGGAACCGGCGGGACCGGCCGGTATCCGGGTCGAACCGGGCCGCCTTCTCCCACTCCGCCTCGGTGGGCAGCCGCCGGCCGGCCCAGGCGGCGTACGCGGCCGCCTCGTGGAAACACACGTGCACCACCGGCTCGTTCGGCCGGATCGGCTCGACCACGCCGAACTGGTCGCGCAGCCAGCCGTCGCCGTCGCGCTGCCAGAACCGTGGCGCGGTCAACCCGGCCTTCTGTCGGTGGTCCCAGCCCGCCTCGGACCACCACCGGGGTTGCGCATAGCCGCCCGCGGCGATGAACTCGGCGTAGGCGGCGTTGGTCACCGGCGTGGTGTCGATGAAGAACGCGTCGACGTGCGTCTGGTGCGCCGGCCGTTCGTTGTCCAGCGCCCACGGTTCGGTCGAGGTGCCCATGGTGAACGGGCCGGCGGGCACCAGCACCTCGGTGGCGGCCGGGCCGGCCCGGCCGGGCGGCGGCGGCGCGGCGGCGAGCACCGGCGGGCCGGTCCGCAACTGGTGGGTGGCCAGCATGGTCTCGTCGTGCTGTTGCTCGTGCTGGGCGATCATGCCGAACGCGAACGCGTTGTCCAGCAGCGGCCGGCCCTCCAGCCGAACCCGGTCGAGCACGTCGAAGACCTTGTCCCGCACCTCGCGGACGTAGGCGCGAGCTTCGACGGGCGTGAGCAGCGGCAGCCGCGGCCGGCTGGCGCGGGCATGCTGGAACGCGTCGTAGAGCTCGTCGATGTCGCGGCGCACCGGCTCGCGGCCGCCGACGTCGCGCACCAGCCAGAGCTCCTCCTGGTTGCCGATATGAGCGAGATCCCACACCAGGGGCGACATCAGCTTCGAGTGCTGGCGCACGAGATCGTCGTCGTCGACCGCGTCGGTCAGGGCCATGCTGCGCTCGCGGGACCGGCGCAGCTGTGCGGCCACGCTCTCCCGCATCGCCTCGATCGTCTCCTCGGCCATCGTCAGGACTCCCCTCCTTCGGTCGCTGCCCGGTGCAGCACCCGTTCCAGATCTGCGGTGATCGATTCGACTACCTCCTTGCCGAGCCCCGTCTCCGGCAGGGCCTGGATGCCCAGCTCCAGAACCCGCGCGGCGACGGCGGCGATGGGGCGGTCGGCCAGCCCGGCCCTGGCCGCCGGCAGCCACCGGTCGGCGACCGGTTGGCACAGCTCGACCACCGACTCCACGGTGGCCGGCGCGGACATCAGCGCGGCCAGCAGTGCGACCGGCGCTGTCCAGCCGGTCCCCGGCTGCGTGTCGAGATAGCGCACCTCGAGGTAGCCGTGCGGGCGGACCGGGGGGAACATCGTGGACACGTGGTAGGCCAGGTCGTCCACGGTCGGCGGACCGGGCAGCGCGCCGGCCAGCCAGTCCGCGAACGTGGTGCCGGACGGCACGTCCCAGCAGTCGCCGGGGCCGCGCACGCACAGCAGCGGGGTGTCCAGCACCCGCCGGGCCCAGTCGGCGGCCGGGTCGGCGGTGATGGCGGACGGGCCGCTGCGGGCCGGGTCGACGGCGAGCACCGAGCGCAGCCGGGTGGAGGCCCAGCCGGTCGGCCGTCCGCCGAGGTGCGGCGAGTTGGCGAACGCGGCGACCAGCACCGGACCCAACGAGCAGACCGCCGCCCACCGGCTGGCCACGGTGTGCGGTTCGCCGACGTCCAGGCACACCTGGAGCGCGGCGGTGGAGCACATCATCGTGACGCCGTGCGGGCCGATCGGCCGGAACGCGCGCTCCATCGCCGCGTAGCGCGGTGTTTCCAGGAGACGGCGGGGGGCCCGGTACGGATCGGTGCCCCGCTGGCCGAGGACGAGACCCGCCGCGGCCAGTAGTTCGACCAGCGCCTCGACATCGGTGGCGACGTTGTCGAACAGTTCGGCAAGGCTGGCTTGCGGAAGCGCGGAGATCTCGACCTGCCCCCCTGGCTCGAGCGTGAGCGGCGAGCCCGCGGGGAGCGAAAGCTGGGGACTATCGGGAACCAGTGTCCGTGGTGCGTACGGAGCGAGTGCGGTGGCGAGATGGTGCGCGTCGAGCGGCCGCCGGGGATCGTCGTGGTGGTGGACGGTCCACTCCAGCTCGACGCCGGTCAACCTCGGTGGTCCGTGCTTGAAGCAGACCGAGGCGACGTATGCCTCGGCCTCCACCCGGTCGCGCAGTCGGCGGCGGTCCGGCTCGGCGATTCCGGTATCGCGCAGGACGGTCACGGGTGGTCACCCCCTTTCCGCAATCGAAATCGAAGCTACACGGGCCGGCCGACAGTTTCAGATGTCCGCGGTCAGACCCTCGGTCAACCCTTCCCGAAGGCCCGGTAGGCCGCACGACACCGCTGCTCCATTCGGCGCAACGAGTACCCAGTACGTACGTACGGATTGCCTCTGACTGGGCGTACTGCCACGATCGACGGGTGCCACGGGTCAGCCAAGATCACCTCGACGCCCGCCGCCGGCAGATTCTGGACGGCGCCCGCGCGTGTTTCGCCCGCCACGGCTACGAGGGCGCCACCGTCCGCCGGCTCGAGGACGCCACCGGCCTGTCCCGCGGCGCGATCTTCCACCACTTTCGCGACAAGGAGTCGCTGTTCCTGGCCCTGGCCGAGGACGAGGCCCACCGGATGGCCGAGGTGGTCGCCGAGAACGGCCTGGTCCAGGTCATGCGCGACTTACTGTCCACAAAGGACGAAACCGGCCCGCAGGCCTATCCCGCCGACTGGCTGGGCACCCGCCTCGAGGTGTCCCGCCGGCTGCGCACCGACCCCGACTTCCGCGCCCGCTGGGCCGAACGCTCCCGCGAGCTCACCGCCGCCACCCGGCAACGCCTGCAACGCCAGCGCGACGCCGGCAACCTGCGCGACGACATCGACGTCCGGGTCCTCACCGCCTACCTGGAGCTGGTCCTCGAGGGCCTGGTCTCGCACCTGGCCATGGGCCTGCCCGCCGACGACCTCGACCCGGTGCTGGATCTGGTCGAGGACAGCGTGCGTCGACACCGGCGCGGGTGACGCTGGTCGGCGCAACCCTTGGAAGACGAGATTCTCCGCGAGTGCGGCACCGCTGACCAGGTCGTTCAGGTGCCGCCGGCCGGATACCTCTACACTGCACAGGGTCCAGGCAGGACCGTTGAATGACGAGGTGTGATCCCCCGCAGTGACCGGAGTGGTCCTCAGTGTGCTCGGCCTGGTCGCGGTCGTCCTGCTCACCCTGGGCACGGCGTTCTTCGTCGCCGCCGAGTTCTCCCTCACCACGCTGGAACGCAGCCAGGTCGACCGGCACGCCGAACAGGCCGGTGACCGGCCCGCCCGCAACATCCAGCGCGCGCACCGATCGCTGTCCTTCCAGCTGTCCGGCGCCCAGCTCGGCATCACGATCACCACGCTGATCACCGGCTACATCGCCGAGCCGGCGATCGCGAACCTGATCGAGCCCTTGCTGACCGCGATCGGCCTGCCGGCGGGCGCGGCCACCCCGGTGGCGCTGACCCTGGCCCTGCTGCTGGCCACCGCGCTGTCCATGGTGTTCGGCGAGCTGGTGCCGAAGAACCTGGCGATCGCCCGCCCGCTGCAGACCGCCCGCGCGGTGGCCACCGCACAGGTCTGGTTCTCGTCGATCCTCCGCTGGCTGATCAACGCTTTGAACGGGTCGGCGAACTGGATCGTGCGCCGGTTCGGGGTCGAGCCGGCCGAGGAGCTGCGCTCGGCCCGGTCCCCCGAGGAGCTCGGCTCGCTGGTGCGGTCCAGCGCCGAGCACGGCACGCTCGACGCCGGCACCGCGACCCTGCTCGGCCGTTCGCTGCGGTTCGGCGACCGCACCGCCGACGAGCTGATGACCCCGCGCGTGCAGGTCGAGGCGCTGCGTGCGGACGCCACCGTGCTCGACCTGGTCGAGCTGGCCGGCCGCACCGGGTTCTCCAGGTTCCCGGTGCACGGCGGCGATCTGGACGACGTGCGCGGCGTGGTGCACGTCAAGCAGGTGTTCGGCGTGCCGTTGGACCAGCGCGGGACGACCCGGGTGGCCGCGGTCGCCCGGCCGGTGCTCACCGTGCCGGAGAGCCTCAACGGCGACGCCCTGCTGGACCGGCTGCGCGGGTCCAGCCTGCAGATCGCGCTCGTGGTGGACGAGTACGGCGGCACCGCCGGCCTGGTCACGCTGGAGGACCTGGTCGAGGAGATCGTCGGCGACGTCCGGGACGAGCATGACCGGCGGGAGACCAGCCCGGTACGCGCGGTCGGCACGGACAGCTGGATCGTCTCCGGCCTGCTGCGCGACGACGAGGTGGCCGAGGCCACCGGCTTCCGGATGCCCGAGGGCGACTACGAGACGCTGGCCGGCCTGGTGCTGGCCCGGCTCGGCCGGATCCCGGAGGTCGACGACGAGGTCCAGGTGGACGGTTGGCGGATCACCGTGCTGCGCATGGACAAGCACCGCATCGCCGAGCTTCGGGTGGTCCGCACGGCCGAGGCGGGGGAGTTACATGAGTGACTTTCTCGCCTTGCTGGCCACGGTGTTTCTGTTGCTGGGCAACGGCTTCTTCGTCGGCGCCGAGTTCGCGATCATCACCGCGCGGCGGGACCGGCTCGAGGCGCTCGCCGACGAGGGGCACCGGCGGGCGCGGACCGCGATCGAGGCCGGCCGGCAGCTGCCGCTGCTGATCGCCGGCGCACAGCTGGGCATCACCGCGTGTTCGCTGGGCCTCGGCGCGCTGGCCGAGCCGGTGATCGCCGGGCTGCTGGAGCGGCCGTTCCACTCGCTCGGCATTCCCCCCGCGGTGCTGCACGCGGTGGCCTTCGCGCTGGCGCTGGCGATCGTGGTCGCCCTGCACACGGTGATTGGCGAGATGGTGCCGAAGAACCTGGCGATCGCGATGCCGGAGCGGGCGGCGATGCTGCTGGTTCCGGTGCACTACGCGTTCTGCCGGTTGGTCCGCCCGGTGCTCGGCCTGTTCAACGCGGTCGCGCGGGGCGTGCTGCGGCTGATCCATGTGGAGCCCAAGGACGAGCTGGAAAGCGCCTACACCCCGGACGAACTGGCCACGCTGATCGCCGAGTCCGGGCGGGAGGGTCTGCTGGACGTCGCCGAGCACCGCCGGCTGACCAAGACGCTGTCCACCGCGGACCGCACGGTGGCCGAGGTTCTGGTGCCGCTGGCCGAGGTGCGCAGCCTGCCGTGCAACCCGACGGTCGGCGACGTCGAGGTGGCGGTCGCGGAGACCGGGTTCTCCCGGTTCCCGGTGCGGATGACCGACGACCGGCTCGGCGGCTACCTACACGTGAAGGACGTGCTCGACCTGGCCGCCGCGCCGCCGGCCACACCGGTTCCGTGGGCCCGGGTCCGCGGGCTGCCGGAGCTGCCCGCGGCCGGCCGGCTGGACGATGCGCTGGCCGCGCTCCGCCGGGCGCAGAGCCACCTGGCCAAGGCGGTCGACCCGGACGGCGCCGTGCTCGGCGTTGTGGCGCTTGAGGATCTGGTCGAGGAGTACGTCGGAACGGTGCGGGACGGCACCCACACCGGCAACGGCGTCGGCTGAGGTGTCCACACCGGACTCAGCTGAATGAGTCCGGGTCCAGCCCGGTGCGCCGCCCGTTGTCCAGCTCGCCGATCGTCGCCATGTCGTCGTCGGCCAGCTCGAAGTCGAAAACCGCGATGTTCTCCCGGATCCGGACCGGTGTCTCGGATTTCGGGATCGCCACGATGTCCTGCTGAACGTGCCAGCGCAGCACGATCTGCGCCGGGGTCCGGCCGTACTTCTGCGCCAGGCCGAGGATCGTCCGGTCGCGCAGCAGCTTGCCTCTGGCCAGCGGGCTCCACGCCTCGGTCACGATGCCGTGCTCGGCGTGGAACGCGCGCAACTCCCGCTGCGGCAGGTTGGGATGCAGCTCGACCTGGTTGACCGCCGGCACCACGTCGGCATCGTCGAGCAGCCGGCGCAGGTGTGCGATGTGGAAGTTGGACACCCCGATGGAACGCACCCGGCCGTCCGCCCTGAGCTTCTCGAACGCCTTCCAGGTCTCGACGTACCGCGGCCGCGCCGGGGTCGGCCAGTGGATCAGGTACAGGTCCACGTAGTCCAACCGCAGCCGGCGCATGCTCTCGTCGAACGCGCGCAGGGCGCCGTCGTAGCCCTGGTCGTCGTTCCACAGCTTGGTGGTGACGAACAGCTCCGCACGCGGCACGGCGGCCTCGGCGACGGCGTCCCCGACCCCGGACTCGTTGCGGTACAGGGACGCCGTGTCGATGCCGCGGTATCCGGCGTCGATCGCGGTGTGCACCGCGGCCGCGACCGTCTCGTTCGGAATCTGCCACACGCCCAGCCCCAGCAGCGGCATCCGCGCGCCGTCGTTGAGGGTCACAGCCGCAGCGGTGCTCATCGGCCACCTCCGGTGCCCAACCTACCGTGATCTTGACCTACGGGAGGAGGAGAAACACCGCACCGCCGACCACCGGGCCGATCGCGGCGCCGACCAGCACCTGCGCCACCGTGTGGTCGGTCAGCCGGACCCGGGACCAGCACACCAGCGCCAGCGGCACGGCCAGCAGCACCAGCGCGAGCGGCCCGTACAGCAGCGTCACCAGGACGACGGCCCCGGCGGCGACGGTGGCGTGCAGGGATACCTTCCACCAGTTGGTGATCACCGTGCAGACCAGCAGGGTGGCGATCATCGAGGCGGCCACCGCGACCACGTCCCGAGGGGCCCCGCCGACCAGCAGGATGCCCAGCCCGGCCACGGCCGACGTCAGACCCAGGGTCAGCGGCAGCAGGCGGTGCTCGCGGTCGCGCACGTGGTGTCCGTCCCACCGGCCGCGCCGGGCACCGCGGATGATGAACGCCATCGGCAGCACGCTGAAGAACACCGCGGTGACCACGCCCCACAGCAGGGTCGGGCCGGTCGCGTAGCCGGTGGCCTGCCAGGCGACCGCGAGCGGCAGCAGGATCACCACGACGGCCGGGGACAGCACCTCGGTCACGATCCGGGCAACACGCAAACTCACGCGACAAAGCCTAATCGCGCAGCCCGATGAACTCGGCCATCGCCCGGACCTGGTAGGCGAACCAGTCATCGCGGGCATCGATGGTGTTGTCGATGCGCCCGAACAGCTCGAAGTTGATCGCGCCGAAGATCTGGGTCCAGGCGACCAGGCCCCGGGCCATGGTCGGCACGTCGACGCCGGCGCCGATCAGGTCGGCGATCCCGGCGATCTCGGCGCGCAGCGCGTCCGGAACCGGAGTGTCCGGGTCGGCTTCGACCAGCCGCCCGGCGGCCTTGGCGTCGGCCAGGATGGCGCCCAGCACCAGCACCGGACGGGTGGCCGGGGGCACGGTGTCCTCCGGTGCCGCGTAGCCGGGCACCGGGCTGCCGTAGATCAGCGCGTACTCGTGCGGCCGGTCCAGCGACCAGGCGCGCAGCGCGGTGGTGACGGCCCGCCAGCGGCCGAGCAGGTCGGAGCGGTCGGCCACGGCGGCGTCGGCCGATTCGGCCGCCTCGCCCAACGCGTTGTACGCGTCGATGATCAGCGCGGTGAGCAGGTCGTCGCGGTTGTCGAAGTACCGGTACAGCGCGGAGGAGACCATGCCCAGTTCCCGGCTCACCGCCCGCAGCGACAGTGCCGCGCCCTCGGTGGCGATCTGCCGGCGGGCAACGGCCTTGATCTCCTCGATCATCTCCGCCCGCACCCGGGCCCGGATCGAGCCGGCGGTCTTCTTCACGGCCATGGGGCAGATTGTCGCACACTTTTGAGAGCAGTGCTCTTGACAGAGACCGGTCATCCCCGAAAGACTGTGTAGGCGAAACGAGATCAGTGCTCTCAACCGAGATAAGGGGTCACCATGGCACTCCACACCATCGTCGGCGCCGGCGCGGTCGGCCGGACCACCGCGAACCTGCTGGCCGAGCGGGGCGAGCGCGTCCGCATCGTCACCCGCAGCGGCAGCGGCCCCCAGCACCCGGCCATCGAGCGGGTCGCGGCCGACGCCACCGACGCCGAACGCCTCACCCAGCTGACCACCGGCGCGGTGGCCCTGTACAACTGCGCCAGCCCGCAGTACCACCGCTGGCTCACCGACTGGCCGCCGCTCGCCACCGCCCTGCTCACCGCCGCCGAGCGCACCGGGGCGACCCTGTCCGTGGTGTCCAACCTGTACCTGTACGGCCCGGTCGACGGCCCGATCACCGAGTCGACCCCGCTGGCCGCCGCCCATCCCAAGCTCAAGCTGCGCGGCGACATGTGGCGCGAGGCCCTGGCGCTGCACGAGGCCGGCCGGATCCGGATGACCGAGGTGCGCGGCAGCGACTACCTGGAGGCCAACTCGATCTTCAGCTTCGCGCTGGCCAAGCCGCTGCTGGCCGGGAAGCGGGCCTACCTGCCGCTGCCGCTGGACGTGCCGCACAGCTGGACCGCCATCGCCGACGTGGCCCGGCTGCTGACCACCGTGTCCACCGACGAGCGCGCGTTCGGCAAGGCCTGGCACGTCCCGACCCAGCCGCCACTCACCGTCCGCGAGCTGGCCCAGCGTTTCACCAGCGCCCAGGGCCTGCCGGCGGCCACCCTGTCCGAGGTGCCCTACTCCGTGCTGTGGACGATGGGCCTGTTCAGCCCGATGATGCGCGAACTGCGCACCACCCGCTACCAGTTCACCGCGCCCTACGTGCTCGACTCCAGCGCCGCCCAGCGCACCTTCGACATCGCGCCGAGCGACCTGGACGTGATCCTCAAGGGCATCCGGAGCGTCTAGCTCTGGTAGGCGTCCAGGGGCGGACAGGAACACACCAGGTTCCGGTCGCCCTTGGCGCCGTCGATGCGGCGCACCGGCGGCCAGACCTTCTGGCCCGAGGAGCCGGCCGGGAACGCCGCCTCCTCCCGGGTGTACGGGTGGTCCCACTTGCCGGCGATCGCCGCGGCCGTGTGCGGGGCGTTGCGCAACGGGTTGTCCTCCGCCGGCCACTCCCCCGCCGCCACCCGGTCGATCTCCGCCCGGATGGCGATCATCGCGGCACAGAAGCGGTCCAACTCGGCCAGGTCCTCGCTCTCGGTCGGCTCGACCATCAGCGTTCCGGCCACCGGGAACGACATCGTCGGCGCGTGCAGGCCGTAGTCGGCCAGCCGCTTGGCCACATCGTCGACGGTGATCCCGGTGGCCCGGGTGATCGGCCGCAGATCGAGGATGCACTCGTGCGCAACGAACCCGCCGGCACCCGCGTAGAGCACCGGGAAGTGCTCGTCCAGCCGGCGCGCGACATAGTTCGCCGCGGCCACCGCGGTCAGCGTCGCCCGACGCAGCCCGTCCGCGCCCATCATCCGCACGTACGCCCAGGAGATCGGCAGGATGGACGCGCTGCCCCACGGCGCCGCGCTGATCGGGCCGACGCCGGTGGCCGGACCGGCCGCCGGCTGCAGCGGGTGGTTGGGCAGGAACGGGGCCAGGTGCGCGCGCACCCCGATCGGCCCGACGCCCGGCCCGCCGCCGCCGTGCGGGATGCAGAAAGTCTTGTGCAGGTTCAGGTGTGACACGTCCGCACCGAACTTCCCGAACCGGGCCAGGCCGATCAGCGCGTTGAGGTTGGCACCGTCCACATAGACCTGACCACCCGCGTCGTGCACCAGCGCGCACACCTCCCGCACGGTGTCCTCGTACACGCCGTGCGTCGACGGGTAGGTGATCATGATCGCGGCCAGGTCGGCCCGGTGCTCGTCCACAGTGGATCGCAGGTGGCTCATGTCGATGTTGCCCGCGTCGTCGCATTTGACCACGACCACGCGCATCCCGGCCATCACCGCACTGGCCGCGTTGGTGCCGTGCGCGCTGGCCGGGATCAGGCAGACGTCGCGCTCCCCGTGGCCCTGGCCGCGGTGGTACGCGCGAATGGCCAGCAGCCCGGCGAACTCGCCCTGGCTGCCGGCGTTGGGCTGCAGGCTCACCGCGTCGTACCCGGTCAGCCGGGCCAGCCAGTCCTCGAGATCGGCGACCACCCGCAGCAGCCCGGCGGCGTCCTCGGCCGGGGCGAACGGGTGCAGCTCACCGAACTCCGGCCAGGTGACCGGTTCCATCTCGGCCGTGGCGTTGAGCTTCATCGTGCACGAGCCGAGCGGGATCATGCTGCGATCCAGGGCGACGTCCTTGTCGGACAGCGCCCGCAGGTACCGCAGCAGCGCGGTCTCCGACCGGTGCGCCGAGAACACCGGATGGGTCAGGTAGTCCGAGGTGCGCACCAGGGCGGCCGGCAGGGCGTCCGGCGTGCCGGCGTCCAGTTCGTCCACATTCGACCCGGACACGCCGAACGCACGCCACACCAGGTCGAGATGCGCCCGGGTGGTGGTCTCGGCGCAGGACACGCCCACCTGGTCCGGGCCGGCCAGGCGCAGGTTCACGCCGAGCTCGCGGGCCGCGGCCACCACCTCGGCGGCCCGGCCGGGCACCGTGACCAGCACGGTGTCGAAGAAGTGCTCGTGCTCGACCGGCACGCCGCCGGCCCGCAACCCGGCGGCCAGCACCGCGGCCATCCGGTGCGCCCGGGTGGCGATCGCGGCCAGCCCCTCCGGGCCGTGGTACACCGCGTACATCGAGGCCATCACGGCCAGCAGCACCTGCGCGGTGCAGATGTTGCTGGTCGCCTTCTCCCGCCGGATGTGCTGCTCGCGGGTCTGCAGCGCCAGCCGGTAGGCCAGGTTGCCGTCGGCGTCGCTGCTCACCCCGACCAGCCGGCCGGGCAGCTGCCGCTCCAGCCCGGACCGCACCGCCAGGTAGCCGGCGTGCGGGCCGCCGAAGCCGATCGGCACGCCGAACCGCTGGGTGGAGCCGACCACCGCGTCCGCGCCGATCTCACCGGGCGGCCGGAGCAGGGTCAGCGCCAGGATGTCGGCGGCCACCACGACCTGCGCACCCCGCTCGTGCGCGGCCTCGACCAGGGCCGCGTGGTCCCGCACCGCGCCGCCCGCACCCGGGTAGGACAGCAGCACGCCGAAGAAGTCACCGTCCGGCAGGCCCGCCGTCAGGTCGGCGACCACGATCTCGATGCCGAGCGGCTCAGCCCGGGTCTCGATCACCGCGATGGTCTGCGGAAAGGTGTCCGCGTCGATCAGGAACCGGCGGGACTTCGACCGGCCGGCCCGGCGCAGCAGGGTCATGGCCTCGGCCGCCGCGGTCGACTCGTCCAGCATCGACGCGTTGGACACCGGCAGCCCGGTCAGGTCGGCGACCATGGTCTGGAAGTTCAGCAGCGCCTCCAGCCGGCCCTGGGAGATCTCCGGCTGGTAGGGCGTGTAGGCCGTGTACCAGGCCGGGCTCTCCAGCACGTTGCGCAGGATCACCGGCGGGGTCAGCGTGCCGTGGTAGCCGAGCCCGATCATCTGGACCATCGTCCGGTTCCCGGCGGCCAGCGCGCGCAGCTCGGCGAGCGCCTGCGCCTCGGTCGCCGGCGGGGGCAGCTCGATGCCCGCGTCGCGGTCCCGGATGGACTCCGGCACGGCCCGTTCGGCCAGCTCCTCGAGCGAGCCGACGCCGACCACGTCGAGCATCCGGGCGAGTTCGGCCGGTCGCGGCCCGACATGCCGGTCGGCGAACGGGATGCCCTGCTCGAGGGCGGCGAGGGGGATGCGGTCCCGCGTCGTCATCTGGTGCGCCTCCGGTGTCCGAGGTGGGGCCGCGGACGGCTGCCCGCGTGCCTCCCCCTCTGTCCGTGCCCACTCGGGGCGCCTGAGAGCTTCGCACAGTGACCTGGAAGAAGAGTCCGGGCCAACTGAACTTGCACCTTCGGCGGGGCCAACCTTCGACCCGCTTTCCAGAGGCGTCTCACCCGCACGGTCCAGGGTGCCTGAGAGGTTCCGGGGAGGGGTTGCTCCTTCGGCGCCGGACGGTGCCCGGTCTCTCCCGCGCGGGATTCACGACTACACCGTCAGGTTACCGCGCGATCGGCCGTCAGCCGACGTGACGCGCCTTGCGTCGGGCGGTCAGCTCGTCCTCGGCCACCGGCTCCACCACGCCGCCGTCGGCCCGCTCGGCCGGGAACTCGTGGATCGTGCCGTTGATCTCCCGCATGGCGCCGCTGACCGCGATCCCGAACACACCCTGACCGCCCTGCAGCAGGTCGACGACCTCCTCCGGCGAGGTGCACTCGTAGACGGTCGTCCCGTCACTGAACAGGGTGATGTTGGCCAGGTCCTTCACGCCGCGGCGGCGCAGGTGCTGCACGGCGACCCGGATGTTCTGCAGCGAGACCCCGGCGTCCAGCAGCCGCTTGACCACCTTGAGGACCAGCACGTCCTTGAACGAGTAGAGCCGCTGTGAGCCCGACCCCTGGGCGCTGCGGATGCTCGGCGCGACCAGCCCGGTACGGGCCCAATAGTCCAGCTGGCGATAGGTGATGCCGGTGATCTGGCAGGCCGCCGGGCCGCGGTAGCCGACCAGCTCGTCCGGAGCGGAGTCATCCGGGAACAGTTCGCCCTGCTCACCGCCGGCCGCCCCGACCGGACCTTCCTCCATCACGCGTGCCTCCCCACGGGTGGGCCCCCGGAAACGCGAATCACATGCTGGCGATTCGCACACCCATGACGGTAAGTCTGCCGGGCGGACCGGTCAACGCGACGCGCGGGGGCCTCGACCCTCAACCTCAGGTTCAGGTCGACGGTTGCGCCGGATGGCTGATCAGGTGTCCGCGCCGCGGAAGTCCTCGGGCGAGACCGAGTCGAGAAACTCGCGGAACTTCTCGACCTCGTCCTCCTGCTCGTCCGGAATGATCAGTCCGGCCTCCTGCAGCACGGAGTCCTCGGCGTGGATCGGGACCCCGATGCGCAGCGCGAGCGCCACCGAGTCGCTCGGTCGCGCCGACACCCGGACGTCGCCGTCGAACACCAGTTCGGCGAAGAACGTGCCCTCACGCAGGTCGGTGATGCGCACCTGCTCCAGCTCGCGGCCGAGCGCGCCGATGACGTCCTTGAGCAGATCGTGGGTCAACGGCCGGGCCGGACGGACGCCCTGCTGCTCCAATGCGATCGCCGTGGCCTCCACCGAGCCGATCCAGATCGGGAGGTACCGCTCGCCCTCGGTCTCGCGGAGTAACAAGATCGGCTGGTTGGCAGGCAGCTCCACCCGCACACCCACGACCCGCATCTCGCTCATCGGGCTCGCCTCCCTCCTCCGGCAGATCGAACGATAACCTCGTGGTATCGAGGATCGCTCATCGCTGGCTCCGACGCTACCCGCCATCCGGGCACGACGCTTGCACAATCTCTGTTGGAGTCCGATTACGATTGGGGCTACGGACCGAGTTGTGCCTTTCTGGCGTTCACCTTCCGCTGACGCCGCGCAGCCCTGCCTTTACCAGCAACGTATGCAGTGACACGCACAGCGCCGCGAGCTCGAGCGTGACCTCCTCGGCGCGCTCCCGCGCGGTCCGGTCGGTATGCCGGTACAGCGGCCGGACGATCTGCTCCAGCAGGCCCACCTCCCGGTCCGCGGAGGCCCGGAACGCCCGCAGGTGCCGCGGCTCGATGCCGTACTCGCCCAGCGCCAGCACGGTCCGCGCCACGGTCGCCGCCAGCGAGTCGTAGAAGCCCGCCGGGCCGGGCCGAATCAGGCCGTAGCGCTCCAGCTCGGCCAGCGTTGCGGCGTCCATACCGGCCTCGGCCAGCAGCTCTTCCTGGGTCATCCGGACCTCCGGCCGCTCGGCGAATGCCGCCGCGGTGGGCAGACCGGGCTGCGCCGGCACCGGCACCAGCGCGCGCGGCGGCCGGGCCGGGGCGGGCGCGTCCGGCTGGCCGCGGTCCACCGCGTCCAGCTGCTCCTTGATCACCTTGAGCGGAAGGTAATGGTCCCGTTGCGCGGACAGCACGAACCGCAGCCGCTGCACGTCGGCCGCGGTGAACTGACGGTAACCGGACGGGGTCCTTGCCGGCGTGACCAGACCCTCGGACTCCAGAAACCTGATCTTCGAGATGGTGACGTCGGGAAACTGGGGCCGGAGCCGTTCCAGCACGGCTCCGATGCTCAACCCGTCACGTTCCGGCTTCCCCGCCGCCGTCACGTCCGCTGCCCTAGGAGCCCGAGCTCGGACCGGTGAGGAACACCAGGCGGAACTTGCCGATCTGCACCTCGTCGCCGCCGGCCAGCACGGCCTGGTCGACCGGCTCGCGGTTGACGTAGGTGCCGTTCAGGCTGCCCACGTCGATCACCACGAACTCGCCGCCCTCCCGGCGGAACTCCGCGTGCCGGCGGGACACCGTGACGTCGTCGAGGAAGATGTCGCTGTCCGGGTGCCGGCCCGCGCTGGTCGTGTCGCGGTCGAGCAGGAATCGCGATCCGGCGTTGGGACCGCGCTTGACCACGAGCAGGGCGGAACCGGCCGGCAGTGCGTCGACTCCGGCGACCGAGGGCTCGGGAGCGGGAGCCTCGGTTCCCTCCGCTTCTGCCAGAAAGTCGGCCCGGAAGACGGATGTCCGCTCGGGCGACTGCTCCGGCGGGACCCCGGGCCCGTCGTTCGTGCTCACCTGGGTCTCCTCCTGCTGATGCTGTCCCGACAACTGTGCAACGTACCGTGCGCGATCGTCTGCCCGGATGGTGCCTCCCCCTAGTGAGGATCACGTTCGCCGGTCATTACTCCTTGTTGATTGCCTCGTAGGCCGCCGCGTCGAGCAGAGCGTCCACCGCGGCCGGATCCTCGACGGACAGTTCGAAGATCCAGCCCTCGCCGTAGGGGTCGCTGTTGATCAGCTCCGGCTGCTCGTCCAGCGCGTCGTTCACGGCGGTCACCTCGCCGGACACCGGCGCGTAGATCTCCGAGACGCTCTTGGTCGACTCCACCTCGCCGGCCGGCGAACCCGCGTCGACCTGCTGCCCCACCTCGGGAAGCTGGACGTAGACCACGTCACCGAGCTGCTCCTGGGCGTAGTCGGTGATGCCCACCCGCACCGTGTCCCCCTTGCGCGACACCCATTCGTGCTCTTCGGTGTACTTGAGATCCTCAGGTGTCACCTGCACATCCCTTCCCCGCTGGGCGATATCCGTGGCGAGAGCTTAGAGGGCCGGTCGGCGCAGCGCCGACCGCGTCTGCACTACGTAGAGCAGCCCGGACCAGAGGAACAGCGCCGCCCCCCAGATCGCGAACGCGTAGGCGAACGGCCGGGCGATCGTGGCCGCCGTCGAGCCGCCCTGGGCGAGCAGCAGCAGCGGGAAGGCGTACATCAGGACGAAGGTCGCGGCCTTGCCGATGTAGGTCACCTCGGGCGGGCCGTAGCCGGACCGGCGCAGCAGCCAGATGCACACCATCACCATCAGGTCCCGGCCGATCAGCACCGCGGCCACCCACCACGGGACGATGTCCCGGATCACGAACGCCAGGATCGTGGCCAGCGTGTAGAGCCGGTCGGCGGCCGGGTCGAGCAGCGAGCCCAGCCGGCTGGTCTGGTTGAGCCAACGGGCCAGCTTGCCGTCCAGCCAGTCGGTGATCCCGCTGGCCACGAGTACGACCAGGGCCCAGCCGTCGGCCTGCGGGCCGAGCAGCAGCCACAGGAACAGCGGGATGCCGGCCAGCCGGAGAACGCTGAGCAGGTTGGGCACGGTCAGCAGCCGGTCGGGCGCCTCCGCGCCGTCCCCGCGTACCTTCGCCGCCCGCACCATGCGGGTGAGCGTATTCGCCCGGCTCAGCAGGCCCTGCGGGTGTGGCTCCACCCGCGTCGCTGCAGGTCGGCGGAGGTCAGCGCCTGCGGCCGGCCGCGCTCGTCCATCCCCATCCAGCGGGCCCGGCCGGCGAAGCCCTCCAGCACGAAGGCGTGGTCCCCGCTCCAGACCACGCTGCACGGGATCGTGGGCAGCGACGGCTCGGTCCGGCCGGTGGAATCGTCCTCGGTGATCATGTTCTCCCCTACCCTCCATCAGGGGTGTCGGGTGTCGGTCGCTTTCTGTTATCCGGTGCGGGACGTCCGATGGGCGGGTCGAACTCCCGATCGGCGTCATCGGCAGGCAGACCGGCGACCTGACCGGTGCGGTGCGCCCAACCGGCAACTCGGGTGCCCCGAGATGGGGACTCGCAGGGCGACTGCGGCATCTACCGGTTTTCGAACGCCGGCCGGTACGGTCCTAACGAGAACTTCCGCGAGGCGCGAATGCCTGTGCGGCAACGGAAAAACCCGAATGGGGCCGCCGAGGCCCTGCTTTGTCGTGCCCGCCGACGATGGGAGGTGCCATGCCCGGGCCCGCGTTCCTGGTCCTGCTCGGACCCGACTATGCCGGCAAGTCCACGGTGATGCGCGAGTTGGCCGCCGGGGAGCCGACCTGGCGGCTGCTGTCGGTGGACGACGAGTTCCTCGCCCCGGAGCACGGCGTGCTGTCCCGGCTCAAGTCCGACCTGATGGCCGACACGCTGCCCGCGATGGGCAAGCACCACTCGCCCGACTTCGTGGCCAGCCTGCTGCAGACCGCCGTGGTGCACCTGCGGGACCAGGTCATGGACTGCGGGTCGCACCAGCCGGTCGTCGTCGACTCCTACTACTACAAGATCCTCGCCAAGTGCCGGCTGGTCGGCGCCACCGCGCACCCGGTGTTCGACTGGTGGCGCGGGTTCCCGCAGCCGCGCCGGGTGCTGTTCCTCGACGTCGGCCCGGCGGCGGCGTGGCGGCGGTGCGGCCGGGGCGCCCGGGCGAATCCCCTCGAGCACCACGGCGACCGGCTCGACCGGGAGTCGTTCACCGAGTTCCAGGACGACCTGCGCGCGACCATGCTGGCCGAGGTCGCGCACCTGCCGGTGGACGTGCTGCCGCCGGCCGATCCGCCGGCCACCGTCCGCCGGGTGCGGGAGGCGGTGGCCCGTGAGTTCGCCTGACCTCGGCGCCGAACACGTCCGCCGGTACCGCGACCGGGTCTTCGGCGAGCGCGCCCGGCTCCAGCACGCGCTCGGCGAAACCGCCGAATGGCAACGGAAAACACTGACCGACCTGCTGGAGTTCAACGCCGGCACCGAGTTCGGCCGCAAGTTCGGCTTCGCGGCGATCCGCACGCTCGACGACTACCGCCGCGCGGTACCGGTGCACGACTACGCCGGCCTGGAACCATGGATCGAGCGGATGGCCGCGGGCGAACGCAATGTGCTCACCGCGGACGATCCGGTCGTCTACTTCACCACCAGCGGCAGCACCGGCGCGCACAAGAAGGTCCCGGTGACCCCGCGGTTCATGCACACCACCTTCTTCCCCTTCTTCTACGCCGCTTGGGCGCCGATGGTCGAGCACCACCCGGACGTGCTGGCCCACCCGGACGCCGTGCTCAACCTCAAGCACGACCCGCTGCCGGTCCCGGCCCGGACCGCGGACGGCCGTCCACACCTCGGCGCCAGCCAGGTCGACTTCGGCGCCGCGTTCGGCGAGCCGCTGTCGGCCGAGCCCGGCAGCGCCGCCGGTTGGGCGACGCTGCCGGTGGACGTGGCCGCCGACGACCACCTGGAGAAGGCCTACCTGCGGCTGCGCCTGGCGGTCGAGGCGGACATCCGGTGCGTCATCGGGATCAACCCGGCCGCCGTCGCCGCGCTGCCCCACCAGCTCACCCTGTGGTGGCCGCGGATCCTGCGCGAGGTGCACGACGGCACGGTGGGCGGGCAGCCGGTGCTCCCGCCGAACCCGGAGCGCGCCGCCGAGCTGGCAGCGTTGGCCCGCACGTTCGACCCGATCCGGCCGGCGCACGTGTGGCCGCGCCTGCGGGTGCTGTTCTGCTGGACCGGGGGTGTTGCCGCGCTGTACCTGCCGCGGCTGCGGGAGGAGTTCGGCGTCGGGGTCGAGGTGCTCCCCGCACCGGTCGCGGCGTCCGAGGGGCCGGTCGGGGTGACCCTCGACCGGCACCCGGCCGCCGCCAGCCTGGTGGCCACCGCCGCGCTCTACGAGTTCGCCCCCGCCGACGAGCCCATCGAACCGGACGTGCCGACGCTGCGCCCGGATGAGCTGGAACCCGACGGCGAGTACCAGGTGATCTTCAGCCACGTCGGCGGGCTCTACCGCTACACGACCGGCGACGTGGTGCACGTGATCGACACGCTTGGCGGCGCGCCGCGCATCGCCTATGCCGGGCGGGCCACGGCCAGCGACGCGGCCGGGGAACGGCTGCGCGAGTCGCACGTGGTGCGTGCGCTGGGCACCGCCCTGGACCAGACCGGCCTGGCGGTGCGCAACGTGTCCTGCCGGGTGGCCGGAACCACCCCCGGCTACGAGTTCGCCGTCGCGCCGACCGCCCGGTGGAGCCCAGCCGAGGTGGACCGGGTCACGCAACGGCTCGACACCGCCTTACGCACCGACGCACCCGGATATCACCGGGCCCGAGCCCGTGGCGCGCTCGCCACCCCGCGGCTGCGGCTGGTACCGGCCACGGCCTTCCAGCGCGACTGGCACGCCCGCGTGGCCGCCGGCACCCGCCCCGCCCAGGTGAAGGACCGCCTGTTCCGTCAGAACGACACGGACTGGAACCGCCTCGTCGATCCGTCCACACCCAAAGAGGGAACGCCATGACCCCCCAACCGCACCCAAGGGGACCGGAACGCCACCCAGCCACCGACACGCACCCAACTCGCCGGTACCCACCCCACGCAACCACAGCAGTTAATTCCGGAGAGGCGGAACCGCCGCTCGACTCGGTTGAGCGCACCGCGTTGCTCACCGCGGCGCTGCGGGCCGCCGAGTCCCGCCGGCCCGACCGGCTCTACAGCGATCCCTGGGCCGAGGCGTTCGCCGGGGACATCGGGCCCGACCTGCTGGCCCAGATCCGGACGGTCACCTTCCCCAGCGATGCCCCGCGGACGCTGCCGAGCACGCCCGACTACAACGCGATCCGCACCCGGTTCTTCGACGATCTCCTGATGCACACCCCGCACCGGCAGGTCGTGCTCGCCCCGAGCGGGATGGACTCCCGGCCGTTCCGGCTGTCCTGGCCGGACGGCGTGCGGGTGTTCGAAGTGGACCGGCCACCTGTGATCGCGCTCAAGGAATCCGTACTTGGCACCGAGACGTCCACTGTGGACCGGACCGTGGTCGCGGTCGACCTGCGCATCGACGACTGGGCCGGCGACCTGATCGCCGCCGGGTACGACCCCGGCACACCGTCGACCTGGCTGCTGGAGGGGTTGCTCTACTACATCCCCGAGCCGGACGTGCACCGGATCCTGGCCGGGGTGCGGGCGATCACCGCACCCGGCAGCACCATCGCCGCCGACGTGGTCAACGCCGCCGCGTTGTCCCTGCCGAACATGCGCGGGCTGCTCGACGTGTTCGCCGGCTGGGGCTGTCCCTGGTTGTTCGGCACCGACCACCCCGAGGCGCTGTTCGCCCGGTACGGCATCGACGCGGTCGCCGTGCAGCCCGGTGAGCCCGACGCCGACTACGGCCGCTGGCCCGACCCGGTGCCGCCGCGCTCGGTCACCGACGTGCGCCGGGTGTTCTTCGTCCACGGCACGCGGGAATAGGACCAGGCCATGGTGGAGGTGGTGATCGCGGGCGGTGGCGTGGCCGGGCTGGCCACGGCGCTGGCCCTTGCCGGCGACGGCCACCGGGTGGTGGTGCTGGAACGCGGCGACCCGCCGCCGGCGGGCCCGCCGGGTCCGGCCGGTGAGCGTTGGGACCGGCCGGCGGTGCCGCAGGCCCGGCACGCGCACACGCTGACCTCGCTGGGCGTCGGCGTGCTGCGCGAGCACGCCCCCGGACTGCTGGCGGAACTGCACCGGGCGGGCGCGCACCCGTTGGACCTGACCCGGGCGATGCCACCCGACCCGCGCGGCCGGGCGCCCGGCGACGCCGACCTGGTGGCGCTGGCCTGCCGGCGCAGCACCTTCGACGTGGTGCTGCACCGGCACGTACGGGCCCACCCCGGGGTCGAGATCCGGCAGCACACCCGGGTTCTCGGCCTGGCGACCGACGACGGCGGGGTCACCGGGGTGTGCACCGACTCCGGCGGGGTGGTGCCGGCCGACCTGGTGATCGACGCGACCGGGCGGCGCGCCCTCGGCCGGCGCTGGCTGCGCGACCTCGGAATCGACCTGCCCGCCGACCGGTCCGGCCCGACCTCGACCCGCGCCCATACCCGGTTCTACCGGCGCACCGGCGGCGCGGCGCCGCTCAACCGGGGCAACGCCGCCGGGGTGCTGGCCGATCACTACGCGGGCGTGCTGCATCCCGGCGACGGGGACACGTTCTCCGTGTCGCTCGGTGTGCTGCCCGGCGACCGGGCGCTGCGGCTGGCCGAGCCCGGGGCGTTCGACGCGACCGCCCGGATCACGCCGTTCGTGGCGGACTGGATGCACCGGGCCGAGCCGGTCTCCGGCGTCCGGGTGATCAGCACCCCGCCGAACACACTGTCCGCGCTGGCCACCACGCCCCCGCCGGTTCCCGGTCTGCTCCCGGTGGGCGACGCGGCCTGCGTCACCGACCCGTTGTTCGGCCGGGGCCTGTCGCTGGCCCTCGCACACGCGTTCCGGCTGGCCGAGCTGCTCCGCGCGCATCCCGGGTGCGGGGCCGGACTGGGCCGGGCGGCGGCCCGGGCCGCGGCCGCGCTGTTCGACCCCTGGTACCGGCAGGCGCAGGCGGAGTCGCTGGACCGGATCGGTCGCTGGCGCGCGGCAGTGGCCGGCGAACCGGTGCGCACCGGCCGGATCAGCCCGCTGCGGGCGGCCAGTGCGGTCGCCGGCCGGGACCCGGTCGTCTGGCGCGCGGTCACCCGGGTGCTGATGGGACTGCGTACCCCGGAGGAGACCTTCGCCGATCGGGATCTCGCCGACCGGGTCGCGGCCGCGGGACCACCCCCGCCGGTTCCGGGTCTGCCGAGCCGGGCCGGGCTGCTGGCCGCCACCGCGCGGGAGGGAGGTGCCCGTGTCCTCGCCGCAGGCGACCGGTGCTGACGCGCAGGCGACCGGCGCTGACGCGCAGGCGACCGGCGCTGACGCGCGGGCGACCGGCGCTGAGGCGTCGGTCCGCGACCCGGCCGTCCCGGCCACCGGGCGGCCTCGGGTGCTGCTCGCCCCGGTGACGATCACCCCGACCAAGCCGCTCACTCCCAGCCATCTCAAGGGCCTGTTCTGGACCGACGTGGCGCTGCGGGCCAGCCGACCGCTCGCCGAGGTGACCCACCGCAGCAGCCATACCGCCTTCGACGCCTGCGAGCAGACGCTGGGGTTCTGGGAGTACCTCGATCGCACGGTCGGCGACGTGGACTACTCCGGGCTGTCCGGCGACGTGATCGGCGAGCTGTACATGCGGTTCCGGGCCGCGGGCGAACGCGCGCCGTTCCACGCCTGTCTGCCTTACCTGGAGGCGATCGAGCGGCACGGCTGGGTGCACCCGGCCAGCGCCCGGCTGCTCGAGCTGTGGGCCGGGCAGTACCACCGGCTCGGCCTGCACGACCCGGGCCTGACCGCGCACCAGCCGCCCCGCATCGGGCTGGCCGAGATGATCGACCGGCTGCGGCGCCTCGGCATGTGCCTGGACCTGCGCGCCGACGGCGGACCGGTGTTCCTCGACGCCACCCGCGACGGCATCCCGCTGCGGCAGATCATCGCCGCGGACGGGCGGCCGAACTACCTCGCCTGCGCGCTGCGCGACCTGTTACCCCTTGCGCCCGAGCACGACGAGGTGGTGCTGCTGCACGACCGGGACCTGGAGCCGGACTACCTGCTGCTGCACCGGGTGCTGGCCGGGCTCGGCCCGCGGGTGCACCGGATCACGCTCGGCCGGGTGCCCATCGACGGCCGGGTCACCTCGGCCCGGCACGGCGGCTGGCAGCAGCACGGCGCCGAGGCGCTGCTGGACGAGTTCGGCGACCGGCACGACCCGGCGGCGCTGCGGCTGGGCCTGCGGCTGTACTTCATCGCCGTGCTCGGTCCCGGGGACCACGACTCGTTTCGGCCCGAGCTGCTCGACCGGTACCTGGCCAAGGCCCGGCGGCTGCTGGACGCCGCGCCCGACGCCGGGTGGTCCGCGGTGCGCGACGGGCTGGACGCGCACCGCGGCGCCGGAGCGGCGCACGTCGACCCGTACCGGCTCACCGCCGGCCTGCTCAACCGGCGCCGGGCCGCGCCGGCCCGGGAACTGCTCACGGAGGTCTACACATGACGCTCACCCAGCGCCTGTTACACGACCACGCCGCCCGGCGGATCATCCGGGCTCGACCGGAGCTGGCCCAGGTCCGCGATCTGTCCACAGTGGACGGCCTGACCGCGGTCCAGCAGGACGCCGGCGACGAGGACACCGCGGTGGTCGCCGTGGTGCGTCGGTTCGACCTGGTGTCCTGGGTCCGCGGCACGGTCGCGTTCGCCGCCGGGCTGAACCGGCGCCGCGCGCAGGAGTGGCGCCGCGCGTTCACCCGGACCGTGTTCCTGGCCGGCAACCCGGCCAACCTGACCACCCGGTTCGACTTCGCGCACGTCGCGGAGACCGGCGCGATGGCCTGGACCGCACCCGCATCGGCCGCCGCGCACCGCCCGCTGCGCCGGCTGCTGCGCACCTTCCCCGGCACCCGCGATCTCACCCTGGGCGGCGACGTGGTGATCGACCTGCCGGGTGAGCCGCCCGCCGAGCCGATGCGGCGGGTGCTGCACCTGGCCGGCTCCGGCCTGACCGTGGCGGGCGCCCTTGTGCACCTCGGCCACCTGCTCGTGGAGGCCGTGCTGGACGGCGCCATCTCCCCCGGCGACCGGCTGACCGTGCGCCAACTTCCCCGGCTGGTCGGCGTTCCCGGCCCGTTCGACGCGCTGCGGGTCGGCGTCGACCCGGCCGATCCGGATCGGCTGCACGCCCTGATGAGCGTGTCAAGGGAGGCCGGCGATGACTGAGCTGCGGTTGGGCTTTCACGGCTCGGACCGGCTGCCGAAGGCCATCGTGCGAACCGCGGGGCTGGCCCCGAACGAGGTCGAGCTGGTCCAGTACGACGTGCGCGACCCGTTCACGCCGCTGCGCACGGGCCGGCTGGACGTGATGATCACCAAGTTCGACCACCGCGAACCCGGGTTGTGCTACGGCGCCCCGCTGGCCGTCGACCCGCGGGCGGTGCTCGTCGGCGCCGGCCACCCGCTGGCCGGCCGGGCCGCGGTGTCGGTGGAGGACGTCGCCGAGTACGCGTGTTTCGACCGGCCGGGCGACCTGCCGGCCGAGGTCTGGGACGAGGTCGTCCCGCCGGTCACCCCGCGGGGCCGGCCGATCCGCCGGGACTTCGAGCTGACCACGGTCGCCGAGCTGATGCGGGTGGTCGCGGCCGGCGCCGCGGTGCACCTCACGGTGGCCTCGATCGCCGACGTCGCCCCGCCGGCCGTGCGGGTGCTGCCGGTGCCGGACCTGCCGCCGGCCCGGGTACAGCTGACCCACCTGCCCGACCCACCCGACCGGGTCCGCGCCTTCCTCGCCGCCAGCAGCCCGGTGGTGCCGGCATGACACCCCTTGTGCCCACCTCACGTCGCCGCCGCGCGCGGAGCGTGTTTGAGCCACGTGGCCCGCAACCGCAGCCAAGGGGAACGGGACGCGACCCAGCCACCGGAAACAACCGAATTCGACGCTACCGACCAAACGTGACCACAGGAGTTAATTCCGGAGAGGCGGAAGGGCCGACATGACGACGCCTGTGGTGTTGCTGCACGCGCTGGCCGCCGACCCGGGCATGTGGGCGGCGCAGCACGGCGAGCTGACCGCGGCCGGGCATCCCGTGGTGGCCCCGGATCTGTACCGGCTCGCCGAACGGAGCCCGGGCCCGCCGCAGCTCGATGCCCTGGCCGCCGAACTGGTCGCCGCCCTCGACCGCGCCGGCCTGGACCGGGTGCTGCTGGCCGGCTGCTCGCTCGGCGGCTACCTGGCCATGGCGGTGCTGCGCAAGGCGCCCGAGCGGGTGGCCGGGCTGGCCCTGCTCGGCACCCGGGCGGCCGGCGACGACCCGGCGGCCCGGCTGGCCCGGCTCGCCTTCGCCGAGCGGATCACCAACCCGGCCGAGGCCCGGCTGCTCACCGATCGCATGGTTCCCCGGCTGCTCGGCGCCACCACCCGGGCGGACAAGCCGGAGGTCCTGGCCCGGGTCGCGGCGGTCGCCCGGCTGGTGCCCGGCCCGGACATCGCCTGGGCGCAGCGGGCCATCGCCGGCCGCGCCCCTGGCTACGACGTGCTCACCCGGTTCACCGGGCCGGCCATGGTGCTGGCCGGCACCGAGGACGAGCTGGTGCCGCTCGCCGAGGCCCGGCGGACGGCCCGGGTGCTGCAACAGGGCACGCTGCGGCTGGTGCCCGGGGCCGGTCATCTGCTGCCGCTGGAGGCCCCCCGGGTGATCACCTCCGCGCTGCGCTCGCTGCTCGACCGCATCCGGACTCCCCAAAGGCAGCCCGGATGACAGCCCTCGGGTCAACCTCAACTCGCCGCCGCGCCCGGACCATGTTCGAGCCGCGTTGCTGCCAACCGCACCTAAGGGGAACGGGACGCGACCCAGCCACAGGCACGCGCCGAACTCGACGGCCCCGACCCAACGTGACCACAGGAGTTAATTCCGGGGAGGCGGACGAGCATGATGACCGACCACGCGACTTGGGGGTTCACCGCGTCGACCGGACTGGCGTTCTCCCGCGCCGACATCGTCGACGCCCACTTCGACGCCTGCCGGGACACCTATCTGGACCTGCTCTGCCGGGTCGGCATCCGGACCGGCTGGCACATCCTGGACGCCGGCTGCGGCCCCGGCGGGTACCTGCCCCACCTCGCCGCGCTGGTCGGGCCCCGGGGCGCGGTGTCCGCCGTTGACCTCGCCCCGGAGAACGTCGTGGCCGCCGACGCCCGCGACACCGGCGCCCGGGTGCGGCAGGGCGACCTGACCGAGCTGCCCTATGCCGACGACAGCTTCGACGTCGCCTGGTGCGCCAACGCCGTGCAGTACCTGGACGACGAGCGGCTCCGTCGGGCGCTGGCCGAGCTGCGCCGGGTGGTGCGGCCCGGCGGGCTGGTGGCGGTGAAGGACCTCGACGCGAGCACGGTCACCGCCCGGCCCGGCCCGCCGTTCCTGTTCGTCGACTTCTTCCGGGCCGCGGCCGGCACCTCCGGCTACGCCCGCCAACTGCTCCGCACCCGCGGCCTGTACCAGTTCCTGCGCGCCGCCGGCCTCAGCGACGTCCGCCAGCACTGCGTCCTGTCCGAGCACTACGCCCCGTTCACCCCGGCCGAACGCGCCTACTACGGCCAGGCCTGCGCCCGGGTGGCCGCCAAGGCCGGCGCCGACCCGCGCTGGCGCCCGTTCCTGGACCCGGATCACCCGGACCATCCACTCAACGCCCCGGACGGCTACCTCTGCGAGGGCAACGTGCTCGCCGTCGGCACCGTGCCCTGACCGGTCAGCCGCGCAGCTCCGGGAAGTCGTCGTCCCGGTACTCACCGTCCACTGTGGACGACGGGTCGGCGTGCAGCTCGTGCTCCCGGCCGCGCAGCTCCACCCGGCGGATCTTGCCGGAGATCGTCTTGGGCAGGTCGGCGAACTCCAGGCGGCGGATCCGCTTGTAGGGAGCCAGGTTCTCCCGGGCGAAGGCGAGGATCGACCGGGCGGTGCCGGCGTCGGCCGGGTGTCCGGCGGCCAGCACCACGTAGGCCTTGGGCACCGCGAGACGCACCGGGTCCGGTGACGGCACCACGGCCGCCTCGGCCACCGCCTCGTGCTCGATCAGCACGCTTTCCAGCTCGAACGGGGAGATCCGGTAGTCGGAGGCCTTGAACACGTCATCGGACCGGCCCACATAGGTGATGTAGCCGTCGGCGTCCCGGGAGCCCACGTCGCCGGTGTGGTAGTACCCGTCCCGCATCGCCTCGGCGGTGCGCGCCTCGTCGTCGGCGTAGCCCACCATCAGGCCGACCGGCGGTGCGCTCAGGTCGATGCAGATCTCGCCCTCGTCGCCCGGCGCGCCGGTGGCCGGGTCGACCAGCGCGATGGTGAACCCGGGCAGCGCCCGGCCCATCGAGCCCGGCTTCACCGGCTGCCCTGGGGTGTTCGCCACCTGCAGCGTGGTCTCGGTCTGCCCGAAGCCGTCCCGGATCGTCACGCCCCAGGCCGCGCCGATCCGCTCGATCACCTCGGGGTTGAGCGGCTCGCCGGCACCGACCGCCTTGGCCGGCGGGGTCCGCAGCCGGCTCAGGTCGGACTGGATCAGCATCCGCCACACCGTTGGCGGAGCACAGAAACTGGTCACCCCGCACCGGTCCATCACGGACATCAGCGCGGTGGCGTCGAACCGGGTGTAGTTGTGGATGAACACCGTCGCCTCGGCGTTCCACGGCGCGAACACGTTGCTCCACGCGTGTTTCGCCCAACCCGGCGAGGAGATGTTCAGGTGCACGTCGCCCGGCGCCAGCCCGATCCAGTACATCGTGGACAGATGGCCGATCGGATACGACACGTGCGTGTGCAGAACCAGTTTCGGTCGCGCCGTGGTGCCCGAGGTGAAGTACAGCAGCAGCGGATCGGTCGCCGCGGTCGGGCCGTCCGGTTCGAACCCGTCCGGCGCACCGTCGGCGTCGGCGTAGTCCAGCCAGCCGGCGACCGGCCCGCCGACCGCGATCCTGGTGTAGTCACCGGGAACGTCGCCGAACTTCGGCGCGCACGTCGCGGTCACCACCACGTGCCGGGCCCGGCCCCGGTCCACCCGGTCCCGCAGGTCCGTGGCGCCGAGCAGGGTGGACGCCGGGATGATCACCGCACCGAGCTTCATCGCGGCCAGGATCGTCTCCCACAGCTCGCCCTGGTTGCCCAGCATCAGAATCAGCCGGTCGCCGCGGGCCACGCCGTGCCCGCGCAGCCAGTTCGCCACCCGGTCGGACCGGGCGGACAGCTCGGCGAAGGTCCACCTCCGCTCGGTGCCGTCCTCCTCGACGATCCACAGCGCCGGCCGGCTCGCGGTCGGCTCCGCGGCGGCCACCACGTCGAACCAGTCGAGCGCCCAGTTGAAGCGCTCCGGCCGCGGCCAGGAGAACCCGGAGTAGGCGGCCTGGTAGTCCTCCTGATGCGCGACCAGGAAGTCCCGGGCCGCCCGGAACGGCGCTGTCACGGCGGTCAGCCTAACCCCCGGCAACCGCTCAGGGTCATCCCCGAGCGGATCCAGGGAAAGATCCGGATCCCGGTTCGGCGCCCATGGTCCAGCCTTCAGGTGACCTACCAGACGAGAGATCGACAGCTGGGGCAGCCAGACCGGAGGGGACGATGGAAAAGCCGATGTTGACCGTGCGGATCGCCAGATGGAGCGCGGAACATCCATGGCGCGCGATCGGCGCCTGGGTCCTGTTCATGATGCTCAGCCTGACGCTGGGGAACGTGCTCGGCACCAAGACGGCCGACTTCGACGACAACCCCAAGGGGGAGATGGCCACCTACCAGAGCATCGTCGACGAGTCCGGATTCTCCCGCCCGGCGACCGAGAACGTGCTGATCACCGCGCGGGACGGCGACCTGGACGCGGGGCGGGCGACGGCCGCGGCGGGCGACGTGCGGACGGCCATGTCCGGACTGTCCGGCGTCGGCGCGGTCAGCGAGCCGGTGCCGTCACCGAAGGGCACCGCGGTGCTGGTCAACGTGGAGTTGGCCGGGGACCGGGAGACCGCGGAGGAACGGGTGCGGCCGCTGCTGGACACCACCGCGTCGGTGCAACAGCGCTACCCGGACCTGCGGATCGAACAGGTCGGCGGGGCGTCGCTGAACAGCGCGCTGTCCGAGACGATGGGCCAGGACTTCCAGAAGGCCGAGCTGATCAGCGTCCCGGTCGCGCTGGTGATCATGCTGGTGGTGTTCGGCGCGCTGATCGCCGCCGGGGTTCCGGTGCTGCTCGCGGTCTCCGCGGTGGGCACCGCGCTCGGTCTGTCGGCGCTGGCCTCCCACCTGGTTCCGGCCACCGACAACACCTCGAGCATGATCCTGCTGATCGGCATGGCGGTCGGCGTGGACTACTCGCTGTTCTACATCCGGCGGGAGCGGGAGGAGCGGGCCAAGGGCGCCGGGCACCTGGATGCCGTCGAGATCGCCGCGGCCACCTCGGGCCACGCCATCGTGGTCTCCGGGATCGCCGTTGCGGTGGCCATGGCCGGCATGTTCGTGCTGAACGACGTCGTGTTCTCGTCGATCGCCATCGGCACGATCCTGGTGGTGCTGGCCGCGATGATCGGCTCGATCACCGTGCTGCCCGCGCTGCTGGCCAAGCTCGGCCGGTGGATCGACAAGCCGCGGATCCCGTTGCTGTGGCGGCTGTCCGCGCGCACCGACGGCGAGTCGAAGTTCTGGCGGACGGTGCTGCGGCCGAGCCTGCGCCGCCCCGGCATCACCCTGGCCGTGTCCGCGGTGGCCATCGGCGCGCTGGCCGTCCCGGCGTTCAACATGAACCTCAACGCTCCGTCCGAGGTGGACCTGCCCCGGTCGATCCCGATCATGCAGGGGTACGACCGGATGATCGAGGCGTTCCCGAGCACCGGCGCCACACACGCGATCGCCGTGCGGGTGCCGGCCGGGTCTACCGCCGCCGGGCGGGCCGCCGTGGACGACCTGCTGGCCCGGTTGGCCGCCGACGACGACTTCGCCCACGACCGGGCGCCCCGGGTCGACGAGGCGGCCGGTGGCCGGATCTTCCTGGTGTCGGCCGGCATCCCGGACAGCGCCGCCAGCCCGGAGGCCGACCAGTCGCTGGCCAAGCTGCGCACCGAGTTGCTGCCGCGGACGGTCGGCACGGTGGCCGGCGCGGAGTGGGCGGTCAGCGGGGAGACCGCCGGGTCCAACGACTTCATCGACCAGATGAACGCCGGGCTGCCCTGGGTGATCGGGTTCGTGCTGCTGCTGACCTTCCTGGTGATGCTGTGGGCGTTCCGGGCGCCGGTGATCGCGCTGTCCGCCATCCTGTTGAACCTGCTCTCCGCCGCGGCCGCCTACGGCGTGCTGGTGCTGGTCTTCCAGAACAGCTGGGCGGAGGGACTGCTCGGGTTCACCTCCAACGGCGGCATCACGGCGTGGCTGCCGGTGATCCTGTTCGTCACGCTGTTCGGGCTGTCCATGGACTACCACGTGTTCGTGCTCAGCCGGATCCGGGAGGCCGCGGCCGGCGGGGTGGACATCCGCACCGCGGTGGCAAACGGGATCACCCGGTCGGCCGGCGTGGTGACCAGCGCCGCCGTGGTCATGGTCGCCGTCTTCTCGATCTTCGCCACGCTCAGCGCGATCGACATGAAGCAGATGGGCGTCGGTCTGGCCACCGCCATCCTGATCGACGCGACGCTGATCAGGGCCATCATCCTGCCGGCCCTGATGGCCGTGCTCGGCCGGGCCAACTGGTGGACCCCGCGCTTCCTGCGCCGGCGCGGCGAAGCCGGTTCCGAGCCCGGGCGCGCCACCGAGCCGAGGCAGCTCGAACCGGTCGGCTGATCGGCGCAACGAGGACGGTGCCGCACACCCGAGGGGGGTGTGCGGCACCGGTTTCGGTTGCGGCTATTGACCGGTGAACGTCGGGGGCCGGCGCTCCAGGAAGGACTGGACGGCCTCGCCGAGATCCTTGCTCGGCAGGAAGGCGGCGTTCCAGGCGGCGACGTAGCGCAGACCGACGGCGACGGTGGGTTCGCGGGTGACGTTGAGCACGTCCTTGACGCCCTGCACCACGAGGGGGGCGTTGGCGGCGATGTCGGCGGCCAGCGCGCGGGCCGCGGCGAGGGTGGCCGGCTGGTCGTCGTAGACGTCGTTGACCAGGGCGATGCGCGCGGCACGCGCGGCGTCGATGTCCTTGCCGGTGAACGCGAGCTCGCGCAGGTGGCCCTCGCCGATGATCCCGGCCAGCCGCTGCAGGCTGCCGAGGTCGGCGACGATGGCCACCTTCACCTCGCGGACGCTGAACTTGGCGTCGGCGCTGGCCAGCCGGATGTCCGCGGCGGCGATCAGGTCCACGCCGCCGCCGACGCACCAGCCGCAGATCGCCGCCACCACCGGCTTTCGACAGGCCGCCACCGCGGTCACCGCGTCCTGCAGGGCGCGCAGCGAGTCCAGGAACCGGGTGCGCGGCGCGGCCAGCGCGGCGGGCGCCTCGGGGCCGCCGAGCAGCTCGCCCCAGGACGGCGCCATCGCCGGCAGGTCCAGGCCGTAGGAGAAGTTCGCGCCGCTGCCGGTGAGCACGACCGCACGGACCTCGGGGTCGGCGTCCAGCGCGCGGAACACCACCGGCAGCTCCCGCCAGAAGTCCGGTCCCATCGCGTTGCCCTTGCCGGGGCCGAGCAGGGTCACCTCGGCGACGTGATCAGACACGTCGACCTTGAGCGCCACCAGTTGGTTTAGAGCTGCGGTCATGCGGACATCCTGGCCCAGGCGCGGCCGCCGGACCAACGCGGCCACCACCGGACTCCGGCGAGTCCGGGGTGGCGCGCTACGGTCTCACGGTTCCTGTGGGCTAGGAGGGCACGGCATGGCACAGCAGAGCAGCACCACGCCGATCTTCGACCAGTTGCTTCGGGAGATGACCGAGGGACAGCGTCCGCCCGCCCAGCCCACGGCGGCCAGCGAGCCGGACCAGGCCGGCGAGGACCGCCCGGCCCCGCGCCGCCGGCACCGGGCGGAGTGATCACAGACCGGCGAACCGGCCGACGGCCACGGCGACCGCGACGGCCATGATCACCACGTTTTTCGCGATGTTGCGCGGTTCCCGCAGCCGGTAGTGCACGCCGATCGCCAGCAGCATGATCACCGCGAAGCCGACCGCCGCCAACGGCGTGAGCACCCGGGCGATCCCGGTCAGCCAGGGCAGGATGATTCCGGCCACCCCGAACAGCTCGCTGATCCCGGCCGTCCGCAGGTACGGCAGCGGCACGATCTTCGCGGCGGTCTGTCCGGTGCGCAGCATCTCCTCGATGCTCCACGTGGACTTGAAGAACCCGGAGACCAGGAAGATGGCGGCGAGCACGCCCTGACCGATCCACAATGCGACGTTCATTCGGATCTCCTCAGCTGTTGAAAACGGCTTCGGAGAAGGGACGGGCCGGCGGGGTGGAACGTGACTCAGGCCGGCCGCTTGGACTTGGGCAGCTTCGCCAGAATGGCGTCGTAGGAGCGGTCCACCAGCTCGCGCACCTCGTCGTCGGACACGGCGCCGCCGTGGTAGCGCACGCTGTTCCAGCCGTAGCGGCCGATGTAGTCGCTGATTCGCACGTCGTCCGGGTAGCGCTGGCGGTACTCGTCGGCTTCCGCCGCGGTGCGGCCGCACTTCACCCCGACCGAGTCGCCGTCCATCCCGATGAACGCGAACGCCTTGCCGCCGACCTTGGCCACCAGCTCCACGTCACCCCACGGGTAGCTCTCCTCGGCGCCCGGCTTGGCCAGGCAGTAGTCGATCAGATCGTCACGCCGCACGGCGCACACCCTAAGGCCCTCCGCGGCCCGGGACGACCAGACCCGACTCGTAGGCGGCGACCACGGCCTGGGTCCGGTCGCGCAGCCCGAGCTTGGCCAGCACCCGGCTGACGTGCGTCTTGACCGTCTCCTCGCTGACCACCAGCCGGCCGGCGATCTCCGGGTTGGACAGCCCCTCGGCGAGCAGCCGCAGCACGTCGGTCTCCCGCGGGGTCAGCGCGTCCAGCGCGACGGCGGCCCGCCCTGGTCGGGGCCGCTGCCGGGCGAACTCGGCGATCAGCCGCTTCGTGATCACCGGCGCCAGCAGGGCCTCCCCGGCCGCCACCACCCGGACCGCGTCGAACAGCCGCTCCGCGGTCACGTCCTTGAGCAGGAACCCGCTGGCCCCGGCGCTGAGCGCGTCGTAGACGTACTCGTCGAGATCGAACGTGGTCAGCATGAGGATCCGCGGCGCGCCGGCCCCCGCCGCGATCCGCCCGGTGGCCTCGATGCCGTCCATGACCGGCATCCGCACGTCCATCAGCACCACGTCCGGCCGGCGCTCGGTACAGATCCGCACCGCCGCAAGGCCGTCGGCCGCCGTGCCGACCACGGCGAAGTCCGCCTGGGTGGCCAGCAGCGCGCCGAACCCGGCCCGCACCACGTCCTGGTCGTCGGCGACCACGATCCGGATCCGGTTCATGGCTGGTCCGCCGTGACCGGGAGCACGACGTCGACCAGGAAGCCGCCGTGCGGACCCGGGCCGGTGGTCAGCGTGCCGCCGGCCGTCGCGGCCCGCTCGCGCATGCCGAGCAGGCCGTGCCCGCCGTCCGGTGCCGCGCCGGGCGGGGGGCCGGGACCGTTGTCCCGGACCCGCAGACGCAGCGCGTCCCGGGTGTAGTCCAGCTCGACGTCCACCGCGGCGCCGGGCGCGTGCCGCCGGGCGTTGGTCAGCGCCTCCTGCACGATCCGGAACGCGGCCAGCTCCACGCCGGGGTCGAGCGGTCCGACCCGGCCGCGCACGATCAGCCGGGTGCTGGTGCCTGCGGCCGCGCGCGCCTCGTCGATCAACCCGTTGAGCTCCTCCAACCCGGGCTGCGGGGACCGGTCCGGCTCGGCGCCCGCGTCCTCGCGGAGCACGCCGAGCAGCCGGCGCATCTCGGTGAGCGCGGCCCGGGCGGTGTCCCCGATGCCGGCCAGCCGCCGCTGCCCCTCGGCCGGCATGCCGGGTGTGGTCAGCCGGGCGGTCTCGGCCTGCACGGCGATCAGCGAGATGTGGTGGGCGACCACGTCGTGCAGCTCGCGGGCGATCCGGGCACGCTCACCCCGGGCCGCGTGCTCGAGCAACGTGTCCGCGATGGCCCGGCTCGAGCCGTGCCGGGCCCTGGCCTCGTCGGACCCGCGCAGGAAACCGCCGAGCAGGACGGCCCCGGTCAGCAGCGCGAGCAGCCCGATGCCGAGGAACCCGGGCAGGTTGATGGCCAGGATCACGAACGGCACCAGCAGCAGCGCGGCCGCGAGCCGGGATCCGTGCCGGGCGACGGAGTAGCCGACGATCAGTTCGGCCAGCACCCCGGCAACGGTCAGCCGCAGCCCGCCGGCCATGGTCAGCGCGTTGGCCAGGGTGATCGCCAGCGCGGCGACCCGCGGCTGGGTCCGGATCAGGGCGAGCGGCAGGGTGGCGCACAGGCCGAGCAGGAAACCGGTGGCCGGGTCGTCGACCTCGTCGGTCCCGGCGACCACCTCGGACATGGCGACCAGGCCGAGCCCGGCGGCGAGGCCGAGCGGCGCGTCGCGCGCGGCGGTGATCCGCTGCCAAACCCGCCGCGCGTGCGCCATCACGTAGCTCATTCTCTGTGCTGGAAACCGAAATGCATCCCTCGCGGGAGGGATCACAAGACCACACCGCGGCGGGACGACCGCCAACCCGCCGCCTCGTAGCGTCACCGCCATGGACGCGAGCATCGAGGTTCGCCAGCTGCGCAAGACCTACGGGCCGACGGTCGCCGTCGAGGGGCTGTCGTTCACCGTCGCCGCGGGTCAGGTCACCGGGTTCGTGGGACCCAACGGGGCCGGCAAGTCGACCACCATGCGGGTGATCCTCGGGCTGGACGCACCGGACGCGGGCAGCGCGCTGGTCGGTGGCCGCCCGTACCGGACGCTGCCCACCCCGCTGTGCGCGGTCGGCGCGCTGCTGGACGCCGGCGCGGTGCACCCCGGCCGGCGCGCCCGGGACCACCTGCTCTGGCTCGCGCACTACGCCGGCCTGCCGACCCGCCGGGTGGACGAGGTGCTCGAGCTGGTCGGCCTGGCCGGGGCGGCCCGGCGCCGGGCCGGCGGCTTCTCGCTCGGCATGCGGCAGCGGCTGGGGATCGCCGCCGCGCTGCTCGGCGACCCGCCGGTGCTGATGTTCGACGAGCCGGTCAACGGGCTGGACCCGGAGGGGATCGTGTGGATCCGGGGACTGCTGCGCGGGTTTGCCGAGCAGGGCCGGGCGGTGCTGGTCTCCAGTCATCTGATGGGGGAGCTGGAGGGCACGGCCGATCATCTCGTGGTGATCGGCCGGGGCCGCCTGATCGCCGACACCACCGTGCGCGACCTGGTTGCCGCCGCGTCCGGGGACCGGGTGGTGCTGCGCACGGCGGACCGGTCGGGCGCGATGTCGGTGCTGGCCAACGCCGGCGCGACGGTGGCGGCCACGGACCGGGACAGCCTTACGGTGAGCGGCCTGCCCGCCGAGCGGGTGGTCGCGGTGCTCACCGAACGGGGGTTGCCGTTCTCCGAGGTGAGCGCCCATCGGGCGACCCTCGAGGAGGCCTACATGGAGCTGACCAGGGACGCGGTCGAGTTCGGGGCGCCGGAGGTGCACTCATGAGGGAGTTCGGCCAGGTCTTGCGGGGCGAGTGGACCAAGTTCCGGTCGGTGCGCAGCACGGTGTGGTGCGTGCTGGCGGCGGTCGTGCTGACCGTGCTGCTGTCCAGCCTCGCCGCCTCGGCGACCAGCACCGACGCCAACACCGCGCCGCGGTTCGTCGACGAGTTCTCCTTCGTGCACCAGCCGCTGACCGGCGATGGCACGGTGACCGCCCGGGTGGCGAGCCTGGCCGGCGGGCACGAGTGGGCCAAGGCCGGCCTCATGATCAAGGACGGCGCCGCGCAGGGATCGCCGTACGCCGCGGTCATGGTCACCGCGCGGCACGGCGTTCGGCTGCAGTCCACATTCGACACCGACGTCGCCGGAAACGCCGGCACCGCACCGCGTTGGCTCCGGCTGACCAGGACCGGCTCGTCGGTCACCGGGTTCGAGTCGACGGACGGCCGGACCTGGCACGAGGTGGGCCGGCGCGACGTCGACCGGCTGCCCCGGGTCGCCGAGGTCGGGCTGTTCGTCGCCTCGCCGCTGGACGTGCAGACCCGCAAGACCGGCGCCGGCAGCAACGAGACCGCCATGATCCCCACCCGGAGCACCGCGGTCTTCGACCAGATCGCCGGCGACCAGCTCGACCCGGATGCCTGGCAGCGGACCGATGTCGCCCCGACCGTCGGACCGCGGCTCGGCGAGCCCGGCGATGCGGACGGGACCGGGCAGCGGTTCACCGTGACCGGCTCCGGTGACGTCGCCGGCTACGGGATCGAGAGCTGGATCCCGCCCGGCGACGACGACATGGTGCGCAACAGCCTTGGCGGGGTGCAGGTGGGGCTGATGGCCGTGATCGCCCTCGGCGTGCTGTTCGCGACCTCGGAGTACAAGACCGGCACCATCCGGGCCACGCTGACGGCGAGCCCGCGGCGCGGCCGGGTGCTGGCGGCCAAGGCGGTCGTGCTCGGCGGCGTGGTGTTCCTCGCCGGTCTGGTGGCGAGCGCCGCCGCATTCGTGATCGCACAGCCGGCCATGCGCGCCAACGGGTACACGCCACCCGCCTACCCTCATCTGTCCCTTGTGGACGGTCCGGTGCTGCGCGCGGTGGTCGGCACGGCGCTGTTCCTGGCCCTGCTGGCCGTGTTCAGCCTCGGCATCGGCGCGATCCGGCGGCGCACCGTGGGCGCGCTCATCCTGGTCGTGGTGCTGGTGGTGGTGCCGCAGATCGTCGGGCCGGTGGTGTCGCTGAACGCCGAGCTGTGGCTGGGCCGGCTCACCCCGGTGGCCGGGCTGGCGATCCAGCAGACCCGGGAGCGGTTCGACAGCGCGATCGCACCCTGGGCCGGGCTCGGCGTGCTGTCCGCCTACGCGGTGGGCGCCATGGTGTTCGCGATCGTCCGGCTGCGCGGGCGGGACGCATGAGGGGTGCCCTGCACGCCGAGTGGACCAAGCTCCGCACGGTGCCTAGCACGGGATGGCTGGTGCTCGCGGTCGCGGCCGGCACCGTGGCGGTCGGCGCGTTCTCCGTGTTCGGCCTCGGCACGGCGGCAGGCGCCGACCAGACCCGGCTCAGCCTGTCCGGCGCCTACCTCGGGCAGGTCGCGGTGGTGGCCCTGGCCGCGCTCGCCGTGACCACCGAGTACGACACCGGCATGATCCGCGGCACGCTGGCCGCGGCGCCGCGCCGGGGTCGGGTACTGGCCGGCAAGGCGTTCGCGGTGACCGCCGTGACGCTGTGCGCCGGGGCGCTGGGCGTTGCCGGGTCCTATCTCTGCGCCCGGCTCGCGTTCTCGCCCGGGCCGGCACTGATGTGGCGGCCGCATGCCGGAACGGTGCTCTACCTCGGGCTGATCGGACTGCTCACCCTGGGCCTGGCTTTGATCATCCGGCACACCGGCGGCACGATCACCGTGGTGCTGAGCCTGCTGTTCACGGTGCCCGCCACCGCCGCGCTGATCACCGACCCGGTCTGGCGCGAGCGGATCCTGCGGGTCGCCCCGATGACGGCGGGCCTGGCCATCCAGGCCACCACCGACCTCGACGCGCTGCCGATCGCGCCGTGGGCCGGGCTGGGCGTGCTGGCCGGGTACGCCGGTGGCGCGCTGGTGGTGGGCACGATGCTGTTCCTCCGCCGCGACGCCTAATCGATACCGGTGGATCGCGCGATTGACAACGCGGTGCGCCGGAGAGTCGGATGCGTTCATGCGCCTCGGACCGACCGTGTTGAGCTCCGTCCTGACCATGACCGCCGCGCTGCTGGTGGCCACGCCGGCCGCCACCGGGCAGCCGACCTGCGCCGCGCCGGTGCCCAGCCCGACCCAGCCGGGTTACACGATCGCCGACCCGAACTGCGATTTCGGGACCAGCACGCCGTTCGTGCCGCTCACCGACCCGGCCGGGCAGGCGATCTCCGAGGTGCACACCGGGATCGCGAACGGTGCGGCGTACCGGATCGAGGTGCCGAAGCGGAACTGGAACCGCGATCTCGTGCTGTGGGCGCACGGATTCCGCGGCAACGGTACGACCGTGTTCGTGGACAGCCCGTCGACCCGGCGGTTCTACATCGAGCGCGGCTTCGCCTGGGCGGCGTCGAGCTACCAGACCAACGGCTACGACGTCGGGCACGGAGTCACCGACTCGCACGCCCTGATCGACCTGTTCCGCACCGTGCGCGGCACCCGGGCGCGCGGCGTGTACATGACCGGCGCGTCCATGGGCGGCCACATCACGGCCGCCACGATCGAGCACTTCCGCGGCGACTTCGTCGGGGCGATGCCGTTCTGCGGCGTGCTCGGCGACAAGGAGCTGTTCGACTTCTTCCTGGACGCCAACGTGACCGCGGCGGCGCTGACCGCAACCACGATCCGGTTCCCGGCGACGGTCGAGGAGGGTCAGGCGTACGGGCCGGAGTACGCCCAGACGGTGCTCGGTGCGCTGCCGCAGCTGGGCACCGACTTCAACACGCCGGAGGTGCAACTGTCCGAGTTGGGCCGGACCTGGGCGGCCGCGGTGCAGCAGCGCAGCGGCGGGGTTCGGCCGGGCTTCGACTCGGCGATGACGTTCTGGAACTCGTTCGGTTTCGGCCAGCTGTCGAACATTCCGTTCCTGTTCGGGCTCTACCCCGGGCTGTCCGCCGGCACGGTCGGCATCGCCGGCGGCAACGTCACCGACAACCGGCACACCTTCTACCAGCTCGACGCGAACCCGCTGCCGTCCCGCGCGGAGTTGCGGCTCAACGCGTCCGCGCTGCGGGTGGCGGCGACCGCGGCGGCGAGCCGGGATCTGTCCGGAATCCCGCGCGTGGCCGGCGATCCGCGCATTCCGGTGCTGTCCCTGCACGGCATCGGCGACCTGTTCGTGCCGTTCTCGATGGAGCAGATCTACGCCGGGGAAACGTTGCTGCGCGGCCAGTCCCGGCTGTTCGTCTCCCGCGCCATCCGCGGCAACGCGCACTGCGGCTTCACCGCAGCCGAGCTCGAACGCGCCTTCACCGACCTGGTCGGCTGGGTCCGCACCGGACACCGACCGGGCGGCGACGACATCCTCAACCCGCGCGCGGTGGCCCGGCCCGACTTCGGCTGCCGGTTCACCGACGGCCCGCACCCGGAGTTCGTCGGCACCCCGTGTCCGTGACGGGCTGATTCTTGACGCCTCCCCCCGGAGGCGTCAGGATTCCGGCCCAAGCACGACGATGGGGGTCGCCACATGCCGTCCGACGATGCCGCCGGGCCCGACGACGACCGGCCGACGACGGGCGCGGTCATTCCGGACCCGCTGTACCCACCGGCACCGGAGGAGCCCCGGCCCACTCGGGCCGCAACGCGGAAGGTGTGGCTGAGGGTGGCAGCCGCGACCGGGGTCGTCGTGCTGCTCGCGACGGGGTATTCGGTGGTGCGCCAACTGAAGGACGATGCCGCGTACCGGGATGGCCACGAAGCCTACCAGCGGGCGGACTGTGTGGCCGCGATCGACGAGTTCGACTCGGTGATCAACGCCTACCGGATCGTGACCGTCGGCGACACGGTGGAACGGGCCGAGCGGGAACGCGCGGAATGCAAGGCCTTCGAGGTGGCGGCGGTCTGGCAGCGGGCCGGCAACAAGCCTCGCGCGCTGGCGTCCTACGTCCAGTTCGTGCACGGCCGGCCGGCCGGCCCGCTGACCGACGCCGCCCGGGCCCGGGTCACCGATCTGCTCGAGGAGCCCGACCTTGCCGAGGTGGCCACCGAACCAAGCTGTCGCGTGCTCGACCTGTTGCGGAAGAACGCGATGGTCGGGCCGGAGACCGGGCCCGGGATCCACTCCGCGTGCGGCACCGCCTTGACCGAGGCGCACGATCTGGATCAGGCGCTGGACGCCTATGCCGGTCTGTTCGCCGACTACCCCACCCACCGGATCGCCGCCGAGGCCGAGGGACTGATCGTCCGGGATGCCCGGTGGTGCGGGCACTTGGCGATGACCACGATCCGCCAGGACCCGGTGCTGGCCGCGCGGGGTGAGCTGTACCCGACCCTGCTCGCCAACTGCGCCACGGCCCCGGCTGTGTGGGCCGAGGACGCCGAGAACGCCGCGGAGGAGTTCCTGCAGAAGTACCCCGGCCACCCGCGCACCGGCGAGGTCACCGTGGCGCTCGCCCGTTCAATGACCAAGCTCGCGCTGGAGAACGGCGACAAGGTGGACTGGCAGCCCTACCCCGACGGTTCGGCCGGCCCGAACGAAGCCGTCATCTTCGCGCACAACGAAGGCGTGGTTCCGTATCGGATCGCACTCAGCGGTCCGGACGGCCGGGTGGTGACCGTCGACGCCTGTGCGACCTGCCGCCCTCTCCCGCGGGCCGAGGGCGAATCCTGCGGCGACCACGCCAACCTGAAGCGGATCGTCGTCACGCCCGGGGAGTACGACGTCGTGCTGGCCCACGGTGTGCCTCGGTATGCCATCACTCGCTGGATACTGCGGCCCGGCCGGAGCTACTTCTTCTGCCTCACCCCGTTCCGGTAGTCAGGAATGTAGCGCCAGTCCCTTGCAGACCTTGTCGACGGCGTTGCGCGGGCCGTAGAGGGCGACGCCGACCAGATTCAGGGCGTCCGCACCGACGGCCCGGACGGCGGCGCGGTTGTCGTCGTCGTTGTCGGTGCCCAGGATCTCCTCGGTGAAGACGGCGGTCGGCAGGTCGCGGGCGACCGCGCGCTGACGGACGCGGCGGAGGTCGACACCATCGGCGACGTAGACCACGACCGGTTGGCGGAACATCGCCAGGTACCGGTTTGCGGAGCCGTCCTCGTACGGCTTGCCGAGCACCTCCGGGACGCCGCCGGCCACCGCGCCGGCCAGGAACGCGGTGATGTTCAGCTTGCGCCACGTCTCGAGATCACCCCGGATCGCAACCACGATCTTCGTCGGAAACCGCATGGGCTGATCGTGCTGATCCGGTGGCACGCAGTCTTGAACGCAGGTGCGCAGGACCCTGTTGACGCGCTCCCCCCGGACCCGTCACGATGCCGCTCCGAGCACAACGATGGGGGGTCTCCACCACATGGCATCCGACGACGCCACCCTGCCCGACGACGCCCAGGACCGGCCGGGCGCGGAGGCCACCGCACCGGCCGACCGGGCCGCCACCGAGCCGGGCACCAGGACACCGCCCGTGGCCGCGGAACCACCCAGCGACACCGAATCCGCCGCCGAGCCGGCCCGCACCCCGGCTCCGGCCGGGCAGGCGAGCGACATCACACCGCCCGCCCCACCGACCGCGGTGCCGACCGACGACCCCCTGGCCGAACCACCCGCCGAACCGACAGCCGCGGTCACCCCGCCCGCCGAACCGGCCGAGCCAGCCACCGGCAACCCACCGGCCGAGCCGCCGGCCGCCGTCACCCCGCCCGCCGGACCGACCGCGGCGTCGACCGACGACCCCCTGGCCGAACCACCCGCCGAACACGCGGCCGTGGTCACCCCACCGGCCGACCCAGCCACCGGCAACCCACCGGCCGAGCCGCCGGCCGCCGTCACCCCGCCCGCCCAACCGAGTGCGGTGCCGACCGACGACCCCCTGGCCGAACCGCCCGCCCAACCGACAGCCGCCGTCACCCCAGCCGCCGCACCGGCCGACCCACCCACCGGCAACCCGCCGGCCGAACCGGCCACCGAATCCGCGACCATCCCGCCCGCCGATCAGGCGGCCTGGTCCCAGGACTGGTCGGTGGCGGTCCCTCCGGCCACCGACCCGGCCCAACCGCCCGGGGCTCCGCAGGCGACCTGGCCGGAAAGCGGATTCCCGCCGCCTCCCGAGGTGCCGCGCCGCCGGCGGTCATGGCGAAAGGTGTGGCTCTCGCTCGGCGCGGCGGCCGTCGTCGTGCTGCTGCTCGTGGTCGGGTACACCGGCGTGCGACTGCTGATGGACAACGGGGCCTACGCGGACGGGCGCGAGGCGTACGAGCGCGCGGACTGTGCGACCGCGGTGGCCGAGTACGACTCGGTGATCAACGGCTACCGGATCGTGACCATCGGCGACACGGTGCGGCTCGCCGAGTCGGAAAAGGCCGAGTGCCAGGCGTTCCGGGTGGCCGCGGACAAGCAGCAGGCCGGTGACCGGCCGGGGGCACTGGTCTCCTATGTCAAGTTCGTGCCGGACCGGCCGACGAGCCCGCTGACCGAGGCCGCCCGGACCCGGGTCACCGAGCTGCTCGAGGCGCCCGGCATCGCCACCCTGGAAAGCTGCGACGTGCTCGACCTGTTGCGGAGGAACAAGATGCTCGGGCCGGACAACGGGCCCGGGATCCACTCCGCGTGCGGCACGGCGTTCGCCGAGGCGCACGACCTCAGCCGGGCGGTGGTCGCCTATGCCCGGCTGTTCACCGACTACCCGGACAACCGGATCGCGGCGGAGACCGAGGAGCTGATCGCCAAGGACCTCCGGTGGTGCACCTCGCTCCCCCGGGTCCGCGACGACCGGGTGCTCTCCGCGCGCGGCGAGTTGCTGCCCAACCTGCTCGCCAACTGCGCCACCGCCGCCGCGAACGTCAACGACCTGGACTCGAAGGAAGCCGCCGAGGAGTTCCTGAAGAAGTACCCCGGTCACGCCCGCACCGCCGAGGTCACCGCGGCGTTCGCCCGGCTGCTGAACAAGATCGCCCGGGAGGACGGCCGGGAGCTGGGTGGATCGCCCCAGGCCATCGGCCGGGCCGGCCCCAACGAGGCCGTCATCCTGCTACACAACGACTCCGCCGAGCTGCTCCGGATCGCACTCGCCGGCGCGCAGGCCCGGGTGGAGACCGTCGACGCCTGCCCGACCTGCCCGCCGTCGCCCAAGGCGGAGAACAACATCTGCCGCGATCAGGCCGTGCTGAAGCGCATCGTCGTCACCGCGGGGGAGTACGACGTCGCGTTCACCCATGGCGACAACGAGTCACGGGTGCGGGATTCCTTCGCCCACTGGAACCTGCGCGGTGGCACGGAGTACTTCGTGTGCATCGGCACGATTACCGAACAGGGGTGAGTCAGCTCACCTCGACGTAGTCGAGCTCGGCGAACCCGGTACCGCCGGCGAAGAACGGCGAGCCCTTGGCCAGCCTGATCGTGTTGGCCCCGGCGCGCAGGTTCAGCGTCGTGGTCACGGTGCCGAACTGGGCCCAGCCGGCGGTCGGCGGGTAGCTGACCGTGGACCAGCCACCGCCGTTGAACGCGATGCCGTGCGTGGCGGTGGCGCCGGTTCCGTTGGCGTACCTGATGGTCATCGGGTAGGCGCGGGCGGTGGGCACGGTGACGACGAAGTCGACGTAGCTGTCGGTGCGGAAGTCGCCCATGTTGTTGATCCCGCCGACGTACCACCCGTTCGACGCGGATCCGCCGGACCGTCGCTGGGCCCGGGACACCGAGGCGTTCTCGGCCTCGTAGCGCTGCTGGAACGCCGGCACGCCGGTGGCCGGCTCGATCACCAGGTGGTACCCGCGGCCCGCGTCCATGTTGTTGACCGGAACGGTGATCGCGCCGCCGGTCACGGTGTGCGTGGTGGTGGAGATCGCGGTCGGCGCGGTCACCGCGGTGAACCGGCCGGAGTTCGGGGTCGACTCCAGCCGGGCCCGAACCGTGCCGCCCAGCGCGCCGATCCCGGTGACCCGCACGAAGTTGGTGCCGGACTCGTTGCCGAGCACCACGTTGACGATCCGGCGGGTGCCGTCGTAGGAGGCGAACCCGTCCAGCCCGGTCTGGGTCTGCGGGGTGGCCGCCACCATGTTTCCGGCCATGTCGCCGTACCACTTGTACAGCCACCAGCTCGCGGTCGGCTGGTTGTTGTTCACCACGAGGCCGTTGACCGTGCCGTACTCGTTCCAGAACGCGCGGTTGGCCATCTCCACGCCGGCCCGCTCCAGCTTGGCCAGGTACGAGACCTCGATGCCGGGCACGTAGACCTCGTCGGTCCAGGCGTACTCGTTGATCGAGATCGGCCGCGGGCTGATCCCCAACTCCCGTTCCAGTGCGCGGTACTCGTTGACATGTGCGGCGATCTGCGGCGCGGTGTGGTTGAGCTCATGCCAGCAGATGATGTCCGGCAACGTGTTGGTGTTCCTTGCGGTGGTGAGGAACGACCGCATGAAGCCGACGTTCCAGCCGGCGATGCTCGGCCCGACGATCGGGGTGACCGTGTCCCGGGAGCGGACCCGCTGGAAGGTGCGCACCCAGCCGTCGTTGAACGGTCCGGCGGCCGCGGTGTTCCAGGTGAAGTCCGGCTCGTTCCACAGCTCCCAGCCCTCGACGTTGGTCACCGTCGTCGCGTTCAGCCGGGCGGTCACCTGAGCGTCCACTTTGGTCAGCCAGTCGGCCCAGCTCACCCACTGGTAGGGGAACGTGGGATAGATGTCGGGCATCCGGATGACCATGCCGGCGCCGACCCGGGTGGCCTGCGGGGCCACCAGCAGCGAGTCGCCGCCGGGCGGCTGGCCGTTCGGCCGGTGCTGGGTGCCGGGCGCCGGCTGGACCACGTTGCGCATCCGGATCGGGTAGAGCGTGCTGTCGGCCGGCCGGTTGTTCTCGGCCAGCGCGTACAGCCCGCCGGACGCGGCGTGGGTGACCGGACGCAGCGGCGCGGCCACGTTGACGGTCAGCGTCGCGCCGGCGGCGGCCGCCGGAGTCTGCGCCGCGGCGAGCAGGGCCGCGACGGTGGCCAGGGTGGCCGCGGCCGCGACGGATCGGGAGAACCTTCGGTACACGGTGCTACCTCGCAAACATCAGCAGGGTTTGATGTGGACGATCAGACCGTGGGCAGCCACACCCGCATTCCGCCGGCTTCCCGGTTGCCCCACAGGAAGTACGGCACGGCGGTCAGATCGACGGACCGCGGGGTCGGGTCCGCCGGGGGTGGATAGCCGGTATACAGCGCGCCGGGGTCCGCGACCACGGCTCCCGCCGCGGCGAGGATGACCATGACGTAGGGGTGGCCGGGCTGCTCGACGGCGCGCACCGGGGCCGACGGATCCAGCCGAACGTCCTCAAGGGTGACCCCGTCCGGCAGGTCGGCCTGCTCGACGCAGTACACCAGCGGTCCGCGGGCAAGCGCGACACAGCCGCGTACGGCGTCCACATGGGAATGCGCGGCGACCAGTCGGGGCGGCATGCGCAGGTCCAGCAGGATCCTGGTGCCGGCTCTCCAGGTGCGGGTCACCGACACGTAACCGTTCTCGGGCACGGCGTCGACCGGCTGACGGTCGATCGTGACGGTGAACTCCTCGCACCAGGAGGGAATCCGCAGGGCGAGGGTCCACGGCCGGTCCGCGTCCCTGGTCGGCACGATCTCGACCCGGCCGGCCCACGGGTAACCGGTTCGCACCCGCAGCCCGCCGGCCGGCGCCTCGATGTCCGCCGAGCCGTACAGGTGCAGCTGTACCCCGTCGCCGTCCGCGGTGGCCAGGTAGCAGTGCAGGGTTGCCATCAGGCGGGCCAGGTTGGGCGGGCAGCACGGGCAGGAGTACCAGGGCAGCCGCCGGGACGGGGCGTCCTCGTGCTCGCCGTCGTGCCCGGTGCGCAGCTGCAACGGGTTGGAGTAGAAGAAATGCCGGCCGTCGGCGGCCACCGCGCCGGCGATCGCGTTGTGCAGCACGCGTTCCATCTCGTCGGCGTACCGGACCCGGCCGGTGGCAAGCAGCAGCCGCCAGTTCCAGTGGAAGCTGGCGATCGCGGCGCAGGACTCGGCGTAGGCGCGGTCCGGCGGCAGCTCGTACGGGTCACCGAACGCCTCGTCCCGGTGCCGGGAGCCGTGCGCGCCGGTGAGGTAGGTCTTGGTGCGAAACGCCGAGTCCCACAGCCGTTCGGCCGCGTCCAGCAGCGACTGGTCACCGGTCTCCACCGCCACGTCGACCACACCGGCCAGCAGGTACAGCTGACGCACCGCGTGCCCGGTGACCTCGGTGGACTCCCGCACCGGTTGGTGGTCCTGGTAGTACTGCGGGCCGAACCGGTCCCGGTCGAGCAGCCCGTGGCCGCGCAGGTTGACGAACCGCTCGGCGACCCGCAGATAGGGCTCGTGCCCGGTCACCCGGTACAGCTCGACCAGTGCCGTCTCGATCTCCGGGTGCCCGTCCACGTCGTCGGTTCCGGACGGACCGAACCGCTCGACGATCAGGTCGGCGAACCGGCGCGCGACCACCAGCAGATCCGGGCAGACGCCGGACCGGGCGGCGGCGACGGCGGCCTGGATGAGATGGCCGGCGCAGTAGAGCTCGTGGCTGGACACCAGTTCCCGCCACCGCCGGTCCGGATGATCGGTCTGGTAGTAGGAGTTGAGGTAGCCGTCCGCCTCCTGCGCCTTGGCCAGCAGGGTGGCGGTGAGGTCAAGGAACCCGGCCAGGTCCGGCGTCCCGGAGCGGCCCAGCTCCCAGGCCGCGGCCTCGGCGGTCTTGTAGATGTCCGAGTCGCTGAACCAGAAACCCTGATGTTCACCGTCGCCGGCACCGGTGGCGCGCCGCATGTTGGCCATCGGCCCGCTGTCCTCGATCCGGGCGATGCAGTGCGGCAGCGTGTTCAGTGCGTTGCGGCCCTGCCAGCCACCGAACAGCCCGACCGGGTCGAGCCGGACGGCGCCGCCCGCAAGCGGGCGCAGCGCCGCGACGGCGCCCGCGGTGGGGGCGGCCGGGCCGCCGGGGGCCGTTGTCCCGGGTTCTGGTGTCATCGTGTTCCCCTCGCTCTAACCCTTCAGTGCGCCGGACGTGAAGCCGCGGACGTAGTAGCGCTGCAGCAACAGGAACACCGCCACACACGGCAGCGCCGCGGCGACCACGCCGGACTGCAGCGCGCCGAAGTCGACCGAGCCGAGGTTGCCGCTCTGCAGGTTGAACAGCGCCACCGGCAGCGTGAACTTGGTGCCGTCGGTCAGGAAGATCAGCGGCGCGACGAACTCGTTCCACGCGGACAGGAACGAGAACAGCGCCACCGTCACCATCCCGGGCGCCACCCCGCGCAGCAGCACCCGCCACAGCGCACCGGTGTGCGTGCACCCGTCGATCAGCGCCGCCTCCTCCAGTTCCACCGGCAGCGCCTCGAACGAGTTACGCATCATGAACAGCCCGAACGGAAGTTGGAACATGGCCAGCACCAGACCGAGGCCGATGATCGAGTTCTGCAGGCCGATCCAGCCGAGGAAGACGTAGAGCGGGATCAGGATCGTGGTGTACGGGACCATCAGGATCGCCAGCGTCACCAGGAACAGGATGTTCTTGCCGGGAAAGGAGAACCGGGCGATGGCGTAGCCGCCGAGCGTGGTGGTCACCACGGTCACCAGGACCGTGACCGTGGCGGTGAGCGCGGTGTTGGTGACGTAGGTGAGCAACCCGTCGCCGTAGCCGGCCAGCCGCTGGTAGTTGTCCAGGCCCCAGCCGTTCGCCGTCCCGCTGGCCTCCCGGCCGTGCACCGAGGAGTACGCCGTCCACACGATCGGAAAGGCGAACAGGATGGCCAGCGCGGTCGAGGTGGTGAAGTAGCCGACGGACCGGGCCGCCGCGCCGGGTGTACGTGCCATGGTCTCCCTCCGCGGCTTACCGGTTGCGCCGGATCAGGAGCAGTTGGATGCCGTTGACCGCGATCAGCACCGCGAGGGTGGCCACCGAGATCGCCGCGGCCCGGCCGAGATCCTGGGACAGGAACGCCTCCCGGTAGATGTCGATCACCACGGTCGCCGTGTCGTGCCGGCCGCCGGTGAGGATGAAGAACTGGTCGAAGGCGAGCAGCGAGCCGGTCACCGACAGCACCATCATCAGCGCGATGGTGGGCCGCAGCAGCGGCAGGGTGACCATCCGCATGATCTGCCACCGGCTCGCGCCGTCCGCTCTGGCCGCCTCGTACAGCACCGGGTCGATGCTCTGCAGACCGGTCAGCAGGATCAGCATGTAGAAGCCGGCGAACCGCCAGGTGATCATGCCGACGGTCGCGGCGAGCGCGTTGCCGTTGGAGCCCAGCCAGTCGATGTCGGTGCTGAACACCCAGCGCACCGCGCCGTTCAGCGGCGAGGACTGGTTGTTGAACAGCCCGTAGAACAGCAGGCTGGCCGAGGCCAGCCCGACCGCCGCCGGGATGAAGTAGGCCGTGCGGAAGAACCCGGTGCCCCGCCTGCGCTGCTGCGCCAGCAGGGCCAGGCCGAACGACACCAGCCCGAGCACGACCGTGGTGACCACGGTGTACTTGAGCGTGAACCACAGCGCCCGCAGGAAGAACGGGTCGGCGAGCGCGGCGTAGTTCGCCACCCCGTTGGGCGCCGACGCGCCGAGCAGCGGCCAGTGGTTGAACGACATCCACACCATCAGGCCGAGCGGGATGACGAACAGCGTGGCGACGATCAGCGCCATCGGTGCGGCGTAGAGGATCGCCAGCCGGCTGCGGCCGCTGGCCAGCGTCCGGTGG
>NZ_DASUCC010000147.1:0-9933 GCF_035762905.1 Actinophytocola sp.
CAGCCCAGCTCGCGTTTGATCTTCTCGCTGCGGATCCCACGGGCCTGCGTCATGATCTGCACCGCGCCCTTGCCGGCCAGCGTGCGGGCCAGCCAGGCCGGCACCCGGCGTGGCGGTTTGGCGCCCAGCACCCGCGCCAGCTCCAACAGCATTTCCCGCACCGGCGCCGGCTCGTCGTCGGCGACATTGTAGATCCCGGGCTTGCCGCGTTCGATGGCCGCGACCGTGGCCGACGTGGCATCGCTGATGTGCACCATCGACCACACCCCGCCGCCGCCACCCACGATCGGGAACCGTCGCCTGCGGATCAGGCCGGCCATGACCGCGTCCGGCGCGGTCTCGATGCCGGTCCCCGGGCCATAGAAACCACCGTAGCGAAGCACGATGCCCTCGGCCCAGGTCATGCCGGTCACCGCCGCCTCCAGATGGCGCAACGCCTCCATCCCCGCCCTAGTGTCCTTGGGCGGGTTCGGATCGACCCGCCCGCTCTCGTCGACGACCGGACCACCGGCGCGTTCCAACACCGCATAGTTGCTCTGCGCCACGAACTTCCCGACGCCCACGGCGCGCCCGGCGGCCAGCAGGTGATCGGTCCCCTCGATCCGCAGCCGGCTGGTGGCAGCCGCCATCCGCTTCACGTTGCGCATGCTCACCGGCCCGTTCAGCGCCGTGGCCTGATGCACGATCACCTCGGGCCCGGCCCTGGCCACCACGTCGGCCACCGCGTCCGGGTCGAGCGCGTCGAGGATGACCGGCTCGGCACCCAACGCGCGCAACGCGCCGACCTTGGCAGCCGAGCGGGTCGTCCCGACCACCTCGTGCCCGGCCGCCACCAACTGGGCAACCAGGTGACCGCCGATCGCGCCGGACGCCCCAGCAATGAAGATCCTCATGACGTCTCCGTCCGTTGTGCTCACCCACACCAGACGAGACACCCCGACACCCCATGACCGGCGGTAACCCAGTTCACAGTCTCGATCCACCTCGGGCGGCTCGACGCCGAACCGGGCACCGCCGCCCGGGCGTTCCTGCATCCAGGCGTTCCCACGATGCCGGCGCACGTGTATGGCCCGAGGTAGGTTGACCCGACCGCATCCCGGGAATGGAGAACCTGATGGCCGTCGATGTTCGGCCCAGCGTGTTGGTGCATCGATCCCCCGGCGAGGTCGCCGCCTTCATGTTCGACCCAGCCAACGACCTGCGCTGGACGGGTGGCATCACCTCCAGCACCCCGGCCCAGCCCGGGCCGCTCATCGAAGGCGCGACCGTCGAGCGGACCGCCAGATTCCTTGGCCGCGGCTTCACCTACGGATACCTCGTCACCCGGCACGAACCGGACCGGCTGGTCGAACTCACGGTGGACCGCCCGTTCCCGATGACCGTCCGCTACGAACTCGAGGCGCACCCCGACGGCACGACGGTCACCATCCACGCGACCGGCAACCCGGGCCGGTTCTTCCGGTGGGCCACCCCCCTGCTGATCCACCAGGTCCGCACCAGCATCACCGCCGACCTACACCGGCTCCGCGCCTGCCTGGAAACCTGAGCACATCGGCCGACGGAACCGGGGTGTGCCGCTGCGGCTGCGCCGGTTGCTCATATCGAGTCCGGACTCAACGACGGTTTGGCCCTGCCGTTCTTGCTGGTCTTCCTGGCCGTCGCCGCGCAAGTGGAGTCCCAGATGGGGCAGGTCCTCGTCGAGTTGGTCTACCGAATGCGGGAACGGGTCCTGGCCAGGCGTACCAGGCTGCTGCTGCAACGACTCATGGCCGCGGTGCTCCTCGGTTTTGCCGTCCGGCTGCTCCTTGGCCTCTGACCGTTGTCTCCTGGGAATAGTTCGCCCGCGTGCCTCGTTCATGCGCAAGGTGGCTGATACTCCAGGCCGAGAAAGTATTTGTCCCAATCGGAACGGCTGAGGGACGGATGGGCCAGCGCGCAGACTCGGGCGCCAACCCTTACCGTATCGAGGTCCGAGAAGCGAACTGTGCCGTCGGCACTCGCGGTTATGAGTCCGCCCCCCGGGCCGAACGCGACGGAGCTCACCATGTCGTTTTGGCCGGTGAGGGTGGCCCATTCGGTGGGGTGACGTGGGTCGGTGATGTCCCACAGCCGCGCTGTGCGGTCGTCGCTCCCCGTCGCGAGTAAGTGGCCGTCGGGGCTGAATTCGACCGCCTCGACGAATCCGGTGTGGCCCGTAAGCGTGGCGATCTCGGTGGGCCGAAGCGGGTCGGTCACATCCCATAGGCGGACGGTGTTATCGAAGCTGGCGGTCGCCATGGTGTGCTGGTCGGGACTGAACGCCACCATGGTGACCGCGTTGGTGTGACCGCCCACCGCCGCGAATTCGGTCGGATGGCGGGGGTCGTCCAGCTTCCAGAACCGCACGCTGTGGTCGAAACCCGCGGTGACAAGGTAACGGCTGTCGGGACTGAATCTCACCGAGTTGAGCGAATTGGTGTGGCTGGTCAGGGGGAAGTCCGCGAGGAGGACTGGTTTCCCAGGATCGGTGATGTCCCACAACCGGGCGAGGCGCTTCCGAACGCCAACCACGATCAGGAGGTGCCCGTCCGGGCTGAAGGCCGGCACGTTGACGTCGTCGGCGGTCTGGGCGGGCGTGAGGGTGGCGACCGGGATGAGGTGGCGCGGATCGGCGAACTCCCACAGCCGTATCGAGTTGTCGGTCGTCGTGGCGAGCAGGCGCGCGTCGGCACTGAATGCCGCGGTGGCGTCCGGGATGTTCCCGATCGGGGCAGTGGTGACACGGTCGGTCAGTCGCGACCGGTCGGTGATGTTCCAGAAGTGCACGCTCGCCCCTGCGGTGACGGCGTGTAGGCCGCGACCGTCGGGGGAGGGAAGCAGCGGACGGATGCTGCCGACCCGCCCGGTGGATGCCGATTCCGGCAGGTCCCAGAGCCGCACCGTGTGGTCATAGCTTCCGGTGGCCAGTGTGCGGCCGTCCGGGCTATAGGCCACGGTGGCGATGGCGTTAGTGTCGAGGGAGCCGCCGGCGTGGCTGACCAATATGGACACCGTGGTGGGCTTGCCCGGATCGGTGAGGTCCCACAGCCGTGCCGTGTTGTCCGCGCTCGCCGTGGCGAGCGTACGGCCGTCCAGACTGAACGCGGCACTGTAGACGAGGTCCGTGTGCTCCCCGAGCACACTGAGCGGCGTTGCCCTCGCCGGGTCCCACAGCCGGGCTGTGTGGTCGTAGCTGGCGCTGGCCAGGAGGCGGCCGTCCGGGCTGAAGGTCACCGCGTTGACCAAGTCGGCGTGACCGACGAGCACCGCGGATTCCGAGGGGTTGCGCCGGTTCGTGACGTTCCACAGCCGCACGGCGTGATCGCCGCCGCCGGTGGCCAGAGTATGGCCGTCGGGACTGAAGGTCACCGAGGCCACTCCGTTTCGGTGACCGGGCAGCGTGGCCAGCGCCACCGGCGTGTGCGGATCGGTGATGTCCAGCAGCCGCAGGGTGTCGTCGCCGCTGGCGATGGCAAGCGTCTGACCGTCGGGACTGAACGCCACGTCGTGGAGCACGTCTGTGCCGGTGATCACCACGATCTCGCTGGGATCGCGCGGATTCGTGATGTTCCACAGCCGGATGGTGTGGTCACCGCTGGCGGTGGCGAGCTTCCGGCCGTCCGGGCTGAACGCCGTCGAGGTCAGGTAATCCGCGTGGCCGGTGAGCACGGCGAGCTCGGCGGGACGGTGTGGGTTCGTGGTGTCCCATAACCGCGCGGTGTGGTCGGCGCTCGCGGACGCCATGGTGTGCCCGTCGGGGCTGAAGACCACGCTGTGCAAATAGTGGGTGTGCCCGGTGAGCCGGATCGAGTAAGGCATCGCGAACGAACTGAGCAGGGCGCCACGGGCCTCGGCGGTGGGAGCCAGCCGATAGGCGGCGAGGCTGAGCTGGTTGGCGAGTGCGGGGTCGGCCACGCGCAATGCCGCTATTTCGCCCGCGACCTTCCGGGAGATCGCCTCGTCGCGTTGCCGGTTCGCGGTGTCCTGGGCGCGCACGGCCACGACGGTCGCGGCGGCGGCAAGCAGGAACAGCACGGTGAGACCCGCGACGAGCTGTCTGAGCTGGCCGGTACGACGACGGGCTGCCAGTTGTTCGGCCTGTTCCCGGCCGATGGCGGCGTCGAGGAAGTCGCGCTCCAGCGGGCTCAGGTCGCGGTCGGTGGTCTCCGCCCATTCCCGGGCGGCGGCGAGCCGGGGGCCCTGGTAAAGCGCGGACGAGTGCTGTCCCTCCCGCTCCCACGCTTCGGCCGCTTCGGAGAGTCGTTGGTGCACCAGGAGTCCGGCGCGGTCGTTGGTGAGCCACTCGCGTAGGCGAGGCCACGCGTGCAGCAGCGCCTCATGCGTGATCTCGGCGCTGTCCGCGTCCAGGGTGACCAGCCTGGCGCGCGACAGGGTCTCCATGACCACCTCGGCCAGGGCCGGATCCGGCGACTCGTTGATGAGCCGGTTGCGGTCGAGCCGTCGCCGGGTGTCGTCGGTGCGCTCGCCGACCTGGATCAGCCGCAGCAGGTGGCGGCGGGCGATGCGCTGGCCGTTCGGGTCGAGCTGGCGGTAGGCGCGTTCAGCCGTGGCGGCGATCGCGCCGTGGACCCCGCCGGCCAGCCGGTAGCCGTCCGGCGTGAGCGTGTGCCGCTCGCGGTGCTGCCAGGTGACGAACAGGGTGTGCGAGAGCAGCGGCAAGGCTCCTGGCTCATAACCGGATCCGGTCGGGTCCTCGCTGGCCCCAAGGTCCGCCAGCATGATTTCGACCAATCCGGGAAGGATCTCCAGCCCGACCGCCGCGGCCGGTTTGATGATCGCGTCGCGCAGTTCGGCGGCCCGCATGGCACCGAGCAGCACCTGCCCGTGCCGCGACGACTCGACGAGTTCGGGGTAAGCCGCGCAGCGGCCGTAGAAGTCCGCGCGCAACCCGATAAGGACCAGTGCTCGGCTCGCCGCCAGCGCGCACAGTTCGCGGATGAACTCCTGCCGCGGTTGCTCCTGCGCGCATAAGGTGAAGGTCTCCTCGAACTGGTCGACCACCAGTACCACCCGGTCAGCCGGTGGAAGCGCGCCGAGCTGCGTGGTGAGCTCGCCGACCGGATCAGTGGTCGGCGTGAACACCGCACAGGGCCACCGATTTGAGCCCGGGAGCACCGCCCGGCGTAGTGCCGGCACCACCCCGGCGCGCAGCAGCGAGGATTTCCCGGCGCCGGACGGGGCGACCACCATCAGTGGACCGGTGCCGTCCAGCCGCTCGGTCAGGTGCCTGATGACTTCCGCGGTCGCTCGCTCCCGGCCGAAAAACCATTGCGACTGCTCGGATGTGAACGCGGCCAGGCCAGGATAAGGACAGAACTCGGCCATTTCGGTCACCGTCGGCAGGGCGACGGGCGGCTGGTTTCGCGCGTATTTCCGGTCGGCCAGCCTTTCCCGTGCTTCCACCCACTGTCCGACGTCGCCTCGGCAGGCCACGACGAACCGCCGCACGAAGTCGGCCGTCGGCAGGCGGTCGGTGCTCAACGCCCGATCGGCGGTGGAAACCGGCATGCTGACGTTCTGCCGCCGCGCCACCGCCTCGAGCCGGTGCAGCGAGCCGCACCCGGCCCAGACCATCAACTCCCGTAGCAGAGCACGGAATTCCGCCTGGTCGGAGGCTGTCCGAGGATCCGGCTCCGGACCGATTCTCATGGCCCATCACTCTAGGCCAGCCGGGCACCGGGAAAGTGTCCCGTATACGGAAAACCGCCGATCCGAGCCGGCCATGCCCACGATTCCTCCGGCCGTCCGGCGTGGTGTCCGGACCGGAATGCAAAGGACCACCGTCATGAGACTCCCGCACATGAAGTTCCGTCGCATGCTCACCGCCGGTGTGGTGGCGCTCGGCGCATTGGCGACCGGCGCGCCGATCGCGCAGGCCAGCCCGGTCGGCCCGTGCGCCGACCTGCGCAGTTTCACCTTCGACTTCCGCACCGGCGGAGACGACCTGCGTGGCAACACCGAGGTCATCCCGTTCTTCGTCAGTACGACGGGCGACATCGAGCTGCAGCACATCTGGGGACCGTTCGCCAACAACTCCACCAACCCCAGGACGGTTGGCTTGAACAACCCGAACTGGACAGTGTCCTCCTGCGCCGGCCAGGGCGTGAAGTTCCGCGTGGTCTCGCACAACGACCCCTTCCAGAGCGACGACAACTGGAACATGGACGCCGTCACCATGTACGGCTACTCCGGCACCGGCGGATACTCCTACCTCCTCTCGGTTCCCAACGCCTTCCACCGGTTCACCGGAAGCGACCAATGGTGGACCCGTCTCGGCTAGCGCCACGTGGGAAGCCGTCCGGGCCGCACTCCCGGACGGCTTCGCCCATGCCACGTTCGCGAGGACGACCCTTGACGCGCGACCACTGCTGCGATCACGGCGCACCGCGTAACGTGTCTGATCCAGCTGCTCCGAACTGGCCCGGAGAGTGAGCGCTATGGATCAGCATTCCGCTGTACACCGGGCGATCGTGGTTGTCGACGTTGAGAAGTTCGGAGACCCTTCCCGGACCAACGCCCATCAGCTGGCCGTGCGGGAAGGATTGTACGAGTCCGTCGAGCGGGCCTTCGTCGAAGCGGGAATCAAGTGGGAGAGGTGCACATGGGAGGACCGTGGCGACGGGATTCTCATTCTGGTCCCGCCGGACGCGCCGAAAAGCCGGCTGGTTGACCATTTGCCCGCCCGGCTCGTTGCGGCGCTGCACCGCCACAATGCCAAGTCCTCATTGCCATCGCAGATAAGGCTGCGGGTCGCGCTGGATGCGGGCGAGGTTCATTACGACTCGCACGGCATCACCGGGGCGGCCGTCAACCGGGCGTTTCGGTTGCTGGACGCGGCACCGCTGAAGGACGCGCTGGCCGCCTCGCCGGGTGTGCTCGCGTTGATCACCTCGGACTGGTTCTACCACGAGATCGTGCGACACGAGCCGGGAGCCACACCGGACGCCTACCGGGCGGTTCGGGTCAAGGTGAAGGAAACCGATGTGCAGGCCTGGATGCGGCTGCCGGACGGACCGTTGTACTTCGATTTGCCCGCCCGCACCAGTGTGGTGTCCCGATGGACCGGGTGGCATTGGGTGAGCGGTTCGGCGTTGCTGCTCGCCGTCGCGGGGGCCACGCTCCTGCTCTGGACGAGCGGTCTTGGTCTGCTGGACCGCGGCGGCAAGGTGTTCGGTGTGGCCGGTGGTGTCGTCGCGATGGTGTCACTGGTGACCAGCGCGGTGGCTTTTCGTCTGGCCTCTCGGGCGCGCCGGCCGGATGTGGATCCCTCGGTAGCTCGTGGCAAGGCGGCTCAGGATCTCGCGGGCTGGGTGGAGCGGCAGTGGCGGCGGGAGGCGGCGGCGCGGTTGCTGGACCGACCGGAGCCGCTGCGAGTGCGCTGGTCGTCGACGTCTCGCCCGGTCGCCCCGGTTCCCGGGGAGGTGCTGGGTACCGCGGGGCCGGAAGGCCGGGTGCTGCGGCTGCGGTTGGGCGGCGACGTGCGGGAGGTCGTGGAGAAGTTCATCCGGCTGCCATACCGCCAGCTGGTGGTGCTCGGGCAGCCGGGTGCGGGCAAGTCGGTGCTGATGATGTTGCTGACCCTGGGACTGCTGCGGCGGTGGCGGACCGGCGAGCAGGTTCCGGTGTTGCTCAACCTGTCCTCGTGGAACCCAGATCGCGAGCATCTCCATGCCTGGCTTGCCCGGCGGTTGGTGGAGGAGTATCCGGCGCTGGGCAACCGAGACCGGTACGGCGCGGATGTGGCCACGCATCTGGTCGACTCCGGCGCCGTGTTGCCGGTGCTGGACGGGCTCGACGAGATGCCGTCGGCGCTGGACGCGTCCGCTGTGGCGGGCCTGGCCGACGCCGCCGCGGGTGACCATGCCGTCGTCGTGGCCTGCCGTGCCGACGAGTACCAGGCAGCGGTGGCAGCGGCCGGAACGACCCTGGGTCGAGCGGCCGTGGTGGAGTTGGAGCCGGTCGACATCGGCGCCGTCGCCGGCTACCTGCCGGCCGGCCAGCCCGAGGGGTCGCGCCGCTGGGCACCGCTGATCGCGGCGCTACGAACGAATCCGGACGGGCCGCTCGCCTCGGCATTGTCGACGCCGTTGATGGTGTATCTGGCTCGCGCGGTCTACAGCGCGCCCGACCGGGATCCTGCGTGGCTGTGCGATCCGCGCCGGTGGCCGGCTGCTTCGCAGATGGAGGATCATCTGCTCGACGCGTACCTGCCCGCGCTCTACGCGGGAGGCGGCGCGGCGGCCCCGGCGGCCAGCGGTTCACCCCTGCTAGGCGATTATCCGGCCGCTCAGGCCCAACGCTGGCTGGCCAACCTCGCCGCGCGGATGGCCACGCTCCGAACCCGGGACCTGGCCTGGTGGCAGCTTCCCCAGACGATCCCCGGATTCGGAGTGGCCTTTGGGCTTGCCGTCCGGATTCTGGCGGGCATCGGCTTCGGCCTCGCGTTCGGACTCACGTACGGGTTCACGCATGGCCTCGATCGGGGGCTACTGTACGGCCTGATCTATGGGCTCGCGTTCGGGCTCGGGCTCACGGCCGGCCTGAAGTTCACCCGTGCGTGGGTCGCCGGACTGGTAACCGGGTGTGTTGCCGGATCCATCGCCGGAGTGGGAATCGGGTTGGTGCTTGGGCCTGCCTTCGGTGTTCAGGCCGCGCTCGAGGCGGCGTTCATCGGGGGCCTCGGAATCGGCCTTATCACGCGCAGTCGCCCTCGTTTCGGCAACCGACCCCGGCAGGTCGAGCTGAGCCTGCCGAGGCTGCTGCGGTCCATGGTCAGAGCACTGCCGATCGGACTCATTTCCGGGCTCCTGCTGGGGCTGATCTTCGTCCTGGCCAGTGGGCATCCCATCGCCCTCGTAGCCGGGCTCGCCAATGGGCTCCCGTTCATGATCGGCTTCGGCACCTCGGAGGCGATCGTCCTGCCGGTGGACGAGCGGCATTCGGTCACCCCGAAGTCACTTCTGCACGGAGAACGCGCCGCGACCATCGCGCAGGTGCTGGCGATCGGACTCGCCGCCTGGATCGCGGACCTGCTCACCACGTGGATCACGAACGGCCTGAACGGCGGCCTGTTCCGGGCGCTTGGCACCAGCCTTGTGTTCGCGTTCATCTTCAGCCTTGCCGCCGGTCTCGCCGCAGGCGTTAACTCGCCGTGGCTATGTTTCCTTTCCGCACAGGGATGGTTCGCTCTCCGCGGCCAGCTTCCCTGGCACCTGATGCGGTTCCTCGACGACGCCCACCGGCGCGGCGTACTCCGCCAGGTCGGCGGGACCTACCAGTTCCGTCACGTCCGGCTCCAGGATCGGCTCGCCAGCACGCACCGCGACCAGGCCCCCACCCGGGCAGGCGGCGGCCGATTCCCCGCCATCCACACCACCTCCCGCCAGACTCGGTGGAAACCACGGCCAACCGCTCAGCCGCCCACCAGCGGTCCGGTCATCCTTCGTGGAACCTGACCGCGGTGCAGCCCAAGGGGTGAGCCGTATCCGCCTCGAACGACCATCGCCGCCCTGCGTTCACCTTGCCGTCGCGTGGATGCGACCAGAGGTTCGTACCGTCCGTTAATGGTCTGACACGGTACGGAGGTGCATGGTGCGGCGCGGCACCGGCGCAGAACGGCCCGAGTCCGTACGGTCCGCTCCAAGCGGCCGATGCCAACGGGACCCGGCTGCCGGCCGGGTTCACCAGCCGCATCGTCGCCTGGTCCGGCCAACAGGTCATTGGCACCGGCTATACCTGGCATCCCGCGCCGGACGGCGGCCGCGGACCCGGTGCGCCGGGTCGTCTACCTGACCGAGGACGCTCCGGACGGCTGCTTCTACCGGTTCGTGCCCACCATCTGGGGCAACCTGTCGGCCGGGACGCTGCAGGTGTTGCGCGCCGGCACCGCCACCT
>NZ_DASUCC010000148.1:0-77007 GCF_035762905.1 Actinophytocola sp.
CGTTCGCGCGATCGTCACTCGGACGGGTTAACGGTGGCGCGGAATTCTAGTGTGCGGCGTCGTTCCAGGAGCGGCCGAAGCCGACTGAAACGTCCAGTGGGACGTCCAGGTGGTAGGCGCTGCCCATGCCCTGGCGGACCAGGTCCTCGGTCGCGGCCTGCTCGCCCTCGGCGACCTCGAGCACGAGTTCGTCGTGCACCTGCAGCAGCATCCGGGAGCGCAGGTCGGATGCTTTCAGCTCGCGCTGCACGTTGAGCATCGCGACCTTGATGATGTCGGCGGCGCTGCCCTGGATCGGGGCGTTCAGCGCCATCCGCTCGGCCATCTCGCGGCGCTGGCGGTTGTCACTGGTGAGGTCGGGCAGGTAGCGGCGCCGCCCGAAGATCGTCGACGTGTAGCCGTCCTTGCGGGCCTTGTCCACCACCGAGTTCAGATAGTCCCGGACGCCGCCGAACTCGGCGAAGTACTCGTCCATCAGTGCGCGCGCCTCCTCGGTGGAGATCCGCAGCTGCTGGGACAGACCGAACGCGGACAGACCGTAGGCCAGGCCGTAGTTCATCGCCTTGATCTTGGCCCGCTGCGCGCCGGTCACCTCGCCGGGCTCCACCGAGAACACCCGGGCCGCGGTGGCCGCGTGGAAGTCGTGCCCGGACTGGAAAGCCTCGATCAGCGCGCGATCGCCGGACAGGTGCGCCATGATCCGCATCTCGATCTGGCTGTAGTCCGCGGTCATCAGCTCCGCATAACCCGACCCCACGATGAACGTGTCCCGGATCGTGCGGCCCTCGTCGGTGCGAATCGGCACGTTCTGCAGGTTCGGCTCGGTGGACGACAGCCGCCCGGTCGCCGCGATCGTCTGGCTGTAGGTGGTGTGGATCCGCCCGTCGTCGGTCACCGACTTGATCAGGCCCTCGACCGTGATCTTCAGCCGGCTCGCGTCCCGGTGCTCGAGCAGGTGCGCAAGGAACGGGTGCTCGGTGGCGGCGTAGAGGTTGGTCAGCGCGTCGGCGTCGGTGGTGTAGCCGGTCTTGGTGCGCTTGGTCTTCGGCATGTGCAGCTCGTCGAACAGCACGGTCTGCAACTGCTTGGGCGAACCCAGGTTGATCTCCTTGCCGATGACCTTGAACGCCTCCTGCTCTGCCTGCTTCACCCGGCCCCCGAAGTGCGCGTCCAGCGACGCGAGCAGCTCGATGTCCACCGCGATCCCGGCCGCCTCCAGCTCGGCGAGCACCTCGAGCAGCGGCAGCTCCATCTCGACCAGCAGCCGCGCTCCGCCGATCTTCTCCAGCTCGGCGTCCAGCGCGTCGGACAGCTCGGCGATCGCCCGGGCCTTGAGGATCTCGCCGGCCGCCAGGTTGGCCTCGTCGCCCTCCTCCCCGTCCAGCAGGGACAGCTGCCGCTCCTCGGGCTGCTCCTCCACCCGCAGCTCCCGCTTGAGGTAGCGCAGCGCCAGGTCGTCCAGACTGAACGAACGCTGACCGGGCCGCACCAGGTAGGCCGCCAGCTGGGTGTCGGTGGCCAACCCGCGCAGCGTCCAGCCCTGATGCCGCACCGCGTGCAGCGACCGCTTCACGTCGTAGGTCGCCTTTGGCGCATCGGCGTCGGCGAACCAGGCCACCAGCACCCGCTCGTCCTCCTCGGTCAGCTTGCCGACGTCGATGAACACGCCCTCGTCACCGGCCCCGGCCAGCGCCACCGTGCGCAGCTCGACCGCCTCGCCGGACACCCCGACCGGCGTGTACCGGAAACACACCCCCACCCGCTGGCCCTTGCCGCAACAGCGCTCCAGCCAGCCGGCCAGCTCCCCGGGCACCAGCGCACCGCCGACGACGTGGAAGCCCTCCTCCGCCTCCGGCTCGACGCTGGTGTGCTCGGTGAACAGCCGCTCCCGCAGCACACGGAACTCCAGCTCGTCGAACAGCCGGTGCACCGCGTCCCGGTCCCACGGCCGCAGCGCCAGGTCGCCGGGGCCGACCTCGAGCGGCACGTCCTTGACCAGCTCGGTGAGCTGCCGGTTGAGCAGCACGTTGGCCAGGTTGGCGCGCAGCGCGTCGCCGGCCTTGCCCTTCACCTCGTCGGCCCGGTCCACCAGCTCGGCGAGCGAACCGAACTCGTTGATCCATTTGGTGATGGTCTTCTCGCCCACCCCGGGGATCTTGGGCAGGTTGTCCGACGGGTCACCGCGCAGCGCCGCGAAGTCCGGGTACTGCACCGGGGTGACGCCGTACTTCTCCAGCACGGTCGGCGGGTCCAGCCGCCACATCTCGGACACCCCTCGGCTCGGGTAGAGCAGCGTGACCGACTCGTTGACCAGTTGGATGACGTCCCGGTCGCCGCTACAGATGATGACGTCGAAGCCGTCGGCCACCGCCTGCGTGGTGAGCGTGGCGATCAGGTCGTCGGCTTCGTAGCGGTCCAGCGAGAGGAACGGGACGCACAGCGCCCGGAGCACCTCCTCGATCAGGCTGACCTGGCCCTTGAACTCGTCCGGAGTACTGCTGCGGGTGGCCTTGTAGTCGGCGTAGGCCTCGCTGCGGAACGTCTTGCGGGACACGTCGAACGCGACCGCCATGTGGGTCGGCTTCTCGTCCCGGATCAGGTTGATCAGCATCGAGGTGAAGCCGTACACGGCGTTGGTGTGCTGACCCGTCTGGGTGGCGAAGTTCTCCTTGGGCAGCGCGTAGAAGGCCCGGTAGGCCATCGAGTGGCCGTCGATGAGCAGCATCTTGCGGGTACCGGTGCCGGGCTTGTCAGTCACGGCCCGAGTCTATGGTGGAGCACCGACACACGTGAGGAGGCACCGTGACCGCTGACATCCCGGGGATCCCGCTCGAGTTCGTCGACCAGTTGCTGCCGACGAAGCTGGGCATCGAGATCACCGAGTGGAGCCCCGAGCGGGTGGTCGGCACGATGCCGGTCAAGGGCAACCTGCAGCCCTACGGCCTGCTGCACGGTGGCGCCAACGCGGTGCTCGCCGAGACCATCGGCTCGGCCTGCGCCGCGCTCAACGCCGGCCTCGACCGGGCCACCATGGGACTCGAGCTGTCCTGCACGCACCACCGGGCCGTGCGCGAGGGCACGGTCACCGGGGTGTGCACGCCGCTGCACGTCGGCCGCGGCACGGTCACCGTGGAGATCACGATCACCGACGAGCAGGGCAGGCGGACCTGCACCGGAAGGCTCACCTGCCTGGTGCGGGACCGCCCGCCCGGCCCGTAGCTCAGCCCTGCCCGAGGTAGGCCGCCCGGACCCGCTCGTCGGCGAGCAGGTCGTGGCCCGGCCCGGACAGCGTGGTCTGCCCGAGGTCGACCACGTAGGCGTGGTCGGCAAGGGCCAGCGCGGCCAGCGCGTTCTGCTCGACCAGCAGGATCGTGGTCTCCTGCTGCTGCAGTTCGCGGATCGTGTCGAAGATCAGCTGGGTCATGATCGGCGAGAGGCCCATGGACGGCTCGTCGAGCATCAGCAGCCGCGGCCGGGACATCATCGCCCGGCCGATGGCCAACATCTGCTGCTCACCACCGGAGAACAGCCCGGCCTTCTGGTTGCGCCGCTCGCCGAGCACCGGGAACAGCTCGCACACCCGCCGGATGTCCGCCGCGATCCCGGCCTGGTCGGTCCGGGTGTACGCGCCGAGCAGCAGGTTCTCCTCGACCGTCATCCTGGCGAACACCCGCCGGCCCTCCGGGCTGTGCGCGATCCCGCCGCTGAGGATGGAGTGCGCCGGCAGCGCGGTGATCGACTGGCCGCGGAACCGGATGTCCCCGGCCCGGGGCCGGAGCAGCCCGGAGATGGTGCGCAGGGTCGTGGTCTTGCCGGCCCCGTTCGCCCCGATCAGGCAGACGATCTGGCCCTCGTCCACGGTGAACGAGATGTTGCGCACCGCCTCGATCGCTCCGTACGCGACGCTGAGGTCCTCCACCTCCAACAACGCCGTCATCGGGTCTCCTCCTCGCCCGCCGCCTGGTTGCCGGTGCCGTGGTCGGCGGAGAGCTCACGGACCTCCGCCTCGACCTCTTCCGGCGGCTTGCCGAGGTAGGCCTCGATCACCCGCGGATCCTCGCGCACCACGTCCGGCGTCCCCTCGACCAGCAGCGATCCCTGCACCAACACGGAGACCTGGTCACACAGACTGAAGATGAACTTGGTGTCGTGCTCGATCACCACCACCGAGATGCCCCGGTCGCGAATCTTGAAGATCAGCTCCCGGGCCGCGTCGGTCTCCTGCGGGTTCATGCCGGCGGTCGGCTCGTCCAGCAGCAGCACCTTGGGCTCGGTGGCCAGCGCCCTGGCGATCTCCAGCCGGCGCTGGTCGCCGTAGGGCAGGAACCGGGCGGTCTCACCCTCCACCTTGGCCAGCCCGACGAACTTGAGCAGGTCCCGGGCGTGCGCCCGGGCGTTTTCCTCGCCGCGCTTGAACGACGGCCCGTGCAGCAGCGACGCGATCGGACCCTGCTTGGTCCGCGCGTGCCGGCCGATCAGCACGTTCTCCAGCACGGTCATGTTCGGGAACAGCCGGATGTTCTGGAACGTGCGGGCCACCCCGGCGGCGGTCACCTCGGCCGGGTCGGTCGGCAGCCGCTTGCCGGACAGCAGCACCACCCCGCGGGTCGGGGTGTACAGGCCGGTGAGGCAGTTGAAGAAGGTGGTCTTGCCGGCCCCGTTCGGCCCGATCAGGCCCACGATCTGGCCCTGTTCCAGGCGCAGCGACACGTCGCTCAGCGCGGACAACCCGCCGAACAGCATGGTCACGCCGCGCGCCTCGAGCACGGTCGCGGGCCTGGTCTCGGCCTCAGCCGCCATGTCCGTCGTCATGGTCGCGCCCGTCCTTCCCCGCCGCCGGCCGGAGCCGCGGGCCCGGGCCCGGTCTCGGCCTCGGCCAGTTCCTGTTCGTGTTCGACGACGGCCTTCTCCTGAACCTGCTCGATCGACTCGCCGGTCGCGGTCTCACCGGCGAACTCGGCCCGCCGGACCCGGTCGGGCACCAGACCCTGCGGCCGGAACCGCATGATCAGCACCAGCGCCAGACCGAACATCATCAGCCGGTACTCGTTGAACTCACGCAGCTTCTCCGGCAGCACGAACAGCAGCGACGCGCCGAGCACCGCGCCCGGGATCGTGCCCATGCCGCCGAGCACGACCGCGGCCAGCAGGGTCACCGACTCCAGGAACTGGAAGCTGTCGTAGGCCACCGTGCTGGTCTTGTGCGCGAACACCGCGCCGGCCATGCCGGCCAGCGTGGCGCCGACCAGGAAGGCGAGGATCTTGGCCTTGCCGGTCTTGATGCCCATCGCCCTTGCCGCGTCCTCGTCCTCGCGGATGGCCATCCAGGCCCGGCCGATCCGGCTGTCCTTCAGGTTCGCGAAGACCAGCATGACCACCGCGATCAGCAGCACGATGAGGAAGTAGTAGAGCACCCCGGACGGCAGCACCACGCCGCCGGCCGAGATCGGCTCGTTGAACGGCTGATCGAACAGCGAGATCGGCGGGATGTTCGGCACCGCGTTGGCCCCGCCGGTGAGCCCGCCGATGTTCTCCTGCGCGGACTTGCGGAAGATCTCACCGAACGCGAGCGTCACGATGGCGAGGTAGTCGCCGCGCACCCGCAGGGTCGGCGAACCGACGATGGCACCGAAGATGCCGGCCACCACCGCGCAGATCACCAACACGATGATGAACGGGACCTCACCGATCGGACCGGCCAGCTTGGCCGACGCCGCCCCGGACAGCTGGGCCGCGACGAACGCGCCGATGCCGAGGAACGCCACGTAGCCGATGTCGAGCAGGCCGGCAAGACCGACCACGATGTTCAACCCGATCGCGGTCGCGGCGTAGACGCCGATGTTGACCGCGACGGTCATCCAGTAGTCGGTGCCGGCGTCGGTGAACGGCAGCGCGACCGCGCACAGCAGCAGCACGATCATGCTGAACACCCGGTGCTGCTCGGAGAGCGTGGAGATCCAACGGAGCAGCCCGATCCCGTACAGCGCGCCGAGCAGACCGACCAGGAACCCGAGATAGCTCAGGAACTCCGGGCCGGCGTACGGACTGGACGGACCGCCGAGACCACCCGAGGTGAGCGTCTCGGCGACCACCCACAGCAGACCGGCGAACGACAACAGCAGCACCAGGAAGGCGACCGCGGTCGGCAACTTGGTCGGCCACTGCGGGATCGGCTCGATCCCACCGGCCGAGCCCGCGGCCACCAGCAGCACGCCGGCGATCAGACCGAGGAACCCGGCGAAGGCCGTCGACCCCTCCGCGGCGGTCACCGCGCCGATCCCGCCGCCGTTGATCGCGATGAACAGCACGTTGACCAGCGAGATGACACCGACACCCCAGCCGAGGCCCCGGATCGCCCGGTTCCGGCCGGGAATGCGCACGAAGGTGAACACCAGCGCGACGATGCCGAACAGGGCCAGGTGGGCCCGGAAGCCGCCGAGCTCGAACGGCGCGTCGAAGAACTGCAGCGTCGACTTCGCCGGGTACGGACCGTCGTTGAGCACGAAGGTCGCCCACGGCAGCAGCGCGGCCACGATCGTGAGCACGCCACCGGCCACGGCCGCCGGCCGGGCGAACACCGTCCGGTCGGTGGCCTGTTTGCCGGCCTGGCTGACCAGCCAGACGTATACGGCGAAGGCGACGACGACCGTGGTGAACTCAAGGGGACTCATGCTCGCACCCTCTCGGTCTCACCGAAGAACCCTTGCGGGCGGAACACCAGCACCACGATCAGCACGATGAAGATCCACACCAGGTCGTACCCGGTGCCGCCGGGCATGTACTGCCCGGCCAGTGTCTTGATCAGACCGATGGCGAAGCCGCCGACCACGGCACCCTTGATGCTGCCGATGCCGCCGAGCACCGCCGCGGTGAACGCGAAGATGCCGTTCAGGAAACCCATGTCGATGTTGACGCTGGTGTACCGCACGCCGTACAGCACACCGGCGACACCGGCCAGCGCCCCGCCGATCACGAACGTGATGACGATGGTGCGGTCCGGGTTGACGCCCATCAGCCGGGCGGTGTCCGGGTCGGCCGAGGTGGCCCGCATCGCCCGGCCCATCCGGGATCGGCCGACGTACATCTGCAGCGCGACCGCGAGGCCGAGGGAAACCACGATGATCAGGATGCCGGCGTAGGGGATGGTGAACCCCTGTCCGATCGAGACGTGCACACCGCCCTTGACGAACGCCTCCGGGAAGCCGATCGCCGAGGTGGCGCACGCCGATGGCTCACCGCCGCTCGGCGACGGGCAGCGATAGAACACCCGGACGAACTCCTGGAGGAACACGGACACGCCGAGCGCGGTGATCAGCGGCGCCAGCCGGGGTGCGTTGCGCAACGGCCGGTAGGCGAACCGTTCCATCAGCACCGCGACCCCGACCGCGACCCCGATGCCGATCACCAGCAGGAGCGGCAGCGTGACGTACCAGTCTTCCTTCATCCCCGACGGCAGCCACCACATGAACGCGAACAGCGCCCCGTAGGCCCCGATCATGAACACCTCGCCATGGGCGAAGTTGATCAGCTGGATGATCCCGTAGACCATGGTGTAGCCGATCGCGATCAGGGCGATCGTTCCCCCTAACACCATGCCATTGGCCAGCTGCTCGAGCAGCGTCGACACATCTACCTCCATGAATGACGGGGGCAAGCGTAGATGCCTGCCCCCGTCATCCGGCTATCCCCGGTCGGAACGGGTTTGATCAGCCCTCGAACTTGCCGGTCTCGACCGGCTTCCACTCCTTGCCGGACACCTGGTAGACGGTGAGCAGCTTGTTGGTGCTGTCGCCGTACTCGTCGAACGCGACCTCGCCCGTGGCGCCGGTCGCCTTGTACGAGCCGATGTTCTTCAGCAGGTCGGCGCGCTTGTCCTCGCCCCACGTGCCGCTGTCGCCCATGGTGGTGGCCAGTGCACCGATCAGGGCGTTCGCCGAGTCGTAGGAGAACGCACCGTAGGCGCTGAAGGCCTCGGGGTAGTTCGCCGCGGCGTAGGCGTCCACGAACGCCTTGGCGCTGGACAGCGACTCGGTCGGAGCACCCACCGAGGTGGCCAGGTCACCGTCGGCGCCGCCCAGCTCGATGAACTTCGGGTCGAAGATGCCGTCGCCGCCCATCAGCGGAACGTTCAGGCCGGCGTCCTTCATCTGCTTCGACAGCGGCCCGGCGATCGGGTACTCACCGCCGTAGTAGACCGCGTCCGGCGCCGCGCCACGGATCTTGGCGATGACACCACCGAAGTCGGTGTCCTTCTCGCCGACCGTCTCGTTCGCGACCACGGCCGCGCCGAGCTTGGTGGCCTGCTTGGTGAACTCCTGCACCAGGCCCACACCGTAGGTCTTGCCGTCGCTGATCGTGGCGATCTTCTTCTTACCGGCCTTGCTGACCATGTAGGTGGCACCGAACGGGCCCTGCAGGGCGTCGGTGGTGCAGACCCGGAAGTAGGTCTCGAACGGCCGCTTCTTGCTGGTCGCGTAATCCGTGCCCTGGGTCAGGGACGGGTTGGTGTTGGCCGGGGAGATCTGCGCGATCTTCTTCTGGGCCAGCACCGGCTGCACGCTCTGCGCCACCGAGGAGTTCAGCGTGCCGATCACGCCGACCACGTTCGGGTTGGACGACAGCTTGGTGGCGGCCTGCGCGCCGACCTGCGCGGTCGCCTGGTCGTCCTCGGTCTGCAGGGCCAGCTTGTAGCCCTTGACCTTGCACGCCTCGTTGGCCTGCTTGACCGCGAGGTCAGCCGAGTTCTTGATGCCCAGGCCCAGTGCGGAAAGACTGCCCGACTGGGGGGCAATGACGCCAACGATCAGGGTGCCCTTGCTGGTGTCGCAGGCGGCCTGCCCACCACCGCCACCCGACTCCTCCTTGTTCGTGCCACAGGCTGCGAGCACCAATGCGCCAGCAGCGACCAGCACTGCGGCCTTCGCCGTCTGGTTTCGCACTTCACGTCCCTTCATCGCGTCACCGCGGTTGTCCGAACCTTGCGGGTAAGCATGCCGGACCCCGCCCACGTCCCTGTCAGAGGGCTGGGGCGGAACGTAGTAAGTGATGCGGCGGGTAGTCACGCCCACTCCGCCCTCGTGACCAGACTGCAACGAAAAAGCCTCATTGCCGTCCGCTCACCGGACATCTGCGTCGATCCTGTTACCGTACGTCGCCTACCCTTGAGGGGTGCCGACTCGTATCCGCGTGCTGGCATGGCTGGGCGGCGCGGCCCTGGTGGTCGGGTCGGTCGTGCTGCTGCGCGATACCGAAACGCCGCGTCCCCCGCCCGAGATCACCCGACCGGTGCGGATCGATCGCTTCGCGGCGCACAACGTCGTCCTGCCCCGGCCCGGCGAGGCTCCGGCGCGGCCGGATCTGCTGCGGGCCGTCCCCGCCACCGGCCAACTGCGACTGTCCTGGTCGGACGGTGCCGGCGGGCCGGTTGCCGGCTACCAGGTGACGTGGCAGCGGCCCGGCGAGCCGGTCCACAACCGGCTGGTGGTCGCGCCGGACACCCAGCTCGACGGGCTCACCGACGGTGAGCCGTACCAGATCGAGGTTCGTGGAATCGACCGGTTCGGGCGACGTTCCGCTCCCGCCACCGTCACCGGGACGCCGGGACCGCAACCGGAACCGTGGCGGGCCGCCCTGACCGGGCTCTACGACGACTTCGCCGACCCCCGCACGGTGCGCGCCGACCTGCCCGGATCGCGCTGGCACCTGTCCGGCTACCGCGGCTGTGTCGACCCCGCCGACGGTTCCGGCCGGCGGGGCCTGCCGATCGACTTCGGCTGCGGCGCGGACGTCGCGGTGCTGCGGGCCCGGCAACCGATGCGACTGGCCGACCCGGCCGGCCCGGACGGGGTGCTCGGCACCGTCACAGTGCTCACCGACGCCGCCGGACCGGGCGGCGAGCTGACCATCGACCTGGTGCCGGGCCCGGCCGACCGGCTGGGCACCGGGCGGGTCGGAGACCGCGCCGGCGTGGACCCGAGCCTGCCCGCGTCCACCGTCCGGGTGATCGTGAACGACGCCGGTGGCCGGGTGCTGACCGGCCCCGGGCTGACCGGGCCTTCGGCGCCGAGCCCGGAGCCGGCGGCCCGGCGTGGGCCGGGCGTGCCGCACCGCTTCGAGCTGGTGCTGACCACCTCCGGCCTGTCGCTGCGCCAGGACGGCACCGTGCTGGCGGCCAGCGGCGCCGTGCCGGCCTGGCGGGAGGCGTCGGTGCTGTTCGGCCTGCGCGGGCCGGCCGGGCGCGCCGCCCGGGTGCACGTGGCCGCCGCCGGGTTCAGCGGGCCGCCGCTCCCGGTGCCGCAGGTGGTCGAGGTGCCGGTCAACCCGGCCACCCACCGGGTGCTCAACCTGCTCGACAAGGCCCCCGGCATCGGGATCTCCCGGGCGCCGCTGGTCACGGCCGCCGGCGCCCGACTGGTCACCACGGTCACCACCGTGCCCGAGGTCGACCCGAACGGGATCGTCGTGCAGCTCGGCGAGCGCACCATCGCCGCCCGGCCGGCCACCCCCGGCCCGCCGGCCGAGCGCGGTGCGGCCGTCACCGTGCTGGCCGACCTGCCGCCGGACCTGCTCGGCAGCGCCGGACCGGATCCGCTGAGCCCGTTCGTGCTGCGCGCGGCCGGCGGCCCGGACGGGCTCAACGTGGTGGAGAGCTACCTGGAGATCACCCCCGGACCGGACTGGAAGCCCCCGGACCGGCCACGCGGGCGGTACACCGACACGCGCGCGGCCACCCCGGACGCGCTGCCCGACCTCGACCTGGTCTTCGGCGACGCCGCCGGAACCCCGCTGCCCAGCACGACCGTGGCGCCGCGGGGTCAGCTGGTCCTGACCGTGCGCCTGGACGGCCGGATCACGCAGTGGGACAGCGGCGGCGTGGCCGGCGTCCGGGGCTTCGAGCTGTGGCTGGACGGCCGGATCGCCGCCGCGTTGCCGACGGCCACCGATGGCGACGGCGTCGGCGGCGAGTACCAGATCGCCCTCGGCCTCGCCGACCTCGACCCCGGCCCACACGTCCTCGAGGTGCGCGAGTACGGCCCGTCCCCGCGCCCCGCGTCCCTGCTCCGGAACTTCGTGATCAGTTGATGTTGTCGATCACGGCCTCGGCGACCGCCTTCATCGTGGTGCGCCGGTCCATCGCCGTGCGCTGGATCCAGCGGAACGCCTCCGGCTCGGACAGCCCCTGCTTGGTCATCAGCAGCCCCTTGGCCCGCTCGATCACCTTGCGGGTCTCGAGCCGCTCGGTCAGCCCCGCGACCTCGGTCTCCAGCGCCTGCAGCTCCGCGAACCGGCTCACCGCCAGCTCGATCGCCGGCACCAGGTCATGCTTGGCGAACGGCTTCACCAGGTAAGCCATCGCCCCCGCATCCCGCGCCCGCTCCACCAGCTCCCGCTGGCTGAACGCCGTCAGGATCACGACCGGCGCGATCCTCTTCCCCGCAATCGTCGACGCCGCGTCGATCCCGTCAACCTTCGGCATCTTCACATCGAGAATCACGAGGTCAGGCCGCAGTTCCGTAGCCAACCGCACGGCCTCTTCGCCATCAGCCGCCTCCCCCGCGACCGCGTACCCCTCTTCCCGCAACATCTCAACCAGATCCAGCCGGATCAACGCTTCATCTTCCGCAACGAGCACACTCCGCTGGACGCCAGGACGATCCTGGACCTGCTCCGTCACCAGCGTCCTCCTACACTCGTCCCATACCCGCCAAAACCGCAGCTTACCGCCCACGCCCCCCAATCGGACGTGATCACCCCAACACCTCCCCAACACCCCCAACCCACCCACCCCCACCCCCACCCATCCCGTAACCTTCCCCCTAGGCCCCCGTAGCCCAACCGGCAGAGGCAACGGACTCAAAACCCGTCCAGTGTGCGTTCGAATCGCACCGGGGGCACCAGATCTACCAGCAGGTTCTCTTGCTGGACAATCACCCGCTAGCCCCTTGGGCATGGCGCTGGGCATGAGTACCCTGGGTGACATGGCTGCCACGCGGCCCGGAGGCCGCCAGCGAGGCAACATCGAAGAACGCGGCCCCGGACTCCGCGTCCGTCTCTACGCCGGCACGGATCCCGTTACAGGGCGCCAGGTCTACCTCCGCGCGACGATTCCCGGCACCGACACCGCTGCCTGGCGCAAGGCTGAGGACAAACTGTCCCAGTTCCGCACCCAGGTCCTACGCCAACGCTCCGCCGCCTCGTCGGTCCCATTCGCCCATGCCGTCGACGAATGGCTCCGCACCAACGAAACCGAGCCCAGCACCCGCAAGACCTACGTCGGCTACATCGCCAACCACATCCGCCCGGTCCTCGGTTCGATCCCCGTCCGCAAGATCGACGCCCGCACCCTGGAGACGTTCTATACAGAGCTACGCCGCTGCCGCACCCGCTGCGACGGTCGCCCGTTCATGAACCACAAGACCGCAGACGACCACGACTGCGTGAACGCGGGCTGCCGCGCCCACGTCTGCCGTCCCCTGTCCGCGTCGACCGTTCAGCAGATCCACTCCATCATCAGCGGCACGCTCGCGGCCGCCGAACGGTGGGGCTGGATCAACGACAACCCCGCCAAGATCACCCGCCGCCCCCGCCGCAAACCCCCCGAGCCCGCCCCACCCACCCCCACCGAAGCCAGCCGCATCGTGGAGCGAGCGTTCGAGATGGACGACGACTGGGGCACCCTCGTCTGGCTCGCGATGACAACAGGCATGCGCCGAGGCGAACTCTGCGCCCTCCGCTTCACCCACGTCGACCTCGACACCGAGACCATCGACCTCCGCCGCAACTGGGTCCTCGGCAAAGAGAAGGACACCAAGACCCACCAGATCCGCCGCATCGCCCTCGACTCCGAGACTGTGACCCTGCTCCGCGAACACCGCACCCGCGTCGCCGCCCGCCTCGAAACACTCGCCCTCCCCTTCAACGATGACGTGTTCATGTTCAGCAACGCCACCACCCCGGATCACTCAGTCCCGTACTCTCCCAACGCCGTCACCCAACGCTACAAAGACATGACCGCACGCCTGGGCATCAAGACCCACCTGCACGCCCTCCGCCACTACAGCGCCACAGAGCTGCTGACCGCCGGCGTAGATCTCCCGACAGTCGCCGGCCGCCTAGGCCACGGCGGAGGCGGCGCCACCACCCTCAAGGTCTACGCCGCCTGGGTAGCCGCCTCCGACCGCAAAGCCGCCGAAATCCTCGGTTCCCGTATGCCCAAGCGTAAACCTAAGGTATGACAGGTCTACCCTGATACCACTTCAGTGACCTTAGTCGAGATCATGCGTTCTAATGCTCAGCGGTGGACAAACTTTCGTTGGCTAATCTTCGCGAGGTAATGCAGTTGAGACTATCAGGGATCGCGATCCAGAAGTATCGGTCGATTAAGAAGACCGCACGCCTAGATCTTGGTGGCCTCACCGTACTTGTGGGACCAAATAACGAAGGCAAGTCAAACATCCTCAGAGCAGTTGTCACAAGCATGAAGATCCTGCGCCGGTTCAGTAGTACCCTCGCGCCAGGAAGAACCGTGCTAAGGCGGACTGGAGCCGATTATGATTGGACCGAAGACTATCCGAAGGACCTTCAAGACAGGAGCCCCGACGGGAACACTATAATCGATCTTTGGTTCGAACTCAATGACTCCGAAAAACTTTCGTTTCGAAGGGCCATTGGCGTCCAACTCAAAACAGAGCTTCCGATCCGTCTTACGCTTGGGCGACAGGTTGAGTTCACTGTTCGGAAACAAGGCCCTGGAAAGCAGACGCTGATGCAGAAGGCCAGCAGAGTTGCCCAATTCATTGGCCAGACACTTAGAATCGAGTACGTTCCATCAATTCGAACAGCCGCCGATGCGGCTGAAGTAGTTCGCAACATGTTGCTTTTTGAACTGGATGAGCTCCTCGACAAGGACGAATACAAAGATGCCTTGACCGCCCTGCAGTCCGCCCTTAACTCCGCACTGCACCCCATGGCAACCGACCTTGCGGAGACCCTTACAGACTTCCTGCCCGAAGTGCAGAACGTTGAAGTCCAATTGCCCGTGGATGATCTACTGGGAATCCTCGCAGAGAAATGCCGAATTGTCGTAGACGACGGAGTACCTACCGACCTTCGCATGAAAGGCGATGGCGTACAGAGCCTTGCAGCCCTGGCCCTCGCCCGGAAAGCTGCCGATCTAGGCCGTAGATCGCTGTTCCTGGCAGTTGAGGAGCCCGAAGCGCATCTCCACCCTCGGGCGGTGCATCAGGTCAGGGCGGTCTTGCACGAGATCGCGGAAAAGAAGCAGATTGCCATCACAACTCATAGTCCACTTCTGGTAGACAGATTCAATCTGAGTAACAACATTATCGTCAGAGAAAACAAGGCGCAGCAATCTGCCAGCTTGCGCGAGCTGCGGGCCGCCCTTGGCGTGCGCGCGGCTGACAATCTCTCCTCCGCATCCCTGATCGTACTAGTCGAAGGCGGTTGCGACGAACTCGCGCTAAAAGCAATCTTCTCCACGCACAGTGGATACCTGCGAAACCAACTCTCGTCGGGCGAGCTGGCGATTGGATCTATGAGTAGCGCCTCAAATCTTTCGACAAGACTGGAGATGCTGCGTTCTCAGATTTGTCGTTATGTAGTCCTACTCGACAACGACGCTGCTGGTATATTGGCCGCCAAGAAGGCCAGAGACGAAGGGCTGCTATCTTCCCGTGAGGAATACTTCGCCATAGCCCCGGGCATGAAAGAGTCAGAGCTTGAAGACTGCCTGGATCCTAGTGTCTATTTTCAAGCGGTAATGGATCGCTTTGGCGTAAACCTGAACGTGCGCGAATTCAGATCCAGCAAAAGAAAGTGGAGCTCCCGAGTCGAGAGCTGTTTTCGAACTCAGGGAAAATTGCTAGACGATGCAACAAAGCTCGCCGTAAAGAGCACCGTTTCGGAATCAGTTCTCCTTGCGCCCGAGAAGTCAATTCATGCGGAGCGTTCCCGCGCGCTAATCGCATTGTGTGAGGATGTTGAACGCCGCCTTACCGGGCAGCCATAGACGCCAGTAAGGCCGCTTGTCCACGCCCATCGTCCACCAGAATACAGCCGATCAGGGTCGAGCTATTCTTCTGCCAGCCGCCGGCGGCGAGTCGCCCACTCTGACGTGGACCATTCGGGCGGCATGGTGGCCAGGCAGTCTCGGGCAGCTTGGCGCGCTCCGTGGATGTCGCCGAGTGCGTGTAGGACGAAGCCCTTCTGGCCCAGGAAGAACGCGGGGGTGTACCAGTAGCCGGCGGGGGGTAGCTCGTCCTCTGGTGGGAGGTGGTCGACCATTGTGTCCGCCTCGGAGAGCAGCCGCACGGCATCCGTGCGTTCCCCGTTGCGTGCCAATACTTCGGCTCGTTGGTAGGTCTCGTATGTGCGTAGAGCCACGTTTGTCCGCGTGTCTCGGCGGGCTGCGTCCGACAGGGCATCGGCGGTGCGGAAGTCACCGGCTCGGATCGCGCGGTACGCGCTGAAGGACAGCGCGGTGGACAGGCGGTCAGGATCGTCAGCTTCCAGGCCCAGCACAGCTGCCCGGTCCAGATGCGCCTGAGCCTCTTCGAACCGGCCCAGGGGGATGTGCAGCCAACCGTGGTATTGGGCGAGTTCGGATGCCAGGCCGACCGCGATCGGTCGCACGGGGCCGCGTCCTTCGGCGGCGAACGCTTCCACCAACTCACGCTGGGCGCGAACTGTGGGGAGCACGTTGGCCGCCCCAGTTTCGTCCTCCAGCCGGCGCACGGCGGCCAATACATCCGCTACGGACCGCAGCGCGGCGGCGTCCACTCGCCGGGGCTCCCGCACGGCGTAGGCCAGCCGGTCCTCCTCGTCCGGGTCGATCACCCCGTCTAGTCCTGAAAAGGCACGGTTGGGGCGCACTGGTCGGCGGTTGGAGGGCTGGAAGCCCAGGTCGGTATCTGTGGATGCGCCGAGAACGGCACGGAAAGCGGCGCGGTACTCCCGGCCGGGCCAACGGACCCGGCCGCGTTCCAGTCGGGCCACGTAGTGCTCGTCCAGGGCGCCGGGCCGCGTGGAGTGCTCGGCCAGCCAGGTGTTCACCGCGTCGGCCAGCTCCGCGCGTGACATCGCGGCGCCAGGGCACCCGGGCGACGGCGTGGCCTCTCGGGCGGCGCGGAGGTGGTTGTTCGGGTCGGGCACGGTGGGACTCCTGGCCGGTGATCTACCCCCATTCTGCCCCCTACCTGCCGGGTGGATCGGCCCTGGTGAGCGGTGAGTGACGGCGTGACGCTGTTTCGGTGACTGATGCCGCACACCCAACCACCGCCATCGAGGCGTTCACGATCGTCTGGGGTGGGCATCGTGTGTGAACGCCGTGCGACCTTGTTCAGCGCATGGGCGAGCGGTGCCACCATCCTCGCGGGCACCGCCGGGTGCCCGGTCGATCGGTCGCCGGACGGACCGCGCGTGGTCCGGGAATGCGGGTCCTGTCCTACCTGGTGCATCGGGGCGAACCAGGAGGAGGCCTCCGATCGACTCGCCGAGCATCGGCGGAACTGCCATGGCTGAGAACGGGGCACCGGATCCGACTGCCAGGCTGGTATGGCGCATGTCGCCGTGGGACGGGCTGGTCCACGCCTTCCGGCCAGAGAACATCGGGGAGTTGACGGCGGAGGCTTTGTGCGAACACAGCGCGCTGGCCAGCCGGCTCACCGAGCAGGACGGGCGGCGGTGCTTTGCCTGCCTGCTGCTCCACGGTGACGAACTCGCCGACCGGCACGACGAGTCGAACCGGTGGGGCACTTAGGGGTGTGGACCGTTCGCACCCGTCACAGATGCAGTCACACCCGTCACAGGGTTGTGACGGGATCGGGTGGGCCTCTACCTGCGACGATAGCCTCTGTGACGGGTGTGACGGGATCGCGCGATCCCGTCACGGGCCGGCAATTTGGGGGCTCGAAACGGCTCTGAGAGAGACCTCGGGCATCCCGTCACAAAGGGTCGGGCTCGTGGGCATGGGTTTGGGCATGAACTCAGGTGAACTCATGCCCACAGTGAGACAAAACGGACCTACATTGGGACGTATTGCCTGGTAGACAGCCTAAGTGACGTTGCACGGCCGACTCAAAACCCGTCCAGTGTGCGTTCGAATCGCACCGGGGGCACTCTGAGTGATCAAGCGTATGCGCAGTTCAAAGCCATCTCGGCTCGCACCCGATAGGGGTGCGTGTACCGGTGACGACATGCCCGGTCGTAGCAGTGCCGATCCGGACGGTAGCTGCTTGGGGCAGTGCTTAATGCGAGGGCCTGTGGAACTGTGCCCAGGTCCCGTTGCGTCTGAGCACTGGTTCGGCAATGGGGAGGTTCAGAGCCATGACGGGGCGGCGGCGTTCGGGTGGTTCTACCGGTGGTGGCTAGCATGCCAGCCCGCGATCACACGGCGATCGACCGGACGGCCCGCATTCACGTCGCCGTGGATCGGATGCCGGCGGAGTCGGTACCAATCTCGATGCCATCGACACCATGGCAAGTCGACTCGATGCCACCCGGACTCGGGTCGACGACGTCGGTAGAACGCTGTCTGGGGTCGACGTCGGCCGGCAGAGCATGGGCGTTATCGGTTCCGGTTTCGCTGGCGCCGCTCAGTCCCACTTTCGTCATGCCGAGCAACAGGTCGCCCGGGCTACTCGCGCGGTCGAGCAAGCACAAGCCGGCACCGCCGGCACGGTGGCGGCCTACCGTGACACCGACACCACCAGCGCCGCTCGCCTGGCCGGTATCGATACCAACATCCGGCCGCCCAATCCGACCGCCGCCGGCACCGCCCCACCGGCAGGTAGCACCGCGACCACCGGCGCCCCGAGCCGTCCTCCGCAGACGCATCGACCGGGCTCAATCGCTTCGACGCTCGATGGGTCCGGCAGTGAGGCGGGCGCGCCACCACTGTCCGATGCTGATTTCATTAACCTGCCCGCCCACCGGCAGGTCGACGTTGCGGAAGCGGAGATCGGCCACGGCGCACGAACCTTTCGGGATAACGACGAAGCAAGCCGGTACGGTGCGGAACAGTGGAATGACTACACCGAGAACCTGCCGGCCGAACAGGCGAGCGCACTGTACAACTACACCACAGATCCACCACACTACCCATCCTATGTAGACATCAATGGCGTGCTGCGTGGCACCGAGCCGGAAACACCGCAGATTCGCCACGACATCGAGCAGATTGACATGGCAATGGCGGGAAGACCCGTTCCCGAGGACATCGTGGTGTCCAGAGGAACGAATTTGGGCCATATTGGGGTGTCGGCTCCTGACATGGTCGGTAGGACATTTGGTGATCCCGCCTATATGTCCACCTCGCTCGGCGACACGGCCGGGGCCTTCCAAGGTAAAGAGGCGGTCCTGCATCTGCGTGTTCCGGAGGGGACGCCCGCGTTGTACATGGAGAAGGTGTCTGCATTCGGCAACGGTGAGCGTGAGTTGTTGCTCGGGCGCGGCGTGACGTACCGGGTGGACCGAGTGTTTTGGGATAATGGCCAGTGGCAGATCTATGGTGAGGTTCTGTCACCGAAAGGAACGACACGATGACAGGTGATGGCTGGAAGACCGAGGATCTTCAACCACGGGTCGTGGCTGGCCCACCGTCTTATGAACGTACGACGGACAAACCGGTGCGCTACGTGGCCGTCGCCAACGATGCCGGGGTACTCGGTTACCTCTGGGCGGCTGACGAGGACGGTGCCGCTGGGTACGAACCGCGCACGGCGGCGGGGGGTGACGCGTTCAACGCGGGCGTGTGGTGGTACCAAAAGTTGCGGGAGCAGAAGGCGCTGGATGTCCTGCCCTCGGCGGCAATCGCGGCGCTCGCTGCCCTACCGGACGGCCCACGGACCGGCCATGTCGTTCCGGGGAGCGAGGGGGAGGCGATCTCCCTGGCGACGCTGCGAGAACTGGCCACGGCCGATCGACCGTGACCGGCGTTGATCAGGACCAGGTGCTCGGCTCGATAATGGCCGGTGCCGTGGGGGATGCGTTGGGTGGACCGGTGGAGTTCCTGTCGATCGAGCAGATCCGACAGGAGTTCGGGGCGGCCGGAGCCACGGACTTTGTCGACGAGTACGGGGGACGAGGCCGGGTCACCGACGACACCCAGATGACGTTGTTCACCATGGAGGGCCTGGTCCGGGCGTCGGTGGGGCGGCGGCGGGGTGGCGGGGATCTGAGGTCGACGGTCCAGCACGCCTATCAGCGTTGGCTACACACGCAGGGAGTGGCCTGGGAACGGGCTCGGGGGAAGTTCGATCAGGCGGCAGCGGCCGACGGTTGGCTGGTGCAGTGCGCTGAGCTGCATGCACGGCGGGCACCGGGCAACACCGTGCTCGGCGCGCTGACGGCATTCGCATCAGGCGCGCCAAGCCCGTCGCCGACGCGACCAGCCAACGACTCCAAGGGATGCGGAGCGGTGATGCGCTCAGCGCCGGTAGCGCTATGGGCGGACTCGACCGCCGAGGTGTTCTCATCAGCGGCGGAGTTGGGAGCATTGACCCACGGCCACCCCAGCGGATACCTGTCGGCAGGGGCGCTTGCGGTGATCGTGCACCAGATACTGCGCGGCGCCGACCTCCTCGCGGCCGTGGACGTTGCACGGGCCGAACTGAGCGGCTGGCCCGATTACGGCGAGACCGACCAGGCATTGGTCGCGGCGGTACGGGTGGCGGCGGAGGGGCGGCCGGCGCCCGAGACGATCGAGAGCCGGCTGGGCGGCGGGTGGGTCGGCGAGGAGGCACTGGCCATTGGTGTGTGCGCGGCGCTGGTCTCCCGTGATCTGGCCGATGGGCTCCTGCTTGCGGTCAACCACTCCGGCGACAGCGACTCGACTGGCTCGATCTGCGGAAACATCCTGGGTGCACGCGACGGTATCCACGCCATCCCGCACCGATGGCTGGCCGAGCTGGAGCTGCGCGACGTTACCAAGCGGCTAACCCTCGACCTGCTGACAGAACTCGGGCCGAACCCACCGGACACCACGGAATGGCACGAACGGTACCCGGCCTGGTAACTCAGCAGGCACGGCTGGTTAACGGCGGTCACTACTGGGCGGCCGGGTGGACCGCACCGGCTCCGTTCGGGGTCATGACCGCACCGTAAACCGATCGGGTACAGGGTCGCCCCTCGACGGGTGAAAATGGCGCTCCCAAAGGGAGATCACCCGTTCGGACCCGCCTCCGTCGGCCAGGATGCCGGAGAGTTGACGCCCCGACCCGAGAGCTACCGACGATGCCCCTCCACCCCTGTCATGCGTGCGATGACGCTCGCGGCCGGTGCCGTCACGCTGACGGTGTCCGCCCTCGCCTGGGCCGCCACCGGACCGGTCCCGGCCGCCCGGCCCAGCCGTCCGGCGGGACCTGGGTGGCCTACGTCGCCGCGGGCGCCGGGCCGAGCGGCCGGGTGGTCCTGGTCAACACCGGCACCAACTCCGCCGGCACCGGCATCGACGTGACCCCGGCCGGCCTGTTGCCCGGCTCCTCGATCGCGATCTGCCCGGACGCCAGCACCGCCTGCGTCGCCACGCCGGGGACCTACCAAGGCGTGGTCCAGACCACCAGCAGCGGCTGAACGTCCGGCGCCTGGCTCTTCACCGGCCAGACGCTGTACCGCAACGGCGGTCCCCTGGCGTTCGCGGTCGTCTACGTCACCCTTGCGGCCCCCGGCGGGGGCGGGGGCGCCGCGCCGCCGGCGGCGGCCCCGCCGGCAGCCGCAGCGTTCAACCAGGCCGTCACCGGTCCGCCCAACCCGGTCGCCAATGTGATCGTCGGAGTGGCCGCCGTCGCGCTCGGGACCGCCCTGACTCTGTCGGGCCGGCGGCGCCAGCGGCACGCGCGGCGCTGAACTGTCCTTGCGCGGTCAAGAAGACCGGTGCTGTCGAAATACGACGCCACCCACTCGCTGTCAACCGCGAGGTGGGGCTAGAACCCGCTCCCACCGTCAACCAGGTCTCCGGAAACCGCTCACGGCCAAGATCATCCCAAGACTTACCCATGGCCTAGCGGTGTCACCCGGATGCGTGCCGCGCACATTCGGCGACACATGTTGATCTTGGACCAGCGGCGTGCGGATGCTGTGGGAGCCGCGCTGGGGCACCTCGCCTGATCCGATAGGACGTGATTGGAAGCTCTGGAGTCGACGGTCATTCGCGGCGTCGATCCGGCAGCGGTTGGCCGCCGAGGTGGGGTTGAGCGATGTGCTGGCGGCCGCCGCAATGTTGGGGTCGCTTTGAATGGGTGTGCTGGGAGACATCGCCGAATTGCTTGTCCAGCACTGCTTCCCTTGTCAGCGTATGTCGAAATTGGTGGGCTTACTCCAAGTGCAGCCGGGGGGCTCGGCGAGGTCGGCTACGGGCAGGGCGCTGCTCGGCGCGGTGCTGGGTCGATCGGCTCTTGGTCATGCACGGCGGGGCGTGGCGAGGTCCGGGGTGTGGTCGGCCAGGACCTGTAGGAATTCGGTTGCCAGGTGGGTGTGATGGCCACCTGTTCGTCGGACGGCGACTACGGGCAGGTGGGCGTCCAGGGCGGGGACATCGATCGTGCGCAGGCTTCCGATGCGCAGTTCCTCTCGGACGCTGCTTTTCGGCATGAGGGCGACGCCGAGGCCGGCTTCGACCAATCGTTTTTGCGCGGTGAGGCTGTCCACCCTGGTGATCGACGGCGGCGCGAGCCCGCAGGCGGTGAGGTGTCGTTCGAGCAGGGCGCCGAAGGAGTCGGGCTGATGGCGCTCCGGTGGGAAGCCGAGCCAGGTGTCGTCCCGCAGCGCCCGCAGGTCCGGCAGTTCGCGATCGGTGACCGGGTGCGCGGTCGGGACCACGACGAAGAGTTTCTCCGTGCCGAGCGGGATGGACTCCAGTTTCGGGTTGGTGTCGAGAAAGTAGCGCAGGCCGAGGCAGGCCTCGCCGGCCCGGACGAGCGTGCTCACCTCGCGGCTGGTCGCGGTCCGCAGGTTGACCGTGGCGTCCCGGAACCGCGCCCGGAACGCGCGCAGCGCGTCGACGATGTGCGAGTCGGCCAGGGTTCCAACGATGGCCAGACGCAGCGTCTGCGAACCCCGGCCCCGCCCGGCCCGGTCCCGGACGGCACGCTCACCGTCGCGGACCGCGGCGAGGGCGGCCTCGGCGTGTGGCAGCAGTGCACGTCCGGCGTCGGTGAGCGCCACGCGGCGGCCGAGCCGCTCGAACAGCTCCGCGTCGAGCGCGTGCTCGAGCTCGTGGATCCGGCGGCTGATCGCGGGCTGGGACCGGTGCAGCCGCCGGGCCGCCTCGGTGAACCCGCCCAGTTCGGCGATGCAGACGAAGGTCTCGATCTCGTCGAACGTCATCAGATCAGTATTGCTGATCGAAGCTATCAACACTATGCATTTGCATGATGACAGGCGGCGGGCGAGAGTGATCACCATGACCGATCAGGCCACCAGTGCCGCTCACTTCCGCGCTCTGCACGAGCGATCGGAGCCGTTCCTGCTGCCGAATCCCTGGGACGCCGGAACCGCGCGGCTGCTGACCGGTCTCGGCTTCGAGGCCCTCGCCACGACGAGCATGGGCGTGGCCAACATGTTCGGCCGCACCCGGGCGAGCCGGCAGGAGATCCTGGACAACTGCCGCGCCATCGTCGACGCCACTCCGCTGCCGGTGAACGCGGACCTGGAGAACGGGTTCGCCGACGACCCCGCCGGCATGGCCGAAATGATCGAGGACGCCGGTGCGGCCGGTGCGGTCGGAATGTCCATTGAGGACCACACCGGTGACAACCGCTCGCCGATCTACGACTTCGGGCTCGCTGTCGAGCGCGTGCGGGCGGCGGTGGACGCCGCGCGCGCTCTCCCCGTTCCTCCCGTGCTCACCGCGCGAGCCGAGAACCTGCTGTACGGCATCCATGATCTTGACGACACCATCAAGCGGCTGCAGGCGTTCGACGCCGCCGGCGCCGACGTGCTGTACGCCCCCGGGCTGCGCACCCTGGACCAGATGCGTGCGGTGGTCTCATCGGTCGGCAAGCCGGTCAACGTCGTGATGGGCTTCGCCGACCCCTCGATCACGTTGGACCAGCTGGCCGAGATCGGGGTACGCCGGGTGAGCATCGGCGCCGCGCTCAACCGACTCGCGCTTCAGTCCTTTATAGACGGTGCCCGGCAGATGCGGGCGGGCCGGTTCGGGTTCGTGCCCGACATCCTTCCCGTCGCCGAGCTGCACCGGGCGTTCACCCGCAGGCAAGCCGACTAGTTCGAGCTGGTTCGAAGACCGTCCGATCCGGACAGATTGACGGCGCCCGGCTCGTACCCGTCGAAGGCCGTCCCGGGCGCCATGGTTGCACCCAACTCCCCGCTCACATAGCGGCGTACCGCGTAGCGCACGATGACGAACCCGATGACGAGGGTGATCAACAAGGCACGCACCAACCAGTGGGTAAGCGACCGGGCCAGATCGCCGCCAAACGGCGCCGTAGGTTCGCCGAGCACGTACGGCGTGCGCTGGTCGGACCACATGAGGAGCAGCTTCCTGGACTCGCCGGCGTGCTGGCACCTCGAACGGAATGTCATCGGATGGCATGCGTTGTCACCCTGTCCGGATACTTCGCAGCGTACGCCTCCTGGACGGCCGGGTAGACTTGGCCCGCTGTAGACCTCCGCGTCCGCCCGAGACCCCGGCGACGTGCCACCGGGCACGCGGACAGGCAAATTCGGGGTGGCGCGCCCGTCGTCAACCCGCTCCTGGTCCCGTGTGCCAGTCACGACGGGATTACGGGATGAGGGTAGGAATTCTCGACCTCTTGGGACCACCGGCGCGGCGCCCGGTGGACATCGGCTATCAACTGTTGATCACCAAGCAGTTCGCCAGCATCACCCCGCAAGCCATCTCCGTGTGGTGTCGCCGGCAGGGACACCGGACGTTCTACGCCACCTATCACGGTCTCGGCCGGCCGGACCGGCTCCTGCCGGCCGACCTGGACGTGGTGTTCATCTCCTGTTACACGCAGGTGAGCCACCTCGCCTACGCGCTGGCGAAGCTCTACCGCCGGGCCGGGGTTCGGACCGTGATCGGCGGGCCGCACGCCAAGGCGTTTCCGGTCGACTGCCTGCGCTTCTTCGATCTGGTGGTGCGGGAGTGCGACGCGGAGCTGATCGCCGACATCGTGGCCGGACAGTTCGATCCGGGTGCCGTGATCTCCTCGGCCCAACCGTTCGACGACGTCCCGACGGTCGAGGAACGGATGCCCGAGATCCGTTCGTCGGCGTTCTTCTTTGGCCGCAAGCCACTTCCGCTCTCCGCGGTTCCCATGCTCGCCAGCATGGGTTGCCCGTACCAGTGCAACTTCTGCATCGACTGGAACAGCACCTACCGCCCGCTGTCGACCGATCGGCTCGCGACGGATCTGCGCTATCTCGCTCGCGAGCTGCCGGGAACGGTCATCGTGTTCCACGACCCCAACTTCGCGGTGAAGTTCGACCAGATCTTCGAGGTGCTGGAGGCCCAGCCACCCGAGCGGCGACCGCCCTACATCATCGAAAGCTCGCTGACCGTGCTGCGCGGTGACCGGCCGCGCCGCCTGAAGGAGACCAACTGTGTGATGGTCGCGCCGGGCGTCGAGTCATGGACCGACTATTCGAACAAGGCCGGTGTGGGTCGCCGGGGCGGGCTGGACAAGGTCGACCGGGTGGCCACCCATTTCGCGCAGCTGGCCGAGAACGTGCCGTATCTGCAGGCGAACTTCATCTTCGGGCTCGACACCGACCAGGGCGACGAGCCGGTCGAGTTGACCAAGGCGTTCATGGACCGCGCGCCGTTCGCGTGGCCCACGATCAACATCCCGGTGCCGTTCGGCGGAACCCCGCTGCACGACGAGCTCGCCGCGAATGGACGGATCCTCACCACGATGCCGTTCAGCTTCTACTACGCGCCGTACCTGGTGACCACCATCAAGCACTACGACCCGGTGACCTACTACGACAAACTCGTCGACCTCTACGCGCACGCCGCGTCGCCGGCGATGCTGCGGCGGCGCCTGCGGACCACGTCGCACCGCGCGATCGGCTACGTGCACCGGGCCCGCACCGCGAGCTTCCGCAGCGACGTCGCGCGGTTCCGCCAGATTCTGGGAATGCTGCGCTCCGACCCGAACTTCCTGGCATTCCACGAGGGACGGAGCACCGCCCTGCCGGAGTACTACCGCCACACCGGCGAACGCATGCTCGGCCGCTACGCAGAGCTGCTCTCGCCCGCCGACCGGACCCCGGATCTGTCGCCGGCCGAATCAAGTCCGCGTCAGCTCACCATCAGGAAGCGCTAGCGGCCAGCGGTGTCCTCAATGGATCATCCGGTCAACGGGCGGCAACGCGACGCCGACGCCGGACAGTCCCGATACCGGTACCGTACACGGTGGCCCGAACCGGGGTAGCGCGGGTACCGGTGGTGTAGGGTCAAGGTTGTCGAGAGCATCTCGATCCGGCAACCAAGCCGGTATCGTCCTCGGCGACTCAGGCCGGCCGTTATCCGGGCCGGCGGACGGGAGTACCGGCATGACGTCGGGCCCGCGCAGCCGCATCACGATCCCGAAGACCGCGACGGTCAACGAGCTGCCACAGCTGACACTCCGATTGAGAATGAAGCCCAAGGCGCCCACTACGGGATTCGTCGATGGGGCGTGGTGGCCCCGATCGCTGGACTTGTCCGCCGAACTGCCCGCACTGCTCGCGGTGCTGGCGGTTCGGCTGGGTCCGATCCAGCGGGTGTCCTACAACCTGGCTGACTGGGAACCGGTCGAGCGGCGTCTGGACATCGGCGGGCACACGGTACGACTGGGCGGATTCCACTCCCAGCGGACCGACACCATCGACGTCATCGGCGCCGACGGCGTTCGCATCACGTTGCTGGTGGTCCCACCGCCGACGCCGCCGGACGCGGCACACGTTATGTTGATGGCGGCGGCCCACCGCGGTAACAACGACCAGATCGATGAGCTCCTTTCGCGCACTGGGGCGCCAGCGTCCTTCGTCATGCCGAAGCCACGCGCCGCGGCCGAGAACTAACGACGAAGGTTGACCCGTCAGAGTTTCGTCCACAGAGAATCTGGAGTCAGATGATTCGGGCTTGGCAAACCGGTACGCCCCGTGAGGATAGTTCGTTCGAGAAGGCCCGCGCCCAGGAGCGCTTGGAGAACATCGTCACGAACGGCAAGGCGGTGCGCACGGTGGCTCACCAGGCCGTCGACGCCGACGACTTCCGCCGGTTGGTATCGATGTTGGGCTTGGACGAAGACCCGGAGACCGGCGCGCAAGCGGGCCGGTGACGGGCCGCATCACCTGACTTCGCGGTCCTGTTCGCAAGAACCACGACCCATGCCGAACATTCATGGCTGTTCCGGCGGGCGACGGGTCGGTCCGGTCGTTTCCCTGTGGGCCGTGCTGCCGAGGCGGAACCTGTTGACGATGCGGTTCATCATCGGAGCCAGCTGTGTGGCGAGGTTGTGGGTTGCGGCGGCGTTGATGAGGTGGCTCAGAATGTCGGGCTCGGCGAGAGCGGGGAGTGTGAGGACGCGCTGCTGGGACGCCGGTCGCATGGCGGCTACGGCGGTGAGTAGCTGTGGCACGCAGTTGTCGTCGATCGCCGTGCGCAACAGGGTCGTCAGTGTGTCGTCGTCGGCTTGCGCGGCGTAGTCGGCGAGGCGGCCGCGGAGGTTGTCGTCGTCGATGCGTTGGATGAGTGCCAGGCCGGCGGAGCGCAGGTCACGCGGTCCCGTCAGGGCGTGGTGCACGAGGGCGGGTAGTCGTTGCAGCGGCAGCGCGGCGACCGCTTGGGTGAGACGTGCGGTGGACTCGGTGTAGTAGCCGATCCGCAGCAGGGCGTCGTCGGAGATCGTTGCGGCCACCAGCCGGACGGCGCGGTCTGCGGCGGCGTCGAGTAGGTGACCGAGCGTGATGTACTCGCCACGCCGGACCAGTTCGGTCACGACGGCCTTCATGCGGTCCGGACGGATTCGGCTGATCAGGGGTGCGGCTCGATGGGGATCGAGGTGGAGACACCCCTCCGCGAGGTAGTCGATGGGCATGCGGTTGGCCAGTTCGGCCGCCCGATCCGGTGCCATCTCGCTGGCGATCCGCGCGGCCAGTCGGGGTGGGAACGACCGCATGGTGATCTTGACGTTCAGTGGGGTGGGCAGCACTCTGGCCACCCTCGCGATGCGCCGGAAGCCGGCGCGGTGCTCGTCGTACAGCGCGGCGGCCACCCGGTCGCGAAGTGAACGGATGGCAGTGTGGTCGAGTGACTCGGCAAAGGCCACTCGGTCCGGGGTAGTGCCCAATACTCGGGCGAGTTTGGCCAGCTCGGCCTGTGTGGCCTGGTCCTGAACCATCAGGATCAGTCACTCACGATCTTGTCGACGCTGCGGCGCAGTAACGTCGGTATCTGCCGCAGCGCCTGCAGTGACGTCGCTTTCAACGCCCCGGCCTGCCGTTTCCGTGCGTCCACCAAGGCAGCGTGAAGTTGTTCCAGCTGTGGGTCGGACAACTCGTCCAGAACCTGCGCGTCGTGGCCTAGCCAGCACTTCAACATATCGCGCAAATCGCCGTGCACTGTTCGAGTATCTCATGCCCGCCATGCGCCCGTTTCGACCGTGGAAAGGTCGCCGCGGATCACGCGGAACTGGTGAGCGACCGTCTGCCCACTGGACGGGCTTGTGCCCATCCGAGGGGCGCATGCGCTCATTGCGACCGAGCGGCCGTTTCCTGCGCCCGCTAGGAGGCTGTCGCCTGGTCGGCCACAGTTGATTGTCCGCCAGCCGCCCGTTCCAGGCGACGCGCGTGTCGCAGACCCAAGAAGCCGAGGACCAGTAGAATTGCCGCCCCGACGAAAGCGCCGATCGCCGCATAGCCTGCGATTGTGCCCATTGTCGCGAACGCGGCCCCGTAGAGCAGCAGACCGCGCAGCGTGTTGCCCTGGAACAGGGTGGTACGCAGTGCGGCTTGCTTTTGGCCTTCCGGGCTGGCCTTCTGCTCCGAACTCATCGCTAGGTACGCGCTGCTGACCTCCTCGTACGTCTTGCCGCCGGAGGCCGCGTTCATGTGCGCCAGAATGTAGTGATCCGCGTACGCCCTGGCCTCCGGCCCGGTGTCCATCGGACTACCGGCATAGGGCTCCAGCGCATCCTGATCGGCCGGCGGAAGAGACTGCAGTGCTGCGCCCTCGGGCATCGTGATGCCCTGGATGCCGAGCTGTGTCTCCACTTCGTCACCAATGTAGAAGTACGCGTAGGTGAGCATTCCCCCCGCAACGAGAAGGAAGGCCGCCAACAACACACCGGTCCACGAGATCAACTTGTCGAATGATGCACGCATTGCCGGACCTTCCTCGGGCACCTGTGGGATGGAAGTGTCCTCAAGGACGCTACACCTCGCCGGTTTGGGCTACATCGTCCTGACTCCTCACACAATGTGGTGAAATATTCGGGTGGCGTTGCGCAGCCCGATCACCAACACCACCGCAGGTCCGCATTCGGTAATACATTGCACGCCAGGTGCGCAACCATGGCGATTCGATGAACGGTGATATTATGCGCACCAACTCGAATTGCGACCGTCGGCGTGACCGACTGCTGACCCGAGCGCGGCGGCGCGGTGGAGAGCCTCCCGCCCGACGGCGTGACCACCTGCTCCTGGGGTCGGCGCCCGGCGGGAGCATCCACACGCGGGTGGACGCCACCAACTCTGATCCGGACGGGCCGACCAACCGCGTCCGGTTGAAATGTACCTAAGTAAATAGACAGTACGTGTCGATCTTTTACCGCGTTCGGATGGGCAGCGGAACGCGTTTTGGCTCGTGGGATCGGTGATGCGATCTGTCCTTGACCGGTTCATAACTACGGAAAGTGGTCGGGCATGCTTGCGCGGTGACCGTTGAGGGATCCTTAGAACTGTCTCCGGTTCGGGAACGGTCAACCGGAGACGTCGATTTGGTGGTTTGGGGGCTGGGGGCGCTCGGGCTCGCCGTGCTCCACGGGGTGGCCGCCCGGCACCCGCACCGGCGGTTTGTCGGGATTACCAGGGATCCGTTGCGGAACAACGGCTTTCCGCCGAATGTCCGGCTCGGCGACGTGGCCCGCCTCGGTGTCGATGACGCGCCGGTGCTGGTGTGCGTGGCCGACGAGGAGGCGGAGGTACTGCGCCAGTACCTGGTCGCCGGCCAGCTCGATCTGGGCCGGGCGATGGTGGCCCGGAACAACCGCCGGCTCTTCCATCCGGCGGTGCTCGGCGACCGGCTACGCCACCGGACCGTCCTCATGGTCACCAACCCGGTCGAGCTGATGTGCGCACGGCTGGCCCAGACCGCCGGCTGCCGGGCCGTCTACGGGGTCGGCATGCAGATCGACGCGGAACGCTACCGGGACGTGCTGCGGGCCGGCTGGGGAATCGGGCTCGGCGCCGACGAGCTACCGGTGTCGGGAATGCACGGACTCGAGGCGATCCCGGTGCTGTCGGCCGTTCCCGGCCTGGCCGCGCGGATCGCAGCGCCGCCTTGGCCGGTCGTGTGCGACCGGTTGCACAACGCGGCCCGCACCGACCGGCTGAACTGGCTGTTGCAGCCGCAGAGGCTCGCCGCCGTGCTGTCCCGGTTGCGTCCCGAGCCGGACGACGACCCGTACCGCCGCCTGGCAATCGCGGCTCAGGCACTGGCCGCTGCGGAGTTCAACGGCTGGCATCCGCCGGTGCACCGGGCCGGCGGGCACATGAACGCGCTGGTGGACAGCTGGTTCACCACCGAACGGGTGCGCGTCTCCGCGGCCTGCCAGTGGCCGCCGGCCGGCGGGGCCGAGGTGTTCCTCGGCGGCACGCTGGACCTTGCCACCGGCGCGTTCGGCCTTCCCGACCTGAACGCGACCGAGCTGGAGCGGGTGGCCCGCCAAGTGGAGAGCATGCGCGCGTTGACCGTCGCCGTCGAGGAGTCATGACCATGCGGATACTGGTGATCTCACTACAGGTGGGCGCAGGCGCGTCCAAAGGCCACCTCAACCCCCTGGTGGGGGTCGCGCAGTGGCTGATGGCCGGCGGACATCACGTCGGCTGGCTGCCCCTGCCGGCCGCCATGGGCGAGGCGGACCAGGCACAGCTGAAGACCTTCGGGATCGAGCCGATGCGCGCCGCCACTCCCCCCGGACTGCTGCCGGGTCCCGAGATCCTGGCCGAACTGGCCCGGGATCCGCAGCGGGTCTGGCAGGCCTACCGCTACATCCTGCTGGATCCGGTCGAGCCCATGGTGGACGGCGTCCGGGCGGTGCTCGACGAATTCCAGCCGGACGTCGCGATGATCGACACCATGTCCTACCCGGGAATCATCGCCTGCCACCTGAACGAGGTGCCGTGGGTCGGCGTCTGCGCCGGACTGAAGCTGCTGCACCCGCCCGGATTCAGCCCCGCCTACCGGGGCGACATGGCCCCGCTGGTGCAACCCCGGGCGGAACTGTTCGCCCGGTACGGGATGTTCCCCGATTTCCGGCTGTTCGAGTGCCCGTCCCCGGTGGCCAACATCGTGTTCGGAACCACCGAGCTGGTCGGTGCGGCGAACCCGCCTGCGCACACCCGGCTGGTCGGACCGTCGATCCCGCCCCGGCGGCGCGGAGACGAACCGGACTTCCCGTTCGACCAACTGCCCGCCGACCGGCCGGTCGTGTACCTGTCGCTCGGCAGTGTCCACACCGGACTGGAGATGGACGTCATGGTCGACGCGCTGGTCTCGGCCACCGGGCGGCTCGGCGCGGCCCTCGTGGTCAGCTCGGCGTCCACCGCCCGCCGCACCGACCTGCCGGACCACGTGCTGGCCGTGCCCTACGCCCCGCAACTCCAACTGCTCGAGCGGGTGGACGCGTTCGTCACCCACGGCGGCGCCAACTCGGTGATGGAGGGGATGTACCACGGCGTGCCGCTGCTCGTGGTGCCGCTGGCCAGCGACCAGCCGATGCAGGCGGACCTGGTACGGCGGGCCGGAGCGGGCCTCGCGCTGGAGCGTGACCAGATCGACCCGGACTCCGCGCACGACGCGCTGGCCCGGCTGCTGGACCCCAACGGGCCGATCCGGCGGAGCGTGACCCGGATCCAGGCCAGCTACCGCGGCGGCGACGGCGCTCGCGAGGCGGCCCGGATCGTCTGCGCGGCGGCGGGATCCCGTGGGTAGCCCGCCGGGCTGCACCATGATCGTCCAGACCTATGACCGGATCCGGCTGCTCGAGTTGACGCTCGATGCGCTGACCAGGCAGAGCCTGCCACCGGACGAGTTCGAAGTGCTGGTCGTGGACGACGGATCCTCCGACGCGACGGCGGCGGCGGCGGAACCGTTGGCGCTGAACGGGTACGTCGACTGTTCAACCTCAACAACGAGGACGCCGAGCTGACGACTTCCGGCAGTTCTCGCGCCCTGGCTGATGTACTGGACCTGCAACGCCTCGGCGCGCACCGATCAGCTCCGCGCGGTCGGCATGTTCGACGAGGCGTTCCAGCGGTGAGGCGGCGAGGATCTCGACCTGGGCTACCGGTTGCATCGCGACGGCGCGCGGTTCGGCGTGAACCGGCCGAGTCGACCGTTGCCGTCGTCGGCGAGAACGGCGCCGGAAAAATCGACCCTGATCAAGCTGCTGTGCGGGTTCTACCGGCCGTCGCGAGGCCGGATCCTGGTCGACGGAACGGATCGCGCCGATGCCGGCGGGCTGGTCGACGAACTGCCCGACGGCCTGCGCACGCTGCTCGGCACCAGCTACACCGACGGCGAAACGGGTGGCGGCCAGGACCGGTGGGATCGCCGTCTTCGTGTCCCACCGGTTTGCCACGGTGCGCGCGGCCGATCTGATCGTCGTCGTCCGGGACGGCCGGGTGGTGGAAACCGGCGACCACGCCACGCTGAGCGCTGGGACCGGCAGCTACACGGAGCTGTTCGCGTTGCAGGCCAAGGCATACAGCTAGCCACGATCCGGAATGTTCCAGTTGACCCCGGTCTTCGGCCGTGGCGAGGATGTGCTCCGCGTCCGATCCGCGGCGCCGGTGGAGGGAGTTGGGATGCCGCTCGTGGTCGCACAGAAACAGCAGGCACAGGTGTCCCATCGGATGAACTTCTGGGGACGTCCGAGCGGGACATCGACCGTATCCTGGCAGTACCAAGGCATACCTTGGGAAGTGGTGCGGCCGGATGACGGCATGCCCGCGGCCCGGCGCTCGGTGCGGTGCGGGGTGTGCGACAAGGAGCTCACGTTCACGGTGCACAGCGTCGCGGCCACGCGGCGACGGCAGGCTCGCCGGCGGGCCGTCGCCTGGGCCGGCCTGGCCCTGCTCCTTGCCGGCGCCATCGGCCTCATCACCGGCTTCGCCGGGGACAGCACCGGCCTCATGGTCGGGGCAATCGTGGCGTTGGTGCTCGGTTTCGTCGTCATGTGGACTGTCGGATCGATCGCCGCGGAGGAGGTGGTCGTCACCGGCCACGGCAACGCGGTGCCGGCGAGCATGTCCAAACACAGCATCACCGTTGCCGAGCCGCACCCCGAGGACCTGCCCGAGCTGGTCTGCGGGCGGTGCGGACACAAGGAGGAATTCCCCTGGGGCAGCCACTTCCGCAAGAGCTTCGTGCAACGGGAGTACCAGGCCGCCAAGGTCAGGTTCGAGCAGTACGACTGCCGGTAGCGGTGACTCGGCCCGGGGTCAGCTGACGGCGTCGCGGATGGTGTTGTAGATGTTGAGGACGGCGCCGGTGATGGGGATGAGGGAGATGAGGGTGAGGTATTCGAGGATGTCGAACCAGCGGGCGCGGAAGGGGGAGTGGATGTTGCGGACGATGCGGTTGGCGTAGAAGAGGGTGCAGGCGGCGGCGAGGACCAGGAACACGGCGAGGGTCATGAGGGTGTCGGGGTCCATTGTGGAGGACAGGTGGATGGTGAAGCCGGCCAGCATGGCGAGCCCGGCGGCGACGGGTATGACGCGTTGGGTGGCGCCGGCGTAGGAGCGGGACCGGAGCAGCCAGGCGAAGCCGGTCAACGCGGCCAGGATTGCCGCCCAGGGTGAGGGGTCCCAGAGCAGGACGGCGGAGCAGGCGACGGCGATGGCGCCGAGGGCGGTGATCAGGCCGGTGAGGATGGCGGCGGCCGCCGAGGTGACACCGAGGACCTCGGAGCCGAGGGCGGGACGCTCGTCTTCGCGGAAGGACTCCATGTCGGCCGGGACGTTCGGCAGGGGCAGGCGGGCCAGCCGCATGGAGATCATGGGGCCGGCGGCGGTCAGCGCGGTCACCAGGGTCACGGTGACGGCGGCGGCGTGCGGCGGGGGGATGTCGAACAGCAGGATGACGGCGGTGATGAGGGCTCCGAAGGCGGTCATCACGGCCACCGAGCCGAACCAGGCCAGGCGATGGGAGATCACCACGGCGCAGACGGCGGCGTAGCAGGCCGCGGTGCCGAAGGCGACGGCGAGGGACTCCACGGTGAGCGGCCAGGGTTGATGCGGCGGAAGGGCGACCAGACCGGCGAGGAGAGCCGCGGCGGTTCCGGCGCCGGCGCACACGCTCGCGGCGTTCACGTCGCCGTAGGCGCGGGCCAGTGCGGCACCGGCGAAGGCCAGTGCCACCGCGAGCACGCCGCAGCCGAGAGCGGCCTGCGGTTGGCCGGAAAGCGCGGCCAGCACAAGCAATGCGGCTCCGACGAAGAGCGCCGCCGCGACGCAGAGGCCGAGCCGGCGCCCGATCCGGGGCCGCCAGGCGCCGCGCCGGGTCTGTGCGGCGCTGGCGATCGCGTCCACCACGTCGTCGAACAGCAGCGGCGTCTCGATTCGGGCCCGGGACCGCAGGTGGAGGATCTCGCCGTCGCGGACCGCCGCGGCCGACACGGTGACCCCGGGCGGCAACGGGGTGTCCCCCATCCGGCACAGCACCCAACCGGTCGCGCCGCGCTCGGGTTGCGGCGGCGCGCCGGCCAGCCGGACCAGTTGCGGGATCAGCTCGGCCACCGTGCACTCCGGCGGCAGCCCCAGGTCCATCCGGACCTGGGGCGCCACAACGGTGACCCGGCGCGGTGTCACGCCGGCAAGGATGCGAGGGTCGGGGCGAACCGGGCCTGGACCACCTTGGCCAGGTTGTCCAGGGCGGCGTTGACCGCCTCGGTGACGATCACGCCGAGATCGTGCGTGTCGTACTGGCGCACGGTCGCCGGGTCGATCGACACCCCGGCGAGCCGGCCGTTACCCCGCACGCTCGCCTCGACCTCACCGGCGCGGGAACGTCCCTTGACCACCATGGCCTCGACGTCCCGCCGGATCCGGTCGATCTCCTGTTCCTGGCGACGCAGTTGCTCCACCATCGCGTCGACTTCGGGATCGTTCTGCATCGTCGGTCTCCTCACCGTGCGCCGGACAGCTGCAGGGCGCCGGAACCGGCGGACGAGAACAGGCCGGACAGCGTCGAGCTGAGCTGGTTGCGAGTCTGGTCGGATTTGCTCTGCGCCTGCTGCTTGGCCTGCATCGCCTGCATCAGCGCCTGCATGATGGCCAGCATGATGAGGATCGGGCGCAGCCACGGCGGCGCGGACTGGGCCGCCTGAATCGCCTGCATCATCTGCTGCACGATCTGCTGGGCCTGCTGTGCGAAGTTCTGCTTGTTCTGATCCGCCTGCTGCCTGGCCTGCTGCAACGCGCTGGCCGCCTGGGTGAGGCGCTGCTGCTCCTGCTCCAGGTTGCGTTTCAGCTCCTCGCGCAGCTGGTTGACCAGCTGGGTGGACACATCGTTGCAGGAGTTGTAGGCCGTTCCGTTCCAGGACTGGCCGAGCTGGCTCACCACCTGACTCGTGGCGCTCGCCGCCGAGTCGATGGAGCTGGCGCAGCTCGCGCACTCCTGGGCCTTGGCCTGCAGCTCGCCCGGGTTGCCCGTGACGTCGGCGATCGTGGTGTTCAGCAGTTGCATGCCCTGCTGAATGATCGCGTGAACCGCACCGGTATTCATGTTGGCGCACCTCCCGTGTCGGGTCGAAGAGTAGGCGGGCCACGGCGGCGGGCGGACGGCAAAATTACCCACCCCGGCCGGCGTCCGCAGCGGCACACTCAGCGGATGAGCACCCCGACGCGGGCGCGCCGGCTGCCCGCGCCCGAGCAGCCGACCGGCGAGGTCGTGCTGGAATCGCCGCCCGCGCTGCCCAAGGGCAGCAACCAGGCGATGCTGCACATGCTGTTCATGGTGCCGATGATGCTGGCCATGGGCGGCATGTCGTTCGTCTACATCGGACGCGCCGGCGGGGTGATGACCTACATCTTCGGCGGTCTGTTCGTGCTCGTGATGGGCGGCATGATCGTGATGATGCTGGCCGGCAGCCGGCACGCGACCAAAGCCAAGATCAACGAGGAGCGGCGCGACTACCAGCGTTACCTTTCCGGGCTGCGCAAGCAGGTGCACGACGTCGCCGAACGCCAACGGTTCGCCCTCGCCTACGGGCAGCCGGATCCGGTCGACCTGTGGACGCTGGTCGACACGAGGAGGTTGTGGGAGCGCAGGCGGTCCGACTCGGACTTCGGCCAGGTTCGGGTGGGCACCAGCCCGCAGCGGCTGGCCACTCCGCTCCGGGCACCGCAGACCGCGCCGCTGGAGGACCTCGACCCGGTCTCGTCGACCTCGTTGCGGCACTTCATCCGCGCCTACGCCACGGTCACCGAGCTGCCGGCCGCGATCTCGTTGCGGGCCTTCCCGCGGATCGGGGTCAGCGGGCCGCGCGCGGCGGTGCTCGATCTGGTGCGGGCGATGCTGGCTCAGGCGGTCGTCGCGCACGCCCCGGCCGATCTGCGGGTCGGGCTGTGCCTCACCGCGGACCGGCGCGGCGACTGGGACTGGGCCAAGTGGCTGCCGCAGCTCTACGACGCCATCGAGTCCGACGCCGTCGGGCCGACCCGGATCGTGGCCGCCGACCTGGACGCCCTTGCCGAGGCGTTCGGCCAGGATCTCGGCGAGCGCCCGCCGTTCACCCGGAACAGCGGGATGGGATTCGACCTGCCGCACCTGGTGGTGGTGATCGACGGCGGCCGGACGCACGGCACGTCCCGGCTCGCACCGGAAACCGGACTGCACGGGGTGACGCTGATCGAGATCGCCGACGGCCCGCCGGACACGCCGAGCCCGAACGCGTTGTTCCTGCACGCGTCGGCCGGCCGGCTCGGCATGCTGGCCGGCGAGGGTGGCGACGCCGCCGGCTTCACCTACGTCGGCCGGCCGGACGCGTTGCCCACCGCCGACGCCGAGGCCCTGGCCCGGATGATGACCTCGCGGTACCGCAGCGGGATGGCAGCGCCGGAAAGCCCGCTCGCCTCGACCTTCGGCCTGCCCGGCCTGCTCGGTCTCGGTGACCCGAGGGACGTCGATCCGGCCATCACCTGGCGTCCCCGGCCGCCGCGGGAGCGGTTGCGCGTCCCGCTCGGCCTCGACCTGCGTGGCCAGCCGGTCGAGCTGGACCTGAAGGAGTCGGCCGAGAACGGCATGGGCCCGCACGGTCTGGTGATCGGCGCCACCGGGTCGGGAAAGAGCGAACTGCTGCGCACCCTGGTCAGCGCGCTCGCGGTGACGCACTCGTCGGAGACGCTGAACCTGGCACTGATCGACTTCAAGGGTGGCGCCACGTTCGCCGGGATGGCCGAGCTGCCGCACACCTGCGCGGTGATCACGAACCTGTCCGACGACCTGGCCCTTGTCGACCGGATGGCCGACGCGATCAACGGAGAACTGGTACGCCGCCAGGAACTTCTCCGGGACGCCGGCAATTTCGCTTCGGTCCGGGACTACGAGCGGGCCCGGGAGACCGGAGCGGACCTGGCTCCGCTGCCGGCCCTGCTGGTGATCATCGACGAGTTCAGCGAGCTGCTCACCAGCCGGCCGGAGTTCATCGACCTGTTCGTGATGATCGGCCGGCTCGGTCGCAGCCTCGCGGTGCACCTGCTGCTCGCGTCGCAGCGACTGGAGGAGGGTCGGCTGCGCGGGCTGGAGGCGCACCTGTCCTACCGGATCGGGCTGCGCACGTTCTCCGCGTCGGAGAGCCGTGCGGTGCTCGGGGTTCCGGACGCCTACCACCTGCCGCCGGTGCCCGGCTCGGCCTACCTGCGACTGGACACGGACACCTTGCTGCGGCTGAAAACGGCCTACGTCTCGGGCGAGTTGCCGCCCCGGTCGACCGGCCCCGGACCGCAGGCGGCGCCCGGCCGGGAGGTGCTGCCGTTCACGCTCGAGGAGCTCCCCCGGCCGCCCGAACCCGCCCCGCCGGACAGCACGGCGCCGGACAGCGTCCCGGCCGGCACCGGTGAAACGATCATGGGCGCGATGCTGTCCCGGCTGACCGGAAAAGGCCCGCCCGCGCACCAGATCTGGTTGCCACCGCTGGCCGAACCGCCCACCCTGGACCAGCTGCTGCCGCCGCTGAGTGTCGACGCGGAACGCGGGTTCTGCCCCACCGGCTGGTCCGGCAACGGCCAGTTGGTCGTACCGGTTGCCATTGTGGACAAACCATTCGAGCAGACCCGCGACCAGATGTGGCTCGACCTCACCGCCGCCGCCGGCAACGTCCTGATGATCGGCGCGCCGCAGAGTGGAAAGAGCACGTTCCTGCGCGGCCTGGTCGCCTCACTCGCCCTCACCCATACACCGGCCGAGGTGCAGTTCTTCCTGCTGGACATGGGCGGTGGCGCGCTCGGCTCGGTCTCCGGGCTGCCGCACGTGAGCGGTTACGCGGTCCGCCGGGACGTCGAGCGGTGCCGCCGGGTGGTCGCCGAGGTCAACACCCTGCTCGGCCGGCGCGAGCAACTCTTCGCCGAGCACCGGATCGACTCGATCACGACGTTCCGGCAGCGGCGTCGCGAGTTCGTCGAGAGTGAGGACGGCGACCGGGAGTTCGGCGACGTGTTCCTCGTCGTCGACGACTGGGCGACGGTGCGACAGGAGTTCGAGTTCCTCGAGCCGACCATCGTCCGCCTGGCCACCCGGGGTCTGGGGTTCGGCATCCACGTCGTGGTGTCCAGCACCTGGTGGCTGAACATGCCGACACCGCTGCGGGACAGCCTCAACACCCGGATCGAGCTGCGGCTGGGTGACCCGTCGGACTCGATGATCGACCGCCGGGCCGCGCAGAACGTCCCGGCAAGTGCTCCCGGCCGGGGCATCACCGCGGAGCGGCTGCACATGCTCGGCGCTCTGTCCCGAGTGGACGGTGACTGCCGGGTCGACACCCTTGGCGCGGGAACGGCCAACCTGATCTCCCGGGTGCGCGATGCCTGGCCGGGCAAGCCGGCTCCACCGATGCGGTTGCTGCCGAGAGAGGTGCCGGTCGAGGCACTGTCCCCGGCGTACCGCGCGCCAGGACAGACGATTCCGCTCGGTATCTCGGAAACCGATCTGCAGCCGGCCTTCCTGGACTTCACCACCGACCCGCACTTTCTTGCCTTCGCCGACGTGGAGTGCGGCAAGACCGCGCTGCTGCGCACGATCGCGCAGGGCATTACCCGACGCTATACCCCGGAACAGGCCCGGATCATCATGGTGGACTACCGGCGCGGCCTGCTCGGTGCCGTCGGCAACGGCCACCTACTCGCCTACGCGGGATCGGAGCCGGTGCTCGACGACGCGGTCGCGCAGATCGCCACGGCGATGCGAGATCGGTTGCCCGGCCCGGACATCACGCCGGAACAGCTGCGCAGACGGGACTGGTGGCAGGGCCGTGAGCTGTTCCTGCTGATCGACGACTACGAGCTGGTGGCCACCCCCGGCAAGCTCACCCACCCGTTGCAGCCATTGCTGGAATACCTGCCGCACGCCAGGGACATCGGCCTGCACGTGGTCATCGCCCGGGGCAGCGGCGGCGCGTCGCGGGCCATGTTCGACCCGGTGATCCAGCGAATGCGCGAGCTCGGTTCGCCGGGCCTGGTGATGTCCGGCAGCAAGGACGAGGGTCCGCTGGTCGGCGACATCAAGCCGGAACCGCAGCCGCCCGGCCGCGGTTACCTGGTGCGCCGCCGCACCGGCAGTGAACTGGTCCAGGTGGCCTGGACGCCAGGCGAAAGCTGAAGTGTGGGTAAAAGTGCCGTGGGCCCAGAATGCCGGCGGCCATAACCTCAGATCCGAAAGGAGGCGACAATCATGGCACCACAAGGAGTCGTTCTCGACCAGGCCGTTATGACCAAGGCGGCCAGGGATTTCGACGACACGGCCAATCAGATTCGCGGCATGATGGCGAAGCTCAACGCGGACGTTGAGGGTCTCGTCGGCGCGACCAGGAACTTCAACGGTGCGGCACGGCTCGCGTTCGACCAGAACAAGATGCTGCTCAACGACCGGATCCAGAAGGCACAGGTCGAGCTCACGGTCATCGGGCAGAAGTTCAACGAGGTCATGAACACGCACAGCTCGTTCGCCGACCAGCAGGCTCAGAAGATCAACCAAACCGTCACCGGGGCGATCAGCGGCGGCAACGGCGGCGGCATCGTCAGCGGGCTCAACGGCTGAGAGGAGTGAGCGGAAATGTATGAGTCAGGAGCACCCTCAGCCGGCACCGTCGCAATGTCCTTCGGCGCCGTCTCCGGCGCCGGTGCCACGCTGGTCACCCAGTCCGGGGCGATCAACGGCGCGCTGGAAAGCCTGGACAAGGCGCTGAACCCGGTCCGGATGACCTGGTACGAGTCGGGCAGCAGTTCCGGCCAGGAGGCCCAGATCGCCGAGGTCAACCTGCGCAAGCTGCTCAACGACATGACGCTGATCATCAACAACCTCGGCCGGCTGCTGGACGGTACGGCGACCGAAGGTGCGGCGCTGGACGGAGCACTGGGCCAGAGGTTCCAGGGGCACGGCACCATCCGCTGAACACCCAAGGGCGGCGTTCCGCCGTACGGCTGATCGCCGGCGCCGGCCGAGGTGGGTGGGCGTGCCGACCCGCCCACCTTGGCCGGAGTCCAGAAAGGATCCACCATGCCGACTGGAAACGAGGGGTTCGCGGTCCACCTGCAGTCGCTGACCGACTTCGCCGGTGAGTTGGCTACCCAGCTCAGCGGCATGGGCCAACCGTTGAGCGATCTGGACTCGCTGGTCGAGCACAAGCTCCGGCTCGGTGAGTTCAACGAGGCCTATGCGCTGTGGAACAGCCACGGCATCGCGGTTTCGGAGATGTACATCCTGGTCGGTCAGGCCCGGGACGCGATCGAGTTCGCCAACGAGATCACCAAGACGGTGTCCGTCGCCTACCAGACCTACGACGACACCGTGACCGGCGCGATGCACGCGGTCGGGAAGTCGATCCAGGAAGCCTGAGCACGATGCCCGAGAAGCCGAACGGCCACACGGATTTCTCCCGGTACAGCCACGCACAGCTGTACGCGATGTTGCACGCAGGCGAGGAAGGGAGCGCGCGTTCGGCCGCGGACTCCTGGGACGCCGTGGGTGCGCGGTTGCACGAGCAGGCCGGCAACCTGGATGCCAGGCTGGCGCGGTTCCGGGAGCATTGGCAGGGCGGTGCGGCCGACGCGTACGCCGTGATGATCACCGACCTGGCCGGCGGGTTGCGCCGGATCGGCGACGCGGCGTTCGCGGTGCGCGACGCCGCGCACGACACCGCCGACGCGCTGCACCGGGCCAAGGCCGAGATGCCGCCTCCGGTCGAGGTGCCCGAGGTCTCCCCCACCACCGTGCACCTGGCCACCGCCACGATCGAGGTGGATCCGATGGCATCGCCGGAATCCGTGGCGCAGCTGCGCCGGGCGCAGGCCGACGCGGTCGCGGCCGTGCAGAACCACCAGCAGGCTGCCAACGCGGCGAACGCCGCGCACGCGAAGGCCGTCGCCGTCATGGTCCGGCTGGCTGGGGAGTACCGGCGCTCGGAGCGGAGCATCCCGCACCTCAACATCGCGGGCCGGCCGCCCGGCGCACCCGGCTCCGGCCACGGTCACGGTCACGGTGGGGCGCTGGACGACGTGGACCTGCTCAACCCCAACGGATCCAGGCCGATGTTCGGCAGCATGTTCACCGCCGGCCTTGCGGCCGCGACGGCGGCGGCCGCCGGGCGGCTCGGGATGCCTCGCATCCCGACCTGGGCGGAGAAGAAGAAGGAGGAGCCGGCCGCCGAGACCGATCCGGACAAGGCCAAGGCGGCGCTCACCGACGGGCTCAAGGGAGTCGGTGGTGGCGGCGGCATCGGAAAGATCGGCGGGTTCGGCGCGGCCCCGCCGGTCCCGGTGGCGCACAACGGAATGCTCGGCGCCGGCCCGCCCCCGGTCGCCGCGGCCGGTCTCGGCGGCCTCGCCGCCGCCGGGGCCGCTGCCGGGGCGGGCGCGGCGACCGGCGGGATGCCGATGATGCCGTTCATGCCGTTCGCGCCCATGGGCATGGACATGGCCGGGGGCCGCCGGGTGCCGCCGTGGCTGGTGGAAACCGAGGAGGTCTGGGGCGAGTCATCGGTCATCACGCCGCCGGTGATCGGCGCCGACCCACCGGGCGACCCGAACCCGCATGCCGGGTTCCAGTTCTGAGAAAGGCGAGACCATGCCGCAGCTGACCCCCGATGAGATCGCCGCCTTGGCCGCACGCGCCGGCTTCACCGGGCAGGACCTGGAGATGGCCGTGACGATCGCGCTCGCCGAGTCGGACGGGTGGACCGACCGGCTGGGTGATCTCAACCTGCAGAACGCGACCTACGGTCCGTCGGTGGGGCTGTGGCAGATCCGCACGGTTCACCCCGGTCCCAACCAGGGCTGGTTCGACCGGTTGCACCACAACCACCAGGACAACCTGGACCCGCAGACCAATGCCAACAACGCCCACGCCATCTTCCAGCGGTACGGCTGGCGGCGCTGGGGGTCCTACACCGACGGCCGGTACCGGCAGTTCCTGGAGCAAGGGCGTACCGCCGCGCAACGCCTGCAGCAACAGCAGCAACAGCAGCAACAGCAGCAGGCGCCGCAGGACCCGCAGCGGCGCGGGGACGCCGGGGGCGGCGGCGGGGGCGGGATGCAGTTCCCTCTGGCGGATCTGCTCGGCGCGGTGAGCAAGCTGCTCAACCCGAGCAACCAGCTCGGCCGGGCGGCCCAGACCGCGCGCGGTGCGGCGGCCAGCAGCGCCGCGTTCGGCAACGTCGAGTCCTCCGCCTCGGTGGCCGCCCGGCACCAGCGCAACACCGCCGAATACGGCGATGCGACGGAGGCGGCCCGGAACCGGCTGGACCGCATCAAGGATGAGATCAGGGGTTCCGAACAGTCCATTCGAGAGTTCGACCAGAACGGCAGCCAGCGGATCAACCGGACCGTCGTGGATCCGATGACCTTCGTCGGATGAGGTGACCGAGAGGAGCCCGCACCATGGTCGCCACCCCCGGTATGCAGATCGTGCACGAGGCATTGAACGGCGCCGCCCGCGCGTTGCCCGAACAGGTCACCGTGCTCGGCGACACCCATCAGACACTGCTCTCCCGGCAGGTCCCGGCGTCCGCGTTCGCCAACGTGGACGCGTCCGCGGCGGCCGGCGCGACGCACGCCCGCACCGTGGAGGACAACGCCAGGGCGCTGGCCGCCGCCGGCCGGCGACTGGACCTGATGATCGCCGACATCCGCGGCACCACCGCCACCGCGCAGCAGTGGGACAAGGACAAGGCCACCCAGCAGAACAGCCAGGGCGCCGAACGGATCCAGCTGGCCCAGGCGAACACCGGCACCACGACGGACGTCCCGCGCGGCGGCGCCTATCTCGACGGTGACCAGGTCCAGCTGCGCCCCCGCGACGAGACCGTCCCGTCGGTGACGATCCCGAACACCACGGGCGCGAAGGGCTTCACGGTCGGACCCTGGTACGACATCATCAATTCCGACCACACCTACCGGGTCGAGAGTGACACCAGGATCCCGTTCGACACCAACGCGAGCCAGCTCGGAAGCGCGATCGCCAACAACCCGGTGCCCAACGACGGGGCGGCGGCCGCCACCGCGGCCGGCACCCGCAACGACGCCGGGTACGGCAACTACGTCCACTCCTACACGGTGGCGTCGCCCGATCCCGACCGGTTCACCAACATCACGGTGAACTACACCGTCGCGGGCGAGCACATGCTGCACGAGGGCTACGTGATCCGCTACGGCGAGCGGCTGCCCGACGGCATGAGCCGGATCGTCAGCTACGGCGAAGGAAACTCCGGCTGGCAGCACCCACTGATGCTGCCCACCCACTGGTACACCGACTACCTGTGGGAGCAGAACCATCAGCGCATCATCAACGGGCTGACCCGATGATCGTGGCGCCGGTCGTGCGGATCGTGCACGACGCGGTGGTGCTCAGCGCACGATCCCCGATCCGAACCGGCCGCTGACAACGGACCCTGACCCATCGCCCATGCTGGAACTGGGAAATCGGCTGCCCGGGTCGGCAACTCAGCGGCTGGAGCCACGGAGTCGGGTGTTGGGAGCGGGAAGTCGGGTGCTGGGATCGGCAACTCGGTACTGGAACTGACAACCCGAGAGCCCGGGTCGCCAACTCAGCGACTGGACCCGCGAACTCGGGTGTTGGGAGCGGGAACTCGGGTGCGGGGGCTGGGAACTCAGCGAGGGTGATGTCGGGGTTCGGGGCCGGGGTGCGGGTGGTGGTTATCCCTGGCGCCAGTTGCGGGTGCGGGCGCGGCGGGTGACGGAGACGGTGAGGGCGGAGAGGGCGGCGATGGCGACGCCGGCGATGGCGAGGGTGCCGGGGAGGCGGGGGTAGGTGGGCGGGCCTGCGGGGGCGGCGGCCGGGCTGATGCGGGCGGGGGTGGCGGTGCGGGCTGTGCTGGGGGGTGGCGCGGTGAGCTGGGCGGTGACGGCGGCTTGGACGTCGAGGATGCCCCAGCCGAGCCGGAGGTGGCGGGTGCCGCTGGGTGGACGGTTGGCGGTGCGGGACAGGCGGTCGGATACCTGGCTGGGCGTGAGGTTGGGGTGGTAGGCGCGGATGAGGACGACGGTGCCGGCGACGTAGGCGGCGGCGAACGCCGGATTGGTGATGCTCCAGCGGTGGCCGAGGGATCCGGCGGTGCCGGCGGCGAGGCTGACCAGGTCGGCGCCGGGGGCGGCGAGGAGGATGTGCGGGCCGGCTTCGGCTTGTACCGGGGTGCCGGAGCGGTCGTGGGCGCCGACGCCGATCACGCCGGGCAGGGCGGTCGGGTAGCTCAGGCTCTCCGGTTTGTCGCTGGCGGCCGGGGAGACGATGACCGCGTCCCGGGCAAGGGCGTTACGGACAGCGGACTCCAGGGCGGGAGTGCTGCGGCTGGCGGGGGCGACCACCAGGATCACCGACGCACCGGCGGCCACGGCCCGGTCGATCCGGTTGGCCAGGGCGTCGGGATCGACCTCACCCTGCCCGGAGCCGACCGACTGGGTGTGGCGCAGGGCGAGAATACGCACGCCCGGCGCCATTCCGGCGAACGTGGTGGCCGGATCCGTTGCTGCGCCGACGATTCCGGCGGCGAAGGTGCCCCGGCCGTCGCAGTCGTCGAGGTCCGAGCCGCCGATCACCTGGTCCCGCCCGAACTGCGGGTTGGCCGGGTCGACGCCGGTACCGAGCACCGCGACCAGCTGGCCGGATCCGTCGGTGAGCGGCCAGATCCGCGCCGGGTCGGTCAGCCGCTGCGCCCAACCGGTCCCCTCCCGGTAGACCCCGGCCGGGCTGGCGCACTGGGCGGCCACGGCCACGGAGCGCGGATGAACCACCGGCAGCAGGCCGAGAACGGCGGCCAGAGCGGCCGCGACCACCCTCACCGCGGCACCCACAACCGCACCCGGGTCCCCCAGCCGGGCTGGGACACCACCTCGGCCCAGCCGTCCACCTCGACCATTCTGGCCACGATGGACTCGGTGATCCCGAACCCCGGCCGGCGCCGGGTCTGATCGAACCCGATTCCGCGATCCCTTGTGGTCACGGCGATCCCGGCACCGAGCCGTTCCACCCGGACCTCCGCCTGGTTCGTGCCGGCGTGCCGCACGATGTTGCGCAGCGCCTCCCTGGTCGCGTCCCGCAGCGCCACCCGGCGGCGGGCCGGCAGCCCGGTGCCCGGATCCGCGATCACCAGGTGCGCACGCAGTCCCTTGCGGGACAACTCATTCAGCACGGTGGCGAGCTCGTGGCCGAGCGCCTGCGGCCGGACCTGCTCGCGCAGCCGGCCGCGCAGTTCGACCGCCTGCGCCCGCGCTGCGTCCGGGGGCGCACCGAGGGCGAGCGCGTCCAGGGTCGGCAACACCGTGTCGTGCAGCAGCCGGTCCACCGCCACCCGCTCCGCGCCCCGGCCCCGGATCCGGCCGATCCGGTAGGCGAACATCGCGGCTAGCAGGGTCACCCCGCCGGCCATCGCGATGGTCAGCATGTCAGGCGGAGATCGCCCGCGGATTGGCGATCATGCCGTGTTCGATCGCGTACCGGGTCAGCTCCGGGCGCCGGCGCAGGCCGGTCTTGTCCCGGATTCTGTCCAAATAGGACCTTACGGTGCGCACGCTGATCCGCAGCGTTTGCGCGATGTCCTGGTCCCGCTCCCCCGCGGCCAGCCGGGCCAGCACCTCGACCTCGCGGTCCGACAACTCCATCCGGGCCGCCGGCTCCGGTTCGACCGGCACCGCGGCCGGGGCCGGAACCCGGATCCCGGCGGCGATCTGGGCGACCGCGGCCAGGATCTCCGTGCTGTCCGCGTTCTTGCACAGGTACCCCCACGCCCCGGCGGCCTTCGCGCCGACCACGTCATTGGTCTCCGCCTGCGCCGAAAGCACCAGAACCCGGTGGCCCATCCGGGTGACCTCCAGCACCGCCGCCGCCCCGCTCACCCCGGGCAGTCCGAGATCCAGCACCACGACCGAGCACTGGCGGCTGCGGGCGGCGAACTGGGTGACCGACTCGGCGACGGCGTCCAGGCACAGGCCAGGGGTCTCGGTGAACAGCCTGGTCAGCGCGGCGCGGTAGAGCGGATGGTCCTCGACCACCGCGACCGGAATCCCTGAGCCTTCCACCGCGCCCTCCTCGGCGAAATGACCTTTACCAGGAACCGTAGTGATCCGCCGGGCGGCATGGTGGTGGTCGTTTGTCCACCTTTTTCGTTCTGACCCCGTCAAAGCTCGTCGGCCCGCACCAGGCCGTCCTGGATCGCCCTGGCCACCAGCGCTGCCTTGGTCGGCGCATCCCGGCCGACGTTGGCGTACTTGATCCGCACCCGCTCCAGGCAGGCGTTCACCCGACGAACGGTCAGGTTCAGCCGGCGCGCGACCATCTCCTTGGACTCGGAGTGGAACCACTCCAGCAGCACCTCGCTCTCCCGTGGCGAGAGCTGTGGCCGATGTGGACGGTTGTCCGTGCCGAACGCGCCGGACAGCACCGGTGGGGTGTACGGGGTGTGCGCGGCGGCCGCCTGGATGGCCGCCACCAGGTGGTCCTCGCCCTCGGCCTTGGTGAGATAGGTGAACCCGCCGATGTCCAGGCAGGTCAACACGGTCTCCCGGTCGGCCCGCATGCTGTAGATCACCACCTGGCGCCCGGCGTCCACCAGCCGCTTGAGATCCCCGTAGGCCGGGCCGCTGACGTCCAGTTGCAGGTCGAACACCACCACATCCGCGGAGCGGCCCGGTTCCAGCCAGGCCACCGACACGTTCCGGCCGGTGGCCAGCACCTTGATCGGCGGGTCGGCGAGGCCGCACCACGCCTGAACCCCCGCGGTCACCGCGGGATGGTCGTCGACTACGACAGCGGTGATCATGATTCACCTCGCCAGGTCGCCCGGATCCAGAGCCGGTCTCCGTCCCGCAACACATCGGTGCGCACCCCGTGGCCGCTGGGCTTCGGCACCATCTGGGGCATGCAGTCGGCCACGATGCTGACCGTCACGGTCTCCGCAGCACCCGCGACGGTGAGCCGCACCTTGCCGCGCGCGGTGGCCAACGCGGCGATCGCCGGCTCGGTCAGCTTCCGGCACACGGCCTCGGGAACCTCCGGCCGCGCCCCGCAGGTGGCGAACGCCACCGACACGCCGTTGCGCTCGGCCAACTCGATGCACGCGCGAAGCTCGTGCAGCAACGGGTCGGGCCCGGTGGCGTCCTCGGCGAACAGCCGCCGCATCCGGGCCGCCTCCACCGCGCAGGACCGGCGCACGGCCTCGTCGCCGGGATCCAGCTCGCCGTTGGCCAGCCCGGTCAGCAGCGGCACGGTCGTGTCGGCCAGGCCGGAAAAGCGTTCCTTGCGGTCCCGGTGCAGCTGCTCGGCGATCGCCTCCGAGGTGCGCAGCTCCTCCTCGGCCCGGGCGGCCTTGGCCGAGGAGATCGACAACCCGCGGAGCACCGCAGCGATCATGCAGACCGCGAGCTGGTAGCTGAGCCCGATCCAGGTCGCGTTCACCACTCCCACCAGGGTCAGTGCCGATTCGCCGCCGAGCGCCGTCTGGGCGAAGGTCATCAGGTACTGCGCGCCGAGCACGCCGGCGAACACGATGACCCGGCTGTCCAGCAGCAGCAACACGATCTGCCAGCCGGCGTCGCCGTCGGACCAGTGCGCCGTGCCGAGCCGGTACTGCGGCAGCACGGTCGCGGTGGCCAGCGCCGACAGGCCGAACACCAGCAGCACCAGCGGCCAGCGCCAGGCGCCGAGCGACCGGCCCCGCCAGGTCACCACCGCCACCACGGCGGTCACCGCGATCAGCCCGCCGAGCACGAAGAACTGTGCGCCGACCGAGCTGTACGCGTGCTGGTTCGCCAGCAGCTTCGGCAGATCGAGGAACAGCGAGATGACGAAGCACATCACGATGACCCCCCAGCGCAATCCCTGCTGGAACGAGGTCGCGATGATCTCCGCGTCGTCCCCGGCCGGCTCCCGGGCGGACAGCGGGTGGGTCAGCCGGACCCGGGTGCCGTGGCCGGGCCGGCTGTCCACCAGCGCACTGCCTCCGGTACGGGCCATGCGTTCCACCAGGGAGCGGGTCACGCCGTAGTGGTGTCCGGACACCGCGGCGGGGTCGAATCCCCTTCCCTCATCGGAGATTTCCACGATCACCGTATCCCCGTCGCGGTCCACCCGGATGTCGGCCCGGTCGGTGCCGGCGTGCCGCACCACGTTGGTCAGCGCCTCCCGGGCGCCGTTGCTGAGCTGCACCGCGTCCACCGCCGGCAGGAGCACGGAAGCCATACCGTGCCAACGGATTTCCAGCGGAGTCCGCCAGGCCGCGTCCCGGAGCAGGTCGAGCAGGTCGACCTCGCTGCCGGTCACCACGGCGGGCCCGCTCATCACCTCGACGTCGCGCGCGGCCTGCTCGAGCAGCCAGCGTTCGCGGCCGGACACCACCCCGGCGCCGACCATGAGCAGCGTCGCCGACGCGGTGTCGTGCAATGCCGCAAGATACTCACGCTCGTCCACCCGGCGGGCCCCGGCGACCGCGGCCGCCCGGCGCAACCGTTCCGCGCGCTCGACGACCTGGTCCGCGGCCCTGGCGCTGCGCCGGACGAACCGGTAGAGCGCCCAGGACAGCGCCGCCTCCGCCGCGGTCCACAGTTCGACCGGCGCGGTGGCCAGCCAGCCGGCCGGATTGGACACCGCCGCACCGGCGAAGTAGCTGACCAGGATCGTCGCGGTGACCCCGGCGAGGCCCACCGAGCCGACCAGCCACGGGTAGGCGACGACGGTGATCTCGACGGCGGCGAGCACCCAGCTCGTGCTCAGCCGGGGGTCGAGCGAGGTGGTCCAGACCTGGGTGAAGCAGGCCGCGCACACCACGGCAACGTCCACCGGAACCAGCCAGCGCCGGTCCGCACCGCGCACCATCAGATAGGCGAAGCAACCGTTCCACAGGTTGAACGCCAGCACGACGACGATCGCGACGGCCTGCTGCCGCGCCGAACCGGAGAACAGCGTGACCAGGCTGGCCAGCCCGGTGACCGCGATCCGCAGCGCCAGGGCATAGCGCAGGCCCTGATGCAGCAGTCCCCGCTCGGCGGCGCCCATCAACTGCCGACCGTCCGTCTGGCCTGCGCCGGATCGAGCGTCGGCCCGGTCGGGAACAGTGCGAGCACCGCGGCCGGCACGCCCGGACGCGACACCCGCCCGTAGCCGAGCGCCTTGATCGCCTCGTCGCCGGACAACGGGTACTTCTGGCCGGTGTCGGTGATCAGGTACGTGGTACCGGAGGCCGCGCCGGGCGCCGGTTCCTCGGCCACCACCGCGCCCGCACCGCCGGGCACGTACACCTCCGCCGCGGCACCGGCCGATTGCGGCACCGAGTGTGGCTTCGCCCCGCTCGGCAACGGAAGCCCGGTGCCGATCGTGATCCGCGCGCCGGTCGCGCACAGCGTCGTGGTCGGCTGGACCCCGACGGGTTCCGGGCGGCGCCGGGGATAGCCGTCCGCGCGCTCGGCCGACCGCGGGGCGGCGGCGATGTCCGCGGCGGGCAACGGAATCGGCCGCGGCCGGGCATCCGGATAGGCCGCGACGCTTGCCGGCGACCCGAGCACCAGCGCGGCCTCGGTACCGGAGATCACCGCCAGACCGTCGCCGCGGACCAGATAGAACTCCTCCGCGCCGGACACCAGCACCTGGCCGATCCTGGTGGCGGCGCGACCGACGGCCGGGCCGGGCGCGCCGCTGCGCTGCACGTCGATGGTGGCCAGGTCCCGTCCGGCGGGGATGGTGTTCAACCAGGTCGGGGCGACCGTGACGGAGTCGGCGGAGGCGTAGCCGAGGGCCACAACGGCGCGGTCGTCGGCCAGCCGGTGCCGGTGGCCGCCGGTGATCACGAACCGCTCACCGGACCGCAACCGGGCCAGGATCGCCGCCCCGTCGGGCAGCGGGGGACCGGCAAACTCCTGTCCCAACAGGACGGTGGAGATCGGCTCGTCGCCGGCCGGCCGGTCCGCCGACAGCCGGGTGCAGCTGGTCCACGGCCCGGCGCGCAGCCGATCGTTCTGCGGCAACGAGTCCGGCGCCCCGACGATGCCGGCACCGGCGCCCCGGGGCACGTCGCGCAGCGTCTTCGCCGGCACGGTCACGGTCTTGCCGCCGTCACCGCCGGCCAGCAGCCGCGCCGAGGCGTAGTTGAGCACCGGATGCAGCGCGCCGTCCTGGCCGAGGATGAACCGGGCCCCGGTCTCCTTCTCCATGATCACTTGGCCGCCCTGCCGCCACTCCTCCGCCCGGCTGGGGGTGAGCAGGCCGATGATCCCGAACACCGCCGACACGATCAGCGCCACGGCCAACCCGATCCCGGTACCGAGCAGTAACCTTTTGGACGGCGAAACGGGATGGTTGGCGTCGGCCGACACCAGAGCCGAAACCAGGCGCCGCCGAAGGAACTGGTAGGCCTGTATCTGGTCCTTCTGTGTCCACACCCGGCCGACTCCCGGTGTCTTGAGAATTCTTGGCGATGCGCTCGGTGAACGAGATAATACCGACCGGAGTGATCGAGAACTCCAGCTCTGAGACATGCAAACGGAAGTTTCCGGGGGCGTTGACCGATGACAACCGCAGCCGATCCGGCAGCCTCTACAACCGTGACCACCGCGAACTCGGAATGGCCGCGCATTCGGACCGGTTGGCTGCTGCCGATTGGCGTAGGGCAGGTCGCCGTGTGGCAGCTGGCGGCGCTGGCCGTGCTCGCCACGGTGTTCACGTTCGACACCGCGGCCGCGATCGTCGCGGCCGGTGCGGCGGCGGCCGTGCTGGCGACGTCGGTCCGGCTCCGGGGGCTGTGCGGCTACCAGTGGGCGTGGACGGCGCTGCGGTTCCTGCTGCGCCGGCACCGCGGCCCGGTGGCGCCGGCCGCGACGCCGGTCCGGGCGCTGGAGCCGCGACTGACCGTGCACACCCAGATCGACCGGCTGGGCAACCGGACGGCGGTCGCCAGCCTCGACGAGCAGGCGGACTTCGGCGTGACCCTCCGGGTCGCACCGGCCGACCGGCCCGATCCGGCGCGACTGATCTCCTTGCTGCGCAAGGCGTTCGACAGTCAGGACATCCCGCTGAGCAGCGCGCAGCTGGTGGTGTGGGCGATGCCCGGGGTGGCCAACTCCCCGGTGCCGGTCCGGATCTCCTGGCTGGCGCTGCGGTACCGGTTGGCGGAGGCGCCATGGGCGGCCCTGGCCCGCGGCGGCGGAGCCGATGGTGCGCGCCGGGCGGCGGCCAGCGCGGCGCTTCGGCTGGTCAGCGAGCTGGCCACGATCGGTTACGCCGCGTCCGTGCTGGACACCCCGGAGCTGCACCAGGAGCTGTCCGCCGCGCTCGGTACCGACCCGGACATGCTGCGGGCCAACGGATCGGCCACCTACCGCGGTGAGGAGACCTGGCGCGGCTGGTCGATCGGCAAGCTCCGCCAGGCCTGTTTCGTGCCACGCTCGAGGGCCGACGCGCTGAGCCTGATCGGCCGCTGCGTTCCGGAGTCCACCTTCACCACCACCTCGTACGCGTTCACCCGCACCGCCCGCGGCGCGGTCCGGACCACGGCGGTGGCGCGCATCGGCGTGCCGAAGACCCAGTTCTGGCTCACCCCGCACCAGGCCGCCCGCAAGCTCGGCCTGCGCCTGCTCCCCGCCGACGGCCGGCACCGCCGCCACGTCCTGGCCAGCCTGCCGTTGGCGCTGGGCTGAGGGACGGGTCCGGTGATCGTTCACCGGACCCGTCCATACCCCCAGCTGCCGAGCCGCCTACCGGAGCAACGGACGCGAGGCCACGATCCACCTGTCGAAGTTGGAGGCGTCCATGCGGAGGCCGACCGCCCAGACTCCGCTGCCGTCGCGCGCGGTATCCAGATCCTGGAACATCCCGGGGCCGTCGACCGGGGGCGAGACCAGCCGCCACGCTGTTCCGTTCCAGTGCGCGACCCGGAAGTAAGCGCGCGCGTCCGGTCCACCGTTCGGACACGGGACGTTCTGACACATCAACCGGTACCCGGCCACGAACAGCCCGCCGGCGCCGTCGGGGGCGAAGGTGGCGTACCGACCGTCGAGCTCCGCCGGAAGCGGTGCTTCCCGCCAGACGCGACCGTCCCACCGGAAGAATCCCGTGTCGCTCACACCCCACACGTCATCCGGCCCGAGCGCGACCACACCTCGCAGCTTGGGCAGGACCCGCCCGTCCACCGTCGCCGGAATCCACGACCAACCGCTGCCGACGAAGTGCGCGATCAGCGGGTGCGAATCGGACCTGCCGACCGCCCAGACGTCGTCGGCGCCCCGGGCGGAGACGAAGTCCAACGACACCGGGCCTGCTGGAGCGTCCGGGAGGGTCACCGTCGTCCACCGCTGGCCATCCCAGCGGACGAGGAGCGGACCCGCGTCCAAGCTCGGCGTCGGCCCGACCGCCCAGATGTCGTTCGCCGACACCACGGCCACGGAGTCCAGATAGGAGTTGCTTCCCTGCGGCGGAACCGGGACATCCCGCCAGCCAAGGCCGTCCCAGTGCATGGCGAACGGCCGGGCGGTAGGCCCGGAGGTTGCGACGCGTCCGACGACCCAGACGTCGCCCGAGGCGATGGCGGCCAGGTCGAACGGGTGGTGGCCGTCGGGGAGGTCGAACCGCGTCCACCGCTGCCCGTCCCAATGTTCCACACGTCCCCGCTCGCGTAGGCCAACTCCCCCGGGGTCGGGTTCACCAGTGACGCCGGTCGTCCACACGTCGGATGCGCTGACGACGGCGACGCTCGACAGGCTGACCCACTGGGTGTCGGACGACCGAACCGTCCAGTTGCCGGGCACCGCGGGCGGCGGCGGCGGCAGCGGTGCCCCGCCGGGGTGGCCGATCACGACGATCAGCCCGGCGGTCAGGACGGTGGTGGTCAGGGCCGCGGTGGTCACGGCGTGCCGGCGCCTGCGGCGGCTCTTGACCGTGGCGACCACGGCATCCAGGTCGACATGCAGATCCTCGTCGGGCAGCGCGGCAAGCCCGGAGATCAGCTGCTGGTCATTCATCGACGACGACTCCTCCCCGTGCCAGCGGGCGGTCTGCGTCCTGCCGCGTCATGGCGGCGCGCAGGGCGTCCAGGCCCCTGGCCGACTGGCTCTTGACGGTTCCTTCCGAGCACCGCAGGAGTTCCGCCGTCTCGGTCACGGACAGCTGCATCCGGTAGCGCAGGATCACCGCGGCGCGTTGGCGGGCCGGAACCTGTTCGAGGGCGCGGCGAAGACGTTCGCTGAAGGCGTCCCGCTCGGTCAGCGCGGCCGGGTCGGACCGTTGGTCGCCGACCTCGGGCAGGACGCCGGTGCCGCTCTCGGCCCGCCGCCACGGCCGCCGCTGCTCGTTCAGCCAGACCCGCAGCAGCGTCTTGCGGACATAGGCGTCGGCGTACTCCGGCCGGCGGATCTTCGGCCACGCCCGGTACAGCTTCATCAGGCAGGTCTGCACCAGGTCCTCGGCCAGATGCCGGTCACCGCACAGCGAGTAGGCCAACCGGCCCAGCGGCGGGATCACCGTGGCGGCGAACCGCCGAAACTCCTCCTCGCCCCTCGCATCACGCAGGCTCACGGTTCCTACACACCGGCCGGCCCCCGAAGGTTGCATCGGACCCGGAATAGGTGCGGCGGTTCAGGCAACGGTGATGGTCACCTGTCCTGCCCGAAGCTGCCGCCCCTCTGGTCGGGGTTTCCGTCGGGGTGGCGGTTGATCCAGGCCAGGCCGCCGAGGTCGAGCCGGTGCCGGGCCCGGGTGACGGCGACGTAGGCCAGCCGTGCCTCGGCGGCGTCGATCCGGCCGGGCAGCGGTTCCCCGGTCCGGTCGACCTCGTGCGGATCGTCCGGCTCCGGCTCGGTGAAGTCGTTCGCGATGCGCACCGTGGACCACTCCCGGCCCTTTGCCTTGTGCACGGTGGAAACCGTGACGTCGGCCAGGTTCTCCGCGGAAAGCCGGCCGAGCACGTCGAGCACCACGTCCACCCCGTGCTCGTCGATGACGTCGACGAACGGCTGCAGGTCGCGCCCGTCCGGGTCGTGCTCGACGTAGTCCTGAACCTCGCCCCAGGACGAGAACAGCAGCAGTTCGGGATGGTTGGTGCGGCGTCCGGTCTTGAGCTCCTGGGCCGCGATGGCGAGGTCGGACAGGGTGTCGCCGCGGCCGACCAGCGCCACCCGGAAGCCGGAGCCGAGCAGCGTGAGGATCTCGGCCATCGCGCCACCGTTGGTACGGCACAGAATCGCGTCCGGCCGGTCCACCCGGCCCACACCGCTGTCGATGGTCGGCGACCCGTGCAGGCGGATCGACGCTCCGGCGATCGCCAGCCACCGGTTCGCCTCGCGGGCAACGCCATCGCCGAACCGGAACGAGTGCGACAGCGTGAGCTGCCGGCCGGCGAACCCGGTCATCACGTCCCGGGCGCCGCGCCAGCCGTAGATGGCCTGGCCGGAGTCGCCGACCATGACCAGTTGGGCGTGGCCGCGTTGCGCGTTGAACACCCGCTCCAGCACCGGGTTGGTGTCCTGCGCCTCGTCCAGCATCAGGAAGTTCTTCCTGATCTCCGGCTCGGTGAGCGCCCACATCTTCAGGTAGTGGTCGGGTTTGAACTTGACCCGGCCACGTTCCGGGTTCTGCAGGTCCGCCCAGATCCGCCGGGCGTAGGGCAGGACCACGTCGGCCAGTTGGTCGTGCAGGTGCTCCTCACCGATGCCCTTGAGCCAGGGCACGTGCTGCGGACCGATGACGGCGTCGGCGGACTGGCAGTACCGGAGCACCGTCTCCTGGGCGGCGAAGCACAGCCCGCTCGCGGTGATCTTGCGCTCGCCCAGCCGCAGCTCGACGTTGATGCCGAACAGCGCGGCAAGTTTGGCGCTGGACATGCGCGGGGCGCCCAGTCGGTCGCGATACCGGTGGCCGACGGCGTGCCAGGCGATACTGTGCGCGGTGGAACACTTGACGTTGTCCGGAAAACTGCTCCGCGCCTCGGTTGCGATCGATTTGTTGAAGGCGAGGTAACGTCCCCACCGGCGGGTACTGGCGGCCAGCATTCGCAGGGTCGTGGTTTTCCCGCTTCCCGCCCCGGCCTGCAGCACCAGGTGATCCCCTGAGCCGAAGGCCGCCACCGCCGCCTCCTGCTCCGGAGTAGGCCCCTCCGCCATTCCCGCTCCTCCCATCGCCAACCGTGATCAAACCGCCAACCTGGCCGAAGGTCAACTACTCGGCCGGCACCAATGGCGAAACAATGGCGCCAGGGACCGGAACGGTAATGCCGGCAGAACGGCGGGGAGTGCGATCATCATTGGCGCTGGGAAGTTGAGTACACGGTGGACGGTACTGTGGACACCGACGGGTCAGTGGGAAGGAGGGCCGGGTGCGGATCGTTGTGGACGATCTGTCCGGGACGGAGATCGCCGAGTTCCTGAACGAGCACGTTCGGGAGATGCTGTCCATCACACCGCCGGAGAGCAAGCACGCGCTCGACCTCGACGGGCTGCGCCGCCCGGAGGTCACCTTCTGGTCGATGATGGACGGCGACGTGCTGGTCGGCTGCGGCGCGATCAAGCGGCTGGACGCCGAGCACGCCGAGCTGAAATCGATGCGGACCGCCACGACGCGCAAGCGCGGTGGGATCGCCTCGCGGCTGCTCGAGCACATCCTGGCCGAGGCCAGGCGGATGGGGTTCACCCGGATCAGCCTGGAGACCGGCTCGGCCGACTTCTTCCGGCCGGCCAGGAGCCTGTACGAGAAGTACGGGTTCGGCTACTGCGAGCCGTTCGGCGACTACCGGCTCGACCCGCACAGCGTGTTCATGACCCGAGCACTCTAGGCGAGCCGGCGGACCACCCGGCCGAGCACCAGGTCGGGGGTCAGGTAGCCGAACTGGCGGGAGTCGATGGCACCGACGGGGTTGTCACTGAGCAGGACCAGCCGGTTCGGGGGGACGTGGGCCGCGCCGTCGACGGCGGGAGCCACGGCCGACGGCACCGGGTCGCCGGGCAGGGCGGCGACGCGTTTGATCAGCCACGGGCGGTCCCGGGGGCCGACGACCCTGGGCATTCCCGGCAGCCGGACGACGACGATGTCGCCGACGGCCAGGCGATGCACCGGAGTGCGGCGCAGCAGCACCCGGTCACCGTCGGTGAGAGCGGGGCACATGCTGTCACCGCGCACGGTGACGGCGACCCAGCGGTGCGCGGCCAAGCGGCCGGCGGCCACCGCCGCGAGGGCGAAACCAAGCAGCGCGAGCATCTTCATACCCGGGTTCCGTAGCCGGCGGCCTGCATGGTGAACAGCCGCGCGTAGTTTCCGTTGGCGGACATCAGATCCTCGTGCGTGCCGGACTCGGCCACCCGGCCGTCGACCAGAACGGCGATCCGGTCGGCGTCGCGGACCGAGCCGAGCCGGTGCGAGATCAGCACGCTGGTCCGGCCGGCCCGGTGCGCGGCCAGCTCGGTGTGGATCGCGTGCTCGGCCTCGGCGTCAAGACCGGACGTCGGCTCGTCGAGGATGAGCAGGTCGCGGGCGTCGCGCAGAAACGCCCGGGCGAGCGCGACCCGCTGCCACTGGCCGCCGGAGAGCAGCACCCCGGTCTCGGCGTCGGCCTTGTCCTCCTCGCCGGAGAACATCCGGGTCAGCAGGGTGCGATAGCCGCGCGGCAGGCCGGCGAGCACCTCGTCCACCCCCGCGCGCCGGGCCGCGCGCCGCACCGGCTCGAGCCGGTCGCCACCGAGGTCGCCACCAACGTCGACCGCGCCGTCCACGCCGCCGAGCGCGATGTTCTCCCGCGCGCTCAGGTCGTAGCACATGAAGTCCTGGAACACCGCGCTGATCCGGCGGCGCAGCTCGGCCAGGTCCAGCTCGCGCAGGTCGACCCCGTCCCACAGCACCGCACCGCGGGTCGGGTCGTAGAACCGGCACAGCAGCTTGACCACCGTGCTCTTGCCCGCCCCGTTGTGCCCGACCAGTGCCACCGACTGTCCACAGGGGACGAACAGGTCGACACCCCGGAGCACCCAGGGATGGTCGTCGCCGTACCGGAACCAGACGTCGCGCAGCTCGATCCCGCGACGCAGCGGCATCGACGTCACCGGCGCCGCGGGCACGGGCAGATCCGGCCCGGCCCTGGTCACCACCCGGTAGTGCTCGAACAGCAGCAGCGCTTGGTGGGCCATGGCGAACTGGTCGACGATCGCGCCAAGGGCGGTCTGCACCCCGGCGACGGCGGCGATGAACACCGCGACGTCCCCCACGCTCAGCCGGCCACTCCCGGCGGCGAGGATCGCCCACACCAGACCCCCGCCGGCCACCACGGCGCTCAGCGCTCCGAGCGCGCTCTGCACCCTCAGGTCGCGGCGGTCCAGCGCTCGGCGCACCGCGTCGGCCCCGCCCAACTCGGCCAGCATTCGCCGGCGAAACAGCGGTCCGAGACCGAACAGCCGAGCCTCCTTGGCCGCCTCCAGACTGATCAGCAGCTGGGCATAGAAATACTCGCGGCGCTCGGCCGGGCTGATGTCGGCCATGGCCGCCGCCCGCCGCCGGCTCAGCCGCAACTCCATCACCAGTGCCGGACCGGCCGCGACCACGGCGACGACCGCCATCGGGGCGCTCACCGCGGCCAGCGCCGCAAGGAACCCGGCCATGCTGATCGCCGCCTGGGCGGCGGCCAGGCCGCTGTCCACGATCGCCGCCGGCCCGACCCGGCTGTGCTGCTGCGCCAGCGCCAGCCGGTCGTGGAACGATGGATCCTCCAGCCGGGTCAGCCCGCCGAGCCGGCCGGCCGCGGCGAACAATCGATCCTTGGTACGCAGCCCGACCCGCCGGCCCAGCTCCAGCCGCAGGTACCTGGCCGCCTGGGCGACCAGCACGAGCAACACGCCGGCCGCGGCCAGCGCCCCGGCCAGGCCGGTGAGCCCACTCGGCTCCGCGACGGTGACGCCGTCCAGCACCAGTTTGGTCAGCCAGGCGACCAGCACCGGGATCAGCCCGCCGAGCACCGTGGTCAGCACGATGCCGATCAGCACCGCGGGAGCGGCGCGCCAGGCCAGCGCCAGTGCCTCTCCGGCGCCGCGCCTCATACCGTGGCGAGGCTGGGCAGATCCGTTGCCCGGTACCCGGTGGCGGTCACGATCCCGTCGGTGTCGACCGTCGCCATCGCCGGCAAACCTCTGACCTGCAACAGGGTCGCAAGTGGACCGTCATACGGTTCGACCACCACGTCGGCGACCGGAAGAAGGTCGGCGACGATCTCGCGCACCTCTTCGGGTGCACCGACGGCCACCGCGAGCACACGACCGGCGAAGGCCTCGGCATACTCGACGAAACCCGGCAGGTAAAGGGCGCAGGACGGGCAACCGGACGAGAAGAACCCGATCAGCAGCGGTCCGGAGTCCGGCGCGACGGCGCCGGAAACGGTCCTGGCCGACAACTCGGGCAGCGGCGAACCGACGGGCAGCATCGTCTTCTCCATCGCGGCGCCATGCTGCAGCGCCTTGGCGATGAGCTCCGCGTGCTCGCGCAGGCGGCGGATCACGCCCAGCGTCAGGATCAGGTCCACGGCGAGCAGCACACCGATCAGAACCAGTGCGGCGGTGAGGAAAGGCATGGGGGCTCCTATCGGGAACCTCGCGCCGCATCCCGCGGTGCGGTGGCGCGGAACAGCGCGAGCAGATCGTCGAAGCGGACCACGAGGATCGCGGCCAGCGCGCCGCACCCGGCGGCCAGCCCGGCCCCCGGGATGGTCAACGCGCCCGCGGGCGCCAGTGCTCCGGTGACGGCGAACGCGAGCAGGATCAGGTTGCGCACGATGTGGGCCGGTCCGAGCGGCGTGTCGTGCGCTCCGAAACAACGGCAGGTGGCGCGCACCCCGCGCGCCACCAACAGTCCGATCGCCACGGTGAATACCACCAGAAGCGTTGCCACGCCGAGAAAGCCCAGGAGCAGCACGGCGCGGCCGGGGGGAAGACCGGACGCCGCGAAAGCGGCGCCGGCGCCCAGCGCGGTGACGACCCCCAGTTCGGCTGTCGCCACCGCTGCCGCGGCCCAGCCACGCCAGCCGCGAGGCAGAAGACTCAGCGGGCCCGCCGTGGCCGCGAAAACACGCAACCGGGTCCGACCGAGCTTGCCCCACGCGGATACCAGAAATACCCCACCCAGCGCGACGGCACAGAAGAGGCCGAGGTGGTTCACCGGATAGTTAGCACTGGGCCAGCGTGCAAAGGAAGCACTGGCATGTCTCACATGCCCTGAAGCTGTAGTACTTGCCACGACAGCCACAGAAAATGCCGGTGCACTGCGCGGCGGCGGCCTCGGCGTTCACCTTGGGCACCAGTCTTGTCAGCATCCGGTCCCCGAGGTTCCCCAGTCGTACGAGCACATTTCCTCCTTCGGTCCACGGGCCGAGGGTCGGCGAAACAAAGTTCCGCGATTTCCCCAGACCCCAGAGCGGAACGAGGTACATAGTGCGCCGAACGGGAGCACGTGTCAACGGTTGTCGCCCTCAGTGTCCTTTGTGGACTATGTGGCGACTTGCCGGCTCACTGGCCGTGATTCGATCCCTGTTCGAGGGCGCCACCGAGCCTGGTCTGCAGCGCGAGCATGTAGTCGCGGTCGTTTCCGGACAGGGTCCAGCGGTTGCCGACCAGATACACGCCGCCGTAGTCCTTGGAAAGGTCGACCCAGGCGCGCTGCCCCTCGGCGGTGTCGAAGTCGAGCAGGATCAGGTTGGTTCCGGACGCCTTGCAGTTGGCCTGGCGGAAGTCCGCGCCCTTGATCGGCGAGGTCGGCGTGCAGCCCACCTCGGCGGCCAACTGGTCCACGGTCAGCTGCTCGGAGGGCATCGCGTTGGCGGCGTCGGCCGGCGTCGCGGCCGGGCCGTGCCCAGCACCGTGCGGCCCGACGCCGGCAGCGCCCGAGCCGCATCCGCTGGTCAGCAGCATCACCGCGGCCGCGACGGCCGGCAGTGCGCACGCCAGAACCCGACGTCGTGTCCGCCTCACGCTGACGAATACGGATCGCGGGCACGGGTCGTTCAAATCAGCCGGAGGGTCACCGGCCGGCTACGCGGCGTTGTCGACCCGGGCGGGCGGCTCGGCGGCCGCCTTGTCCTCCACGCCCTTGCCGGCCGGGCGCACCTGGCTGCGGGTCAGGAACGTCAGGATCGCGGCGGTGAGGGCGAGGGTCAGGCCGGTCTGCTCGCTGGTCCAACTGATCACGCCGAAGCCGAGCAGCGCGGCCAGGGTCGCCTGGACCAGACCCTGGGTGGCCACGGGCTCGGACTTGACTCGGTCGACCATCCTGCCGACCACGGTCCGCTGTGCGTTCATGATGTGCCTCCTGCGCCTCCTACGGATAACAAGAGGCACTGGCGGCGCGGCTGATACATCCCCGTGCGGGTGACCCGAGCGAATGCTCACTCCGCGCCGGCCGCCGGTTCCACGGAATGGCGCGGCGCGGACCAGATGTGTCCGTACACAGTCGGATATGCCGGACGGCGACAAGCTCGCGATTCGGTTGGCTACTACGGTCCCGTCCGAGACGCCCGTTATCGCTTACCGCCCCGCGCTATTGTCGCCGCCCGGCAGTTCTGGAACGGATCTAACCCTTCCGGCCGCGCTTGCTCTTTTTGGCGTGCGCCTCTTCGAAGGCGGCAATGACGTTGGCCGGTATACGCCCGCGCTCGGCGAGGTCGTAGCCGTTCTTCTTCGCCCATTCGCGGATGGCTTTGGTCTGCTCCTTGCTCCGTGTGTCGCCCGCCCGGACCGGGGTCGTGGACGGGGTGGTACCACGCCTGACCCGCCCTCCGACCCGCCGGGCGGAGTCCACGTAATCGGCCAGGCTCTCGCGTAGCCGGTGCGCGTTTTCGGCGCGTAGGTCGATCTCATAGCTCACGCCGTCCAGCGCGAAGGTTACCGTGGAAACATCGTCACCCGGTATGCCGTCCAAGTCGTCGACGTACTGGACGAGGACTTTCTGGGCCATCGGTTCAACTCTTTTCTTCGAGTCAGAAGGGTCGCGCACTGTGGAATGGCCGCGGTGATCACCGCGCTTGTCGACAGCTTACGCGACTCTTTTTTCGTTTCGCTAGTCGGGCGTCCACAGTGGCCTCGGACCACCCAAGTAGAATCGCCGCCGTGACCGGTCCTGGAACCAGTTCGGAACTGAACGACGCTTTACGGGTGCTGCAGCGGGTCTTTGGCTTCGACGCGTTCCGCGACGGCCAGCGGGCCATCGTCGAGCACCTCATCGGCGGCGGCGACGCACTCGTGCTGATGCCGACCGGGGGTGGGAAGTCCATCTGCTACCAGGTGCCCGCGCTGGTCCGGGACGGTGTCGGAGTGGTGATTTCCCCGCTCATCGCGCTGATGCAGGACCAGGTGGACGCGCTGCGGGCGGTCGGGGTGCGCGCGGATTTCCTCAACTCGTCGCAGGATCCCGGCCAGCGTCGCGCGGTCGAGGCGGCCGCCTTGGCCGGCGAGCTGGATCTGCTCTATCTCGCTCCGGAACGCCTGTCGGTTGAGTCAACAATGCGGTTCCTCGACCGGTGCCGGATCGCGCTGTTTGCCATCGACGAGGCGCATTGCGTCGCGCAGTGGGGACACGACTTCCGGCCCGACTACCTAGCTCTTTCGGCACTGCACGAGCGCTGGCCGCAGGTCCCGCGGATCGCGCTGACCGCCACGGCCACCGAGGCGACCCGGCAGGAGATCGCCACCCGGCTGGACCTCGGCGACGCACTGCACCATGTGGCGAGCTTCGACCGGCCGAACATCCAGTACCGGATCGTGCCGAAACAGGACCCGAACCGGCAGCTGCTCGAGCTGCTGCGCTCCGAGCACGCCGGTGACGCCGGCATCGTCTACTGCCTGTCCCGGGCGTCCACCGAGAAGACCGCCGAGCTGCTCGCCGCCAACGGCATTCCGGCACTGCCGTACCACGCCGGTCTGGACGCGCGGACCCGGGCCACGAACCAGGCCAGGTTCCTGCGCGAGGACGGCCTGGTCATGGTCGCCACGATCGCGTTCGGTATGGGCATCGACAAGCCCGACGTGCGCTTCGTCGCCCATCTCGACCTGCCCAAGTCGGTCGAGGGGTACTACCAGGAGACCGGCCGGGCCGGGCGCGACGGCCTGCCGTCCACCGCCTGGCTGACCTACGGCCTCGCCGACGTCGTGCAGCTGCGCAAGCTGATCGACACCTCGGAGGGCGACGCGGCGCACCGCCGCCGGCAGTCCCGACACCTGGACGCCATGCTCGCCCTGTGCGAGACCGTGGAGTGCCGCCGGGTGCAACTGCTCGCGTACTTCGGCCAGACCGGCGAGCCGTGCGGCAACTGCGACACCTGCCTGTCGCCGCCGGAGACCTGGGACGGCACGGTGCCGGCGCAGAAGGTGCTCTCCGCGGTGTGGCGGCTGGGCCGGGAGCGCCGGCAGAAGTTCGGCGCCGGGCATCTCATCGACATCCTGCTCGGCCGGAACACGCAGAAGGTGACCCAGTTCGGGCACGACTCGCTGTCGGTCTACGGCATCGGCACGGAGCTGAACGAGAGCGGCTGGCGCGCGGTGTTCCGCCAGCTGCTGGCGCGGAGCCTGCTCGCGGTCGAGGGCAACTACGGCACGATCGTGCTCACCCCGGACAGCGAGGCGGTGCTGCGCGGCCAGCGCGAGGTGCTGATGCGCCGCGAGCCCGAGCGGATCGCCAAGGCCAAGCGGGAGGCGACCGCGGCCGCCGAGCTACCGGCCGCCGCCGCGCCGGTGTTCGAACGGCTGCGCGCCTGGCGGGCGGCCACGGCCAAGGAGCAGGGCGTGCCGGCCTACGTGATCTTCCACGACGCCACGCTGCGCGAGATCGCCATCCGCTCCCCCGCCACGCTGGCCGAGCTGAGCACGGTCAGCGGCGTCGGCGAGGCCAAGCTGGCCCGGTACGGCGAGCAGATCCTGGCCGAACTGGCGCAAGACTGAGCATGCTCGGATTCGATTCCGCACCGGCAACTCCCCGATCCCCAACCGGCCGTCCAGTTGCCGGAATCGACAACTCGCCGAACGTGCACCCGACCTTCGGCGAGTCCCCACCCCGAGCAACCCAACCACCCCCTCCAGACCCGCGAGTCCCCCATCCACCGCGAGTCCCCACCTCCAGCAACCGAACCACCGGTACCCGGTCGGCGAGTCGCCGACTCATGCGCGAGTCCCCACCCCGGGCAACCGGGCCCAAGGGGCCGGGTCGGGCAACCGGATCAGGCGGCCGGCTCGGGTCGCCGGACTGCCGGTCCGGTCACCCTGACCGGCGGAACCAGGCGCGGCGCTTCTTCTTCGCTGCCCGGCGCCATGCGGGCCACAGGTCGCGGTAGGCGCGCTCGGCGGCCCGTTCCTCCCGGCCGTACAGCATTCCGAAGCTGAACCCGTTCTCGCCGGACAGGTGCGCCTGCATGCCGAGATCGCGAAGCACCGGCCGGGCCACCACGCTGTCCTGGAACTCGCCGAGCACCCGGGTCAGGCCCTTGGCCCGCTTCCGGGTGCGCCGGGCCGGCTTGCCGATCACCGGAGCCACCGCCTCGACCCCGTACCGGAACCGCTTGGCGGCCTTGCGCAGGTCGTGCGTCGCCCGGTCCCGCTCCGGCCCGGCCGGCATCGACCGCACCTTTCGGGCCCGGCGGGCGACCTTGCGGTACGCCCGGCGGATGTGCCGGGGCAGCTCCGTCCTGGCCGGGCGGGTAGCGGCCGGGGTGAACGGCGGGTCGGTCACCATGCCCTCGATCGCCTCGAGCAGCCGCAGGTACCGCCGGCCGCGCAGGGTGCGCAGCACCGTGCTCCGCCCGGCCGCCTCGGCCGGGCCGAAGTGCCGGGTGAGCCGGCCGGTGACCGGTCCGATCAGCAGCTCGGCGGGCAGCGCGCGGGCCGCGTCCTGGAACCGCTCGTACCGCACCTCGACGTCGCGCGCCGGGCCGAGCCGCCGGGCCACCCAGCGCAGCTCCGCCTCGATCCCCCTGGTGCGCTCCCGGTCGACGATCCGCCCGAACACCCGCAAGGCGCTGCGCATCCTGCGGGTGGCCACCCGCAGCCGGTGCACGGCGTCCGCCGTGCCCTTGCGAGCCAGCAGGTCGCAGCGGGCGATCGTCTCGGCCTGGGCGCGCAGGTAGGCCCGCACCACCTCGCCGGCAGTACCGGCCGGGCCGGCCGGCACGGGCGCCAGGTCCAGCACCCGGTGCAGCTTGGAACCGGACGCCGAGCGCCGGATCCCGGCCGCGTCCAGCCGCCGCTCGGCCGCCTCGAGCAGCGCCGGCCCGGCCGCTCCGGCCAGTTCGATCTCCAGTTCCCGCCAGCTGCCGGCGGACGCCGTCCGGCCGGCCGGGCAGGCGGTCACCCGGTCGTCGGTGACCTCGGCGAGCACCCCGTCCGGGCCGAGCAGCAGTCGCCGGTCACGCTGGGTGGTAAGCGTGGCGACCGGAACCAGCCGGGCGCCGCGGGTGTAGGCGGTGACCAGGTCCACCAGCTCGGCCGGGGGCTCGTCGTCCCGCTCGCCGAGCGGAAGCCGGGTCTCCTCCCGGGTGTCCGCTCCGGCCGGCGCCTTGAGGTGCCAGCCCGCATCCGGCCCGCCGGTGCGCCGGCGCAGGGTCAGCCCGGACCGCGCGAGCCGCAGGTCCTCGGTGTCGAAGTAGACCGCGTCCAGCCGTTCGGTCGGACCGTCGGAGGCGGCGACCACGCCGGGAAGCCCATCCAGGACCGGCACCTGGGTTTCCGGTGCCAGGTCGTACTTGCGTTCGGTCTCGGTGTGGGTGGTTGCCGCCATGCCCGTGGAGTACCCAGCACACCGCGCCGGGAACACAACCGCCGCCCGTGCTCATCGAGCGCGGGCGGCGGCTGGACCAGGGAGTCCGGGGTCAGGAACGGGCGACCTTGTCGGTGGCCGTTTGCACCTTCCGGATCGCGTCATCGACCTTGCCGTGGTACTTGCCCTTGGTCCGCTTGTTGATGAAGCGGCCGGCCTGCTCGGCGACCCGGTTGACCTTGTCCGGGTTCTTCTTGACGTACTGCCTTGCCGCGCCGGCCGCGCCGGCGACGACGGTCAGCTTGCGAAGCAGCTTTGCCATGTTCGTCCCTCCTGTTCCACTCCCTATCAAGTTACCCGGAAGGATTCATGGCGAAACCGATCAGCCGTGCTCCTTGAGCCATACCACTATGTCGTCGAACACGCTGTCCTTGTCCGGCTCGTTGTGCAGCTCGTGGTACCAGCCGTCGTAGAGCTTGTGCGTGATGTCGGTGGACCCGGCCCGATCGGCGACCAGCTTGGTCCCGCTCGGCGCGGTGAGCCGGTCGGCCGAACCGTGCAGCAGCAGCAACGGCATCGTCAGGGTGGCCAGCCGGGAGCGGACCGCCTCGGCCGCGGCCAGCATCTCGGCCCCGGTCCGGGCCCGGATCTTGCCCCGGTAGTTCAGCGGGTCGGCGTCGTAGGCGCGGACCACCTCGGGGTCGCGGCTCACCGTGCTGGCGTCGAGCCGGATGGTGCCGAGGTTCGGCGCCACCGCGGACAGCCCCCGACCGGCCAGCCGCGCCACCTTCGGACCCACCGCGATGTCCACCGCGGAACTGGTCAGGATCATGCCGCGCAGCTCGGCCGGGCGGCCGGTCGTGGCGTAGACCAGGGCGACCAGCCCGCCCATGCTGTGGCCGTACAGGAACACGGCCTTGTCCGGGTGTCGCTGCGCCGCGCTCCTGATCATGGTCTCCAGGTCCACGACCACCTGGGCCATCCGGTTGATGTTGCCCCGGGTGCCCTCCGACTTGCCGTGCCCGCGGTGGTCGGCCGCGTACACCGCGTAGCCGTCCGCGGCCAACCGGTTCCCGACGTGCGCGTACCGGCCGCCGTGCTCGGCCAGCCCGTGCACGATCACCACGACCGCGGTCACCTCGCCGGCCGGAACCCAGCCCTGCCAGTAGATCTGACCGCCGGCCGCGCCGGCGAACCGTCCCTCGACGTGTTCCGTGGTCACCAGGCCTCCCCGTGCATCTCGTGTCCGGGAACCTTACGCAACAGGCCGCGGTAGGCCTCGAACACCGGCTGGCCGTGGTTGAGCACCGAATCGACCTCCCGGGCGATCGGCATGTCCACGCCGTGCTCGGCGGCCAGTTTGAGCACCACCGAGCTGGTCTTGACGCCCTCGGCCACCTGCTTCATCTCGGCGATGATCTGCTCCAGGTCCTTGCCCCTGGCCAGCTCGTAGCCGACGTGCCGGTTGCGTGACATCGGGCTGGTGCAGGTGGCGATCAGATCGCCCATGCCGGCGAGCCCCGCGAAGGTGTCCGCGTGGCCGCCCATCGACACGCCGAGCCGGGCCAGTTCGCGCAGCGACCGGGTGATCACCATGGCCCGGGTGTTGTGCCCGGCCTCCAGACCGTCACCGAACCCGACCGCGATCGCGAACACGTTCTTCAGCGCCCCGGCCAGCTCGACGCCGATCACGTCGGTGCCGGTGTAGACCCGGAACAGCTTGGTACGGAACAGATCCTGCAGCATCTCGGCCGAGCGCAGGTCGGGCATCGCGATCGTGGCCGCGGCCGCGTAGCCCTTGACCACCTCCTTGGCGATGTTCGGACCGGCAAGCACGCCCGCCGAATGACCCGGCATCACCTCGCCCACGATCTCGGTCATCCGCCGCCGGGTGCCCTGCTCGAGGCCCTTGACCAGGCTCACCACCGGGATCCACGGCCGCACGTGCTCGACCACCTCGGTCAGCACCGAGCGGAACGACTGGGCCGGCACCGCCATCGCCAACACGTCGGCCGAGCGCACCGCCTCGGCCAGGTCCGCGGTCGCCCGCAGCGCCGGGGTGAGCTGCGCATCGCCGAGGTAGCGGGTGTTGGTGTGCTGCTCGGTGATCTCCCTGGCCGTGTCCGGATCCCGGGCCCACAGGATGGTCTCGGTGTTGAGCGCGGCCAGCGAGGCGACGGTGGTTCCCCAGGAACCACCGCCGAGCACCGCAACCGACGGCGGGCGCCTGCTCATCGGCCCACCACCTCGCAGGCTCGGTGCCGTCTCGGCCCGCCGACTCGCAAGCTCGGCGGCGGTGCAGTGCTCATGGACTCGCTCGCAAGCTCGCTCATCGGCGTCTCCTCTCAGTACGGTTCCGGCGCGACGACCCGACCGTCGGCCGTCGAGGTCACCATGATCGCCTCCACCGGGCAGCTCTCCGCCGCCTCCACCACGTCCTCGTCGTCCGGGTCGATCTCCTCGGCCAGCGGCGTCGAGTAGCCGTCGCGCAGCTCGAAATGCTGCGGCGCGACCGCGACACACATGCCGCTGGCCTGACAGGTAACCCGGTCCACGCTGATCCGCCACCGTTCCTCAGACACGATGTCCCTTCCTCTCCGCACCGGGCGACCCGAGTACGGTCGGTTCATGGTCGCTGTCGAATCCACGATGCTCCCGCTCGGTACCCAGGCTCCACCGTTCGCGCTGCCGGATCCAGCCGGGCACACCTGGTCACTCGACGACATCGCCGGCGCCCGGGGCACCCTGGTCGCGTTCGTCTGCAACCACTGCCCGTACGTGCGGCACATCGCCCCCCGGCTCGGCGTCGTTGCGGCCGGGTGGATCGAGGCGGGGATCGGGGTGGTCGGCATCAACAGCAACGACGCCACCTCCTACCCGGACGACCGGCCGGACCGCATGGCAACGCAGGCGGTCGAGTGGAACTGGACTTTCCCATACGTGACCGACGAGGACCAGTCCGTAGCGCGCGCCTACCGCGCGGCCTGCACCCCGGACTTCTTTCTCTTCGACGCCGACCGCGCGCTGGTCTACCGCGGCCGGTTCGACGCCGCGCGGCCGAGCACCGCCGCCCCGGTCACCGGCGACGAGCTGGACGCGGCCGTGCGCGCGGTGCTCGCCGGCGCCGCGGTGCCCGCGGAGCAGTGGCCGAGCATCGGCTGCAACATCAAGTGGAGGGCGGGCAACACGCCGGCCTGGTTCGGATGATCGGCCTGCCGGACCGCATCCGCGCCGTGCTGTTCGATCTGGACGGCGTGCTGACCGGCACGGCCGCCCTGCACCGGGAGGCCTGGCGGGACACCTTCGACGAGTTCCTGCGGTCTCGCGACCCCGAGCACTTCGTGCCGTTCAGCGACCGGGACTACGCCGAGTACGTGGACGGCCGGCCGCGCGCGGACGGCGTGCGCACCTTCCTGGCCTCCCGCGGGATCACGCTGCCCGAGGGCACCGGCGACGACCCGCCGACCACGAACACGGTGCACGGCGTCGGCAACCGCAAGAACGAGCTGGTGCGGAAGATCATGGCCGAGCGCGGGGTGAGCCCGTATCCCGGATCGCGGCGCTATCTGGCGGCGGCGCGCGACGCCGGGCTCGGGATCGGGGTGGTGACCTCCTCGGCCAACGGCGCCGCCGTGCTCGACGCGGCCCAGCTGACCCCGTTCATCCAGACCCTGGTCGACGGCACGGTGATCACCAGGGACGGGTTGCGCGGCAAGCCGGCGCCGGACTCGTTCCTGGCCGGCGCCCGGGCGCTCGGCGTGGCACCGGCCGACACCGCGGTGTTCGAGGACGCGCTGGCCGGGGTGGCGGCCGGCCGGGCCGGTGGGTTCGGCTACGTGGTCGGGGTGGACCGGGCCGACCAGGCCGCCGCACTGCGCGAGCACGGCGCGGACGTGGTGGTGTCCGATCTGGCGGACCTGCTGGAGCTCCACTCATGAGCTTCGAGATCGCGCCGTGGGAGCTGCGCTGGTCCGGTCTGGACCTGAACGCGTTGAAGCGCACCGAATCCATCTTCGCGCTGTCCAACGGGCACATCGGCATGCGGGGCACGCTCGAGGAGGGCGAGCCGCGCGGGCTGCCCGGCACCTACCTCAACGGGTTCTACGAGGAGCACCCGCTGCCCTACGCCGAGGCAGGTTACGGCTACCCGGAGGCCGGCCAGACCGTGGTGAACGTGACCGACGGGAAGATCATCCGGTTGCTGGTCCAGGACGAACCGCTCGACGTGCGCTACGGCCGGGCCGCCGAGCACCACCGGGTGCTGGACTTCCGCTCCGGCACGCTGCGCCGGGTCACCGAGTGGGAGTCGCCGACCGGCCGGCGGGTCCGGGTGAGCACCGAGCGGATGGTGTCGTTCCAGCAACGATCGGTCGCCGCCATCCGGTACACCGTCGAACCGCTGGACGGCGAGCTGCAGCTGGTGGTGCAGTCGGATCTGCTGGCCAACGAGCCGGTTCCGCGGCTGACCAACGATCCCCGGGTGGCCGCCGCGCTGTCCGCCCCGCTGTGCTCGGAGTTCGCCGCGGGGTACGGCGCTCGCGCGGTGCTGGTGCACCAGACCAGGCGGTCCGGCCTGCGGGTGGCCGCCGCGATGGATCACGAGCTGGAGTGCGGGGACGGGATGCGCACCGACATCCACGTCGAGGAGGACCTGGCCCGGCTCACCGCCGCGGTGGACATGTGCGCCGGGGACCGCTTGGTGGTGACCAAGTATCTCGGGTACGGATGGTCGGCCCGGCGCTCCGCACCCGCGCTGCGGGCCCAGGTCGACGCGGCGCTGTCCGGCGCGCTGCAGACCGGGTGGGACGGTCTGCTCGCCGAGCAGCGCTCGTTCCTCGACGACTTCTGGGCCACCGCGGACATCGAGCTGGACGGCGATCCGGAGCTGCAGCAGGCCGTGCGGTTCGCGCTGTTCCACGTGTTGCAGGCCGGGGCCCGCGGGGAGAGCCGGGCCATCCCGGCCAAGGGGCTGACCGGGCCCGGCTACGACGGGCACGCCTTCTGGGACACCGAGACGTTCGTCCTGCCGGTGCTCACCTACACCATCCCGGAGTCGGCACGGGACGCGCTGCGCTGGCGACACTCCACTGTGGACACCGCGCGGGCCAGGGCGGAGGCGCTCGGCCTGCACGGCGCGGCCTTCCCCTGGCGGTCGATCAACGGTGCCGAGTGCTCGGCGTACTGGCCGGCCGGCACCGCGGCGTTCCACGTCAACGCCGACATCGCCGACGCCACCGTGCGCTACCTCGACGCCACCGGGGACGAGGAGTTCGCCGCGGAGCACGGCGTCGAGTTGCTGGTGGAGACCGCACGGCTGTGGGCCTCGCTCGGCCACCACGACATGCACGGCGGGTTCCGGATCGACGGGGTCACCGGACCGGACGAGTACACCGCGGTCGTGGACAACAACGTCTACACGAACCTGATGGCCGAGCGGAACCTGGCGGCCGCGGCGGACGTGTGCACCCGGCATCCGGACCAGGCCGAGCGGCTCGGGGTGACCGAGGAGGAGGTGACCGCCTGGCGCGCGGCGGCCGGCAAGATGGTGATCCCGTACGACCCGGTCCTTGACGTGCATCCGCAGTCCGAGGGGTTCACCGAGCACGCCGAATGGGACTTCGACCGAACCCCGCCCGAGGCGTATCCGCTGCTGCTGCACTTTCCGTACTTCGATCTCTACCGACGGCAGGTGATCAAGCAGGCCGACCTGGTGCTGGCCCTGCACCTGCGCGGCGACGCGTTCACCGACGAGCAGAAGGCGCGTGACTTCGCCTACTACGAGGAGCGCACGGTCCGCGACTCGTCCCTCTCGGCGTGCACTCAGGCCGTGGTCGCCGCCGAGGTGGGTCATCTCGACCTGGCCTTCGACTACTTCGCCGAGGCGGCGTTCACCGACCTGCACGACCTGCACGAGAATGTCCAAAATGGACTGCACATCGCCTCCCTCGCCGGCGCCTGGATCGCCACGGTGGCCGGCTTCGGCGGGATGCGCGACCACGCCGGCCGCCTCAGCTTCGCGCCGCGGCTGCCCGGCGCGCTGCGCCGCATCGTGTTCCGGATGACCTACCGGTCCAGTCGGTTCGCCGTGGAGATCGACCGCGATTCGGCCACCTACCAGCACATCGCCGGCCCCGACGTGGACACCGCCCACCACGGCGAGCGGCTCACCATCACCGCCGGGGCCCCGGTCACCAGGCCGATCCCGCCGGTCCCCAGCCACCCCGCCCCCCGGCAACCGGCGAACCGCACCCCGCGCCGTCGCGTTCCGCCCGCGGCGCAGTAGCCACGGGCGGGCGGCCGCTCACCCCAGAACCGGGAGCACCTCGACGACCATGTCCAGGCCGCTGACCGCCAGCACGTCCCGGACCGGGCTGGCGTCGGCGGCGACCAGCCGGATGGTGCGCTGAGCCGAGATCAGCTGGCCGGCGTGCTCGTAGAGGGTGCGCAGCCCGGCGCTGGCCAGCAGGGTGACGTCGTCCAGCACGATGGTGAGCGGGAGCCAGCCGCGGCGTTCGACGTCGATCAGGCAGGCGTGCAGTTGCTCCACGCTGCTCGAGTCGACGGTGCCGGCCACCGAGACGACGACGGACTCGGGCTCGACGCTGACCTCGATCCGGATGTCCGGCTGCTCCGGCCGGCGCTCCCGGGCCGGCGCCATGCCATCGGTGAAGACCGGGCGGTGCAGCGCCTTTTCCAGTGCCACGGTCGTGCCACCGTCCGAAGTGGTCAGTCTCAGCACGTCGGTGAACTCGCGCATCATCACCAGGCCCCGGCCCCGGAAGCCCGGATTGGCGCGCGGCGGTTTCCACCGGCCGTCGTCGCTGATCTCCACGCTGAGGGTGCCGTCCCGGTCCAGCCCGGCCGCCACCCGGACCACGCCCGCCGGGCCGGAGTAGGCGTGCTCGATCGCGTTGGTCACCGCCTCCACGACGCTGAGCTCGAGGGCCAGCAGGTCGTCCGGTCCGGCTCGCAGGCCGTAGAGCCAGCTGGAGAAGCGCTTGCGCACACCACTGAGCTGGTCCGGGGTGGCCGGCACGGCTAGAGCCAACGGCTCGGGCTGCACGGACAGCACGGTCGCGGCCACCACGCTGATGTCGTCCAGCCGGCCGTACTCGCCGCCGGACACCGCCGCGCACACCGCCTCGGCGATCATCCGCTCGCCGGAGGTGTTGCGCTGCACCACGTCGGTGACCTGCCCGGCCAGTTCGGACAGCCCCTTGGCGATCGTGCTGCCGAGCCGTTCCACCGCGCCGTCCGAGTAGAGCACCAGCGTGTCGCCGGTGCCCAGCTTGTCGGCGGCCACCTGATACCGGTTGCCGAGCAGGGCCAGCGGTGAGCCGGTCGCGGCGGACAGGTACCGGGTCGAGCCGTCCGGTCCGACCACCAGCGGTGGCGGATGGCCGCGCACCGCGTAGTGCACCGAACGGTTGGTTCGGTCGAACACCGCCACACACACCGTGCCGCCGCGGGCACCCGGCGAGCTGGCGGCGAACGCGTCCAGGGCGAGCAGCACGTCGTCGAGACCGTTGCCGCGGCGCAGCCGCTCGGCCGCCACCGCGCGCAGCTGTCCCATCACCGCCGACGCCATCGCGCCATGCCCGACCACGTCGCCGACCAGGAGACCGACCGTGTCCCCCGGCATCGGCACCACGTCGAACCAGTCACCGCCGGCGAGCGTGGGCTCCTCGGCCGGGCGGTACTCGGCGGCCAGGCTCACGTCCGGCAGCACCGGCAGACCCCCGGGCAGCATGGCTCGCTGCAGCTCGAGCATCACCTCACGCTCGGCGATCACCCGCGGTTCGTCGAGGTCCACCAGCCAGCGCCCTCCTCCAGCTACCGAGCTGAAGCCACACCTCATCTGGTGGGTACCCGGCCGAGCGCGGACTCAAACCACAATGCGCATCCGACCCTCGCGTTTTGAGCCCCGGACGGTCCGCTCTAGGGTGAACGTGGACGTTGACCTGACCGTGTGTTGTGTCGTGTGTGCCTACGGGAGGCAGAGGTGCAGAAGCCAGCCAACTCCGGGACCGGGCCGGACGGCGCCGGTGCCGAGGCCGGCCCGGTGCGCGCGCTGAGCGAGACGTCCCCGGCCAGCCAACAGATCAAGGTCGAACTGCACCGCGCGGATGGCGGCGCGGTGGTGCTGGAGGTCACCGGTGAGATCGACCTACTCACCGCGAGCTACCTCGGCGAGCGGCTGCGGGATCAGCTCCAGCCGGAGAACCCGGTGCTCGTGCTGGACCTCACCCAGGTGAGCTTCCTCGGCAGCGCGGGGTTGGCCGAGATCGTGGCGGTGTCCCAGGCCGGGGCGGACAGCGGCTCCCGGCTGGTGCTGGTGGCCACCAACCGCGCGGTCCTGCGGCCACTGGAGGTCACCGGCCTGTCCTCGCTGCTGGCCGTGTACGAGACGGTGGCCGCCGCACTGACCGCCAACCAGCCGTAGCGTCCCAGGAGACGATCACGGGAACCGGTCGGGCTCGACCCCGGTTCGAGCCCGACCGGCCGGCGGCCTCGGCGATCGCCGGGCCGGAGAGAGACCCGGTTCGCCGCAGCAAAACCGGGGCAGCTCTAGGTCGGCCGGTTACCGGCGATCCCACGGGCGCCCTTCGCCCCTCGCGGAGCGAATCCCAGCAAGGGTCTGTTCTGGCAATACCTCGACGACTGCGGACCAAACCCGCCATCCAGGGCAATCTCGCACGACCGAACGGTCTATTCGTCCACTGTGGACGTTGATCGTTGCTCTACTTGGACGCCAGTGGTCACGGCTAGGTTTCAGTTGGGGCCCGATGGGTTACACCGACCTCCGTAACAACAGCCGGCGGCTGCGCCGCCCTTGCTCAGGAAGGCCTGGGCCTATGCTGAGTCAGTACGACCGGCAGCAGCTGGAAATGATTGCCAGCCGGCTGCGGATGGACGACCCCGACCTTGCCAAGGCGCTGCGTGACGGCAAGCCTCGGCCCAACCCGCCCAACCGGCGGTGGCCGTTCGTCCTGCTCGGTGTGCTTGCCGGGCTGGTATTCGTGGCCGGCGTGCTGGTGGCGTCGTTCGTGTTCATGTTCGCCGGTGCGCTCGCCATGTCGCTGATCGTGGTGAGCTACCGCAAGTTCGGCCGCAAAGCCCCGCGAGTCCAGGTGTCGCGCCGCCGGCCCCAGCCGTACTAGGCCGCGGACCCCTCCAGGCTGTTGCCGAGTGCCTGCCAGTCGAGCACCGGCGCGGCCACGTCCCGGATCCCGGCCAACAGCCCCAACCGCGCCGCCCGTAGCTCCGGATCCTCGGCCATCACCAGGATCTCGTCGAAGAACGTGTTGACCGGCGCGGTCAGCGCGCTCGCCGCGCTGATGAACTCCGCGAGCGACCCGCTCCCGGCGCCGAGCGCCACGCGCAACTCCACCAGCCGCTCGTGCAGCACGCGCTCCGCCGGCTCGGTGAGCCGGCCCGGGTCGTCGCTCGCCGCCGTGTCCGGCGGAACGATCCGGCGCACCCGCTGCAGCGCCGCAACCAGCCCGGCGAGTTCGGCGTCGCCGACCCGCGCGGTCAGCTCGGCCAGCGTCTCGTCGGCCGCGGCCGGGGCACCGGAACGCGGCAACACCGCGGCCACCAGCCGGTGGTCGTGCCCGGCGTCGAGCAGCTGCTGCTCGTAGCGGCGCACCACGAACTCCGCCACCTCGGCCAGGGTCTCCCCGGTGACCTCTATCCCCTGCGCCCGCACCTGCTCCGCGGCCGCGGCCAGACCCCGCTCCAGGGTCACCGCGCGCAGTGCCGGATGCGCCCGCAGAATCGCCACCACCCCGCTGGCCGCCCGGCGCAGGCCGAACGGATCCGAGCTGCCGGTCGGCGCCGCGCCCACCGCGAACAGCGAGACCAGCAGGTCGAACCGGTCGGCAAGGGCAAGCAGGGCACCCGGTCCGGTCGCCGGCGGGGCCTCGCCGGCCGACCGCGGCCGCTCCATGTCCAGCAGCGCCGCCGCCACCGGCTCCGGCTCGCCGGCCCGAACCGCGTACTCCCGGGCCATCACGCCGGCCAGGCTGGTCAGCTCGATCACCATCTGCGAGGCGAGGTCGAACTTGGCCAGCTCCGCTGCCCTGGCCAGGGTGGCCCCGTCCCGCTCGGACACGCGCGCAACGGTGCCGAGCTCGCCGGCCAGCGCGCCGATCCGGCGGGCCCGGTCGGCCATCGAGCCGAGCCGCTCCTCGAAGGCCAGCTTCTCCAGACCCGCCTTCATCGCCTCCGGCGTCACCTTGAGATCGGCCCGCCAGAAGAAGCTCGCGTCCTCGTACCGGGCCCGCAGCACCGCCTCGTAACCGGCCCGCACCGCGTCCCGGTCGCACGCGCCGTTGGCCACCGCGACGAAGTGCGGCAGCTGCGCACCTCCGGCGTCGCGCACCGGCAGGTAGCGCTGGTGCTTGCGCATGACCGTGGTCAGGATCTCCTGCGGCAGCTCGAGATAGCGCGGGTCGAAACCGCCGAGGATGGCCACCGGCGCTTCGACCAGGTTGGTGATCTCGTCGAGCAACGCCGGCTCCGCGGCCGGATCGAAGGCGCCACCGGCCGAGGAGGCCAGCTCGGTCGCCGCCGCCACGATCGCGGCCCGGCGGACCGCCTGGTCGGCCACGATGCCGTGCCGGTCGAGCAGCTCGAGGTACTTGTCCGCGGAGTCGATCTCGATCACCGGCGGCTCGGCGGTGCGGTGCACCCGGGTGGTCCGGCCGGCCCGCAGCGCCCCGGCCGACACCGGGACGACCACGTCCCCGAGCAGCGCCACCAGCCAGCGCACCGGGCGGGTGAACGCGAGCCGCGGGTCGCCCCACCGCATGTTCTTCTCCGCGCGCAGCTCGGTCACGATCTCGCCGAGCACCGCGCTGAGCACCTCGGCGGCGCCTCGGCCGGGGTCGGTCACGGTGACCCCGACGTAGCTCACCCCGTCCAGGTCCAACCGGTCCAGCTCGGTGACCGGCACGCCCTGGCCCCTGGCGAACCCCTGGGCCGCCCTGGTCGGCTCGCCGTCCGGTCCGAACGCGGCCGACTCGCGCGGACCGCGCACGGTCCGCCGGGCGTCCGGCTCGGCCGGCTGCACCGCGTCCACCAGCGCCACCACCCGCCGCGGGGTGGCGTGCACGGCGATCTCCCCGTGCCCCAGCCGAGTTCCGGCCAGCTTCGCGGCCAGCGCCGCGCGCACCGCGGCCGCGGTCCGGGTCACCTCGTGCGGCGGCAGCTCCTCGGTGCCGATCTCGAACAGCAGCGTGCGCGGCTCGGCCACCACGGGGAACTCGGTCGGCGCCGGCGCGGGCGGCGGCAGCTCGGCCAGACCGAGCGGGTGGCCGAGCTCGGTGCGCCGCTCCGACCAGAGCTTGGCGACCTCCCGGGACAGCCCGCGCATCCGGGCGAACGCCCGGGCCCGCTCGGTGGTGCTGACCGCCCCTCGGGCGTCCAGCACGTTGAACGTGTGCGAGCACTTCAGCACATGCACGTGCGCCGGCACGGGCAGCCGGGCGTCGAGCATTCGGCGCGCCTCGTGCGCGTAGTCCTCGAACAGCCGGCGCTGGGTGGCCACGTCGGCGTCGTCCAGGTAGTACCGGCTCATCTCGTACTCGGCCTGGCCGAACGCCTCGCCGTAGCTGATTCCCGGCGCGTAGGCGATGTCCTTGAAGTGACTGACGTTCTGCAACGCCATGATGATCCGCTCGATGCCGTAGGTGATCTCCACCGACACCGGGTCCAGGTTCAGCCCGCCGGCTTGCTGGAAGTAGGTGAACTGGGTGATCTCCAGCCCGTCCAGCCACACCTCCCAGCCCAGCCCCCAGGCGCCGAGCGCGGGCGAGGCCCAGTTGTCCTCGACGAACCGGACGTCGTGCGCGTGGATGTCGATCCCGAGCGCGGTCAGGCTCTCCAGGAACAGCTCCTGCGGGTTGCCCGGGTCCGGCTTGAGCACGACCTGGAACTGGGTGTGCGTCTGCAGGCGGTTCGGGTTCTCGCCGTAGCGGCTGTCGTCGGGGCGCACACTCGGCTCGACGTACGCGACCCGCCACGGCTCGGGACCCAGCACCCGCAGGATGGTGGCCGGGTTCAGCGTGCCGGCTCCCACCTCGGTGTTGAACGGCTGCACCACCATGCAGCCCCGGTCGGTCCAGTACTTCGTCAGCGCAAGCAGCGCGTCCTGCATGGTGAGCACGACAACAACCTCGGGTTCGGTATGGGGATCTCAAGACCCTGGTGGCCGGGCTCACCACCGGGATCGACCTCCGAAGTCTATTAGCCCTCACCGCGTGCTCGCGCCACGCGTCACCGACCGACCACCCAGCGCCTCCGGAACGCCGGCGCCGGTGTTCCGATCAGGCGATTTCGTGGAGGTG
>NZ_DASUCC010000149.1:0-123092 GCF_035762905.1 Actinophytocola sp.
TTCGGCGCCGGCATCGCCACCACCTACGGCCTCCTCACCGGCGCCGGCATCGCCTACGGCCTCTTCTTCGCCACCGCCACCATCTGCCTCATCCGCGGCGGCTACCACTGGACCCTCCACATCACCAACAAAACCCGCACCCAGACACAGGCGGCGCCGGCGCCCGCGGCCACCGGCGACGAGCCCGGACCGGCGCAGATCAGGCTGGCGGCGTGACGATGACCGAGCCGCACCGCACCCCGCCCGGGCCGCCGCGCCGGGCGACGCTCGGCCTGCTGCGCAAGCTGAAGAACGACCGGCTGGCGTTGATGAGCCAGGCCCGGGCGGAGTACGGCGACGCGGTCCGGGTGGTCATCGGACCGAAGACGCTCTACATCTTCAACCATCCGGACCACGCCAAGCGGGTCCTGGCCGACAACGCCGCCAACTACCACAAGGGAATCGGCTACATCGAGTCCAAGCGGGCGCTCGGCGACGGGCTGCTCACCAGCGAGGGCGAGCTGTGGCGCAAGCAGCGGCGCACGATCCAGCCGGTGTTCCAGCACAAGCGGATCGCCGCGCAGGCCGACGTGATCGTCGAGGAGGCGGCCAAGCTGGTCGCCCGGCTCGGCGCGGCGCAGGGCGGTACGCCGGTGGACGTGCTCGAGGAGGTCACCGGGCTGACCCTCGGGGTGCTCGGCCGCACGCTGCTCGACGCGGACCTCGGCGCGTACGAGTCGATCGGGCACTCCTTCGAGGCCGTGCAGGACCAGGCCATGTTCGACATGGAGACGATGGGCATGGTGCCGGCCTGGGTGCCGCACGCCAAGCAGCGGCAGTTCCGCACGGCGCGGGCCGACCTGACCCGCATCGTTGAGCTGCTGGTCGCCGAGCGGACCGCGAACCCGCGGCCGGCGGCCGACGACGTGCTCAGCCGGCTGATCACCTCCACCGCCGAGGAGACCGACCCGCGGGTGGCGCAGGCGCGGATGCGGGACGAGCTGATCACCTTGCTGCTGGCCGGACACGAGACCACCGCGAGCACCATCGGCTGGACGCTGTTCCTGGTGAACCAGCATCCCGAGGTGGGCGAGGCGCTGCACGCCGAGGCGGTCGAGGTGCTCGGCGACCGGCGGCCAGGTTACCCCGATCTGGCCAAGTTCCGTTACACCGCAATGGTTCTGAACGAGGTCATGCGGTTGTTCCCGCCGGTGTGGATCCTCACCCGCAAGGCGGTCGACGCGGACGAGGTGGGCGGATTCCACGTGCCGGCCGGATCGGACGTGCTGATCTGCCCGTACACCCTGCACCGGCATCCGGACTTCTGGACCGAGCCGGACCGGTTCGACCCGGAGCGGTTCGACCCCGACCGCACCACCAACCGGCCGCGCTACGCCTACATCCCGTTCGGCGCCGGACCGCGATTCTGTGTCGGCAACCATCTCGGCCTGATGGAGGCCACGTTCGTCATCGCCATGCTGTTCCGGGACCTGCGGCTGGCCACCGTCGCCGGCCACACGGTCACCCCGGAGCCGATGCTCTCCCTCCGCCTGGGCGGCGGACTCCCGGTCACGGTCCAGCACCGCTGACCGGGTTCTGAAAGGAGGGGTTGCCGCGGCCGGCGGCAACCCCTCATGCCCGTTGCACTCCGCCGCACCCGAACCCCGCTCGGGTGCGGCTTTTTCCTGCCGGCAGCACCGCACGATCGAAGAAGCCCATTGGTTGCGTGACACAACTCTGAACCGTAGCATTTAGGTTGCGTGACGAAACCATATGTGGGACCAGGAGGCGATCACGATGCTGCAGCAGGGGAAACCGGTGCGGCTGACCGCCGGGCTGGCCGAGTTGGACGCTTGGGCGGCGGGAGCTCGCCAGTCCCAGAAGAATGTGCTCTACAAGGCACTGTTCGCGGTGACGGACGGAACAGTCTACCACCGCTACGACATTCTGCAGGACGCGGTGAACGCCTCGGAACATTTCGTTCTGATTCGCGAGGATCTGGTTCTCAAGTTTTCCTACGCAGACGGCGAGAACTTCGGGATTCTCTACATCGGCCCGCTGGAGAGCGCACCCGGACTTGATCTAGCTCTCGATCTTGCCTGACTCCATTCGGACCTTGAGCTTGTGTTGGTGATGTGCAAGTCTGGCGATGACGGGCGAAGGGCGCAAACGATTCAGAATTTCTTCGCAAGATCGCGGGGAGGTTGCATGTCCTCAATGGATGTGCCCGGCCTGGACGTGGCCGGGCGGGTACGAGCGCGTGACATTCAGATGGCCGCGGTCGCCGACGTCCGCCGCAGAGTCCTCATGGTGTCCGGAGCCATCGACGCCATCGACCACGACGTGTCGGTCTGCATCAACCTGCCCGAGCCGGGCCGCTGGCAGATCATCAAGTCGGAGACCAACCTGACCGAGCAGACCTGGGTCGCCATGCAGGTCACCACCGACGAGGACACGCACTTCGTGGACGACTCGGACGCGATGATCCTGTCCCGCCAGTTCGCCAAGACATTCATGACCCCGGACCTGCGCCGGCTCACCTTCTACGAGGGCGAGGTGCGGCCGGGCGAGGCGGTGCTCAAGGTCTTCGAGATCGAGTCGTCCAGCCGGCGCCCGATGTACGCACACGCCAGATACAGCCCGATCTCCACGGAGACCGCCGAAGCGTCTTCCGAAAAGTTGCAGAAACTGATTGCGGACGGAATGCCGCAGCGACCGGTCCTCGAGCTGATCGTTCCCGTTACGGTTATCGGGTAATATGCGGCGCGCCGAGCCGCACATGCCGTGACCACATTCATTCCCGAACCGCATCTGTTGCGTTCGCCCCGCGGCCGGGACTGGCCGGTCCTGCCCGGAGCGGCCCCGGTCCCGGAGCCTGCGGCACCGCCCCGGCGGGTCGACGTCGCGATCGTCGGCGCCGGGCTGGCCGGGCTCGCGGTGACCTCGGCCCTGTGGCACCTCGGCGTGCACGACGTGGCGCTGCTGGACGCCACCGGCCGCACCGCGGGCCGGTTCTTCGACCGGGTGGACATGCTGCGCCAGCACGTGCTGCGCTCGCCCTACGAGCATCACCCGGGGGTCGAGGGCTACCGCGACTGCGAGTTGCTGGACTTCGCCCGCCTGCACTGGGCCCGGCTGACCAGGGTGGAGCGCCGGGAGATCCGGATGGCGCAGGCCGGGCACCGCTCGGTGGTGCCGGTCGACGTGTTCGAAGCGTACTGCCGGCACGTGGCCGCCATTCACCACGCGGACGAACGGCTCTGGCCGGCGGTGGTGCGCGCCGTGCGGCCGGACGAGGACGGCGTCGTCCTGCGGGCCGACGGGTTCGAGCTGACCGCCCGGTTCGCCATCCTGTGCCTCGGCGAGGAGCGCCGCGCCGCGCCCGAGTCCTGGTGGTCCGGCCGGCGGCCGGCCGGGGTCGGCTACTGGGACGAGCCGGTGCCGGACGCCGCCGAGAGCCTGGTCGTGCTCGGCGCCGGGCTCAGCTCGGCGCACCTGATCATGAACGGGCTGGCGGCCGGGCGCCGGGTGCACTGGGTGTTGCGCGCGGAGGCCGAACGGTTCCAGTGCGCCGACGTCAACTCCTCGTTCTTCCGCGCGGAGGGTCGGCACCGGTTCGACGGCGTGCCGTGGCCGGACCGGCTGACCCTGATGCGGCGCGAGCGGCGGGCGTCGGTGATGTTCGAGTTCCGGCCGCTGCTGGCGCGGGCCGAAGCGGACGGCCGGCTGGTCGTGCACCGCGGCCGGCCGGTCAGCGCGGTCACCGCGAAGCCGCACGGCCCGGTGCGCACCGAGCTCGCCGACGGCACCTGGGTGGAGGGCGACCACCTGGTGCTGGCGCTGGGCACCACGGTGTCCACCGGCGCGGCCCTGCTGCCGGACGGACTCGCCGGGCCGCGCGACGGCTGGCCGGACCTGGACGAGCGGACCCTGGCCTACCGCAACGCATCCCGGGTGTTCACGGTGGGCGCCGCGGCCGGCATGGTGCTCGGCCCGGCGGCCCGGAACATCGACGGCCACCGGGTGGCCACCGCCAGGGTGGCCGCCACGGTCGCCGCCCGGTTGGCCGGCGAGCCACCGGTCCCGGCCGACGAGAAGGCGCGTTCCCTTGTCTGACAACGAATCCTTCGACTCGCGCTTCACCCTGCCGGCGGTCGACGATCCGGCGGCGGTCGAGGTCGGCGTGATACTTCTTGGTCTGGACGCGGAACGGTTGCTCGCCGGGCTCGGCGTGGCCAGCATGGCCGACGACCCGACCACGGTCGCGCTGCTGGTCGACCGGATCCGGCACGGCGTGCCGGCCGGCATCACGCTGGCCGGCATGGTGCCGGCCGGGGTACACCGCTGGCGGTCGGTGCGCGCCGCGCTGGCCGGCACGGTCACCGGGGCGGCCGCCGTCCGGGCGGCCTGGGCAGAGGCGGTGCGGACGGTGGACGCCGCCGGCCGGACCGATCTCGGCCCGGCCAGCCGCGCCTACCTCGCCGCCTGCTGGATCCGTCAGTCCGAAGTGGACAGATATCTGGAGGATCACCATGCCGTACCTGAGGTCCCTGCCTGACGACGCGGTTCTGCTGCAGGTCTTCCAGCGCTATCCCGAGTACTCCCGGCCGGTGATCGACTACCACGAACTGGTGATGCGCGGCCCGTCGCCGTTCACCGTTGCCGAGCGCGAGCTGATCGCCGCCTACGTGTCCGGAGTGAACGCCTGCGCCTACTGCCACGGCGTGCACACCGCGACCGCGGAGGCGTTCGGGGTGCCGCCCGGGCTGCTCGCCGACGCCCTCGCCGACCTCGACTCGTCCGCCGTGGACGAGCGGCTGCGACCGGTGCTGCGCTACGTGGGCAAACTGACCAGCGCGCCGTCCCGGGTCGGCCCGGACGATGCCGACGCGGTGTTCGGCGCCGGCTGGGACGAGACCGCGCTGTACCACGCGGTGCTGGTCTGCGCGCTGTTCAACTTCATGAACCGGATGGTGGACGGCCTGGGCATCCGGGCGGACGAAAGCTACTACGCCGTTTCCGGAAACCGGCTGCACTCGGTCGGCTACGCCGGCCTGCAATCGCTGTTGGACGTCTCCTGACGTGCGGAAATGAGCACGCTCCGAGAAGGGATGCTTACTTGTCACCCTTTAGCGTGAATTAGGCACCCAACGGGATCGAGGAGGGGCAATGGGCGGCGTCATCGTCCGCACCGCACTGCGCGGCGCCCTGAAAACCGTCCGGCATGTCGCACCGGTCCGGCCGGGCCGGGCCGACGGCCTGGTCCGCCGGGTCTACCGCCAGGTCGAGCGGGACTTCGGGATGCTCGCCCCACCCATCGCGCTGCACTCCCCCGCCCCGGAGGTGCTGGCCGCGAGCTGGCTGATGCTGCGCGAGACGCTGATCGCCACCGGGTCGGCGGACCGGGCCACCAAGGAGGCCGTGGCCACCGCGGTGTCGGCCGCCAACGCCTGCCCCTACTGCGTCGAGGTGCACGACGCCACGCTGACCGGGCTGGGCGCGGCAGTGCCCACCGAACCCGACCCGGTCTCGGCCTGGGCCGCCGGCAGCGGGCTGCGGGCCGGCGGCGCGCTGCCGTTCCCGGCCGGGCAGGCGCCCGAGCTGGTCGGGGTCGCGGTCACCTTCCAGTACCTCAACCGGATGGTGAGCGTGTTCCTCGGCGACTCTCCCCTGCCACCCCGGGTCCCGGCCGGTGCCCGGGCGGGCGCCCGGGCCTTTCTCGGCCGGTTCATGAGCGGACCGGCCCGCGCCCGACACACTCCGGGCGCCTCGCTCGACCTGCTCCCCGACGCCCCGGTTCCGGACGATCTCGCCTGGGCCGCGGGCAGCCCGGAGATCGGCGGCGCGTTCGCCAGGGCGGCGGCGGCGATCGAAGCGGCCGGACACCGCTCGGTGCCGGCGCCGGTGCGCGCCCTGGTGGCCGCCGAGCTGGCCGGCTGGGACGGCCGGCCGGCCGGAATCGACCGCTCCTGGGTGAACCGGGCCGTGGCGGACCTGCCCGAGCCGGACCGGCCGGCCGGCCGGCTTGCCCTGCTCACCGCGGTCGCCGCCTACCAGGTGAACGACCGGATCGTCGCCGAGTACCGGGCGGCCGGGGCGGACGACCGGGCGCTGGTCGAGCTCACCGCATGGGTCAGCCTGGCCGCCGCGCGGCAGGTCGGCGGTTGGATCTGGGCGGGACAGCCGTATAGCTTGGGATAACGAGGCACTAACCTCGGAGGCGCCACAATGATCAAAGTACTGATCGCCGAGGACATGCACATGGTCCGTGGTGCTCTCGTCGCCCTGCTCAAGCTGGAAAGCGACATCGAGGTCGTCGCCGAGGTGTGGTCCGGAAACGAGATCATGCCCGCCGCTCGCGCGCATCATCCGGACGTCGCCGTTATCGATATCGACCTGCCCGGAAAAGACGGGCTCACCGCGGCCTCCGAGATCCACGAGCAACTGCCCGAGTGCCGCACGCTCATCCTGACCAGCCTTGGCCGGCCAGGCACGCTGCGCCGGGCGCTGGCCGCCCGGGTCGGCGGGTTCCTGCTCAAGGACGCACCGGCGGAAAAGCTGGCCAACGCGATCCGCGGGGTGGCCATCGGTCGCCGGGTGGTGGACGGCGATCTGGCGCTGGCCGCCTGGGACAGCGCCGATTGCCCGCTCACCGGGCGGGAGATCGAGGTGCTCCGGATGGCCGCAGACGGCGCGAATGCGGTGGAGATCGCCGCGCATCTCTACCTGTCCACCGGCACGGTTCGCAATTACTTGACAACAATTGTCAACAAGCTCAATGCACGGAATCGTGTGGACGCCATCCGAATCGCCAAAGAGGCCGGCTGGCTCTAGGCCGAAAAGTGCAATTGCCCGGCTGCCATTAGTTCCATTCCCATTCAGCGATCGGCCTGTTTCGCGCTACAACGGAACGTTGGCCTGGAGCCGGAACCGGCCGTCCGCCTCGATCCCGGCGGTCAGCTCGCCGCCGACCATGCCCACCCGGGCGGTCAGGTTCTGCAGCCCACTGCCGTTGTGCGCGCGGCCGGCAGCCTCGGTCACCCCGTCGTTGACGATCGCCAGCAGCACCGACGCGTCCCGCTCGTGCACGCTTATCTCGCAGTGCTCGCCCTTGCTGTGCCGCAGCACGTTGGTCACACCCTCACGCAGCACGGTGGCCAGCAGCGTGCTCACCCGCACCGGCAGCTCCCGGTAGCGCAGGTCCATCCGCACGTCCACGTCCGCGGCCAGCAGCAGCGACTCCGCCGTGTGCGACTCCTGGTGCAGCGACAGCTCCCGGTGCCCGCTGGCCACCGACCGCACGTCGGCCAGTGCCAGCCGGGAGATCGCCAGCACCTCGCCGAGCTGATCCCTGGCCCGGTCCGGATCCCGGGACACCAGCCGGTGCGCCAGCTCGCTCTTCAGCGCGATCGCCGACAGGCTCAGGCCGAGCAGGTCGTGCAGGTCCCGGGCGAACCGCAGCCGCTCCTCGGCCACCGCCGCCCGGGCCAGCGCGATCCGGGCCTCGCGCAGCGCCGCCACCGCCCGCACCATCCAGGTCAACCCGTACACCACGAGGCCGATCATCAACGCGCCCACCACGTTGTAGGCGACCCAGAGCATGGTGCCGCCCAGGCTCGCCTGCGCCACCGTCAGCACCGCCGTGATCAGCGCGAACATCACCCAGCCGAGCACCGGCGGCAGCACCAGCAGCACGCTGGCCAGCAGCACGCCGGGCAACGCCACCCAGGCGACCCCGTAGAGCAGCAGCGGCAGGAAGACCAGCAGCGCCTGCAGGGCCAGCAGCGCGTAGCTGACCGGGGTGCGGAACTGGACGCCCGGCCGGCTGTAGTGCAGCCACTGGATCAGCAGCAGCGCGGTCGTGCAGCCGATGCTCACCACGTCACCGGCGTCGTTGTTCATCTCGACCAGCAGCACCAGCCGCAGCGATGCCGAGACGTACATCAGGATCAGCACCGTGCCGAGCACCGCCCTGGCCGCACCGGTCGCGGTCCGGGAGATCAGCTCGTCGGGCTGGGCGGCCCCGGCGTCGTCCCGCTCGCCGGCCACCGGAACCCGCATGTGCAGCCGGAACCGGCGGCCGTCCGGATCGAGGCCGGCGGTCAGCTCGCCGCCCAGCTCGGCCACCCGGCCGGCCAGCCCGGCGACCCCGCCGCCGGCCCGGAGCGGGTCGTCGAAGTCGGGATCGACCACCCCGTCGTTGACGATGTCCAGGGACACCCGGTTGCCCGACTGGCGCAGCACGAACTCGCACCGCTCGGCCTCGCTGTGCCGCAGGATGTTCGTCGCGCCCTCGCGCAGCACCTCGGCGATCAGGCTGCGGATCGGCACCGGCAGCTCGGCGTGCTTGAGCTCCATGCGCAGGTCCACCCTGGCCGCGGCGAGCACCGCGGTGGCGGCCCGGGACGCCTCGTCCAGGTTCAGCTCGCGGTAGCCGCGCGCAACCGACCGCACGTCGGCGAGGGCCCGGCGGGAGATGTCCAGGATCTCGGAGAGCTCCCGCCCGGCCCGGTCCGGATCCTTGTCCAGCACCCGCTGGGCCAGCTCGCCCTTCGGGGCGATCTCGGACAGCCGCAGGCCGAGCAGGTCGTGCAGATCCCGGGCGAACCGCAGCCGCTCGTGCGCCACCGCCGCCCCGGCCAGCTCGCTGCGCGCCGCGTGCAGTTCGGCGATCACCCCGGCCAGCCGGGTCAGCCCGTAGACGCCGAGCGCGAAGGCCGACACCGAGATGGTCAGGTAGATCCCGTTCAGCACCACCCCGCTCAGCGCCGCCTCCAGCCATGCGGTGCTGACCACCATCAGGCCGAACGCGATCCAGGCCAGCACCCTCGGCAGTACCAGCAGCACGGTGCCGCCGACCAGGCTGGGCAGGCCGAGCCAGGAGTCGCCGTACTCGATCACCGGCAGGTACACCAGACACGCCTGGACGGCGAGCAGCAGGTAGCTGGTCCGGGACCGCAGCTCGACGCCGGGCCGGCTGAAGTAGAACACCTGCATGCCGAACAGGGCGAGCAGCAGGCACGCCGCGACCAGCACCGACGGCAGGCTGGCGCCCGAGACGATCACGAACAGCAGCGCGACCAGGCACAGCCCGAAGAACACCGCGGCCACGATGGTCCGGGCCATGGCAAGGGCGATCGGCGCGGGACCCGGCCGCACCTCGGCCGTCTCCGGATCATGGTCCGGCGCGCCGGCACCGGCCTGATCAGGTTCGGTTCGAGCGACCGAGGACATGACGTTCACCCGTCGTCAACGAATCGTTGAGCCAAGCGACCCTACGCCCCCAATACACATCGTTATCCGTAATTATACCTATTCACGGCGAATGCGGAGCCAATCGCCGGTAGCCGACGATACAGTCGCCGACACCAATCTCCGCCGGCCAGTCCAGCCGCAACGCCGTATCGGTGACATCACCGGGATCGATCGCCGGCACACAGGCGGCCAACCCCATCGCCGTTGCGGCCAAGCACAACATCTGCTGCAACGCCCCAACATGGGTCAGGGCAAGGGAGTAGGCGATCCCGCGGTACATCCACGCGGACCTGGCGACCCGGGCGGTCAGCGTGATGAGCGCGGGCGGCCGCCGGATCGTGCCGGTCGCGATGCTGGCGAGGTCGAGCAGATCGTCCAGCTCCGGCTGCGAGTCGTTGATCAGGGTCAGGGCGTGCTGCTGCGGGTCGTAGTGGTAGATCGCCCGGGGCAGGCCCGCACACCGGTGCAGGCTCAGGTACAGCTCGAGCTCGTGCAGGCCGTGGATGCTCAGGTAGGGCCGGTCGGAGATCCGGTAGGTCACCTCGGCACCGGCCGACGCCGGGGCCACCGAGCGGATCCGCGCGGCGCGGAACAGCAGCTCGCCGATCTGCTCGGCGGACAGCTCCCGGTCGGAGAGGTCCTCGCACAGCCGGAAGCCCTCGATCACCTCGGTCAGCGTGGGATCCTGGGTCACCAGCTCCGGGGTGGTCGGCCGGTACAGCGGGAACCGCCGGCCCGGCGGAACCGCCTTGACCAGCGGCGGCGACGGAAGCCGCCCGGCGTACGGGAACACCGCCCCGGTCGGGCCGCCGTGCCGGCCCATCCGGCTGCGCGAGTGGAACAGCAGATCGTGATGCGACCAGGGAATCAGGTCGGGGTCGTCGTCCTCGGCGAAGTGCACCGTGCGGGTCTGCGGGTCCCAGTCGCCGAACGCCACGATTCCGGTCGCGGCCAGGTAGGCGACCACCTCGGCGACCACCGGCCGGTCCGCCCGCACCGCGTCGGCCAGTTCGGTGACCGCGATCGGGGCGCTCAGCGCGGCGGCCACCGCGGAGGCCACGGTCCGGTGCAGCACGACCTCGTACTGGGCCAGCGGGGACTCCAGCACCAGCTCGCCGTCCCGGGCGCGCATCGCGGCGAATCGGGACAGCCGAACCGGCCGGTCCGGGTCCACCTCGGGCAGCCGGAACGCGGCCTGCCGCACGATCGGGACGGCGGACAGCACCGGCCCCTCGCCGTCCGGCAGACCGAGCGAGTGCACCACCGAACCGCTCAGCGCCTCGAGCACCCGCCACAGCCGGGCCCAGTCCCTGGCCGCGCGCCGGGTCCGCGGATCGGCGTCCGGAGAACGCCCGGGCGGTACCAGGTTCTGCAACGATATCGGTCCGAAGCTCATGCGACGCAACGATTCCCGCACCAACTCGCCGGGCTCGTCGATTCTGGTCTCCCCCCAGCGGGTGACCACGACGAGCCGGTCCTCCTCGGTCGGCGTCTCCACGAGCACGTCCTCGCGCAACGACCACAGCCGGATCCGGGCGGCCGAGCCTTCGCCGGGCGCCTTCGACAACGTCGCGCTCCTTGTGGTGATCATCGGTACACCCTCAGAGGAACATCGGGATCGGATTCATCTCTTCGTAGGACCGCGGCTCGGCCAACCGGCCGAGCCGAACCGGAACATCGTAGAGCCGCCCGGGGCCCAGCCGGGCCCAGAAGTGCCGCATCCCGGGGACGATCACGCGCACCACCGGAAGTCCGACGTCCGGCCTGGTCTGGTCCAGCACGAGAACCTCCATGCCACGGGCCTCGATTCCATTTTGGACATACTGAACGTCACGCAGCAGATCCTGGCTGGGGGTGTAGTCGTAGGCCAACGGCGTCCGGCGCCGCGCCCGCGGGTCGGGTGCGAGATAGGGCTGGTTGGCCACTGTCGCGGTGCGCCACCAATGAACCGCGTCCGGGTCGTCGCAGCGGTATCGGGCGCCGGAACCGTCGTCGATGACCTGTGGCATCAACTGGTTCAGCTCGGTGAGGGCCCGGCGCAGGGCCACCCGGGGATCCAGGTGTGCACCGAAGCCGAACATGATGTCCTCGGCCGGCCCGGAAAGCCGCCGGGACAACGCGACCAGCACCGGGATGCCGAGATCGGAGGTCACGTCGAGCACCCAGACCTCGCGGCCGAGACCGGCGTAGACCGCCCGCAGCTCGTCGATCCACGGATCGCGGAACGAGTCCAGATCGACGCCCGGCGCGCGGGTGCGGTTGTACCACCAGATCGCCACGGCGTCCCGCTCGACCAGCTCCAGCATGCCCTGCAGGACGGCGTCCTCCAGGCTGCTGCCGGCCGCGCAACCGTTGGCGTCGGCGAAGACGTAGTCGTGTCCCTGCTCCACCGGCGCGCCGAAGTAGAGCAGGCCGGTCGGCAGCAACCGGTGCCGCTGCTGGGTGAGCGACCACACCGGGGTCCACTCCACGAACGCGTGCTCGTCGAACGGCTCGCAGACGTGCTGGAACGGCGCATGCGTGGCGTTCCACTCATGCCGGCCGGGGTACTGCCGGACGTGGTAGAGCTGGCATTCGTTCGGCGGGATCGCCGCCTCACCGAGTGAGTGCAGGCTGCCGCGGATCCGCAGCTCGTCCCCGGTGAAGTTGACCGAATAGCGCTCGACCGCCTCGCACAGCGCGCTCACCCTCGCGTTCAGCGCGGTGGTTCCCTTGCCGCCGTTCTGCGCGCGCAACGCCGCCCGCAGCTCGTCCACCCGGCCGGTCTGCGCGGCGGCCAGGTTGGCCCCGGACCGGAACGAGTTGAAGAACTCCGGCCCGCGCTCGTCCCGGCGGATGTCCTTGACCAGGCCGGTCACCGGGCTGATCAGATGCCGGTACCGGTCGAGCATGGCCTCGGGCGACAGGGCCCGGTGCCCGCCGTCGTAGCTGCCCTTGTGCCGCGCGGTCAGCACCACCTGCCGGTGGGCCTGTTCCCGCAACAGGGCCGGATCCCCGCACACCACGCACTGCGGCCGCGCCGCGAAGGCGTGGTGCTCACCGCGCAGCTCAAGGCTGTCCATGGTCCAGACCGCCCGTTGGCCCGAGTGCCGGTAACCGGCCAGCCATTTGGTCGCCTCCAGCGCGATCAGCTGCACCGCCGCGCCGGCCAGCGGCGGGACCGAGGCAACCGGACGCGGGGCCGGACCGCGCCGGCCGAGCGCGTTCTGCGCACACGCCTCGGCGGTTCGGTTGCCCCACAACCGAACCGCGAGACAGTGCCAGCAGCCGGCCTGGACCGGCTGGAAGATCGGGCCGATCCACACCTTGGCGCCGACCGGATTGGCCAGCAGCCACGGCCGGTTGGCCGCCCGGTGCGCGGCGTCCACCTCGGCGAGTCTCGGGTTGAGGTAGTCGTCGCACAGCACGACCGACAGATCGGCCTGGCCCGGGCCGGGATCGGCGTCGGGAAGATCGGAGACGACGGTCAGCCGCGCCGACCGCAGGGCGGTCAGCGCGGCCGTCGCGTCGACATCGCCGACGGTGAGCAGCCGGAGGGTTCCGGTCGCGGTGCCGGACACGGCCGCGGCCGCGTCGACGCCGCTGGCGTCCCAGTAGGCGAGCGTGCTCTCGTCGGTCTGGGCAGCGGCCGGGGCGCGCAGCACGACCAGTCCCGCCTCGGCGAGCTGGGCGATCAGGGCCGCGACCTGGTGCGGTGCCATATCGTTCGACAGGGCATCGAGAACCGCCGCAAGGTTCCTGGTGCCGTCGAGCAGGGTGGCGAGGGTCTCGATCCGGGAGCCTTTCAGCATCGTCACGCCGTCCTCGCTGAACAAGTAGGCACCCGCGCCGGCCGCCACCTCGGCACGCAGGTGCCGCTTGAAGCCGACCAGCTGGGTCATGGCACCCCCGCTGCTCATTACGCCGCAGCCTTCTCCGAATATCCCAAATGGACATTGCAGCTGCACATGGCCACCGCAGCCGGCGTGTCCGAGTTCGTCCAGTGGTCGAACCGGTCGATCGTTATCTCGTTCAAATTGTCGGGATCGCCGCTCTCGAAGCCCAAACTGGATAAGAGAGACATCAGGTTGGCATCTGTGACCTGCATCAACATCGGGGACTCCTGGGGTCGGGTCCGGGTCTCTGATGCTGGGAATCGTCCGGCTACGCACCGTTCCCGGCCAAGTGCCGACCTCACGGCTCGTCTGTGTTTTATTCATACTCGAGCGGGCCTTTATTCAGGCTCGACCGGTGGCCGGCTCACTGCCCGACCGGGTGACGGTTCTGCGACCGTTTCCAGTGCTGAGAACCCCACAGCCGGGAGGAGGCCCTCCGATGCAGGTACAGGTGCTCGGGCCTCTGCACGTAACGGAGAACGGGCGATCGATCACGCCGACCGCGACCAAGGCCCGGCAGACGCTGGCGATGCTGGCGCTGCACGCAGGTCAGGTGGTTCCGGTATCCACGCTGGTGGAGGAGCTGTGGGGGCTGGAGCCCCCGCGCAAGCCGCTCCAGTCCGTGCAGACCTACATCCTGATCCTACGCAGGATGATCAACAAAGCCAGGGCGGGCGGCACCGGGACGGCGAAGTCGGTACTGGTCACCTCGCACGGCGGCTACACGCTCAACGTGCCCGCCGAGGAACTGGACGTCCGGCGCTACGAGCGCGCCGCGGCGTCCGGCCAGCGTGCCATGCAGGCCGGGGACTACGAGTCGGCATCCCGGCTACTCCGTTCGGCGCTGTCCATCTGGCGCGGACCGGCCCTGGTCGACGTCCAGGTCGGTGGGCCACTCAGCGTAAAGGTGAACGGGCTCGAGGAGCACCGGCTCGGCATCCAGGAAACCGGCATCGAGGCGGAGCTTCGGCTCGGCCAGCACCAGATGCTGCTCGGCGAGCTCGGCGAGCTGAGCGCCCGGTATCCCATGCACGAGAACGTGTGCACCCAGTACATGACCGCGCTGTACCGGTCCGGCCGCAAATGGCGGGCCCTTGAGGTGTTCCACAAGCTTCGCGACACGCTGGTGACCGAGCTCGGCGTCGAGCCGTCCCCGCACGTGCAGTACGTGCAGCACGCGATCCTCAACTCCGATCCCCGGCTGGACGAGCCGGCGAGCTGGCGGCAGACCCCGGCCCAGGGCTTCGCGGCGGCCGCCGCCGACCCGCGGGCGGACCTCGCGCACCGGTTCCGCAAGGCGGTGGCGCGGTCGGCAACCATCGCGGGCCGGGACACCGAACCCACGGCAGGAGCCGTCTAGGCGAGCGGTGCCCGACCCAATTGGAGACGAGATGCCGACGTACGCACAGCGTGTTGCGGTCGCCAAGGAGCTGTGCCGGGAGCTGATGGCCGTGGGGTTCGGCCCGTTCCTCGGCAGCCCGAGCACGATCCTGTCGCCGTTCTACGCCGCACTGGACAAGCACCGCGGGCTGCTCGTGGTGGCCAGGGACGACAACGCCATCGGGGTGGCCGCGGGCGCGTCGCTTGCCGGCCAGTACCCGGTGGTGCTCATGCCGAGCTCCGGGCTCGGCCAGTCGGTGGCCGCCATCGCCTCGCTGGTCGTGCCCTACCGGATCCCGATGCTGTTCGTGGTCAGCCTGCGCGGCGGCAACCCGGAGGCGAGCCGGGACAGCATGATCATGGGCCGGCTGACCGAACCGCTGCTCGACGGGCTGGGCATCGAGGCCATCCCGCTCGATCCCGAGATCCGGCCGACCAGGCAGGTCAACCGCCTGCGGGACATCGTGCGCGGTCAGTCCCGGCCGGCCGCGCTGCTGGTCCCGCCGGACACACTGGGGGTAGGAACATGAACCGCACCGCGGCCATCCAGGCCATCATCAACGCCACCGTGGACGAGCCGATCATCTTCGCGGCCGGCGAGCCGGCCCGGATCGCCCGGCGGATCGCCGACCGGCCCAACCACTTCTACCTCACCGGGTCCAACGGCCTGGTGTCCTCGGTGGGCATCGGCGTCGCGCTGGAGACCCGCCGGCCGACCGTGGTGGTCGACGGCAACGGCAGCCTGCTGACCAACCCGGGCGGCCTGATCACCGCCGGCCTGATCACCGACCTCCCGCTGGTGCACGTGGTGCTGGACACCGCACTGGCCACCGCGAGCGGCGGGCAGTTGCTGCTGTCCCGCCGGGTCGACCTGTGCGGGCTGGCCCAGGCGGCCGGGTACCCGAAGGTGTTCAGCACCGGGGCGCTGGACGAGTTCACCGGCCTGATCCGCAGCCAGATCCCGACCTGCTCCGCGCCGGTGTTCATCCGCAGCGTGCTGGCCGAGGACGACGAGGTCATCCCGGTCCGCCTCGGCGCCGACCTCGAGCAGCACGCCCGCCGGTTCTACGACCACGTCAGCGCCCCGGAGTGGCTGGCCGCCTAAGGGGATCCCGTTCCGAGGCGGCGGGCCGTCGCGGCGTCGGGGGCGGTCAGGACGGCGTGGGCCAGGCGTTCGCACTCGGTTAGCGTGCGTTGGGCGAGTGCGGCCCGCACTGCCGGGATGGCCGGGCCGGCCATGGACAGGCTGGTGATGCCCAGCCCGGCGAACACCGGGGCGAGCGCCGGGTCGGCGGCCGCCTCGCCGCACACGCCAACCGGTTTGCCGGCCGCCCGCCCGGCCGCCGCGCACGCCGCGACCAGCTCGAGCAACGCAGGCTGCCAGGGGTCGAGCAGGTCGGCCAAGTCGCCGTTGGTCCGGTCGGCGGCCAGCGTGTACTGGCTCAGGTCGTTGGTACCGATGCTGAGGAAGTCGACCACCTCGAGCAGCCGGCTCGCCTGCAGGGCCGCGGCCGGAACCTCGACCATGACGCCGGCCGCCGGCAGCCCGGCCGCGCGTACCCGGGCGGCGAACTCCGCCGCCTCGGGCCGGGTGGCCACCATCGGCGCCATCACCCACACCTCGGCGCCGGTCGCCTTCGCCGCCCGGGCGACGGCTTCGAGCTGACCGTCGAGCACCTCCGGCCGGGTGCGGGCGACCCGCAACCCGCGCACGCCGAGTGCCGGGTTGTCCTCGGCGGGCATTCCCAGGAACGGCAACGGCTTGTCGGCGCCGGCGTCCAGGGTGCGCAGCACCACCCGGCGCCCGCCGAGCGCGGCGAACACCTCGGCGTAGGCGTGCTCCTGCTCGGCCACCGAAGGCGCGGAAACCCGGTCAAGGAACAGGAACTCGGTGCGGAACAACCCCACCCCCTCGGCGTCGGCGTCGATGCCGGCCGCCGAGCCCACGTTCAGCAGCAGCCGCACCGGATGCCCGTCGGCGGTGCGTCCCGGACCGCTGCTTTCGGCAAGCCGCAACCGGTCCCGCTCGGCCTCGGCGCGGATCGACTCCGCCGCGCCGGCCGGCACCGGAGCCACGGCACCGGTCGCGCCGTCCACCGCGACGACGGTTCCGTCGGCCAGGTCCAGGATCCCCGGGCAGGACACCACCGCGGGCAGGCCGAGCGACCGGGCCAGGATCGCGGTGTGGCTGGTCGGTCCGCCGCGCCGGGTCACGACCGCGAGCACCCGGGCCGGGTCCAGCCGCGCCGTGTCCGCCGGCGCCAGATCCTCGGCGATCAGCACGAACGGGGTGCCGGGCTCGGGCACGCCCGGCATCGGCAGCCCGAGCAGATGCGCGAGCGCCCGGTCCCGGATGTCGTCCAGGTCCGCGGCCCGCTCGGCCAGGTAGCCGCCGAGCGCGGCCAGCGTGTCCCGCTGCTCCGCCACCGCTTCGGCGATCGCCCACTCGGCCGGCCGGCCGGCGCGCACCCGCCGGGCCACGGCGTCGAGCAGGGTGGGATCCGCCGCCATCAGCGACGCGACGTCGAGCACCTCGGCGGCGGTTCCGGTTGCCGCCTCGGCCAATCCGGTCAGGGTGCCGGCGACGAACCTCAGAGCGCCGGATGCCCGACCGACCTCCCCGCCCAGGTCGGCAACCACGGGTTCCTCGTCCGGCAACCTGGGCGGCGGGGCCATCCGGTACACCGGCCCCGCCGTCCGCCCCGGGCTCACCCCGAGGCCGAGCAACCCGTCCGTCACGCCCGGCCGGTGGCCAGGTCGATCAGCCGGCTCATGATCCGCTCGCCGTCGGCCCGCAGGCCGTTGTGGTCGTACTCGTTGGTCACCCAGCCACGCATCCCGCGCACCAGCCGGGCGGTCTCCATCGAGTACCGCGCCTCGACGTACGGGTCCTCCGCGTAGATCGCGGCGGCCACCGGAACCTCGTTGGACCGCAGCGCATCCTCGTCGTACAGGCGCGGCCAGGTGCGGGTGGCCAGCAGCTCGGCGGCCTCCCGGAACGGGGTCAGCGCGGCGATGTCGGTGAACATCCAGGGAAACACGTGCTCGCCGGTGAGCAGCGCGGTGTCCTCGGCGTACCACTGGGGCAGCACCCGGGCGGCCGACCAGTTCGTCACGCCGCCGTCGGCGTAGCAGGCCTCGTGCACGACGGCGTAGAGCGGGTTGCGGGCGAACGGCATCGGGCTGAGGTCGAGGTCGTAGCGGAACGCCGGGGAGTCGGCCGGCAGCTCGAGCAGGTAGTGCAGCCCTTCGGCGCCGTCGCTCATGCCGAGATGGCTGCCGAGCTGGCGGAACCGCCGGGCGGTCAACCGGTCGCCGCCGGGCAGCCGGACGTCCTCGGCCTCCAGCCAGGCCACCAGATCGCGCATCCGCTGCCGGTCGGCCGGATAGCGCTCGTAGTAGCGCTCCACCCGGTCCAGGATCCGGGCGTAGGTGGCCCGGTAGACGTCGTCGATGTCCACCGCCACCGGGGGCACGCCGCCGGTGATGAACGCCTGGCGCAGGCCATGCGGCGCCCGGGAAAGGTAATTGAGCACGCAGAACCCGCCGAACGACTGGCCGAGCACGCTCCACTTGTCCACGCCGAGCGCGACCCGGATCAGCTCGGCGTCGGCCACGATCGAGTCGGCCCGGAAGTGGCTGAGGTAGTCGGCCTGCTCCGCGGGGGTCTTGCCGGACAGGTCACCGACCGGGGTGGACCGCCCGGTGCCGCGCTGGTCGAGCATCAGCACCCGGTAGTCCCACAGCACCCGGCTGAGCCAGCCGGGCGCCAGCGGGTTGCCCTTCGGGCGGGGCGCCTCGAACCCGGGGCCGCCCTGCAGGAAGACCAGGAACGGCCGGTCCCGCCCGGCCGGGTCGGCGACCTCCCGGGCGAACACCGTGATCTTCTCGTGGTCCGGCCGGGAATGGTCGAGCGGCACCTGGAACTCGTGCTCCACGAGCACGAGTCCGGCCGTGGCGACGGTGACGGTGGCGGCCATGGCACCGATCCTCGCACGCCGGCGGCGGAACTACGCCTGGGGCCGCACGATCATGTCGTCGACGTCGAAGCCCTGCTCCAGCGCCTTGAACTCGACCATCATGTCCACCACCGGCTGGATCCGGGCCGAGTCGAGGTCGGACACGAACTCGGTCAGGGTGGTCTGCTTCGCCGTCTCCGCGTCCACCTTGGCGATCTTCATCAGCAGCGGGTCGACCTTGCTCCGGTCGGCGCGCACCTCGTCGGTGGCGCGCTTGAGCGCCCGCTGGAACGCCGCGACGGCGTCCTTGTTGGCGTCCACGAACGGCGCGGTCGCGCCGTAGCCGGTCAACCCGAGGTGCGCGGTCGGGCCGGCCAGCGTGTCGAACAGCGGGCGGGCGCCGAGCGTGCGTTTCGCCTGCTGCAGGAACGGTTCCACGAAGAACGCGGCGTCGATCTGACCGGCGGAGAGCTGCGCGGGCATCTGCGGGAACGGCAGTTCCACCCACTGCACCCCGTCGGGGTCCATGCCCGCGGCCTTCAACTGTGCCTGCACCAGCAGGTGCGAGATGGTGAACCGGGCGGTGATCGCGACCCGTTTGCCGGCCAGGTCGTTGATGCTGGCGATCGGGGAGTTCGGCATGGTGACCACGACCGCGTAGCCGGGCGCGGCCGAGGTGGCGTCGGCCACCAGCCGGACGTCCGCGGCGTTCTTCGCCTTGGCCACGAAGAACGGCGTGAAGCTGGAGAAGGCGAACTGCACCTCGCCGGCCGCGAGCTTGGTGACGCAGTCCGCGCCGCTCGCCGCGGTGACCGTCTCGACCTCGAGGCCCTCCTCGGCGAAGTAGCCCGCGTCGATGGCCAGTTGCAGCGGCACGACGTCCATGGTCGGCAGGATGGCGACCTTGACCCGCTGTCGCTGCTGATCCCCTTGGGCGGCCGGTGTTTCCTCACCCCCCAGCAGGCCGCAGCCGGCCAGGGTCAGCGTGATCGTCAGGGCGGACAGGATCGACAGGAATGCGGTTACGCGCCGTTGAATCCCCATCACCCAAGCATGCGCCTTCAGCGCCGGACTGGTAAGGGGCCGCTCCGGTGAACCTGCCTGGCCAGCACCGCCCCGGCCACGGCGCCGAACAGCAGGTGGTCGAGCACCTGCGGCAGCACCGGAAGCGCCCGGATCCGGGGCAGCCGCCGCCCGACCAGGCCGAGATCGAGCGCCGCGATGGCCGCGCCCGCGGCCACGCCGAACGGAACCGTCCGCCTGCGGGGCAGCACGGCGGCGAGCACGACGCCCCAGCCGACGGAGAGTCCACAGTGGACCGGAAGGGCGGCCGCCAACAGCCGGCCCCGGCGGGTCTCGTTCGGCAGCAGGATCGATCCGGCCGCCACCGTGGCCTCCAGCACGTCGCGGCCGGCGAGCAGCGCGTACACCGTCGACGGGGCACCGCTGAGCACGCCGGCCACCAGCCCGGCCCGCACCCCGGCCCGGATCACCCGCCGCCCCTGGCGTAGCGGCGCACGGCCAGCGGGAGGAACACGGCCACGATCAGCACCGGCCACACGATAGCCATCAGCAGCGCGTGCTGGGTGACCCAGGAGTCGGCGGGTGCGTCGGGGTTGCCGAACAGGTCACGGGTCGCGGAGATCGTCGCGGACAGCGGGTTCCACTCGGCCAGCGTGCCCAGCACGCCCGGCATGGTCTGCGGCGGCACGAACGTGCTGGCCAGGAAGGCCACCGGCCAGACCAGGATCTGAACGGCCGCAACGGATTCCGGGCCGCGCACGACCAGCCCGAGGTAGATGCCGAACCACAGCATGGCGAACCGCAGCAGCACCAGCAGCCCGATGGCGAGCGCGGTCTCGGCCGGGCTGCCGTGCGCCCGCCAGCCGATCAGCAGCCCGCAGCCGATCAGCACGGCCAGGCCCACAAGGGAGTGCGCCAGGTCGGCGACGCTGCGCCCGGCGACCACCCCGGACGGCGCCATCGGCAGCGACCGGAACCGGTCGGTCACGCCGCGCGCGGCGTCGGTGCTCACCGCGACCATGGTGGTCTCGATGCCGAACAGCATGGCCATCGCGAACGCCCCGGGCATCAGGTACTCGCGATAGTCCGCGCCCCCCGGAACCTGGATGGCGCCGCCGAACAGGTAGCCGAACATCAGCACCACCAGGACCGGGAACAGCAGGCCGATCACCACCGGCGCGGGCTGGCGGGCCCACCGCGCGAAGTCCCGGCGGGCGATCGTCCAGGTGTCGGTCAGCGCCCAACGAACCGTGGTCATGCGTCCGCCTTTCCGGTCAGGTGCAGGAATGCCTCGTCCAGCGTCGGCCGGCGCAGGGCGATGTCCTCGACCCGGATACCGGCGTCGGACAGCGCCCGGACCGCCTCGGTCAGCGCACTCACCCGGTCCTGGACGGCCACGCCGACCCGGCGGGTCTCCGCCTCGACCTCCGGCTCGGCGCCGGCCACCCGGGCGGCGATCGCCGTGGCGGCCGGCAGGTCCGCCGGGTCGTGCAGCACCAGGTCGAGCCGGTCGCCGCCGGCAACGGACTTGAGCGCCTCCGGGCTACCCTCGGCGATCACCCGGCCGGCGGCAAGCACCGAGATCCGGCCGGCGAGCTGGTCGGCCTCGTCCAGGTACTGGGTGGTGAGCAGGACCGTGGTGCCGCCGGCCACCAGCTCACGCACCGATGCCCACACCTCGTTGCGGCCGCGCGGGTCCAGGCCGGTGGTGGGCTCGTCCAGGAACAGCACGGCCGGGGCGAGGATCATGCCGGCGGCCAGGTCGAGTCTTCTGCGCTGGCCGCCGGAGTAGGTGCCGGCCGGCCGGCGGCCGAGCTCGCCGAGCCCGAACCGGTCGAGCAGCTGGCCGGCCCGGCGTGCCGCGGCCGCCGCGTCGAGGTGGTTGAGCCGGGCGAACAGCTCGAGGTTCTGCCGGCCGGACAATGCTTCCTCGAGCGCCAGGTGCTGGCCGACCAGCCCGATCCGGGTGCGCACCTGGCGGGCCTGCCGGACCACGTCCAGGCCGGCCACCTCGGCTCGGCCGCCGTCCGGCCGGGTCAGGGTGGTCAGGATCCGCACCGCGGTGGTCTTGCCGGCCCCGTTGGGCCCGAGCAGCGCGTGCACCGTGCCGGCCGGGACGGCCAGCTCGAAGCCGTCCAGCGCAACCGTATCGCCGTAGCGTTTGCGCAGGTCATCGGCGCGAAGTGCGAGTTCAACAGGCATACCGTACATTGTACCGTACAGTCTACGGTACGCGACCTGAGCTAGGGTTGGCGGCGCCATGACGGAGTACAGCGGCAGCGGAGACCCGGCCCGCAGCCTCGCCCTGCTCTGGCGGACCCGGGAACGGGTCAGCCGCAAGGGCCGGCCGGACCTGTCCGTCGAGCTGATCGTCCGGGCCGCCATCGAGCTTGCCGACGGCGCCGGGCTCGGCGCGCTGTCCATGCGCCGGGTCGCCGAACGGCTCGGCGTCGGCACCATGTCGCTCTACACCTATGTGCCCGGCAAGGCCGAGTTGCTCGACGTCATGCTGGACACGGTCTACGGCGAGGTGCCCGAGCCGCCCGCGGAAACCGGCTGGCGGGCCCGCCTCGAGCGCATCGCCCGGGACAACCTGGCGCTCTACCAACAGCATCCGTGGCTGCTGCAGGTGGCCACCAGCCGGCCGGTGCTCGGCCCGAACGCGATCGCCAAGTACGACCGGGAACTGCGGGCGATCGACGGCATCGGGCTGACCGACGTCGAGATGGACTCGGTGCTCACGCTGATCTCCGGGTACGTGCACGGCGCGGCCAGGGGTGCCGCCGAAGCAGCCGCGGCCGAACAGCGCACCGGCCTGACCGACGAGCAGTGGTGGTACGCCCATGTCCCGTTCCTGGAACGGATCATGGACGCGCAGCGCTACCCCACCGCGGCCCGGGTCGGCGTCGCCGCCGGGGAACAGCACCAGGCCGCCTACGACCCCGAGCACGCCTTCGAGTTCGGCCTGCGGCGGGTGCTCGACGGAATCGACGTACTGATCACGGCCAGAAAAGGCTAGGCTCGGCAACCGATTCGGCATTGTCGACACTCGGGGGAGTGGTCTCGAATGCGGAGCTGGCTGCTGGCGATCCTGACATTGTTGGTGGGCCTGGGGGTGGTTCCGGCCGCGGCCAGTGCCGATCCGGGTTCCCGCGCCGACACCGGGCCGATCCGGCCGGTCCGGGCGTGCGCCGAGCTGGTGCGGGACTTCGCGATTCCCGGTGCGGCCACGCACGTGACGGCCGCGACCGTGGTGCCGGCCGGTGCCGAGCCGGAGCACTGCGACGTGCGCGGCTTCGTCGAGCCGGCGGTCAACTTCCAGCTCCGGCTGCCCACCGCCAGCTACCGGGGCCGCTACCTGCAGTACGGCTGCGGCGGGTTCTGCGGGCTGATCTTCCCGACGCCGTTCCGGGACTGCGGGCCCCGGGTCGGCGACTTCGCGGTGGCCGCCACCGACGACGGACACGTGGGCGAGGGGCCGTTCCCGCCGTCGGACGCCCGGTGGGCGGCGAACGACCAGGCCGCCAGGGACGACTTCAACTTCCGCGCGCCGCACGTGGTCTCCGTGGCCAGCAAGCGGATCATCGCCGAGTTCTACGGAAAGCCGCCGGTGGCCTCATACTTCGACGGCTGCTCGGACGGCGGCCGGGAGGCGCTGCTGCTGGCCCAGCGCTACCCCACCGACTTCGACGGTGTGATCGCCGGCGCGCCGGCCGGCATGTGGAGCCCGCTGCTGCTGTACCAGGCCTGGATCGCCCGGGCGAACACCGATGCCGCGGGCGGCCCGGTGATCACGGCCGCGAAGTTGCCGGCGCTGTCCGCGGCGGTGCTGGCCGCGTGCGACGGGGTGGACGGCCTGACCGACGGGCAGATCGACGACCCGCGCGGCTGCCGGTTCGACCCGGCGACCATCCGCTGCGCCGGCGCCGACGCGCCCACCTGCCTGACCCCGGCCCAGGTCGACGCCGCGCGCAAGCTCTATGCCGGGCCGACCGACGCGCGGGGCACCCGGCTCTACCCGGGGGCGCAGCCGTTCGGCTCGGAATTGGCCTGGGACGGCTGGATCATCGCCAACCCGCTGTTCGGACCGGAGCCGGCGGCCACCGGGCTGGCCGACAACTACCTGCGCTACCTGGGCTATCCGATCGGCACGCCGCACTCGTCGCTGGCCGAGGTCCGGTTCAGCACGGGTGAGCTGCTCCGGCTGACCCCGGAAGGGGTGGACGCCAACGCGATGGGCCTGGACCTGAGCGCGTTCCGCCGGGCCGGCGGCAAGGTGATCCTCTGGCACGGCTGGGCCGACCAGGGCATCCCGCCGGCCGGCACGGTCGACTACTGGGACCGGCTGGTGGACCGCAACGGCGGGCTCCGGGACACCCAGCGGTTCGCCCGGCTGTTCATGGTTCCGGCGGTGTTCCACTGCGCCGGCGGAACGACGCTGACCGAGTTCGATCCGCTGCGGGAACTGGTGGACTGGGTCGAGCTGGGCCGGGCGCCGGAGCGGGTGATCGCCACCGGACGGGACGCGGCGGGCAACGTCACCCGAACCCGACCGGTGTTCCCGTATCCGTTGCGCGCCGCTTACGACGGCAGCGGGAGCATCGACGACGCGGCCAACTTCGTGCCGAGCCGGCCGGCTCGGAGCGACGACCGGATCCGTTGGGCCGGGGAGTTCCTGTACCGCCTGCCGGGGCCCGTGGCCGGGTAGTTCGCGCCGGACGGTAGCAGGGGTTAGGCCATTCGAGTGATGGCTGGTCTAGACCTTGACAGCTCAGTGGTCTAGACCACATAGTCAGGCCAAACCCCTGCATCTCCGAGGAGACATCGATGTCTCGAATCCGATGGCATCTGCCCGCGATTGTCGCGTCCATCCTGCTCGTGATCGTCGGGATCCTGGTCGTGCCCGCCCAGGGTGCGGGCGGGGTCAGCGCGACGTTCAGCAGGTCGTCCGACTGGGGCACCGGCTACGAGGGCAAGTACACGATCAGCAACGGCAGCGCCGGCGCGCTCACCTCCTGGCGGGTCGAGTTCGACCTGCCCGCCGGGCACCGGATCGGCTCGCTGTGGGACGGCAGCTTCACCGCGAGCGGGCAGCACGTGACCGTCAACAACTCCTGGAACGGCAACGTGGCGCCGGGCGGCACCGCCAGCTTCGGCTTCAACGTGGTCTACTCCGGGGCCTACTCCGCGCCGGCCAACTGCCGGCTCAACGGCGCGTCCTGCGACGCCTCCGGGACTCCGCCGACCACCACCACGACCAGGACCACCACCACGACGACCACCACGACCACGACCACCTCTCCCCCGCCGCCCGGCGGCCGCAAGAACCTCGGCTACTTCGTGCAGTGGGGCGTCTACGCGCGCAACTACCACGTCAAGAACATCCACACGAGCGGCTCGGCCGCCAAGCTCACGCACATCAACTACGCGTTCGGCAACGTGACCAACGGGCAGTGCACGATCGGCGACAGCTTTGCCGACTACGACAAGTTCTACGATGCGGCGTCCAGTGTGGACGGTACGACGGACACCTGGGACACCGGCGCGCTGCGCGGCAACTTCAACCAGCTGCGGAAGTTGAAGCGGATGTACCCGAACCTGCGGGTGCTGTTCTCGTTCGGCGGCTGGACCTGGTCCGGCGGCTTCGGCCAGGCCGCGCGCAACGCGACCGCGTTCGCCGACTCCTGCTTCCGGCTGGTGGAGGACCCGCGCTGGGCGGACGTGTTCGACGGCATCGACATCGACTGGGAGTACCCGAACGCCTGCGGGCTCAGCTGCGACACCAGCGGGCCGGCCGCGTTCCGCACGCTGATGCAGGCGCTGCGCTCCCGGTTCGGCTCCAACAACCTGGTCACCGCCGCGATCACGGCCGACGGCAGCAACGGCGGCAAGATCGACGCGGCCGACTACGGCGGCGCCGCGCAGTTCGTCGACTGGTACAACGTGATGACCTACGACTTCTTCGGCGCGTTCGCCCCGCAGGGCCCGACCGCCCCGCACTCGCCGCTCACCTCCTACACCGGGATTCCCACCCAGGGGTTCAACACCGACGCTGCGATCCAGAAGCTGAAGAGCAAGGGCATCCCGTCCGGGAAGCTGCTACCGGGCATCGGGTTCTACGGCCGCGGCTGGACCGGCGTGACGCAGAGCGCGCCGGGCGGCTCGGCCGGCGGGGCGGCACCCGGCACGTTCGAGCCGGGCATCGAGGACTACAAGGTGCTCAAGACCCGTTGTCCGGCCAACGGAACGGTGGCCGGAACCGCCTACGCGTTCTGCGGCGGCCAGTGGTGGAGCTACGACACCCCGAGCACGATCGCCGGGAAGCTGACCTATGCCCGCAACCAGGGCCTCGGCGGCGTGTTCTTCTGGGAGCTGTCCGGGGACACGACCAACGGTGAGCTGATCACCGCGATCCGCAACGGGCTGTAACGGCATCCAGGCTCGGCCCCGGTCCGGTTGGGGCGTTTCCGGACCGGGGCCGTTCCACGTCCCATTGACCTCTAGTTAACTTGAGGTTCTACCTTCGCGGCATGCATGCGATCCAGCAACATGAGTTCGGGCCGGCGGAGAACCTGCGCTACGAGCGGGTCGCCGACCCCGTCCCCGGCCCCGGCCAGGTCCGCATCGCCGTCGGCGCGGCCGGCATCCACCTGCTCGACACCACCATCCGCAAGGGCGTCGAGGGCGGACCGTTCCCACTGCCCACCCTGCCCATGATCCCGGGCCGCGAGGTGGCCGGCGTGGTCGACGCCCTCGGCGACGGCGTTGCGCAACGCTGGCTCGGCACCCGGGTGGTGGCCCACCTCGGCCAGCCCAGCGGCGGCTACGCCGAACTGGCCCTCGCCCCCGCCGACGCCCTGCACCGGCTCCCCGACGACCTCGCCGACGACGCGGCCGTCGCCATGATCGGTACCGGCCGCACCGCCATGGGCATCCTGGAGACCGCCGCCCTCACCGCCGACGACGTCCTGCTGGTCACCGCCGCTGCCGGCGGCCTCGGCAGCCTGCTCGTCCAAGCGGCCCGGTCAGCCGGCGCCATCGCCGTTGGCGCGGCCGGCGGTCCGGCCAAAGTGGACCAGGTTCATCGGCTCGGCGCCCACATCGCCGTCGACTACACCCGTCCCGACTGGACCGACCAGGTCCGCGCCCAACTGGAGGACCGCACCATCACCGTTGCCCTCGACGGCGTCGGCGGCCCCATCGGCCGCGCCGCCCTCGAACTCCTCGGCGTAGGCGGCCGCCTCATGATGTACGGCTGGTCGAGCGGCACCCCGATCCCGCTCACCGCCATGGACCTGTTCTCCCGTGGCCTCACCGCGGGCGTCGCGGTCGGACCGAAACTGTTGCGCCGGCCCGGCGGCCTCCGCGACCTCGAAACCCGCGCCCTCGAAGCCGCCGCGACCGGCCGACTCACCCCGCTGATCGCCAACCCGTTCCCGTTGGCCGCGGCGGCCGAAGCCCACACGGCCCTGGAAACCCGTGCCACGATGGGCAAGGTGATTCTCAAGCCATGAGGTGATGCGGATGACCGGGGACGGCGCGGTGCGGTTGCTGCGCGCCAATCCGGCGTTCCGCGCCCTGACGATCTCCCGGCTGGTCTCGTTCGTCGGCGACTCGGTCAGCCTGGTCGCCCTGATGCTGTACGTGGCGTCGACCACCGGCCAGGCGTTGGCGGTGTCGGTTCTGCTGCTGGTCGGCGACTTCGCCCCGGCCCTGCTGAGCCCGCTCACCGGCGCCGTCGCCGACCGGTTCGACCGCCGCCGGGTCATGATCATCTGCGAGCTGGCCCAGGGCGTGCTGCTGGTCCTGGTCGCGTTGACACTGCCGCCGTTGCCGATCCTGCTCGCCCTGGTGGCGGTGCGCTCCACCCTCGGCCAGACCTTCGCGCCGGCGTCCCGGGCCGCCGTCCCCGCCCTGGTCTCCGACCAGGACCTGCCCGCCGCCAACTCCACCATCGGCTTGAGCACCAACGGCGCGGAGGCGATCGGCCCGTTCATCGCCGCCGCCCTGGTTCCGTTCATCGGCGTGCAAGGCGTCCTCCTGGTCGACGCCGCGTCGTTCCTGGCCTCCGCGCTGTTGCTGACCCGCCTGGGTCCGCTGCCGCCCGGCCCCGCGTCCCGCCGGCTGCTCCGCTCGGCCAGGGCCGGCCTCGGTTACGTCTTCTCGGTTCCCGTCATCCGCACCATCGCCGTCTCGTTCTGCCTGGTCGTCGCGTTCAACGGCATCGATGACGTTGCCGTCGTCGTGCTGGTGCGCGACACGTTGGGCGCCCCGGACTTCACCATCGGCCTGATCCTGGGCGGCGTCGGCGCCGGACTGCTCGCCGGCTACCTCCTGCTGTCCCGCTACCGCCGCTCGATGACCGCGCTGTTGATCCTCGGTTTTCTGGTCAGCAGCGTCGGAAACCTGCTCACCGGCCTGATCTGGGCGGTCGGCGCCGCGTTCGTCGTGCAAACCGTCCGCGGGATCGGGTTGGCCGCAATGGATGTGGCCAGCAACACGCTGCTTCAGCGGCTCGTCCCCGCGGCGCAGTTGGGCCGGGTGTTCGGCAACTTCTACGGTCTCATAGGGATCGCGGCGGCGGTCTCCTATGTGGCGGGTGGCATCCTGTTGGACGCGACCGATGCCCGGGTGACCTTTGTGGTCGCCGGCATCGGCGGAACATTGACGGCCGTGTTCGCCTGGATGAAGTTGTCCCGGCGGCGTGCGACGGGAGACGCTACTTCAGAAATCGGCTGATCGATTCGACGACGCCTTCGCGTTGATCGGCGAGGTAGAAGTGGCCGCCGGGAAATACCTGCACGCTGAATGGGCCGGTGGTGTAGGTGCGCCAGTTCTCCGTTTCCGGAACGGTGACGTGGTCGTCGGAGTCGCCGGTGAGGACGTGGATCGGGCAGGTGAGTGGCGGGCTGGGGACATAGGTGTAGGTCTCGGCGGCGCGGTAGTCGTTGCGGAGGGTGGGAAGGATCATTTTGAGCAGGTCGGGGTCGGCGAGGACTGCTGAGTCGGTGCCGCTCATCTCGACCAGTTCGGCGATCATGGTGCGGTCGTCGCTGCGGTGGATGCCTTCGTCGCGGACCTCGGCGGGGGCGCGGCGGCCGGAGGCGATGAGGGCGCTGGGGACGATGTCCTTCGTGTGTTCGAGGCGGCGGGCGACTTCGTAGCCGATGGTGGCGCCGAGACTGTGTCCGAATAGGACGACCGGGCGGTCGAAGTACGGAAGCAGGGCGGCGGTGATCTCGTCGGCCAAGTCGGGGACATTGTCGATCAGGGGCTCGCCGTAGCGGTCCTGACGGCCGGGGTACTGGATCGACAGAACGTCGGCCAGTGGGGACAGGTCACGCGAGAACGGAAAATAGTAGCTGGCGGAGCCGCCGGCGTGTGGGAGCAGAACCACGCGGACCGGTCGGTCCGGCGCCGAGTGGAACCGGCGGATCCACGATCCGCTCACCATTGACCCCCTTCGTCTGCCAAAACCCGACGACCGGCCTAAGTTGATGCCATGACGCAGGCGGTATGGACCGAAGTAGACCAGTACTTTACCGGGCAGCTGGTGCCGCACGATCACGCACTGGACGCCACCCTGGCGGCCAGCAACGCCGCCGGGCTGCCGGCGATCAACGTCGCGCCCAACCAGGGCAAACTGCTGAACCTGCTGGCGCAGATCAGAGGCGCGCGACGAATACTGGAGATCGGGACGCTGGGCGGCTACAGCACGATCTGGCTGGCCAGGGCGCTGCCGCCGGACGGGCGACTGGTCACGATGGAGTACGACCGCCGGCATGCCGAGGTGGCCAGGGCCAACATCGCCAGGGCCGGACTGGCCGACCGGGTGGACGTTCGGGTCGGGGCGGCGCTCGAGTTACTGCCGGCGCTGGCCCGGGAACGGCCGGAACCGTTCGACCTCTTCTTCATCGATGCCGACAAACAGAGCAACGCCGACTACTTCCGTTGGGCGCTGCGGTTGTGCCGGGTGGGCAGCCTGATCATCGTCGACAACGTGGTGCGCGGCGGGCGGGTGGTCGACGGGCGCAGCGACGACCCCGGCGTGGTCGGCACCCGGCGGCTGATCGACGCGATGGCCGCCGAACCCCGGGTCACCGCCACCGCGGTGCAGACCGTCGGGTCCAAGAGCTACGACGGTTTCGCCATGGCCCTCGTGATCGCCTGAGTCCCATCGCCCGCGGATAGCCGACCGCGCAACGAATCCTCGGCCTAGGACTCGCCTGCGTTCACCGCGTCCGACCCGCCGGGGTGGAACTCGGCGATCCGGTTCGGCGCGACGATGCCGGGCAGCATCAGGTTCCACATGTCGCCGAGGCCGGTGCGCATGTTGCCGCGCCGCATCCCGACCCACCAGAGCACCTCGATGCCCACACAGATCGTCACCACCAACGTGCCGACCACGTCGACCTGCACGCCCTCGTCCAACTCGCCGGCCCGCTTGGCCCGGTGCAACGTGGTGTCGACGGTGGACAGCAGCTCGGCGTAGAAGTCCACGAAGGGCCGGTCGCCGCGCTCCCGTGCGGTCCGCAGGCTGGCCCTGATCACCGGCTCGCTGGCCAGCCAGCGGGCCAGCACGTGGGTCATGTCGATGAGGGACTGCAGGGCCCGGGTCTCGGTGGCGCGCTGCCGGTCCACGAACGACCGCAGCATGCCGCGCGCCTCGGCCTGGATCGCTCCGCCCAGTTCCTGCTTCGACGCGAAGTGGAAGTAGAAGGCCCCCTTGGTAACCCCGGCCGCCCGGCTGACGTCGTCCAGCGTCGCACCGGCGAACCCGTCCCGGTCGAACAGCTCGGCGGCGGAACGGATCAGGTGCAGGCGGGTGTACTCGGACCGGGCTTGCTTCGTCACGACCCGTTCCGCCAACCGGAGATCCACGTCGATGCGGCGGTCAACGACATTGAGCCGAGCCTCCTCGCGCGCTCTGTGCCCGACCGCCGCCAGCCGGCCGAAATCCCGCAGGTCCACCCCTGCCGCCCATCGTATCGAGGAGGCGGCGCCGGCCGTCCGATACCCGGACAGTTCTGGCTAAATGGTGAAAACCGCCCACTTTCGGCGGTTCATTGCCCGCAAGCCCGTTCCTAACATTCTCCGTTGACCTCGAAACCCTGCTCGAGGTCAGTGAAGGAGAAATCCCAATGAGGGTTCGTACCCTGCTCACCGCGGCCGTCACCGCGCTGGCCGGACTCCTGATTCCGGGCACCGCGGCGGCCGACGAGGTAACCCCGTTCATCGTGGGTGGCCGCAACGCCACCCAGGTGTACCCGTTCATGGTGTCGCTGCAGTCCAGCTCCGGCGGACACTCCTGCGGCGGCTCGCTGATCCGGGCCAACTGGGTCGTCACCGCCGCGCACTGCGGCACGCCGTTCCAGGTTCGGGTCGGCACGACCAACCGCACCTCCGGCGGCACCGTCGCCCGGGTGGCACAGCGGATCGGGCACCCGTCGCAGGACATCGCCCTGCTGCGGCTGGCCACCTCGGTCGGCCAGGCGCCGATCGCGATCGCGGCGACGTCCGGCCCGTCCGGCACCGCGAGCCGGATCATCGGCTGGGGTCAGACCTGTGCGCCGCGTGGCGGTTGCGGTGCTCCGGTCACCCTGCAGGAGCTGGACACGTCGATCGTCGCGGACAGCCGCTGCCTCGGCATCCGGGCCAGCACCGAGATCTGCACCAACAACCCGGGCGGCAACAGCGGAGCCTGCTACGGCGACTCCGGCGGCCCGCAGGTGAAGTCGGTCAGCGGCGCGTGGCAGCTGATCGGCGCCACCAGCCGGTCCGGCAACGGCAGCTCGACCTGTGCCACCGGCCCGTCGATCTACGTCGACGTGGTGGCGATGCGGAGCTGGATCACCAGCAACATCGGCGGTTAGCGCAGCGGTGACGGGGACCCGGCGGCGTGCTCGCGCAGCAGCGCGACCGTGCGCTCCGGGTCCTCCCACCAGAACAGGTGGCCGGCGCCGTCGAACAGCTCCAGCCGGGCGTTCGGGATCAGCTCGGCGATCCGCACGCCGTTGCCCACCGCCAGCATCTCGTCCTCGGTGCCGTGCATGACCAGGGTCGGCGCGGTGATCCCGGCCAGCCGCGCGATCGCGTCGTGCCCCATCCCCGCCTGCAGTTGCATCAAGATCACCTGCGCCGGCACCTTGACCGCGAGCGCCACCTCACGGAACGCCGCGAAGTGCGCCGGGTCGGCGGCGTAGCGGGCCGACAGGTTGACCTCGAACGCGGTCCGCACGGCCAGCTCGGCGTCCCGGGTGGCGCTCGCCCCGACCGCCCGCTGCGCGCCGGTTGCGCTCAGATCCCCGCCGGCACCGGGATACGTGCAGCCGAGGGCCAGCGTGCGCACCCGCTCGGGCCGCAACAGGGCCAGTTCCTGGGCGACCATGCCGCCGAGCGAGATGCCGAACACGTGCGCGCTGTCCCACCCGGCGAGGTCCAGCACCCGGGCGGCGTCGCCGGCAAGGTCGGCGATGGTGAACGGGCCGTCGGCCCGGTCGCTGGTGCCGATCCCGCGATGGTCGAACGCGACGATGTCGAAGTCCTTCTCCAGCAAGGACAGGAACGGTTCGCCCCACATGCGGTGGTGGCCACCCATACCCATGATCAGTAGCAGCGGCGCCCCGGTGCCGCGCCGGATCCGGTGCAGTTGCGGACTCGACATGTCCGCAGCCTAAGCGAGCGGTCAGGCCGGGTGTTGCGCGAAGGTGCGGCGGTAGTCGGTGGGAGCGACGCCGACCACCCGGTGGAAGTGGTGGCGGAGCAGGGCGGCGGAGCCGAACCCGGCCCGCTCGGCGATCTCGTCGACGCCGAGCTGGGTCTGCTCGAGCAGTGCCCGGGCGTGCAGCACCCGCTGCATGGTCAGCCAGCGGTGCGGGGTGGTGCCGGTCTCGGCGACGAACCGGCGGGCGAAGGTGCGCTCGGACAGCCGGGCCCGGCCGGCCAGCGCGCTGACCGTGTGCTCGTCGGCGATGTTGTCCAGCATCCAGGTCAGCACCGGCTCCAGGCTGTCCGCGCTGCACTCCGGGATCGGCAGCTCGACGAACTGGCGCTGCCCACCCTCCCGCTGCGGCGGCACGACCATGCGCCGGGCGATGGCGGCGGCCGGCGCGGCGCCCAGCTCGCGACGGACCAGGTGCAGGCAGGCGTCGATGCCGGCCGCGGTGCCGGCGCTGGTGATGATGTCGCCGTCGTCGACGAACAGCACGTCCGGATCCAGCAGCGCGTTCGGGAACCGGGCGGCGAAGGTGTCGGCGTAGCGCCAGTGCGTGGTGCACCGGCGGCCGTCGAGCAGGCCGGTGGCGCCGAGCAGGAAGGCGCCGCTGCACACCGAAAGGAGGGTGCTGCCGCGGGCCGCGGCGGCGCGCAGCGCGTCGAGCACCGCGGGCGGGTACTCGTCCCTGATGTCGCAGGCCGGCACGGCGACCAGGTCGGCGCCGGCCAGCGCGTCCAGTCCCAGCTCGGGAATAACCCGCATGCCGATGCTGGTTCGCACGGGTGTCCCCGGGTGTTCCGCGCAGACCCGGAACTCGACGGCCGGGACCCCGTCCTCGGTGCGGTCGATGCCGAAGACCTCGCAGATCGTGCCGAACTCGAACATGGCGAAGCCTTCGACGAGGACCACGGCGACGGTTCTGAGCATGGACAAGAGCATACTTGGCAGGATTTTGTCGCACAAGGTCAGATCTGCCACTGGTGGCAGCATCTCGTCTAGCGCAAAATTCATGCCATGGACATCGTGATCGCCTTCATCATCATCGGACTCCTCGCCTACGGCCTGGAGCGCAACCGCCGGCACCAGGCCCAGCCCGGGTCCCGGATGGCCGGAACCTCGGACGTCGTCGACCGGGACATCGAGCGGCTACGCAACGACCTCCGGGCCCGGTTCTGACCTTGCCTGCGCCCCGCGGCGCTGGAATGCTGACAAAACATTCCAGCCGGACTGTAAGTTCGCGGGGCGCAAGGGAGCGGGACATGGCGCGGCAGATCCGTTCGCTGGCCGGAAAGGTCGTCGTGATCACCGGAGGCGGCCGCGGCATCGGGGCCGCGACCGCCGGGGCGCTGTCCCGGCTCGGCGCCGTGGTCGCCATCGGTGACCTGGACGTGGACGTGGCCAAGCAGACCGCCGACCGGCTCGACGACGCCGTCGCCCTGCCGCTGGACGTGACCGACGCGGACCGGTTCACCGCGTTCCTCGACGAGGTCGAGCGGACCCTCGGCCCGATCGACATCCTGATCAACAACGCCGGGATCATGCCCATCGCGGTGCTCGACGAGGAGGAGGACCGGACCACCCGGCGGCTGCTGGAGATCAACCTGCACGCGGTCATCCATGGCACCCGGGAGGCCGTGCGGCGGATGAAGCCGCGCGGCACCGGACACATCGTGAACATCGCGTCGGTCGCCGGAAAGGCCGGTTTCCCCGGCGTGGCAACGTACTGCGCCACCAAGCACGGCGTGGTCGGGCTGTCCGAGGCGGTCCGGGCGGAGCTGCGCGGAACCGGCGTGGACATCTCGATCGTGCTGCCGTCGATCGTGCGCACCGAGCTCACCGCCGGGGTCGAGGACGCCCGGTTCGTCAAGTCCATCCAGCCGGGCACGGTGGCCGAGGCGGTCGTCGGCGCCCTGCAGCGGCCCCGGTTCGAGGTGTACGTGCCGCGCTCGCTCGGCACGATCAACCGGTTCACCCGGTTACTGCCCCGGGCCGCGGGCGAGTGGATCGCCCGCGCGTTCAAGGGCGATCAGGTCATGATGAACGCCGCGCATTCGACCGCCCGCGCGGACTACGAGGCCCGCGCCGCGGCCAGCGCCCCGGCCGTCGACGGGGAGTCCGGCGCGTGAGGCCGGTGCCGACCGAGCAACTGCGCCACTACGTCGTGGCGTCCACTTCGGACACCGTGACCCCGGTCGAGGTCTACACCGGCGCGGAGCTGGCCACCCTGCCCCGGTCCGGTCCGGCCGACGTGCTGACCGCGGTCGAGCGTGGCCGCCGGGCCCAGACCGCTTGGGCGGCAACGGATCTCGCCGACCGCAAGGCGATCTTCGCGCGGTTCCACGGGCTGCTGCTCGCCCACCGCGAGGAGCTGGCCGACCTGGTGCAGGCCGAGACCGGCAAGGCGCGCCGGGACGCGTTCGAGGAGATCGCCGAACCGGTCCTGGTCACCAGCTACTACCTGCGCCGGGCCGGCGCACTGCTGCGGCCGCGGCGCCGGGCCGGGGCGATGCCGCTCGCCGTGCGCGCCACCGAGCTGCGCGTGCCGCACGGCGTGGTCGGCGTGATCGCGCCGTGGAACTACCCGCTGGCACTGTCCATGGCCGACGCCATTCCGGCTTTGTTCGCCGGCAACGCGGTGGTGCTCAAGCCGGACAGCCAGACCGCGCTGAGCCCGCTGCTCGCCGTCGACCTGATGCACCGCGCCGGGCTACCAGAGCACCTGATCCAGGTGGTGCTCGGCGACGGGCCGGTGATCGGCGCCGCCGTTGTGGACAGTACCGACTTCGTCGCGTTCACCGGCTCCACCCGGACCGGCATCGAGGTGGCCGCCCGCGCCGCCGAGCGGCTGATCGGCTGCTCGCTGGAGCTGGGCGGCAAGAACCCGATGATCGTGCTGGACGACGCCCCGCTGGACCGGGCCGCCGCGATCGCCGCGCGCGGCGCGTTCGCCAACGCCGGTCAGCTGTGCCTGTCGATGGAGCGCATCTACGTTCCCGAACCGACATTCGACGCGTTCGCCAAGCGGCTGGTCGCGGTCACCGAGAACCTGCGGCTCGGTGCTGGTTACGACTACGGCTTCGACGTCGGCTCGCTGGTCTCGGCGGCACAGCTCAAACGGGTCAGCGAACACGTCGACGACGCGCGGGCAAAGGGGGCAAGGGTGCTGTCCGGCGGCCGGCCCCGCCCGGACCTCGGCCCGTACTTCTACGAGCCGACCGTCCTGGCCGAGGTCAACCCGGACATGCTGTGCCACACCGAGGAGACCTTCGGCCCGGTGGTCTCCCTGTACCCGTACCGCACCCTCGACGAGGCCGTGCTGCTGGCCAACCAGAGCGCCTTCGGCCTCAACGCCAGCGTGCTCGGCGACGCCCGCCGCGCGGCCGCGGTCGCCCCCCGGCTGCGGGCCGGCACGGTCAACGTCAACGACGCGGTGAACTCGGCCTACGGCAGCACCGATGCTCCGATGGGAGGAATGCGTGCCTCCGGTCTCGGCCGGCGGCACGGCGCGGAGGGTCTGCTGAAGTACACCGAGGCGCAGACCGTGGCGGTGCAGCGGATACCGGTGCTCGGGGTGCCGCGCTGGCTGCCGTTCCGGGTGTACGCCCGGGTGCTGGTCGGGGCGCTGAAAGCGTTGCGCCGGTTGCGGATCCGGTAATCGCCCCGATCGGGTGAACACAGTGGAATTGGCATCGCCCGCACCGAACACTGTGAACTGTTAAAACAGGATTCCACCTGTTTGCCGGCTTGTGGCACCTGGACACCCAGGTGAACATCAATCAACCCCGGGTGCCGGGTACCACCTCCAGCGCCGGCCGGCCGGCGCTCCCTGCGGGAGGCAACTCGTTGAATCGTAAACGTTTCACCATGGCCGGCGGGATCATCGCCGCCGCGGCAATCGTCATGTCGATGAGTCCGGGCATGGCCGCGGGTGACCGGGCGCAGCCCGGCGCCGAGGAGCGAACCAGCGCCGAGTACAGCGTCCTCGGCGTCACCACCTTGGCTGCGCGCAACGCGATCGCCGGCACCGGCGCGGCGATCAACGGACCGGAGGACAGCCGGCTGCTGATCACCGCCACCCCGGAGGAGATCGCCAAGATCCAGGCACTCGGCTTCCAGGTCGAACTGGACACCCCGCGGACCACCGGCGAGAACGAGGCGGCTCCGCTGGACTTCCCGCCGGCCGACTCGAACTACCACAACTACGCCGAGATGACCGCGGAGATCGACCAGGTGATCGCCGCCAACCCCACCCTGATCAGCAAGCAGGTGATCGGCACCAGCTTCCAGGGCCGGGAGATCTGGGCGCTCAAGATCTCCGACAACGTCGCGGTGGACGAGAACGAGCCCGAGGTGCTGTTCACCCACCACCAGCACGCCCGCGAGCACCTCACCGTCGAGATGGCCGTCTACCTCGTGCACGAACTGGTGGAGAGCACCGACACCCGGGTGCGCAACCTGGTGAACGGCCGCGAGATCTGGATCGTCCCGGACATGAACCCGGACGGCGGCGAGTACGACATCGCCACCGGCACCGGTTACCGGTCGTGGCGCAAGAACCGCCAGCCGAACACCGGATCGTCCAACGTGGGCACCGACCTCAACCGCAACTGGAACTTCAACTGGGGCTGCTGCGGCGGGTCGTCCGGCAGCACCGGCAGTGAGACCTACCGCGGCCCGTCGGCCGAGTCCGCCCCGGAGGTGCGGGTGGTGGCCGACTTCGTGCGCACCCGCGTGGTCGGCGGCGTTCAGCAGATCAAGATCGGCATCGACTTCCACACGTACAGCGAACTGGTGCTCTGGCCGTACGGCTACACCACCGCCAACACCGCGCCCGGCATGTCGCAGGAGGAGTACAACACGCATGCCGCGCTGGGCCAGCAGATGGCGGCCACCAACGGCTACACCCCGGAGCAGGCCTCCGACCTCTACATCACCGACGGCTCGATCGACGACTGGCTGTGGGGCAACCAGCGGATCTACTCGTACACCTTCGAGATGTACCCGGCCAGCGGTGGCGGCGGCTTCTACCCGCCGGACGAGGTGATCACCCGGGAGACCACCCGCAACCGGTCCGCCGTGCTGCTGCTGCTGGACTACGCCGACTGCCCGAAGCGGGTCCTCGGCCTGACCTGTGACGGCACCCCGCCGCCGCCCGGACGCAGCTTCGAGAACGCCACCGACGTGACGATCCCGGACCTGGGCACGGTGAACAGCCCGATCACGGTGTCCGGCGTGCCGGGCAACGCGCTGGCGAACAGCACCGCCGAGGTGCACATCCAGCACACCTACCGCGGTGACCTCGTGGTCGACCTGGTCGCGCCGGACGGTTCGGTCTACAACCTGCACAACCGCACCGGCGGCAGCGCCGACAACCTGGACCAGGTCTACACGGTGAACCTGGCCACCGAGGCGGCCAACGGCACCTGGAACCTGCGGGTCCGGGACGCCGCCCGGCTGGACACCGGATTCATCAACTCCTGGAAGCTCACGCTCTAACCGCGAAAAACGGGAAACGCAGCGCCGGTCGGGCCGCGTCACGATCATGTGCCGTCGGCTGATGAAACGTGGCGTAGCTCGGCCACTCCCCCACATTCCTGCCCGGAAGGACCCTGCCTTGACCATGCGCTCAGTACTGACCAGAGCCGGCGTTCTCGCCGCCGGCCTCGCGGCGGTGATCAGCACCGCAGGCACCGCCACCGCGTCCGCCGACCCCACGCCGGACGACGTGTTCCCCCAGGTCGTCGGCGGTGTCCGGGCCGCACAGGGTGAGTTCCCCTGGATGATCCGGCTGTCCATGGGCTGCGGCGGCAGCCTGATCCGGCCGAACATCGTGCTGACCGCGGCGCACTGCGTGAACGGCACCGGCGACAACGCCAACATCACGGCCACCGGCGCCGCGGTGGACCTGCAGGACCCGGCCCGGGTGGCGATCCGGTCCAACTACGTGCACCAGGCGCCGGACTACGACGGCGACGGCCGGGACTGGGCGCTGATCCGGGTGCAGTCCGCGTTCAATCTGCCGCTGATGCGGATCGCCACCACCAATGCGTTCAACAGCGGCACGTTCACCGTGGCCGGCTGGGGCGCGGCCAGCCAGGGCGGTGGCCAGCAGCGGTTCCTGCTCAAGGCCGACGTGCCGTTCATCACCGACACCCAGTGCGCCGGCGCCAGCGGCTACAGCGGACTGATCTTCGGTGAGGAGATCTGCGCCGGCAACTGGGACAACGGTGGCACGGACACCTGCCAGGGTGACTCCGGCGGCCCGATGTTCCGGCGGGACAACAACAACGAGTGGATCCAGGTCGGCATCACCAGTTGGGGCATCGGCTGTGCCCGGCCGCGCGCCCCCGGCGTCTACACCGAGGTGAGCACGTTCGCCGCGGAGATCAACGCGGCCGCGGACAGCCTCGGCGGCACCCCGCCGCCCCCGCCGCCGCCCGGCCGGTCCTTCGAGAGCACGACCGACGTGGCGATCCCGGACCTGGGCACGGCGAACAGCCCGATCACGGTGTCCGGGGCGGCGGGCAACGCCGGTGCCACCAGCACGGTCGAGGTGCACATCCGGCACACCTTCCGCGGTGACCTGGTGGTCGACCTGGTCGCGCCGGACGGTTCGGTCTACAACCTCCACAACCGCACCGGCGGCAGCGCCGACAACCTGGACCAGACCTACACGGTGAACCTGGCCAGCGAGGTGGCCAACGGCACCTGGAACCTGCGGGTCCGGGACGCCGCCCGGTTGGACACCGGGTTCGTCGACTCATGGCGGATCACCATCTAGACCCGCATAACCGCAGGTCACGGAGGCCATCTCCCCCCCGGAGGTGGCCTTTCCGTCGTGTTGCGGGCAAGATACGGGTCAAGTTACCGAAAGGTAGCCGGACGGAGGACACACATCATGCGCGAGCTCGCGGTTCCCTCGCGGTTCACGATTCCCGAGAGTGGCGGGCTGGCCGATCTCGTCTTCAGCAATGCCGACGAGGCGCCCGACGCCGTGGTGTTTCGGCGCAAGACCGGCGACGCGTGGACCGACGTCAGCACCACCACGTTCCGCGACGAGGTCGTCACGGTGGCCAAGGGCCTGATGGCCTCCGGCATCGGCGCCGGCGACCGGGTGGCCATCCTGGCCGCGACGCGCTACGAGTGGACCCTGTTCGACTTCGCGATCTGGGCGGCAGGCGCGGTGCCGGTCCCGATCTACGTCACCTCCTCGGCGGAGCAGATCCAGTGGATCCTGTACGACTCCGGCGCGGTCGCCGTCATCGTGGAGAACGCGGAGCACGCGGCCAAGGTGGCCGGCATCCGGTCGCAGGTGCCGGCGCTGCGTGAGGTGTGGCAGCTCGACGACGGCGCCGTGGCGCAACTCGGCCAGGCCGGGCGCGACATCGCGACGGACGAGGTGGACGCCCGGCGCGGTGCGGTCACCCCGGACGACCTGGCCACGATCATCTACACCTCGGGCACCACCGGCCGGCCGAAGGGCTGCGTGCTCACCCACCGCAACTTCCTGTCCGCGTGCGGCAACGCCACGGAGTACCTCACCCCGCTGTTCAAGACCGGGGACGCCGCGACCCTGCTGTTCCTGCCGATCGCGCACGTGTTCGGCCGGATGGTCGAGGTGGCCTCGTTCATGGCGCGGGCGACGGTCGGGCACTGGGCCGACGTGAAGACGCTGACCGACAACCTGGTCCAGTTCAAGCCGACCTTCATCCTGTCCGTGCCCTACGTGCTGGAGAAGGTCTACAACGGCGCCCGGCAGAAGGCGAACGCCTCGGGCAAGGGCAAGATCTTCGACCTCGCGGTGAGCACCGCGGTGGCCTACAGCGAGGCGGACGGCAAGCCCGGGTTGGGCCTGCGGCTCAAGCACGCGGTGTTCGACCGCCTGGTGTACGGCAAGCTGCGGGACGCGCTCGGCGGCAAGGTGCGCTACGCCATCTCCGGCGGCGCGGCGCTGTCCCCGCGGATCGCGCACTTCTTCCGCGGCATCGGACTGATCATCTTCGAGGGCTACGGCCTGACCGAGTCCACGGCGGCCTCGGTGGTCAACTCTCCGGAGAAGGTCAAGCTGGGCACGGTGGGGCAGCCGCTGCCCGGCACGTCGGTCCGGATCGACGACGACGGCGAGATCCTGCTGCGCGGCGGCGGCATCTTCACCGGCTACTGGCAGAACGAGTCGGCGACCAAGGAGGCCATCGACGAGGCCGGCTGGTTCCACACCGGCGATCTCGGCGACCTGGACGGGGACGGCTACCTGCGGATCACCGGCCGCAAGAAGGAAATCCTGATCACCAGCGGCGGCAAGAACGTCGCGCCGTCGGTGATCGAGGACCGGATCTCGGCCCATCCGCTTGTGGGGCAGGCGATGGTGGTCGGCGACGGGCAGAAGTACGTGGCCGCCCTGGTGACCATCGACATGGACTACTTCTCCTACTGGAAGACCTCACGCGGCAAGGCGGTCGGTGCCTCGGTGGCCGACCTGTCGCAGGACACGGATCTGCTGGCCGAACTGCAGCAGGCGGTCGACGACGGCAACGCGGCCGTCTCGCAGGCCGAGTCGGTCCGCAAATTCCGGATCCTGGCCGTCGAGTTCACGCCGGAGAACGGATATCTCACGCCCTCTCTGAAACTCAAGCGGAACGTCATCATGAAGGACTTCGCAAGTGATGTAGAGGCTCTGTACTCTTGATTTCGGGGACCAGCAATAACTGCTTGGCAGGCCTTGTATCCGGTGGGTAGTTGCCGACGAAGGCAACTAACGGGGCGCAGTCGTCTGGTCACCCTACTCACCCGGTTACGCCGAACGGCCTAGCGCGGACGGTTGTCCGCACCACAGGGAACGTGATTGCCCCTCGCTTTTGGCGTAGGCGCGAGTAAGGTCACGGCCCAGCAAAGAGTGATTTTGATCTCGCATCGGGGTGGATGGAGGACTAACGGCGATGGGGCGGCACTCGTCGACCACCCGGCGGTCAAAGCGTTCGCCGGTGTTGCTCTTGAGCGTTCTGCTCGTCGTTCTTCTGATCGGCTGGTTCACCTTCGACTTCCTGCGCGACCGGTTGCAGGCCTCCGGTTGTGACGTGGTCACAACGCTGAACGTGACCGCGGCGCCGGACATCGCGCCGACCGTCACCCAGGCTGGCCGCAAGGCCGCGGAAGCAGGCAACCCGGGCTGCTACAAGGTCAACGTCTCGCAGCGCGACTCCGCGGTCACCGCCGAGTCGCTCGCGGTCTCCGACGGCACCGAGCCGCCCGACGTGTGGATCCCCGAGTCGACCATGTGGCTGCAGCGCGCCCAGGACAAGGGCGCCTGGAACTCCCCGATCGAAGGCACCTCGATCGCCAGCTCGCCGGTGGTCATCGGGCTCACCGAGGAGAAGGCCACCGAGCTGGGCTGGCCGAACGAGAAGATCGGCTGGGCCACGCTGCTCGGCCCGAACTCCCCGGTCACGCTCGGAATGCCCGACCCGGCAAAGGATCCGGTCGGCATCTCGACCCTGTTCGGACTGCGCGACGTGGTCAAGAACGCGGCCGACCCGGCCGCCGCCGGCACCGCTGCGATGCGCAAGCTCGCCCCGAACACGCTGGCCGCGAACTCGGAGCTGCTGGCCCGGCTGCCCGGCGGCACCAGCCAGGCCGCCCCGCTGGACGGGTTCCCGATCTCGGAGAACGCCCTGCTGCGGCACAACGTCCGGCAGGAGGGCGGGTTGCTGGTCGCCGCCTACGCCGACTCCCCGGTGCCGTCCCTTGACTACCCGTACGTGGTGCTGCCGGAGGCCTCCGAGGCCAAGCGCGAGGTGGCCCAGAAGTTCCTCGAGCTGCTGCAGAACCAGGAGACCGCCGACGCGCTCGCCGACGCCGGCTTCCGCACTCCGGACGGCAAGTCGCTGCGCGAGCGGACGCAGGACCAGCGCACCAGCAGCGAGCCGCTGAACCGGGTTCCGGTTCCGGACCCGGCGGACGGCCTTGCCGTGCTCAACACCTGGGCCGCGGTCAACCTCAGCGGCCGGGTGCAGGTGCTGATCGACGTGTCCGGCTCGATGGCCGAGCCGGTCCCGGGCACCGGCAAGACCCGGATGGATCTGACCATGCAGGCAGCGGTGCAGGGCACCGGGTTGTTCAAGCCGACCACCAAGATCGGCTGGTGGACGTTCTCCACCAAGCTGGACGGCGACCGGGACTACACCGTGCTGCTGCCGATGCGGACCGTCGCCGAGCACCTGGCCGCGGGCGCGATCGACACGCTGAAGTCGGTGCAGGCCAAGGAGGGCGGCGGCACCGGCCTGTACGACTCGGTGCTGGCCGCCATGCAGGACGCACGAGCCAACTGGGAGCCGGGCCGGATCAACGTGGTGACCGTGCTGACCGACGGGAAGAACGACGACAAGGACAGCATCACGCTGGAGCAGCTGCTCGTCGAGCTGAAGAAGCTGCAGGACCCCAAGCGGCCGCTGCTGTTGACCGCGATCGGCATCGGCGACGGCGTGTCCCAGGCCGAGCTCAAGGCGATCGCCGAGCCGACCGGGGGCGCGGCGTTCGTCACCCCGGACCCCACGAAGATCAACGAGATCTTCTACGCCTCGCTGTCGAAGATGCTCTGCCAGCCGCCCACCTGCAAGGCCGGCAACGGCCGTTGACCCCCCGAAACTAATACGGCGCGTGTGTGGCGTGGTGCCCGAGCAGCCGGGCGGCCGGACGCAGCCGCAGGTACAACAGTGTCTTGATCAGCACGTTGCGGGTGAACCAGGGCAGCTCGCGCAGCACCCGCAGCCGGTCGGTGACCGACGGGCGACGCAGCACGAACCGGGCCAGCGACCCGGCCCGGTCCAGGTAGGTGTAGCGGACGCCGGCCAGCACCTTGGCCAGCGTGCCGAGCGTGACGCCGACCGAGGAGTAGCAGTCGTGCACCAGGATCTCCGCGCCCGGCGGCATGTACGCGGACCAGCGCAGGTCGTCGGTGTAGGTCCAGTAGTCGTGCTTTCCGTCCACGTAGAGCATGGCGACCGGCCGGTCCCAGCCGGGACGCAGCCGGGTGCTGAAGCCCACCACCAACTCGACCACGTCCCGCAGTCCGGCGGCGGCCATGTTGGCCTCGAACCGCTCCCGGATCGACGCGCCGCCCAGCCAGCCGACGAACGCGTCGACCGCGACCACCCGGGCGCCGACCGCCCGGGCCGCGGTGCCCAGCACCACCGTCGACCGGCCCTGATGGCTGCCGATCTCGACGATCGTGTCGCCGGGCGCGAGCCGCAGCGCCGCGTCCCAGAGGGTGTGCGCCTGGTCCCGGGTCAGCCAGCCGGGAATGGCCTCGGCCAACTCCCAGGCCCGGTCGAAATCGGACGCGCCCACCGGTTCCATCCGCAGTACCTGCCTCAACGTGGCGAAACGAACGCGCTGGACTCTAGCGAGCGGCCGATCCGGCTGCTAGAAGGTGTGCGATGACCCTCAATCCGCCCGTGACGCAGGTGCCGGCGCCGGAGTCCGGCGAACCGGCACCCCGGCGCGGAGTTCCCCTGACCGCGGTGGTGCTGCTGGTCGCGCTGGTGCCGTTCGCCGTGCATGCCGTGGCCGTGCTGCGCGGGTTCTTCTGGCAGGACGACTTCATCATCACCTACCGGGCCGCCCAGGCCGGTCCGCTCGATCTGGACTACCTGTTCCAGGCCTACAACGGCGAGCACCTGGCACCCGGGATGTTCCTGCTGGCCTGGCTGGTGACCGCGCTGGCCCCGCTGAGCTTCACCGCGGCGATGCTGCCGGTGCTGGCCATGCAGGCGGCCTCCTGCTGGCTGTTCTGGCGGCTGCTGGTCGACTGCTTCGGCCGGCGCTGGGCGCTGGTGCCGGCGTTCGCGGTGTTCACCTGCTCGCCGCTGATCCTGCTGCCCACCCTGTGGTGGGCCTACGCGGTGCAGCTGATCCCGTTGCTGCTCACCATGATCGGCGCACTCGGCGCGCACGTGCGGTACCTGCGCGACGGGCGGCGCCGGCACGCGGTGTACGCGCTGCTGTGGACGCTGGCCGGGCTGGCCTTCTACGAGAAGGCGGTGCTGTTCCCGGCCCTGCTGCTGGCCGTGACCGTGCTGCTGACCCCGGGCGGCACCGGCCTCGGCACGGCGCTGCGCCGGTACCCGCCGGTGTGGCTGGCGCACGCGGCCCTGCTCGCCGGCTACGCCGGGCTCTACGTCAGCAGCACCACGACCGCCGGGAGCGCCGGCGCCCAGCGCGCCGGGTTCGGCGACCTGGCCCGCGGGATGTTCGTGGACACGTTCCTGCCCGGGCTGTTCGGCGGGCCGCTCGTCGGATCCGGCGGGGGCGTGTCCTGGGCGCCGCCGCCGGTCGGGGTGCGGATCGCCGTGCTGGTGGTCGCCGCGGCGATCGTGGTGGCCGGACTGGTCCGCGGCCGCGGCCGGGCCGGGATGGCCTGGCTGATGCTGGCCGCCTACCTGGCCGTGGATCTGGTCCTGCTGGCCGTGACCCGGCTGTCGCTGGTCGGCCTGATCGTGGGCACCGACCCCCGGTACGTGGCCGACGCGGTCCCGGTCGCGGCGCTGTTCGGCACGTTCGCGTTCCTCACCCCGCGCGAGATCGGCGCACCGGACCCGGAGCCGGAGCCCGCGCTCACGGCGCAGCGGATCCGCAGGCCGGCCGCGCTCGCCGTCGCCGGGCTCACGATCGCGTTCATGATCAGCGCGACGGTCAGCCACCTGCGCCTTGCGGCGGTCGCGCCGACCGGCGCGGCCCGGGACTACGTCGCCACCGCCCGGGCGGAGCTGGCCGGCAACCCCGACATGGTGATCTACGACGGCCCGGTGCCGAACCGGGTCCTGCTCGACCTGTTCGTCGCCGACGCCCGGCCGTCCCGGGTGCTCGGCCTGCTGCCCGGGCCGCCCCGGTTCGACCAGCCGGCCGAGACCATGCACCTGCTCGACGAGAACGGCCGGCCGCACCCGATCAAACGCGTGGAAAACGGCGCGCCAGGTATACCTGGCACCCAGAAGGACTGCGGCCACCTGGTGAGCGAGGCGCCGACCGCGGTCCGGCTGACCGGAGCCGTGTTCGGCAGGTTCGTCGCCCGGCTGGAGTACTACACCGCGGACAGCGGCGAGGGATGGGTGAGCGTGGCCGACATGGTGGTCCGGGTCGAGTTCGAGCGCGGCGTCCACGTGCTCCACGTACCCGTCGAGGGGTTGTTCGACACCGTCACGCTGCGCCGGGCGATCGGGGTGGCACCGGTGTGCGTGGTGAAGCTCGAGGTCGGGGTGCCCCGTGCCTAGCACGCCGAAGTAAGGTTCCCGCCCTGCCCATGGTTACCACCGCCGCTCCCCCCGCTCCGCCGCGACCCAGGCACCGCAACACCTGGCGCAGGCGGTTACGCCGGCTGCCCCGGTCGGTCGGGACGTGGCTGGCCACGCTGCCGCGCACGCCGGCCGCGTGGATCATGCTCGGCCTGGTCGCGGTGTCCTTCCTGCAGCGCCCCGGCCGCACCACCTTCGACACCAAGCTCGACCTGGTGGTCGACCCGGTCGGGTTCCTGGCGCGCGCGCTGCACCTGTGGAACCCGCAGGCCTACGCCGGCGAGCTGCAGAACCAGGCCTACGGCTACCTGTTCCCGATGGGCCCGTTCTTCGCCGCCGGCCACGCGCTCGGGCTGCCGCCGTGGATCACCCAGCGGATCTGGTGCGCGCTGCTGCTGTGCCTGGCGTTCGGTGGTGCCCTGCTGCTGGCCAGGGCGCTGCGGATCGGGACAGAACCGGCGCGGCTGGCCGGCGCGCTCGGCTACGCCGTCGCGCCCCGGGTGCTCACCGAGATCGGGCCGGTGTCCGCGGAGATGCTGCCGGCCGTGCTGCTGCCGTGGATCATGCTGCCGCTGGTGCGGGCCGGGCGGATCGGCTCGCCGCGCCGGGCCGCGGGCCTGTCCGCGCTCGCCGTGCTGTGCATCGGCGGGATCAATGCGTCGATGGTGGTCATGGTGCTGCCGCTGCCGGCGCTGTGGCTGCTCACCCGGAAATGGACCCGGCAGCACGTCAAGCTGGTGCTCTGGTGGTGCGGCGCGGTGCTGGCCGCCACGCTCTGGTGGATCCTGCCGCTGCTGCTGCTCGGCCAGTACAGCCTGCCGTTCCTGGACTACATCGAGTCGGCCGCCGACACCACCGCGCCGATGTCGCTCTACGAGGCGGTTCGCGGCACCAACCAGTGGGTGGCCTACGTGGTGTCCGGCGAGCCGTGGTGGCCGTCCGGGCACCTGCTGATCGACAACCCGGTGCTGATGCTGGCCACCGGCCTGGTCGCCGCGATCGGACTGGCCGGCCTGGCCCGGGTCGGCCTGCCCGAGCGCCGGTTCCTGGCGCTGGCCGTGCTCACCGGGATCACCCTGCTGACCATCGGTTACGCCGGCACGCTTGACGGTCCGCTTGCCGGCGTGGTCCGGCCGCTGCTGGACGGTCCGCTGGCCCCGCTGCGCAACGTGCACAAGTTCGAGCCGGTGCTGCGGCTGCCGCTGATGCTGGCGTTCATGCACGCGGTGTCCGGCAAGCTGCCCTGGCTGGTCGGCACCCGGTCCACGGTGGTGGCCACCAGGGCCCGGCTGGCCGTGGGGTTCCTGCTGGTGCTGGTGCTGGCCGCGCCGGCGTGGCTGGGCACCCTGCGGCCCGGCCCGGGCTGGGACGAGGTGCCGCAGTACTGGCGCTCGGCGATGACCTGGCTGAGCACCACCGACCCGGCCTCGCGCACGCTGCTGCTGCCGGCGTCCGGGTTCGGCGAGTACACCTGGGGGCGCACGGTCGACGAGCCGGCGCAGCCGCTTGCCGGCGCGCCGTGGGGGGTGCGCAGCCAGATCCCGTTGGGCTCGGAGGGCAACACCCGGGTGATGGACGCGGTCGAGGACGTGCTGGCCGCCGGGCGCGGCGCGCCGGGACTCGCCGACTACCTGGCCCGGGCCGGCTACCGGTTCCTGTTGGTGCGCAACGACCTCGACCGGACCGGCGGCGTCTCGCTGTCCATGACGATGCTGCGCGCCGGGCTGGCCGCGTCGCCGGGGATCAGCCGGGTGGCCGGGTTCGGACCCGAGCTGACGCCGGGTGCGCGGTCGGCGGTCAACCCGGTGGACCGGTCCGCGCCGCCCGCGCAGGCGGTGGAGATCTTCGAGGTGGACCGGGCGGTCCAGCCGGTGAGCGTGGTGGCCGAGCGGGACGCGGTGACGGTCAGCGGCGGGCCGGAGTCGCTGCTGCCGCTGCTCGGTTCGGGCCAGTTGGACCCGGACCGGCCCACGGTGCTGGCCGGGGACGGCGGCGCGCCCGCTGCCGACGAGTGGCTGATCACCGACGGGTTGCGGTACCGGGAGCGCAACGTCGGCCGGGCCCGGGACAACCTGAGCCAGACGATGACCGCCGACGAGCCGGTCCGGCAACCCCGGCCGGCGGTGGACCTGTTGCCGTTCCAGGGAACGCGGCACCAGACGACGGCCGCGTTCCGCGGCGTCCGGGGGGTCTCCGCGTCGACCGCGGTGAGCTTCGCCGACGCCGCGAGCGGGACCGAGCCGTCCCGCCAGCCGTTCGCCGCCATCGACGGCGACACCCGCACCGCGTGGCACTCGTCGAGCTTCACCGGCCCGGCCGGGGAGTGGCTCCAGGTCGACCTGGACACCCCGCGCCAGGTCGAGAACATCACCCTGCAGCTGGTCTTCGACCTCCGGGTGGGCTGGCCGGTCACCCGGGTCCGGATCACCACCGACGCGGGCTCGGTGGACCACGACGTGACCGAGGCCGCGGAGCCGCAGGTGCTGGCCACCCCGCCGGGGCTGACCAACAAGGTCCGGGTCACGGTGCTCTCGGTCAGCGGGAACCGGCAGAACGGCAACGTCGGCATCACCGAGCTGACCATCCCGGGCATCACCGCGCACCGGGCACTGCAGGTGCCGGCGGACGCCCGGCCGGACCGGGAACAGTTCGCGAGCTACACGTTCACCCGGGACACCCAGCCGCGCTACGCCTGCGTGTCCGACGAGCGCGGTCAGCGCTGCCACCCGAGTCTGGCCAAGGACGGCGAGGAGCCGGACGGCATCCACCGGCTGTTTCCCAGCAGCAGCACGGCGAACTACCGGGTGACCGGGACCGTGCTGCCGGCCGCGGGCGGGATCAGCCCGGTGACCCCGGACGGGTACCAGGTGTCCGCCTCGTCCCAACTTGCCGGCGACCCGGCCGCCGGGCCGCTGGCCGCGGTGGACGGCGACCCGAACACCACCTGGATCGCCGAGGTGACCGACGTCCGGCCGACGCTGCGGCTGCGCTGGCCGCAGCCGCGCACGATCACCGGCATCCGGCTCACCACCCCGCCCGCGTCCGGCGCGGCCCGTCCGTCCGAAGTGGACATTCGAACGCCGACCGAGTTCCGGACCGTGGCGCTGACCGGGGACGGGGTCGCGGACCTGCGGCTGACCACCGACCAGGTGGAGATCACGGTGCTGCGGGTGAGCGGGGCGACGGCGGCCACCTCGCTCGGCCCGGCCCGGGAACGCAACCCGGCCGGCATCGGCGATCTGCGACTGTCCGGTGTGGACGAAATGGCCGATCGGCTGGCCGCGGACACCCCGTTCACCGTGCCGTGCGGCGCCGGACCGAAGCTGGAGATCGACGGGTTCACTTACGACACAACGGTTTCCGGAACGCTGGGGGATGTCACGGGGCACCGGCCGCTGCCCTTCGGCACCTGTTCGGACCTGGCCGAGGGCGTCGACCTTCCGGCCGGGGAGCACGAGCTGCGCACCGAACGATCGCTGTCGTTCGTGGTCCAGGACCTCTCGCTGAGCATGACCGGGCGGCCGACCGGCGCGCCACAGCACCGCGATTTCTCGGTGCGCCAGTGGGATGAGACGCACCGCGAGATCGAGGTGGGTCCCGGTCCGGCCGCGCTGCTGAGCGTGCGGGAGAACGCCAACGACGGCTGGGTGGCCACGGTGGACGGTCAGCAGCTGACGCGCACCCGGGTGGACGGCTGGCAGCAGGCCTGGGTGCTGCCGGAGGGGGCCGGCGGGTTGGTGCGGCTGGAGTTCGTGCCGGACACCGACTACCGCAACCGGCTGCTGGCCGGGGCGATCGCGGTGCTCCTGCTGCTGGTCGTGGTCGCGCTTCCGGTGCGGCGGCGGCGGTTCGAGCCGGTCCGGCCGGGCCGGTGCCGATGGGTGCCGGTGCTGATGGTCGGGCTGATCGCCGTGCTCGGCGGGATGCTGCCGGTGGTGCTGCTGATCGGCTGCCTGCTGCTGCGCGCGCTGTGGCCGCGGTCGGCGGAGCTGATCGCGTTCGGCGGCATGGCGGTGGCCACCGCGGTCGCGGTCGCCGGCCGGCTGCTCGGACACCAGCAGGGCTGGGCGTACGGGTACGTCGCCCAGGCCGGCGTGCTGCTGTCGGTGGCCGCGGTGGTCGCGGCCTGCGTGGACTGGTTCGGGGTGCGTGGGCGACGAACCCGCCGGCCCGCACCGGAATCCGGTCCCGGATCCGGGTCCGGACCCTGGCCCGAGTCCGATCCGGATCCCGAGCCCGAACCGCGAACCGAGCCGATTTCCGTAGTGGAACCGGAACCCGAGCCGAAGCCCGAAGCCGAACCGGAACCTGCGTCCGAACCGGTGCCGGCACCTGAACCGGAGCCCGCGCCGGAACCCGTGCCGGAGCCGGAACCCGCCCCGGGCCGGGCGTGACCGCCGGCGCGGAGCCGGCGGCGCGGCCGGTCGGCGCGCACCGGTGGGTGCTGCCGGCGGTGGCGCTGGCGGTGGCGCTGGCGGTGCTGGCGCCGGTGCTCGGGCGCGGGTTCGTGCTCGCCTACGACATGGTGTTCGCGCCGCGGCACACGCTGCTGCCGGACAGCCTCGGCCTCGGCTCGATGCTGCCCCGGTCGGTGCCGTCGGACGCGGTGGTCGCGTTCGCCACCTGGCTGGTGCCCGGCGACATCGTGCAGAAGCTGGCGCTGGCCGCCGCGCTGTTCTTCGCCGCGCTCGGCGCCGGGCGGCTGGTGCCGACCGAGTCGGTGGGCACCAGGGTGGTCGCCGCGCTGGCCTACGCCTGGAGCGCCTACGTGGCCGAGCGGCTGTTCATCGGGCACTGGCAACTGCTGCTGGCCTACGCCTGCCTGCCGTGGATCTTCCGGTTCGGCCTGGACCTGCGGCAGGGTGTGCCGAAGGCCGGCGCCCGCCTGGTCCTGGCCAGCGTTCCGGCCGTGCTCACCGCGCCGGGTGGCATTCTGGCCGCGCTGACCGCGATGGCCGCCGCCGGCCGGCGCCGGCTGCCGTTCGTGGCCGGCGTCATGCTGGTGCTGAACGCGCCGTGGCTGCTGCCCGGCCTGCTGCACCCCGGCGCGTCGGCCGCCTCCCCGGACGGCGTGGCCGCGTTCGCCGCGCGGGCGGAGAACTGGGGCACCGCCGTGGTGACCCTGCTCGGCCTCGGCGGGGTGTGGAACTCGGAGGTGACCCCGGTCAGCCGGAGCAACCCGGTGCTGCCGCTGCTCACGCTGGCCATGGTCGCCGCGGCGCTGCTCGGCCTGCGGGTGCTGGCCCACCGTTGGGGCGTCGCGCCGGCCCGGGCGCTGGTGCTGCTCGGTGCGTTCGGCGTGCTGCTGGCCGCCCTGCCCACCTTCCCGGCCGGCACCGCGCTGATGCGCTGGCTCACCGAGCACGGCCCCGGTTTCGCGGTACTGCGCGACTCCCAGCGTTGGATCGCCTGGTGGGCGCTGCCGCTTGCGCTCGGCTTCGCCCTCGCCGCCGAAGCCGCCGGCCGCTGGCTGACCACCACCGCGGGCCCGCGCCTCGTCCTCGTCGTCGCCGCGCTGTTCCCGATCGCGCTCCTGCCGGACCTGGCCTTCGCCGGGTTCGGCCGCCTCACCACCGTGCATTACCCCCCGGACTGGACCCGGGTCCGCGAGATCATCGCCGCCGACCCCGGCCCCGGTGACGTGCTCACCCTGCCCCTCGGCTCGTTCCGCCAGTTCGACTGGAACGCCTGGCGCACCCAACTCGACCCCGCGCCGCGGGTCCTCACCCGCCCCACCGTGCTGGACGACACCCTGTTCGTCGGCGGCCGCCCGGTACCCGGCGAGGACCGCCGGATCCCCGAGCTCAGGGCCGCCCTCCCCGACGCCGCCGCCCTCACCCGAGCCGGCATCACCTGGCTGCTCCTCGAGAAAGGCACCGCCGGCTGGCGCGCCGCCCCCATCCCGCCCGGCGCGGTCACCGTGTTCGACGGCCGCTGGCTCACGCTCTACCGCCTACCCGGCCAGGCGCACCCCTACAACCCCCCCGGTCCGCCCGCTGCTCTGATACTGTCCGGCGACCTCGCCGCGATCATCTTGATAGCAAGTTCCCTGTTGTGGTGGGGGTTACCGACCGGTAAATTGAGCCCCGCCCAGCGAACCAGGACAAGGGAGTAGCCGTGCGATTGATCATCGGCGCAATCGTCGCCGTAGTTGGGGGAATCGCGCTCGCCTCCGGCGTCACCGTCGCGGTCAACCTCAGCTCCGCCCCCGACAAGGGCATCAACATCGACGAGGCCAGGACCCCCGACCCCTGGGCCGGCGCCACCAACTACGGCACCCCCTAACCCCACCCACCCCACCCCACCCCGCACCCCCACACCCGAGTTCCCGGCTCCAGCACCCGAGTCGCCAACTCAGACACCCGCGCGCCCATCTGCAGCACCCCAGTCACCAACTCAAACACCCGAGTTCCCAGCTGCAGCACCCGATTCACCGCGTCCAGCAGCCGAGTTGCCAACTCCAGCAACCGAATTGCTAGGCCCAACACCCGAGTTGCCAACCCCGCCAACCGAGTCGCTGGCCTCAAGCACCCGGGTCGCCAGTGCGGCCCCGAGTTCCCGGCTCCAGCAACCCGAACCCCGGCCTGAGCAACTAAGTTGCCAACCCCAGCACCCGAGTTGCCGGCCTAGCAAGCCGAGTTGCCAACCCCCGGCAACCCCAGTCGCCGGCCCAGCACGCCAGGCGCCAGTGCGGCCCCGAGTTCCCGGCTCCAGCAGCCGAGTTGCCAACCCCAGCAACCGAGCCGCCGGCCCTAGCAGCCGAGTTGCCAACTCCAGCAACCGAATCCCGGTTCGGGCCAACTGCAGCCGGACCACCTGCCAAGGTGACGTCCCCTGCCCGGTGCACGGTTGTGGGCAGGCCGCGCCCCGCGATCGTGCACTGGGCACCTGTCCACAGCCGTTGCCGCGGAACGCCGGGCCCAGCCCTGCCAAGCCGACCACCCAGAGCGTTCCGATGTAGCCGGGGACCCCTGCCAACCGGCAACTCGCTGAACCGGAACCGGCAACTCGCCCACCAACCGGTAACTCAGCTGCCCGACCCCGGGACTCAGCTGCCCGACCCGGCAACTCAGCCGCCCAACCTGGCAACTCGGGTGCCCAACCCCGGGACTCGGTTGCCTGACCCGCAACTCAGCTGCCCGACCCCGGGACTCGGCTGCCCGACCCGGCAACTCAGCCGCCCAACCCGGCAACTCAGCCGCCCAACCCGGCAACTCGGCCGCCCGACCCGGCAACTCGGGTGCCCGACCCGGCAACTCGCGGTGCGGCTATTGGCGTAGGGCGTCGGTGATCGCTTGTTCGAAGGCGTCGATGGCGCGGTCCCAGCCAAGGGTTTCGGCGCGGGTTCGGCCGGCTGTGCCCATGCGATGGTGTTCTTCGCGGTCGGTTAAGAGGCGGTCGACGTGGGCGACGAGGTCTTCGAAGTCGGCGGCGAGTAGACCGGTTGAACCGTCCACAATGGAGTCTGCGACACCACCGGCGGCGCGGTAGGCGATCGACGGGACGCCGTGTGCGGCCGCCTCCATGATGGAGATGCCCCAGCCTTCCTTCACCGACGGGCACAGGTGCAGGGTGGAGCGGGCCAGGATCTCATGTTTGTCCTGCTCGTCCACCCAGCCGTGCAGCACGACGCGGTCCTCCACCCCGCGCAGCTGCGCGTGCCGGCGGACGTGATCGTGCCACCAGCCCTGGCCGACCACCTCGAGGCGGAGTTTGGGCCACTGGTCGGATAACCGGGCCAGCACGTCGATCGCGTGCTCGACGCGCTTGTGCGGCACCAGGCGGCCGACCACGACCAGCATCGGGTCCTCGTCGGGCTCGGCGTGGGTGCGCGGCGCCGGGTCGAGGCCGGGCGGGATCACCGTGCTGCGCTCGCGGGCGATGCCCAGCGTGGCCAGTTCGGACCGGCTGGTCTCCGAGACGGTGACATACCGGCAGCCACGGTAGAACCGGGGGGCCAGCCGGGACTCGATCCACCAGCCGAGCCGGCCGAGGCGCTCGCCGAGCACCGGGCGCCACTGTTCCCGGTGGACGTGGTGCACCAGCACCAGCACCGGGCAGCGGGCCAGCAGCCGGGAGAAGAACGGCACCCCGTTCTGCACGTCCACGATCACGTCCGGCCGCTCCGCAGGGATGGCCAGCAGGGCCCTCGGGTACACGCCGTACCGGCCGCCCCGCCGGCGGATCCGCACACCGGCACGCCACTCCTCGGCCGGGGCGCCGGGATGCGCCGCGCACCGGATGGTCACCCGGTAGCCGCGCCCGGCCAGGCCCTCGGCCATGCGCTCCAGATAGCGTTCCGAGCCACCGCCGTCCGGATGGGTGGTGTCGCGCCAGTTGAGGAGCAGCACATGCGGTCGTGCGGCGGTCCGTTCCAAACCCGTCAACCTCGCTCCAACCGACCTAACCCCCATGTTAAGTTACCGGCGGGTACAACTTAGACGAATTATTGGCGGAAAGCGACCCCCTTGATGAAAAAAGAGGCCACACTGAGCCGCTCGGTCCGGCTGTTCAGGGCATTTCTCGTCGAACAGTCCGACCCGGACCATTTCTACCGAACGCTGGCCGACGACTCGGTCCGGCAGGTGGCCTCATTCACCCCGCTGGATGCCCGTGTCGTGCTCGATGTCGGCGGCGGCCCGGGCTATTTTTCGGATGCATTCCGGAACGCCGGAGCGCACTATCTCGGCATCGACCCGGACGTCGGCGAGCTGTCCGCGCGGGGCCGCCCCGGCACCGGCATGGTCCGGGCCAGCGGCACGGAACTACCGGTACAGACCGGTTCCGTCGACCTGTGCTACTCGTCGAACGTGCTGGAACACGTGGCCGAGCCGACCGCGATGCTGACCGAGATGGTCCGCGTGACCAAGCCGGGCGGAATCGTGTTCGTCTCGTTCACCCCGTGGTTGTCGCCGTGGGGCGGACATGAGACCGCACCCTGGCACTATCTCGGCGGAATGTTCGCCCGCCGGCGTTATACCAGGCGACACGGACGGGAACCGAAGAACCGATTCGGCGAAAGCCTGTTCGCGATTTCCGTGGGGTCCGCGCTGCGCTGGGCGAATAACTGCGGCAGCGCCCGGCTGATCCGGGCGCTACCGCGTTATCACCCGTGGTGGGCCACCTGGGTGGTTCGTATTCCGGTGCTCCGGGAATTCGTTTCCTGGAACCTGGTCATGGTGCTGCGGAAAAGCTAGGCCGGGGTCGGCTGCCGGTCGTCCTCCGGCGAGCGGTGCACCACCCCGCGCCGCGGCTCGCGGTTGGCCCGGATCGCCAGGACCAGCCCGAGCACGATCAGCACGCCGCCCCCGATCCACAGGTAGATCGGCAGGTCGGTGAGCAGGAACAGCTTGGACTTGTTCGCCGTGGCATCGGCGACGTTCTGGGCGACCGTCTCGTCGGTGAAGGTCAGCGTGCCGTCGAACACCACGGTGCCCTGCCCCGGTTGCTGACCCGGCTCGACCAGTTCCTGGTGCTGCGCCTCCTGGCCCCGGACGATCTGACCGGTCACCGGCTCGACCCACATGGTGCGCCGGGTGTTGTAGTAGAGGTCGACCTTGATGGCCGGTTCGGTGCTGCCGACCAGTGAACCGGGCACGGTGCGCTCCTCGACCTTGGTGGCCGGGATGTCCTGCACGAACCGGTACGTGGCCAGCCCGTCGACCTCCTCCTCGCCGTCGAACCGGGCGTCGGTGGCGGCCCGCACGGTCAGGTCGTACATGGCGTAGGTGCGCTTCTCAGTGCCGAACGGGAACTTGAAGTTCCCCCCGGGCTGCGGGACGTCCTCTTCCCGGACCGCCTCGAAGTCCTCGTTGGTCCGCGCCTTGACATAGCGGAGGTTGCACGGCTCGACCGCCTCGTTGGTGTGCCGGTCGAGACACAACTGCCGTTCGGTGGCCTTCACCCGGTTGCCGTCCTGGTCGACCAGATCGACGGCCTCGATCCAGCTGACCACGGTGCCGCCCTCGGTGACCTCGGGTTGGGTCAGGTCACCGGTCACGTACCGGTTGGCGGTCAGGTTGAGACCGCTGCGGATCTCCGGCGACGGCGTGCTGTCGGCCGTCGTGACGATCACCAGCGCGGTCACGTCGTTGCCCGTCGCGACGGACACGGTCTTGGGGTCAAGGGGTACTTTGGCCAGCTGAGGATACGCGTACAGCCGGAGCAACAGCCCCAGTGCGACCGCGAAGACCCCCAGCCCCAGCAGGACGAACCCCACGATGCGGCGCAAAAATTCCTCCTCGACTCTGAGCCTGGTCACACAGGTTACTCAGTAGTAACCCACTAGCAATCGGCCATTCGGCGGTACCTGGACACTGATCGGCCCGAGGGTCAACGCAGGTTACGCTGCCGCCGTGGCGCGATTGCTTCCGGTCCGGCCGGTGACCAAAGCGGTGTCCGCGGTGTCCGCGTTGGTGCCGGATCGGTTGCTCACCGCCGGCATCGCGCTGACCTACCGGCGGTTCGAACCGGAACTGCGGCGGCTGGACGACTTCTGCCCGCGGCGCGGCACCGCGTTGGACGTCGGTGCCTGGTACGGGCCATGGTCGCGGGCGCTGGCCCGGCAGGTGGACACGGTGATCGCGTTCGAGCCCAACCCGGAGGTGGCGGCGGTGCTGGCCAGCACCGTGCCGGGCAACGTGCGGGTGGTGCGGTCCGCGGCCAGCGATCACATCGGCGAGGAAACGCTGTGGGTGCCGGGCGAAGGTCTCGGCACCGAAGGGGTGGCCTCGCTGCGCGCCCCGGCGAACCCGGGCGCCCGCGCGGTTTCCGTGCCCACCACCACGATCGACGCGCTCGACCTCGCCGACGTGACCATGATCAAGCTCGATGTGGAGGGCGCGGAGCTGGCAGCGCTGCGCGGCGCGGCCGACACGCTGCGCCGGTGCCGGCCGGTGCTGCTGATCGAGCTGGAGTACCGGCACGGTCCGGTGGACGAGGTGCTGGCGTTCCTCGGCGAGTTCGGCTACTCCGGCGAGATCCTCCTCGGCCGGACCTGGCGCCCGCTGGCCGGCTTCGATCTCGCCGGGCACCAGCGGGCGGTTGCGCCCCGGTTCCGCGGCTACCTGCACACGGTGTTGCTCGGCGGACCCCGCTACGTCAACAACATCCTGTTCCGGGCGCCATGACCGCCCCGGCCAGCCGAGCCGGCGTACGTGCGCTGGTCACCGCCTCGGCGACGGTCACGCTGGCCACCGTCGTGGTCAACCTGGCCAGCTACGGCCTGATCGCGACCGGCACCAGGGTGCTCGGGCCGGATCACTACGGCGAACTGGCGGCGCTGCTCGGGTTGGTGTTCGTCGGCTCCGTTCCGGCGGTCACCCTGCAGGTGGTGCTGGCCCGGCGGGTGGCGGCCGGAGAGCGCGGCGGGCTGGGCCGGGCGGCGGTGCTCACCGCGGTCGTGGTCGGCGCGGTGGCCGCGGCGACCGTGCCGGTGCTGTCCTTGGTACTGCACATCTCCTTGCCGGCACTGGTCTTCCTGGTCGTGGCGCTGCCGGCGGTGACGCTGGCCGGCGCGCCGACCGGGGCGGTGCAGGGCCTGCACCTGTTCGGCCGGCTGGCCACGCTGATCGTGATCGCCGGGGTCGGCCGCATCGGCGGCGGCCTGGCCGGGCTGCTCGCCGGCGGCACCGCGGCGGCGGCGATGGCCGGGGTGGCGATCGGGTCGTGGCTGGCCCTGCTGGCCGCCGCGGCCGCGGTGCGCGGTCCCGGCCGGACGGTGCTGGCCGCGCCGGGGGAGGGCCGCGGCCCGCTCGGCGAGATCGGCTACGCGGCCCTGACCATGCTCGGCTTCGCCGCGATCAGCACCGCGGACGTGTTGCTGGCGCACCGGTACCTGCCGGCCGAGCAGGCCGGCCTGTACGGCGCGGGCGCGATCGTCACCAAGGCCGCGTTGTGGCTGCCGGCCGCGGTGACCATGATCGCGCTCCCCCGGCTGGCCGTGCCCACCCAACGCCGGGCCGCGCTGCGGGTATCCGCCCTTGCGCTGGCCGGGATCGGTGTCCTCGAGGTGGCCGGCATCCTGCTGCTCGGCCCGTTCCTGTTCCCGCTCGCGGTCGGCGAGGAGTACCGGCCGGTGATCGACTGGCTGTGGCTGTTCGCGTTGGCGGGCGCGGTGCTGGCGATCACCCAGCTCGTGGTCATGTACCGGGTCGCCGGCACCGACCGGGTGGTACCGGTGTTGCTGTGGACCGCGCTGACCGCCGAGGTGATCGTGGTGGCCTTCCGGCACGACACCATCGGCACGATCGTCATCGTCGCCACCGCCACCGCGGCCCTGGTCGTGCTCGCCGGGCTGCTGCTACCGGTGCGTAGCCGGAAGACCACCGAGGATCCACCGGTTCTCGGACAGTTTGGGGTAGGACTGTAGGCATGGGCAGCCGATGTGAGGTGTGGTGGGCACAACCGGCGGTCGAGACCCCACGCCTGCTCGGATTGCTCGACGGCGTTGAGCGGGACCGGCACGCGGCCTACCACCGGGCGGTCGACCAGGCCCGGTTCCTGGCCGGGCGGGTGGTCGGCAAGGCGCTGCTGGCCGCGCGGCTCGGTCTCGAACCCGGTCAGGTGGTGCTGGACAGCACCTGCGCGGACTGCGGGCGCACCCACGGCAAGCCGCGGGTGGTGCGTCCGGAGTCGTTCCCGCCGGATCGCCCGCTGCCCGAGATGTCGATCTCGCACTCCGGGGACCGGATCGCGGTCGCGGTCACCGACGGCGAGCCGGTGGGCGTCGACGTCGAGCAGGAGCGCGACGTCCAGGTGGAGGACCTGGTCCGGATGACGCTGTCGGTCGACGAGCTGCCGGTGTTCGCCGGGGTGCCCTCGGCCGACCGGGACGCCGCGTTCTTCACGATCTGGTCCCGCAAGGAGGCGGTGCTCAAGGCGACCGGGCGCGGGTTGTCCATCGCGATGACCAAGGTGACGGTCAGCCCGTGGGATGCCCCGCCCCGGCTGCTGGCCTCCCGATCGTCCGAAGTGGACGTCGCGGCGCTGCGGATGGCCCAGCTGGACGCCGGTTCCGGGTACCGGGCCTGCGTGGCGGTGCTGGCCGGCCCGAACTTCCCGGCCGACGGCTGGGTGAGCGAGCACGACGCCGGCCCGCTGGTGGCCGGGCTGTCCTGACCGGTCGGCTCAGCCCGACAGCTCCAGTCCCATCGCGCCGAGCAGGGTGCGGAACTTGGCCGAGGTCTCGGCCAGCTCGAGGTGCGGCTGGGAGGCCGGCATGATCCCGGCGCCGGAGTAGAGCTGGACGGTGTGGTCGACGATCTCGGCGCAGCGGATCGCCACCACCCACTCGCCGTCACCGGCCGCGTCGCACCAGCCGACCGCCCCGGCGTAGAAGCCACGGCGGAACGGCTCCAACTCGGCGATGGTGCGCCGGGCCAGATCGGGCGGGGTGCCGCAGACCGCCGGGGTGGGGTGCAGCGCGCAGGCCAGCCGCAGCGCCGAGATCCCCGGGTCGATCAGCTCGCCGGTGACCTGGGTGGACAGATGCCAGACCGCGGGCGTGCTGACCAGCTCCGGCTCCGGCGATACGGCCAGCCGGCGGCAGAACGGCCGCAGCGCGTCCACCACCGCCTCCACCACGACCAGGTGCTCGTCGAGGTCCTTTGCCGAGGCCAGCAGCGCCTCGGCGGCCCGCCGGTCGGCGTCCGGATCGGGGTCGCGCGGCACGGTGCCGGCGATCGGGTTGGCGGTGACCATCGGGCCGGTCCGGCGCAGCAGCAGCTCCGGGCTGGCCCCGACCAGGGTGCGCCGCTCGGCGCCGGCCGGCGGCAGGTCGACCGCGTAGGTGTAGCCGGAGACGTTGGCGCGCAACAGGTTGCCCAGCACCGCGCGCGCCTCCACCGGCACCGCCGTGGTCAGCCGCAGCGCCCGGGCCAGCACGACCTTGCGCAGCTCACCGCCGTTCAGCGCGGCCACCGCGCGGGCGACCCGGCGCTCGAACTCCTCCGGAGCGGGCAGCGGTTCGACCGCGCAACCGGGTAGGGCCACCGGGAACCGGTCGGCGCTGGCCCGCGGTGGCCCGGCCCAGCGCGCCGTCCTCGGCAGCACGACGTGCGGTGAGTCCGCCGGGTCGAACGGAAGGGCGCCGACCGCGACCGGGATGCCGGAGTCGGTCAGCAGCTTGGTCACCAGTCCGGACAGCTCGTCGGGGTCCGGCTCGGTGACGGTGTCCTCGGCACCGGAGGCGAGCAGCGTGCGCTTCGGGGTGGACAGAAAAAACGACCCGGGGCGGTAATCGTTCACCAGCCCGATCGGGTCGCGGTTCGGCTCGCCGTTCGCAGCGCCCACCTGTTCATGATGGCCGGGCGATGCGCCGGCGGTGCGGCCCCGGAGGTGAGACCTTGACCACGCAAGACCACACCTCCGGCGGGCCACCCCAGCTAGGACAGAGCGTCGATCAGGGCGGAGCGCTGCCGCTCGCCCAGGCCGGCGGCCCGGCGGTCCGGGTCGATCCCGGCCTGCTCGAGCAGTGCGGCCGCCTTGACCGCACCGACGCCGGGAACCGCCTTGAGCAGGGCGGACACCTTGGTCTTGCCGACCGTTTTGTCCTCCTTGGCGCGCTTGAGCACGGACGCGATGGTCTGCTTACCGGCCTTGATCGACGCCAGCAGCTCCGAACGCGCCTTGCGCGCCTCGGCAGCCTTCGCCAACGCCTCAGCGCGCTGCTCCGGAGTCAACGTGGGCAGAGCCACTGTCATTTCCTTCCGTTGTCGAGGTCTGAACGGACCGACGCGAACACTGACCGTCACCGGGCTACGAAACCGCTCCGTACCCGGCACGCCGTTCAGCACGGCCGCGCGGTGCCTCCCACCAGTAAACGACAGGCGCCGATGAACATACGCGCGACACGCGCAAACGTCACGGTCCCCCACCCGTCGGAGTGGAAACAACTCTCCGTGACCACACGCGGCGTATCCGCCCCTGCGGGTTATCGTGCACCGTGACGGCCCCCAACGCCCACGCCAGTCAAGGGAGTCTGAACAGCGATGTTGAGCACGATGCAGGATGGACCGCTGTCCATCGCCCACCTGCTCCGGCACGGCAGCCGGGTCCACGCCGCCAGCGAGGTTGTCACCTGGACCGGTGACGGTTCGCGCAGGTCAAGCTACGCAGAGGTGGGACGGGAGGCGGCCCGGCTGGCGCACGCGCTGCGCGGCCTCGGGGTCACCGGGGACCAGCGGGTCGGCACGTTCATGTGGAACAACACCGAGCACCTGGTCGCCTACCTCGCGGTGCCGTCGATGGGCGCCGTGCTGCACACGCTCAACCTGCGGCTGTTCCCCGAGCAGCTGACCTACGTGGTCAACCACGCCGAGGACCACGTGATCCTGGTGGACGCCTCGGTGGCGCCGCTGCTGGCGAACGTGCTGCCCACGTTCACCACCGTGCGGCACGTGATCGTGGCGAACGGCGACGCCGCGGCGCTGACCGCTCCGGACGGGGTCACCGTGCACTCCTACGCCGAGCTGCTGGCCGACCAGCCGGACGAGTTCGACTGGCCGATCGTGGACGAGAACTCGGCCGCGGCCATGTGCTACACCTCCGGCACCACCGGCAACCCCAAGGGCGTCGTCTACTCACACCGCTCGATCTGGCTGCACTCCATGCAGGTGTGCATGACCGACTCGATGGCGGTCTCCCAGGCCGACCGGGCGCTGGTGATCGTGCCGCAGTTCCACGCGATGGCCTGGGGCATGCCGTACGCGGCGTTCATGGTGGGCGCGTCGCTGATCATGCCGGACCGGTTCCTGCAGCCGGCTCCGCTGGCCGCCATCATCGCCGCGGAGAAGCCGACCCTGACCGGCGCGGTGCCCACGATCTGGCAGGGCCTGCTCGGCCACCTCGCCGAGCACCCGCAGGACCTGGCGCCGCTCGGGGACGTGATCGTCGGCGGGTCGGCCTGCCCGCCCGCGCTGATGACGGCGTTCGACGAGCTGGGCGTCAACATCATCCACGCCTGGGGCATGACCGAGACCTCGCCGCTCGGCAGCGTGTCCCGGCCGCCCGCCGGGCTCGACCCCAAGCAGGCCTGGGAGTACCGCATCCTGCAGGGCCGGTTCCCGGCGTCGGTGCGGGCCCGGCTGATCGACGACGACGGTGCCGAGGTGCCGTGGGACGGCGAGAGCGTGGGCGAGCTCGAGGTGTCCGGCCCGTGGGTGACCGACTCCTACTACCGGCTCGAGGACGGCGGGGACGGCTCGGAGAAGTTCGACAACGGGTGGCTGCGCACCGGTGACGTCGGCAGCATCACTCCGGACGGGTTCCTCCGGCTGACCGACCGGTCCAAGGACATCATCAAGTCCGGCGGTGAGTGGATCTCCTCGGTGGACCTGGAGAACCAGGTGATGGCGCACCCGGCGGTGGTCGAGGCCGCGGTGATCGGGGTGCCGGACGAGAAGTGGGACGAGCGGCCGCTGGTCGCCGTCGTGCTGCGGGAGGGGCAGCAGGCCACGCCGGAGGAGCTGCGCGAGTTCCTGGCCGGCAAGGTGGCGAAGTGGCAGGTCCCGGAGAACTGGACCTTTGTCGACGAGGTGCCCAAGACCAGCGTGGGCAAATTCGACAAGAAGCGGTTGCGCGCGGCACATGCCGAGGGACGGCTCGATATCCGCCACCTGATCTGATCTTTGGGTTCATACTGCCGGCATGGACTTCCGGCCGGTACCAAGTGGACACGCGAACCCGGCGGCCCGGCCCGTGCGGCCGGCCGCCGGGTCACGGTTGTGGAAACCGATATCCTGGGGGGCGAGGGATCGGCTCATCGCCGTGGAAGTCGCGCAAAGCCAGGCTGTCCTGTGAGATCAGCGCGCGGTGTGGGGGCTAACCTACCGGTAGGTATGCATCTTATGGCCGATCACCCGAGGGAGGTGACCAGCCTGCAGTCCGAGTCGGTGGCGCCCCAGTCCGACCGGGCGACCGAGCGTTCCCGGAAGCTGAACGCGACGTCGTACGTGGTCCTGGGGATGCTCTGCCACGGCCCGGCCACCAGCTACGACCTCAAGCAGCGGATCGCGTACACGATCGGCAACTTCTGGGCGTTCGCGCACTCGCAGATCTACGACGAGCCGGTGCGCCTGGTCGCCGACGGGCTGGTCACCGAAACGGTCGAGCAGGGCGGCCGGCGCAAGCGCACCTACTCGATCACCCGGGCCGGGCGCACGGCGCTGCGGGACTGGCTGGCCAGCAACACCCACGAGCAGACCGAGATCCGGGATCTGGGGCTGCTCAAGCTGTTCTTCGCCGCGTTCGGCGACAAGGAGGACCTGCTCCGGCTGGCAAGGGACCGGTACGAGTCGCACCGGGCCCGGGCGGACAGCTACATCGAGCAGTACGAGCGGATCGTGGACGCGGCCGATCCGTGGCAGGTCAAGACGCTCGAGCTGGGGATGCGCTACGAGCGCACGGTCGAGCAGTTCTGGGCGGACTTCATCGCGGAGCTGGAGGGCACGGACCAGCCGGACGCCAAGTGACGGCGAAGCATTTACAAACCCGGTGACGAGCGCGAAAATCACCACCATGCGCGCGCACCCGTTCCGGCTTCGCCTCGCCCGGCTGTGCACCGTCGTCGTCGTGGGGGCCGCCATGGCTGTGTCGCTCCCGGCCGGCGCCGTTGCGGCACCGGACCCGGCGCCGGTCGACTTCCACCAGTGGCGCTCGCTGCCCGAGCTGCTCTCCGGCCGCACCGAAGGCCTGCTCCCGGCCCCGCTCGGGGGTCTGCGGATCGGCCGGCCGGTGGGCACCGTCGAGCACACCGAACCGGACCTGGGCACCACCCGGCGCTACGAGTACGGCCGGTGGACCTCGCCGCTGTACCGGCCGGGGTTCGACGCCAACCAGCTGGTCGCCTCCTGGAACGCCCGCACCCCGGCGGCGACCTGGCTCCAGGTGGAGATGCAGGGCCGCACCGACGCCGGGGTGAGCACCGCGTGGTACGTCATGGGCCGCTGGGCGCTCGGCGACACCGACGTCATCCGGACCAGCCTGCCCGCCCAGTCCGACGAGTCCGGCTTCGTCGACGTGGACACGTTCGTGGCGCGCGGCGCCGTGCGGCTGCGGGCCTACCAGCTGCGGGTCACGCTGTACCGGGAGGCCGGCAGCCACGCCTCCCCCACCCTGGCCATGATCGGCGCGATGGCCTCGGCGGTCCCCGACCGGTTCACCGTCCCGTTGTCCGCGCCCGGCCCCGCACGCGGCATCGAACTGCCGGTGCCGCGGTACTCGCAGAACATCCACATCGGCGAGTACCCGCAGTACGGCGGCGGCGGGGAGGCCTGGTGCAGCCCGACCTCGACCGAGATGGTGGTCGAGTACTGGGGTCGCCGGCCCAGCCCGGCGGACCTGGCCTGGGTCGATCCGTCCTATCCGGACCCATCGGTGGACCACGCGGCCCGCTACACCTACGACAAGGACTACGACGGCACCGGGAACTGGCCGTTCAACACCGCCTACGCGGCCAGCTTCGGCCTGTCCGGGCACGTCACCCGGCTGAAGTCGCTGACCGAGCTGGAGCGCTACATCCGGGCCGGCATCCCGGTGGTCACCTCGCAGTCGTTCCGGGCCGACGAACTGGACGGCGCCGGGTACGGCACCGCCGGGCACCTGATGGTGATCGTCGGGTTCACCGAGAACGGCGACGTGATCGCCAACGACCCGGCGTCGAGCGGCAACGACGAGGTGCGCAACGTCTACCGGCGCGACCAGTTCGAGACGATCTGGTTGCGCACCAAGCGATACACCGCGAGCGGCAGCGTGGCCGGCGGCTCCGGCGGGATCGCCTACATCATCAAGCCGGTGTGGTGGCGCGGCCCGTAACCTCGCCGGGTGGAGCTGTTGTTCGTGTACGGCACGCTGCAACCCGGGGCCAGCCACTGGCACCTGCTCGAGCCGTGGGTGACCGGAACGCCGCGACCGGCCCGGTTGCCCGGCGTGCTGTACGACACCGGCCGCGGCTATCCGGCGCTCGAACTGCGCGCGGACGGGCCGGGGGTGCCGGGATGGGTGGTTGCGCTGCGCTCGCCGAGCGATCCCGCGCTGGCCGTGGTGGACTCCTACGAAGGCCCGGAATACCAGCGGGTCCGGGTGACCCTGCCGGACGGAGTCCGGTGCTGGACCTATGTCTGGGTCGAGGGATTCGACGGGATGCGCCGGCTCGAGGAGCCGTGGCCGGCCGGATAAGGGGGTGGCACGGGTGTTTCGGCCCGTCGTCGTCGCCTGCTGCCTTGCCGGCGCGGGCCTGGCCGGGTGCGGTGCGCCGAGCCCGGACCCCGCGGCCGGCTCGGGCACGACCACCACGACCGCCGGCCCGCCGGCCACCGCCTCGACCGCCCCGTCGCTCGGCGACGTGCCGCGGTGCGAGACCGGCTGGCTGACCGGCAGCGTCAGGCCGCTGGAACCGGCCGCCGGCAACCGGTACGCGCAACTGGTGCTGACCAACACCGGCGGTCCGCTGTGCGCCATGTACGGCTACGGCGGCCTGCAACTGGTCGACGCACAGGGAACGCCTAACCCGACCGACCTGGTGCGCACCCCGGACCCCGGACCGACGCTGGTGAGCCTCAAGCCCGGCGAGGCGGCGGTCAAGAAGCTGCACTGGACCGTGGTGCCGTCCGGCGACGAGCCGACCACCGGGCCGTGCCAGCCGCCGTCGGCCGGCGCCAAGGTGATCCCGCCGGACGAGACCACGGCCCTGTCGGTGAACTACGACTTCGGCTCGGTCTGCGCCGGCGGCAAGATCGAGGGCAGCGCCTACTTCCGGGCCTGATGGGCGGATTTTCGGTGAATCGCTGGTCAAATCGACGGCCCGAGGAGCAGGCTGGGCCCCATGAGCGAGCTTGCGAGCGAATCTCCAACACTGCGCCGCCGCCGAGCCCGCGAGGCGGCGGGCCGGAACAGCACCGAGCTTGCGAGGGGCTGGAACGAATGAGTAGCGAGCAGATCATCGCGACGCCTCGTACCGAGCGGCTGGAGCCGGTGACCGGGCCGGAACCGGACCCGGACCCGCTCGCCAAGATCACCCTGACCCCGCGCCGGTTCGCCGCGGTGCTGGCCACGGTCGGGCTGCTGGTCGGCCTCCTCCTCGCCCTGCTGCCGGTGCACGTGGCCGGGCCGGATCCGGCCAACCCGACCAGGGTCAGCTGCGGCAACACAATCGGCGGCGTCGAGTCCGGTTCCGTCGCCGGCGGTCTGGACCGGCCCGGCGAGGACACCATGGTCGCCTACGTCGACATGTGCGAACGCGCGATCGGTGCGCGGGTGTTCTACGCCTGGCCGATGTTCTTCGCCGGCGGCCTGGTGATCATCTGGCTCGGCGTGGTGCGCCGGCCGGTGACCTGACCGGGTCGGCGTCAGACCAGCTTGCCGGGGTTGAGCACCCAGTTCGGATCGAGCGCCTCCTTGACCGCGCGCAGCACGTCCACGCCGAGCGGGCCGATCTCCGCACCAAGGTAGGGCGCGTGGTCGACGCCGACCGCGTGGTGGTGCGTGATCGTCCCGAATGGACGGATGGCGGCGCAGGCCGCCGCCTTGGCCGCCGACCACTGGCCGATCGGGTCCTCGTCGGAGCGCGGGGCGATCACCGTGAAGTACAGCGACGCGCCGGTCTCGTAGGCGTGCGAGATGTGGCAGGCCACCACCGGAACCTGCCCGGCCACCTCCAGCGAGCTGGTCAGCGCCTCCCGCACCGCGTCGCGCAGGAGGTCCAGAGATGACCAGTAGGTGGCGGTCTCCAGCGTCTCGACGCACACGCCCTGGTCCATCAGCGCGTCCCGCTGGCGCGGACCGGAGAACCGGCCGGCGCGCCATTTCTCCCCCACCGAGCGTCCCAACCCGACGGTGCGCACGCCCCGCAGCGCCCGCAAGGTGGCCGCCCGGCGAGCCCGCACGGCGTCCGTCGCGGTGTCCTCCCAGCCGAGGATCAGCAGGCACGGCTCGCCGATGCCGCGCAGCCGCAGATAACGGCGCAGTGCCGCGGTTTTCCACCCGCCGGACAGGCTCAGCGCCATCTCGGTCTCGGTGGGGTCGGACAGCCGGGTCACGTCGGCCAGCACCCGGGCCTGGGCCAGCGCGCGCACCGCGGCGGCCCCGGCGGCCCAGCCGTCCACCACGAACCCCTCGTAGCGGCGCACCGACGGTCGCGGCCGCACCCGCAGGGTCACCTCGGTGATCACGCCGAAGGTGCCCTCGCTGCCCACCACGAGCTGACGCAGGTCCGGACCGGCCGCCGAGGCCGGCGCCACGCCCAGCCGCCACTCGCCGCGCGGGGTGGCCAGCCGCACGCCCTCGATCATGTCCTCGAACCTGCCGTAGCCGGCCGAGGCCTGGCCGGAGGACCGGGTCGCGGCGAACCCGCCGAGGGTGGCCCGCTCGAACGACTGCGGCACGTGGCCGATGGTCAGCTCGTGCGGCAGCAGCAACCGTTCCGCCTCCGGCGCGACCACGCCGGCCTGGAAGGTGGCCAGCCGGGACACCGGGTCCACCGACACCAGCCGGTTCAGCCGCACCAGGTCCAGCGCCACCACGGCCGCGCAACCGCCGCGCAGCGCCGTCACGCCGCCGACCACCGAGGTGCCGCCGCCGAACGGCACGATGCCGACGCCGTGCTCGGCGCAGCACTCGACCACCCGCTGCACCTGGTCCGGGTCGGCCGGCAGCAGCACCGCGTCCGGCACCGCCAGCTCGCCGGATCCCCGGTGCCGCAACAGGTCCAGGTAGGACAGTCCACCGGCCCTTGCCAGCCGCTCGGCCGGGTCGAGCAGCAGGTGCTGTTCGCCGACGATGGCGGTCAACGCCGCGTGCGCCGGCTCCGGCAGGGCCGACTCCGGCACCGGGAACGTCGAGCCGGGTGCGACCGGCGTGCTCCGCTCGACCAGTCCGGTGCGGGTGCGCAGCCAGCGCATCACGTGCGCCGGCAGGTGTGCGGCCTCGGCGCCCTCCGGCGTCCAACCGCACCGGACCCCGGGGTCCAGGTGTTCCACAGGCTCTGTCACGCGCTACAGTGTGACACATGACGTCAAAACGTCACACCGCACCGTCACCCAACCGGGTGGAAGACGACACGCTGCTGGACGCCGCCCGGGCCTGTGTACTGGCCGACGGGGTGCGCCGGACGACGCTGTCCAGTGTGGCGCGGGCCGCCGGGGTCAGCCGGATGACGCTCTACCGCCGGTTCCCCGACGTGCGCAGCCTGCTCGCCGCGCTGATGACCCGGGAGTTCGGCACGCTGCTGACCCGGGCCGGTGCGGCCACCTCGACCTCCGCCAGCGCGCGCGAACGCCTGGTCGCGGCCACCGTGGACGGCGTGTGCGCGTTGGTGATGGAGCCGCTGATGCGCACCCTGCTCGACCGCGACGCCGAGCTGCTGCTGCCGTACCTGGTCGATCGGGTCGGCACCGTGCAGCGCAGCGCCGAGCTGTTCCTGCGCGAGCAGCTGATCGCCGGGCACCAGGACGGCTCGGTGCGCCGGGCCGACCCGACCGTGCAGAGCCGGGCGATCTACCTGGTGGCGCAGTCGTTCGTGGTGTCCATGCGCCCGGCCACCCGGGACGTGGACCGGGTGGCGCTGGTCGGCGAGCTGACCCAACTGCTGGATGCGGCCCTGCGGCCGAAGACCGGGGAGGACCGGTGAACACGTCTCTGGATGCCGGACGGCGGGCCCGCGAGCTGGACGCGCTGACCGAGGTCGACCTGCTGGTGGTCGGCGGCGGCGTGACCGGGGCCGGGGTGGCTCTCGACGCCGCCTCCCGCGGTCTGTCGGTGGCCCTGGTCGAGGCGCACGACCTGGCCTTCGGCACGTCGCGCTGGTCCAGCAAGCTGGTGCACGGCGGGCTGCGCTACCTGGCCCGTGGCGACGTCGGGTTGGCGCACGAGAGCGCGGTGGAGCGCGGAATCCTGATGACCCGCACCGCGCCGCACCTGTCCCGGCCGCTGCCCCAGCTCATTCCGTTGCACGACACGGTTTCCGGGCGTACCGCTCGGCTGGCCATGGCCGGGCTGCGGGCCGGCGACGGGCTGCGCCTGCTCGCCCGCACCCCCGGTTCGCTGCTGCCCCGGCCGCGCCGGGTGTCCGCCCCGGAGGCCCTGGCGCTGGCGCCCGGCCTGCGCACCGCCGGCCTGCGCGGAGGGCTGCTGTCCTTCGACGGCCAGCTCACCGACGACGCCCGGCTGGTGGTGGCGCTGGCCCGGACCGCGGCCGGGTTCGGCGCCCGGATCCTGACCAGGGTCCGGGCCCTCGCGCTGACCGGCACCGGAGCCGAGCTGCGCGACGAGCTGACCGGTCGGGTCTTCTCCGTGGCGGCCCGGGCCGTGATCAACGCCGCCGGGGTGTGGGCCGGCTCGCTGGTGGACTCCGTGCGGCTGCGCCCGTCCCGCGGCTCGCACCTGGTACTCGACGGCACCGCGCTCGGCCTGTCCGGCACGGCCCTGACGGTCCCGGTCCCGGGCGGCTTCGGCCGGTTCGTCCTGCTGCTGCCGCAACGCGACGGCCGGGTCTACCTCGGCCTCACCGACGAGCCGGTCTCCGGCCCGATCCCGGACGAGCCCACCGTCCCCGCGTCCGATGTGGACTTCCTGCTCGAGATCGCCTCGTCGGTGCTGCGTCGCCCGCTGACCTCCGCCGACGTCCTCGGCAGCTACGCCGGCCTGCGCCCGCTGCTGGACACCGGCGGCGCCACCGCCGACCTGTCCCGGCACCACGCCGTGCTCACCGCACCGTCGGGCGTGATCACCGTGGTCGGCGGCAAGCTCACCACCTACCGCAAGATGGCGCAGGACGCGGTCGACGCCACCAACCTCCCCGCCGGCCCCTGCCGCACCCGCGGGCTCCCCCTCGTCGGCGCCGCCGCCCGCCCCACACTGTCCACTCTGGACGCCGGACCCCGCCTGGTCGCCAAGTACGGCACCGAAGCCCCACGGATCGCCGCACTCGCCGAACTCGACCCCGAGCTGGGTCGCCCGGTCGCGCCCGGCCTTGAGGTGACCGGCGCCGAGATCGTCTGGGCGGTCCGCCACGAAGGCGCCCTCGACCCCGACGACGTCCTGCACCGCCGCACCCGCATCGGCCTGGTCCCCACCGACCTCGCCGCCGCCCGCCCGGCAGTCGCCGACCTCGTCGGCCGCACCCTCGCCGGCCTGGAGGCGTCCGCGCCCTAAGGGGTCAGCTCGATGGCGCGGACGCGGTCGGCGGCGCGTTGGACTTCGTCGGGGGTGCCGTGGATTTCGAAGTGCATCTCGTCGACGGCGGCGTTGCGGAAGTCGCCGCCCCAGCGGACCACCTGGACGTCATAGAGGATGCGGCGGAGTTCCTCGATCTGGGCGGTGCTGAAGGTTCCGGCGCGGCCCTGCGGGTGGGCACCCCAGTTGGCGTCCACGGCGGTGCCGCTGGCGTGGTTGGACCAGACGCCGGTGTTGCCGATGGTGCGGGGGTTGTAGCCGCCGGTGGTGGCGGCGTCCAGCGGCTCGACGCCTTGGTTGAACCGGGTGAGCACATGGATGAGGATGTCGCCGGCCGGACCGCGGGCCACCGAGATCCGCACGTTGGTGCCCGGGATGGTCGTGGTCTGCAGCGGCGGGTTGATCGGCCAGCCGTTCTGCGAGGTGACCGCGGGCGGGCGGGTGACGGGCTGCCCCTGAGCCAGTTGGGTGTTGCCGGGCTGCGCCTGAGCCGACTGGGTGTTGCCGGTGAAACCGTCGTAGCGGTAGTTCGGACCGCCGTCGAAGTTCTGCCGGGTGATGTCCGGCGCCGCGCCCTGCGGCGAGGTGCCGGCGGAGACGTTGCCGCCGTAGTTCAGGTTGGACCCGGTGATCTGCGCCGTCTGGTTGCCGCTGGCGATGTTGCCGACCGTGTTCATCAGCTGCTTGACCGCCTTGACCAGCTGCATGACCTTCTGCACCAACTGGAGGATCTTCTGCAGGGTCTGGATCAGCTTCTGGATCTTCATCAGGCACTTCTGCGCCGACTGCACCGCGGTCATCACCGACTGCGCGATGCCCTTGGCGATGCTGGCCCCGAACGAACCCCAGGCAGCGGCCAGCGCCTCGATGATGATCATGATGATCCTGTTGCACGCCTGGTTGATCAGGTCCATCACCATCTTGCGCACCTCGGCGAGCGCCTTGCCGGCACCGGCCAGCGCACCGGAGATGCCCTGGCACACCTGGGACATGCTGTCCAGGTTGGTGGCCTGGGTCTCGCCGGTGGTCCGGTAGGCGTCGCCGGCCGCGCCGGTCCAGGAGGCGGTCTCCCGCCGGGACGCGTCCCGGTACTGCTGGGCGCTGTTCACCAGCTGCTCGGCCGACCGGATGAAGCCCTGGGCGCTGGTCATGATCGAGTTGGCGTCGCCGAGCAGCGCGTCGAACGGCTCCCGGAGGAACTTGATGTGCCCGATCAGCCAGCCGAACCCGGCCGAGGAGATCGACCCGAGCGGGTCGCCGCCGAGGTTGATGATGTCCATGGCGACGTTGGTCGCGCCCATCCCGGCGGAGAGCCAGTCCCCGCGGTCGATCGCGGACGCGGTGCCGCGCACGTCGTTGTAGAGACCCTGGGCGGTCGTCTGGCCGCGGTTCGCCGTCGTGCCCGGACTGCTCATCGCCGTTCTTCCCCTCCGGTCACAGCCAGGAGCTGGGCGTGCGCCTGGTCCACCTGCTGGTAGAGGTCGGCGACATCGCGCAGACCGTTGTGCACGTCGACGAACGACTTGGCGGCGCCCAGCAACCCGTCCCGGACCAGCTCACTGGCCATGATCAGCGCCGAAGCGAAGAACTTGCCGACCACGCCGTATGAGTCGCCGCCCACCGACGAGGCGGCCATGTTGACCGCCGAGCTCACCTGGTTCGAGATGGTCGCAACGGTCTGCGCGTGCTGCCGTACTTCGGCCACGTTGACGGCAAAACTGTCTGCCATGGTTGTCCACCGATCGCTCTACTGGATGACTTCCGGGGGATTTTCGAAGTAGTCGTCGTCGGATCTGGTGTCCGGCTTCAGGTCCGGGTTCTCCGCATCGTCCTTGCCGTCGCCGCTGTAGCCCTCCGGCAGGGCGTGCTTGACCACGTCGAGCGCCTCGGACTCGCCGACCAGGCCGCGCATCGCCTCGACCACCTGGGCGCCGGCGTCGCGCTGGGCCTGCCGGGTGGTCTCCAGGATCAGCCGGGACAGCCGCTCCGGGTCCATGTCCCGCACGCTGGGCCGCAGCTCGAGGTCGGTGGTGGCGCCGCTGGCGCTGACCCGTACCAGCACCTCGCCGTCCGGCGACGTGGCCATGCCGCCGACCGCGCGCAGCGCCTTGTCGGTCTGCTCGGCGCGCTCGGCGACCGCCTTCAGCTTCTCGTCGTACTGCAGGAGCCACTGCTGTGGGTCCATCGGGCGCCCCTCCAATGGTCCATCACGGATCATCGTAAGTCTTTGACGGAGCATGCCCCATCCGGTTCCCCCGGGAGAGCGGTTTGGGAAAACTTTCTCCAGGCCATGCCCGCGCGATCGACTCTACGACGAGGCGGGATACTTGGTCACGGGGTGCAGCCGAGGAAGGGGTCGCGCGTGCCACCACCGGCACTGGAGATCGACGGGATCTCCAAGCGGTACGGCGAGATCGTCGCCCTGCGGGAGCTGACCTTCGACGTGCGGGCCGGGGAGCTGTTCGGGTTCGTCGGCAGCAACGGTGCCGGCAAGACCACCACGATGCGGATCGCGCTCGGCGTGCTGGCCGCGGACGCCGGCCAGGTGCGCTGGGCCGGGGAGCCGGTCACCCTGGCCGCGCGGCGCAGGATCGGCTACCTGCCCGAGGAACGCGGCCTCTACCCGCGGATGAAGGTGTTGGACCAACTGGTCTACCTCGCCGAGCTGCACGGCATGTCGACCAACGACGCGCACCGCGCCGCCGAGCACTGGATCGCCCGGCTCGGGCTGCGCGACCGGCGCGGCGACGAGGTGCAGAAGCTGAGCCTGGGCAACGCGCAACGGGTCCAGCTGGCCGCCGCGCTGGTGCACGACCCCGAGGTGCTGGTGCTGGACGAGCCGTTCTCCGGGCTGGACCCGGTGGCGGTCGACGTGCTGAGCCAGGTACTGCGTGAGCGCGCGGCCGCCGGCACCCCCGTGCTGTTCTCCAGCCACCAATTGGATCTGGTGGAGCGGCTCTGCGACCGGGTGGGCATCATCGCCGCCGGCCGGCTGGTCGCCTGCGGCACGGTGGCCGGGCTTCGCGCCGGCGGCGGCACCCGGCTGGTGGTGCACGCGCCGAACGCCCCGGCCGACTGGGCCGCCGGAATCGCCGGGGCCGAGGTGCTCGGTGTCCACAATGGATGGACAACTCTGTTACTGGAGAACGAAAGCGACGACCAGGCCGTGCTGTCGGCGGCGCTGGCGACCGGGCCGGTGCACGAGTTCAGCCGGCGGGCGCCGTCCCTGGCCGAGCTGTACCGCGACGTGGTCGGCAAGGGGGCCGGGTGAGGAACCACTCCCCGGCCCGCATGGTCCGGCTGATCGCCCGGCGCGAGCTGAACACCAGGCTGCGCACCAAATCCTTCGTGATCGGCACCGTGGTGTCCATTGTGGTGCTCGCCGGGTTCGTGTTGATGCAGAGCACGCTGTTCAGTACTGCCAACACACTCCTCGTCGGACTGAACGGCCAGGCGATCGCGGTGGCCGAGCAGCTGACCCGGACCGGAGAGCAGCTCGGCCGGGACATCGCGACCCGGGAGATCATCGACGCCGAGGCCGGCCAGCAGCTGGTCGCCGACGGCGAGCTGGACGCCCTGGTCAGCGGTCCGCCGGCCGGCCTGCAGGTGCTGGTGCGCGAGGAGCTGGACCCCGACCTGCAGGTGGCGTTGGACGCGATCGTGCAGCAGCAGGTGCTCGAAGCCCAACTGGCCGCGGTCGAGGATCTGGACGCCGAGGCGGTGCTGCAGACGGTGGCCGGCGCGCATGCCGAGGTCGACGCGCTTGAGGAGCCCGACCCGCAGCACGGCCAGCGGCTGGGCACCGCGCTGCTGATCATCGCGCTGCTCTACGTCTCGCTGGTGCTCTACGGCACGGCGGTGGCCCAGGGCGTGATCGAGGAGAAGTCCAGCCGGGTGGTGGAGCTGCTGCTGTCCACGGTGCGACCGTGGCAGCTGCTGTCCGGCAAGGTGGTCGGCCTCGGCCTGGTCGGACTGATCCAGCTGGCCGTGATCGAGGGGGTCGGGTTGCTGCTGGCCGTGCTGACCGGCGTGCTGGGCACCTCCGGCATCGCGGCCGGCTCGGTGCTGTGGGGCCTGGTCTGGTACGTGCTGGGATTTTTCCTGTACGCAACGGTGTTCGCCGCGGTCGGGTCGCTGGTCTCCCGCCAGGAGGACGCGCAGCCGGTACTCACCCCGATCACCCTGATGCTGGTGCTCGCGTTCGTGCTCGGCTTCGGGGTGCTGGCGCAGGACCCGACCAGCACGGCCAGCACGGTGCTGTCCCTGATCCCGCCGTTCTCCCCGATCCTGATGCCCGGCAAGATCGCCCTCGGCGCCGCGCCGGCCTGGCAGATCGTGGCCGCGATCGGCCTCACCCTGGCCGCGGTCGCCGTGCTCACCGCGATCGGCGGCCGGATCTACCACAACGCCGTGCTGCGCATGGGAACCCGGGTTCGGCTGCGGGACGCGCTGCGCGGGTAGGGGTTACCGGCCGGACTCAGCGCCGGTCCACCGACAGGTAGTCGCGCTCGGTCGGACCGGTGTAGACCTGGCGCGGCCGGCCGATCTTGGTGGCCGGGTCGTTCATCATCTCGCGCCAGTGCGCGATCCAGCCGGGCAACCGGCCGAGCGCGAACAGCACGGTGAAGAACTTGGTCGGGAACCCCATCGCCCGGTAGATCAGACCGGTGTAGAAGTCCACGTTCGGGTAGAGCTTGCGCTCGATGAAGTAGTCGTCGGCGAGCGCCCGCTCCTCCAGGCTCTTGGCGATGTTCAGCAACTCGTCGTCGCCGCCGAGCCGGCCGAGGATCTCGTCCGCGGTCTTCTTGATGATGGCGGCCCTCGGGTCGTAGTTCTTGTAGACCCGGTGGCCGAAGCCCATCAGCTTGATGCCCTCCTCGCGGTTCTTCACCTTCTTCACGAAGGTGTCCACATCGCCCTCGTCGTCCCGGATCCGCTCGAGCATGTCCAGCACGGCGCTGTTGGCCCCGCCGTGCAGCGGCCCGAACAGCGCGTTGATCCCGGCCGAGATGCTGGCGAACAGGTTGGCCTCGGACGAGCCGACCAGCCGCACAGTGGAGGTCGAGCAGTTCTGCTCGTGGTCGGCGTGCAGGATGAACAGCAGGTCCAGCGCCCGGGCCAGCTCCGGGTCCACCTGGTAGGGCTCGGCCGGCAGACCGAAGGTCATCCGGAGGAAATTCTCCACCAGTCCGAGTGAATTGTCCGGATACAGGAACGGCTGACCGACCGATTTCTTGAACGCGTAGGCCGCGATCGTCGGGAGCTTGGCCAGCAGCCGGATGGTGGAGATCTCCACGTGCTGCTGATCGAACGGCTTCAAACTGTCCTGATAGAAAGTGGACAGTGCGGACACCGCGGAGGACAGCACCGGCATCGGGTGCGCGTCGCGGGGAAAGCCGTCGAAGAACCGCTTGAGATCCTCGTGCAGTAACGTGTGTTTGTTGATCTTTTCGGTGAACTCGGCCAGCTCGGTCGCGGACGGCAGCTCGCCGTAGATCAGCAGGTAGCTGACCTCGATGAAGGTCGATCGCTCCGCCAGCTGCTCGATCGGATAGCCGCGGTAACGCAGGATTCCGGCGTCCCCGTCGATATAGGTGATCTCCGACGAGCAGGCGGCCGTGTTGACGAAGCCCGGATCGAGGGTCACCAGGCCGGTGGTCGCCAGCAACTTGCCGAGGTCGATGCCTGGGGCGCCTTCCGCGGCCGGCTTGATGGTCATCGTGTGCTCGCCGCCGTGATGGCTGAGCACAACGGTGCCGGGGTTCGTGGTCCCGTCAGGCATGCAAGTCCCTCTCGCAGTCTTTGCGGATTGGGGTCTCCCATTCTTACGCTAGTGCTCCGCGCGCGCTACGGACACTTTTCCGGCGCGATGTCGATCACAACCGGTCAGGCCGGGTCGAGCTCGGCGGCGTAGGGCGGCTCGGCGCCGGCGCGGGAGACGGTGACCGCGGCGGCCCGCGCGGCGAAACCGAGGGCGGCGCGCCAGGCGTCCACGGGTACCGCGCGGAGGGCGTCCGGGCTGGTCACGCCGGTGCGGTGCAGCCAGCACAGCAGCGCACCGTGCACGGTGTCGCCGGCCCCGATCGTGTCCACCACGGTGACCCGGGGGGCCGGCACGTCCAGGTGCCCGCCGTCGCCGGTGAGCACCGCGAGGCCGGCACCGCCCCGGGTGAGCACCGCGGCGGCCGGACCTTCAGCCAGCCACGAGCGCACCACGGCCAGCACGTCAGCCTCCGGCGTGCCGGAATCCAGCGCGGCCAGCCAGCGAGCGTCCTCAACGGACAACTTCAGCAGGCCGACGTCGGGCAGCCAGGAGGCGAACCGGGCCCGGTGGCCGTCCGGGTCGGACACCAACACCGGCCGGATGTTGGGGTCCAGCACGGTGAGGCCACCGCGCCGGGCGTGCCGGCGCAGCAGCGACTCGTAGGTGCTGGCGCCGGGCTCGAGCAGCAGCGAGAGGGTGCCGAGGGAGAGCGTGTCGACCTCGGGCGGCAGTTCGCCGGGATCGGCCACCAGCCGGTCGGCGGTTCCCTCGACGTGGAAGGTGTACCGGGCCGACCCGTCCGGGCCGATCCCGGCCACCGCGAGCGTCGTCGGCTCCGGCCCGCGCTGGACCAGCCCGGTGTCCACACCGGACCGGTGCAGCCTGCGCAGCAGCGCATCGCCGAAGGCATCGGTGGACAGCCGGGACAGGAACCGCACCGGTGCGCCGAGCCGGCCGGCGGCGATCGCCACGTTGTACGGCCCACCACCGGGAAACGGGCGCAGCGGGGCGAGCCCATCGTCCACAGTGGAGGAGACCGGAACCAGATCGATGAGGGCTTCGCCACCGACGACTATCACCCCGCCGTTATAGCATCCCTACCGATCAGTAGGACGTCATACTGTTTACATGCCTGCCGATCGACTGTTGCCCACCACCGAGGCCGAGGACCTCATCAAGCTCGTCCGCGAGATCGCCCGGGACGAACTGGCCCCGCTGGCCGCCCGGTACGAGGAGGAGGAGCGGTTCCCGCGCGAGCAGTTCCGGCTGCTCGGCCGCAGTGGGCTGCTCGGGCTGCCCTACCCGGAGCAGTATGGCGGCGGAGCCGTCAACTACGAGGTCTACCTGCAGGTCCTCGAGGAGCTCGCCAGCGCCTGGATGACCGTCGGCGTCGGGCTCTCGGTGCACACCATGTCGTGCTACGCGTTGGCCGAGTACGGCACCGAGGAGCAGCGCGAGCGCTGGCTGCCGGACATGCTGGCCGGCGAGTTGCTCGGCGCCTACGCGCTGTCCGAGTCGCACGCCGGGTCGGACGCCGCGGCCCTGGCCACCCGGGCGATCCGGGACGGCGAGGTGTACCTGGTGAACGGCACCAAGTCCTGGATCACCCACGGCGGTCAGGCCGACTACTACACGACCATGGTGCGCACGTCCGACGACGGCGGGAAGGGGATCAGCTGCCTGCTGGTGGCCGCCGCGACCCCGGGGCTGTCCGCGTCCTCGCCGGAGCGCAAGATGGGCCTGACCGGCTCCCCCACCACCCAGATGATCTTCGACGACGCCCGGGTGGACGCCGACCGGCTGATCGGCCGGGAGGGCACCGGACTGAAGATCGCGCTGAGCTCGCTGTCCTCCGGCCGGCTGGGCATCGCCGCGTGCGCGGTCGGGCTGGCCCAGGCCGCGCTGGACGAGGCGGTCCGGTACGCCAAGCAGCGCACCCAGTTCGGCCGCCCGATCATCGACTTCCAGGGGGTGGAGTTCCTGCTCGCCGACATGGCGGCCGCGGTGGAGTCGTCCCGGGCCACGTACCTGGAGGCGGCCCGGCGCCGGGACCGCGGCCTGCCGTTCCAGCGCCAGGCCTCGATCGCCAAGCTGATCGCCACCGACGCCGCCATGCGGGTCACCACCGACGCCGTCCAGGTCCTCGGCGGCGCCGGCTACACCCGCGACTTCCCGGTCGAGCGCTACATGCGCGAGGCCAAGGTGCCGCAGATCTTCGAGGGCACCAACCAGATCCAGCGGCTGGTCATCGCCCGCGAGCTGCGCGGCACCTGATCAGCGGGACTCGGTGTAGAACGGGCTGACCGTGACGCCCTCGCCGGTGTGCTCGTCGAACCGGTAGACCTCGCGGCCGCCGATGAAGACCCGCATGGCGCGGCTCATCACGTCAAGCGGATCGCCGGACCAGATCACCAGGTCGGCGTCCTGGCCGGGGGCGATGCTGCCGACCCGGTCGGCAAGGCCCATGATCTCGGCCGGGTTGACGGTGATCGAGCGCAGCGCGGTGTCGGCGTCCAGACCTTCCTTCATGGCCAGCGTGGCCTGGTGCACCAGGAAGTGGATCGGCACCACCGGGTGGTCGGTGGTGATCGCGATCTTCACCCCGGCCCTGGCCAGGATCCCGGGGTTGCGCAGCGACCGGCGGCGCAGCTCGACCTTGAGCCGGCTGGTGAACAGCGGCCCGATGATCACCGGGATGTTCTTCGCCGCCAGCAGATCGGCCAGCAGGTGGCCCTCGGTGCCGTGGTCGATCACCAGCCGGTAGCCGAACTCCTCGGACAGCCGGATCGCGGTGACGATGTCGTCGGCCCGGTGGCTGTGCTGGCTCCAGGACAACTGCCCGTCCAGCACCCGGACCAGCGCCTCCAGCGTGGTGTCCCGGGTGAACGGCTCGCGCTCCCGCTCGGCGTGCTCGCGGCGCAACCGGTAGTCCTGCGCCGCGACGAACGCGTCCCGGATCACCGCGGCCACGCCCAGCCGGGTGGACGGCAGCTTGTCCTTCTCGCCGTAGACCCGCTTGGGATTCTCACCGAGGGCGCTCTTGATGCTCACCGGCTCGCGGATCACCATCTCGTCGGCCGTGCGGCCCCACGCCTTCACCGCGACCGTCTGGCCGCCGATCGGGTTGCCCGAGCCCGGTTTGACCACGATCGTGGTGACGCCGCCGGACAGCGCGTCCCGGAAGCCCTCGTCGTCCGGGTTGATCCCGTCGATGGCACGCAACCGGGCGCCGTTCGGATCGGTCATCTCGTTGACGTCGACGCCGACCCAGTGCTCACCCTCCTCAAGCACCCCGACGTGCCCGTGCGCCTCCACGAAACCGGGCAACAGCCAGGAACCGGACACATCGACGGTCTCCGCGTCGTCCGGAATGTCCACGTCGACCGGCTTGCCCACGGCGACGATCTTGCCGTCCGCCACCAGAACCGTGCCGTCCTCGATCGGCGGGCCGGATACCGGAACCACGTACCCGCCCAGGAATGCGGTAGTCACAGCGGCATGATCCCCCAGCGTCCGGCCCAGGACTTACCGGGCTCCAGATGTATCAGGTCGGTGCCCGAGTTCAGCGCGTCCGGCGGGCAGGTCATCGGCTCGATGGCCACGGCGAACCCGCCCTGGTCGTTCGGGAAGTCGGACGGCGTGAACACCTGCACCCAGCGGAAACTGCGGTCCGCCCACACCTCGACGCCGCCGCGCGGATGCCACAGCGCGTGCCGGATCACGCTGCCGCGTGGCTTGCAGCCGCCGAACGCGTGGTCCAGGTCCGGCATCTCGCAGACCAGCCGGCCCCGCCGGAAGTCCAGGTCGGAGCCGCGGATGTCCACCGCGGGGCCACTCGGCACCATGCGCACCGGGTCGAGCGGCAGCATCGTGGTCGCGGCCAGCTTGAGCTCGCAGTCGGACATGCTCACCCGGCCGGTCCGCAGGTACGGGTGCGCCCCGACGCCGAACGGCATGACCGCGTCGCCCAGGTTGTGCATGCCGTGCGTGACGTTCAGCCCGCGCAGCCCCAGCTCATAGGAGATGCTGGTGCGAAAGGGAAACGGCCAGCCGGGCTGGGGCTCGACGGTGACCTCCATGGTCACCTTGGCCTTGGTGTGCTCGGTGACCTTCCAGGTCTCCTGCCGCACCAGGCCGTGGATCGCGTTGCCCCTGGCCGGCTCGGTGATCTCCAGGTCCTGCGGTTTCCCGTCGTGAGTCCAGCGGGCGCCGGCCACCCGGTTGGGCCACGGCACCAGGATCGCCCCGGCGCCAAGCGGCGGTTCGACGTCCTCGCCGAAAGTTTCGGTGTAGGGCACGCCTTCCGCCTCGAAGGCGCGCAGCCCGGCACCGACCGTCGTGACGATCGCTCGGGAGCCGGACTGGCTGATCTCCAGCTGTTCCCCGGTGGGTCCGCTCATGGGGATGAGCTTAGGGCTCGGCCGGGCCGGCGACCACGCCGCCGCGCCCGGCCGGCTGCGGTCCTACTTGGACAGTGCGGAAGTGTCGTCCGATTCGTTGGCCCGCACACCCTTTTTGCGCAGGTACAGCCAGTTGACGATCCAGAGCAGAACGCCGAGGCCGATCAGGATCAGGGCGATCACGTAGTCGCTGGCCGGCCGCCCGGACAGCACCGGGATCGCGAGGTACCCGCACAGTACGGCGGCCAGCAGCGGCGCCCAGGTCGGTGCGACGAAGTGCTTGTGCGACACGGTTTCCCGGCGCAGCAGCAGCACCGCGACGTTGACGATGGTGAACACGATCAGCAGCAACAGCGCCGTGGTGCCGCCCAGCTTGCTCACCCCGTCGGCGCCGACGGTGGCCACCAGTACCGCCGCGATCCCCGTGGTGACCAGGATCGACACCCAGGGCGTGCGCCGGAACGGGTGCACGATGCCGAACGCGCCCGGCAGGATCCGCTCGTTGGACATGCCGTACAGCAGCCGGCTGGCCATCAGCATGTTGATCAGCGCCGAGTTGACCACCGCGAACAACCCGATGAACGCGAACAACCGCAACGGGAAGTCCGGGGCACCGACCGTGATCACCTGGAGCAGCGCGTTCGACCGGGCCGCCGCGAGCTGGTCGGCCGGGATCAGCAGCGACGAGGTGAGCGCCACCAGGATGTAGATCACCGCGGCCGCGCCGAGCCCCAGCAGCAGGGCCTTCGGGAAGATCCGGGGCGGATCCACGCATTCCTCGGCCATGTTCACCGAGTCCTCGAAGCCCACCATCGCGAAGAACGCCAGCGAGGTCGCGGCCGTGATCGCCAGCAGCCAACTGGTGTCCGCGGTGTTGATCTCGGTCAGCCGGCTCGGCTCCCCCTTGCCGCCGGCGACCGCCAAGACCCCGATCGCGATGATGATCAGCAGACCGGACAGCTCGATGCAGGTCAGCACCACGTTGGCCTTGACCGACTCGGACACCCCGATGAAGTTGATCGTGGCCAGCATGAGGATGAACAGCACCGCCACGATCGCCACGACCGTCGGCGTCACCGTGATCCCGAACGACGCCGGCAGGTAGGTCGCGCCGAACGCCCGTGCCGCCGCCGACGCCGAGGTGATCCCGGAGCACATGACGGTGAACGCCACCAGGAACGTCAGGAACGGAACCCGGAACGCCCGGTTCGTGTAGAGCGCCGCCCCCGCGGCCTGCGGGTACTTCCCGGACAGTTCCAGGTAGCTGAACGCGGTCAGGAACGCCACCACGAACGCCACCAGGAACGGCACCCAGAGCGCCCCACCGATCCGCCCCGCCACACTGCCGGTCAGCGCATAGATCCCGGTCCCCAGCACATCCCCGATCACGAAGAAGAACAGCAGCTTCGGCCCGATCGCCCGCTTCAGTGCGGGCTGCCCCGTGGGTGTCTCAGTCGCCATTCCCCAGAGTGTGCCGGATCACACCACCACAAACCATCCCATCCCGGTTAGCTCCCCCACCCCAGTTCCGCACCCGCCCGAGTCGCCAATTCCAGCACCCGAGTCGCCGGTGACAACACGGCGAGTTCCCGGTTCCGGCAGGTGAGTTGCTGGTTCCGGGCCGGCGAGTCGCCGGATCGGGTTCAGGGATGCGGGTCTGGTTGGCAGATGTCCCCGGCTGCGTGCGGAACGCCGGGTCGGTTGCTCTGGCAGAGCCGGGCCCGGCGTTCCGGGCACCGAGCAACCGGCGCCACTCGGCGAGCCGCCCGTTCGTGCGCGAGTCGTGCAGTTCAGTCCGGGTGGCGGCGAGCTGGCGTTATCCGCGATCAAGCGCGATGGTGCGATCCGAACGGAGGAACCGGTGCCAGGTCGGCGGCTCGAAGGTGAGAGTCGGGCCGGAGGTGTCCTTGGAGTCGCGGACGGCGACTCTGGCATGGGTACGGGCGACCTCCACGCATCCGCCCTGCGGCTCCTGGCTGTGACTACTCTTCCGCCACGCGGTGGGGAACATCCTTGTCCAATCGGTCGTACTCGCTCGCCAGGGCGGCGAGCAGCACTCGCGATTGTTCCGCATCGAGCGCGGCCTTGGTGATCTCCTGGGATCGCGCCTGGTAGCGCTCAACGAATTCGGCATCCTCCATGAACAGGCCGTTGAAACCATTTTCTTGGTAGACCAGGGGCTTGTGCCCGCTGTAGTAGAAGACATGAAATCCGGGGCCGAAGTAAGAACCCTCGCCCAAGCAGCGTGGCACCACCCGGATGTCGATGTTCGGCTGGTCGGAGAGCAGGACCAGGTTCAGGAGCTGATCGTTCATCACTCGGTTGCCACCGATTGACAGATGGAGCACCTGCTCATGCACGAAGAAAGCTGCGCGGACCGGCCGCCATGGATCGCGCAGGATGCGCTGGCGCCGCATCCGGATCTCCACCGCACGGTTGACGTCGTCGCGGCCGAGACCGAACTGTCTGATGAGGGCACGGGCATAGTCCTCCGTCTGCAGGAGACCGGGCAGGACAAGCGGCTCGTAGCCGAACGTTTCGGCGGCGGTGCTCTCGTGGAAAACCAGCGATCTGAGCTGCCGGCTCATCCAGAAGCCTCGTTCGGCGTCGCGGCAGAGTGGGAGGATCTCGTCGAGGTCCTCGCGCTTCGCGCCGAGGTGGGCGAGGTAGAAGACCACGTCGACTTCGTCGCTGGTGCGTTGGCCGGTTTCTATTCGGGAGACCTTGGTCGCCGACCATTGGAGTTTGGTGGCGATGTCGTGGCCGCGGAGACCGGCGGCTTTGCGGCGGAGTTTGAGTTCGTTGCCGAGTTCGCGGGTGCAGGCGGTCGACTCGATGGGGCTCATGCGGTCAACTTAGGAGTGGGGCCGCGTCAATCAAGGGACACGCGGGGAAGTGCACTCGAATGGTTTAGGGGGTGGGGGTTGTTTCGGTGGGTGCAATGTGGCGCCAGAAGGCGGGGAGGAGGGCGACGGCGATGATGGTGAGGATGATGACCAGGGTGCCGCCGATGATGGTGGTGGCGGCGGTGCCGATGGTGGTGGCGGCCCAGCCGTGCAGGAGGTCGGCGATGCGGGGGCCGCCGGATACGACGACGGTGAAGGCGCCTTGCATTCTGCCGCGCATTTCGTCGGTGGCGGCGGTTTGCAGGATGGCGTTGCGGTGGATGGCGCTGACCAGGTCGGCGGCACCGCCTATCGCGAGGAAGAGGACGGCGAGAAGAAGCGCGGTGGAAAAGCCGAAGGCGATGACGGCGGCGCCCCAGAGGATGACGGCGAAGGTGACCACGACGCCTTGGCGGGGGAGGCGGGAGACGGAGCCGGAGAACAGGCCGCCGAGGACGGCGCCGATGGGCATGGCGGCGTAGAGCAGGCCGAGGGCGAGGCCGCCGCCGGGGGGATCGCCGAAGGTGTGTTGGGCCATCTCGGGGAACAGGGCCCGGGGCAGACCGGCGACCATGGCGATGAGGTCGATCACGAACGAGGCCAGCAGCACGTTCTTCGTTGCCATGTAGCGGAAGCCGGCCAGGATGTCGCGGATGCCGGCGCCGGTCGAGGTGCCGGTGCCGGGGGGCATGGCGGGGAGCAGGAACAGGGGAATCTGGGCGAGGAACAGGGCCACCGTGTCGATCAGGTACAAAGTGGACAGTCCGAGAACGGGGATGAGGGCGCCTGCGGCGAGCGGGCCGAAGACCATGCCGAACATGAAGACCGTGAAGCCAAGTGCGTTGGCCTGCGGAACCAGGTCCACCGGGACGAGGCGGGGGATGGCGGCGTTGCGGGCCGGCCCGTTGACGGCCAGGCACGCCTGCTGCACGCCGAGCAGGACCAGGATCACCCACACGGATGCGAGGCCGGCGAAGGCCTGCAGCCAGAGCAGGGCGGAGGTGATCCCGAGACCCATACCGCTGACGATCATCACGGTGCGGCGGTCGAACGCGTCGGAGATGGCGCCGCCCCACAGGCCGAACACGATGAGCGCGACCAGGCCGACGGCACCGGTCAGGCCGACCCAGCCGGACGACCCGGTGATGTCGTAGACCTGCTTGGGAACCGCGACCGCGGACAGTTGGCCGCCCACCGCGGTCACCGCGGTCGTGGTCCACAGCCGGCGGAATTCCCGGATCCGCAGCGGCCGGACATCGATCAGAATCCGGCCGAGCAACGACCGCGGCCGCGCCTCGGCCCGAGATCCCCCGTCAGAACCCACAACGGATGAGCTTAGCTCTGCTAACTATCTCGGTTCGAGTGAATTGGGACTCAGGGCGCGACGCGCTCGATCTGCCAGGTGTCGCGGACCAGCTTGTAGCGCAGCCGGTCGTGCATCCGGTCGGCCCGACCCTGCCAGAACTCCACCAGCTCGGGCCGAATCCGCCACCCGCCCCAGTGCGGCGGCACCGGCACGTCGTCGGTGTCGGCGAACCGGCGCTGGATGTTGGCCAGCGCCGCGTCCAGGGCCTTGCGGCCGGACACCACGCTGGACTGCGGCGAGGCCCAGGCGCCGAGCTGCGAACCGCGCGGCCGGCTGGCCCAGTACTCCGCCGTCTCGTCCTGGCTGACCTTCTCCACGATGCCGCGGACGGTCGCCTGCCGGTGCAGGTCGTACCAGGGGAACGTGGCCGAGGCGTACCGGGTGGCGAACAGGTCGTGGCTCTTGTTCGAGGTGTAGTTGGTGAAGAACACGACCCCGCGCTCGTCCAAGCCCTTGGCGAGCACGGTGCGTGACGACGGCAACCCGTCCGGGCCGGCCGTGGCCAACACCATCGCGTTGGGCTCGGCGACCCCGGCCCGGGTGGCGTCGTCCACCCAGCGCTTCAGTTGCGCCAGCCACGTGGCGGCCAGATCCGACTCGTAGAGCGCGCCCTGCTCATAGGACACCCGCATCGCCGGCAGGTCGATCGCCACTTCGGTGAGCTCACCGTCGGCCATACTTCATCTCCTCGCCCGCTCCAGACCTTCCTCTGGACGGTACGGGGAAATCGGGCACACCGAAACCACCGCTACGGTGACTCCGCCCACGCGGAATCGATCTCGTTGGGCGGGGTCGGCACGGTATCGATTACGGGATCGTTGCCGGTCGGGTGATGGATGCGATGATCATGGCCCGGATCTCGGCGGCCACGTCCGCGGCCGGCACCGGCGGGTCCTGGGTCTGCCACTCGCGCAGCAGCCCGGTGATGGCTCCGACCAGGCCGATCGCGGTCAGGTGGTAATTCCGCTCCGGCGCGAGCCCGGCGGCCGCCGCGCGCGCACATTCCGCCTCGATGAACTGTGTGTAACGCTCGACCCAGTCCTTGTGCTGGCGCTCCATGGCATCGCTGACGCCCGGCGCCTCGACGTAGTTCAGCCGCGGGTACCGGGGGTCGGACGTGACCGCCTCGACGAACGCGTCCACCAGGCTGGTGACCCGGGTGAGCGCATCCGCGTCGGTGAGCACGTCGAGCAACGGCAGCATGCGTCTCATGGCGAGTTGATTGATCTGCGCGTGCAACTCGAGCAGAAGGGCTTCCTTGCTGGCGAACTTCTCGTAGAAGTTGCGGGTGGACACGCCGGCCCGGGTACACAGGTCGGCGATCTTCGTCCGGTGATAACCCTTCGAGGTGAACTCGTCCAGCGCGGCCTCGAGAAGCTTGTCTCGCCGCTCGGCTCGCCGCTGCTCGGTGTCGACACCCCCGTAGGTACGGGTATGTGTGCTGCCGTTCTCTTCGCCCAAAACTACCGCCTCCTCGCGCGCGGAATATTTCATCACGAAAGGAGGCCTTTTGTAACTGCGATCTGCAACTTGCCCCCCGCCCGGGGGACCCACGCTCGAGCGGTTCGATAACGATGGAAATACCGACCGCCAAGAGTGGGCGATTGTCATCGATTTATCGGACGCTTCCGGTAGGATTCCGCGCCTCGTCGAGGTCACGCAGTGCCGTCACGGCGTCGTCGGCCAGCGCCGTGGCGATCCAGCCGCCTGCGGCCAACGGGGAGCGCGACCACCAGTCCCCGCTCGCCGGGGCGGGCGGGGGACCGTCGCTGACCACGATCTCCGTGGCCAGCACCCGACGACCGGCGAACCGGGCCAGGCTGCCGTCCAGCACCTCGTCACCGATCTCCAGACACTGCCGCAACACCGGCACCCCCGCCCGGCAGACGTGCGTCTCGGTGGTCAGCCGGCCCGGCCGCTCCCCCGTACGGCCGAGCACCAGCACCTCCCGGCAGCGCAGCCCGGCAGCGCCGGCCAGCTCGGCCCGCAGCACCGACCGGTGCCGGGCCCGCCCGGTGACCACGGTGGGCTCCGGCAGATAGGACATCTCGGCACCGGCACCGAGGTCGAGGGTGAGGCGGAACCGGCTCGGCTCGAACCGGTGTCCCGGCAACGCGAGCGTGGCGGCCACCCCGAGGAGCTCGAGCCGGGCCCCGGCCCCCACCCGCACGGTCAGCTCGAGGTCGTCGCCGGCGAGTGGCGCGGCGGCCGAGTTGAGCAGGCGCACCACGGCCGCGGCACCCCGGTCGCGGTCGGGCATCAGGGTCAGCGGGGCGGCCGAGCGCAGCCGGCGGATCACGCTGTGGCCGCGGCCGTCCAGCTCGACGGCGAGCCCGGCGCGCGCTCTCACGCCGGTGCCGCCACGAGGCCAAGCTGCGCCCGTACCCAGGCGGCCACGTCCGGCGCATCCGGACTGTCCACAAGCGACTGACTGATCACCGGAAGGCCGCCGCGGACCCGGTGCGCGTCGGCCGACATCACCCCGAGGTCGGCGCCGACCAGCGGGGCAAGGTCGGTCTTGTTGATCACCAACAGATCCGCGGTGGTCACACCCGGACCGCCCTTGCGCGGCACCTTGTCCCCGCCGGCCACGTCCACGACGAAGATCTGCCGGTCGACCAGACCCCGGCTGAACACCGCGGTCAGGTTGTCCCCGCCGCTTTCGATGATCACCAGCCGCAACCCGGAAAACCGGTGCTCCAGCCGCTCGACCGCGTCCAGGTTGGCGGTGATGTCGTCCCGGATCGCCGTGTGCGGGCAGCATCCGGTCTGCACCGCCTCGATCCGCTCCGGGTCGAGCACGCCGGCCGCGCGCAGGAAGTCCGCGTCCTCGGTTGTGTAGATGTCGTTGGTCACCACGGCAAGCGGGACGGCCGGACCGAGCACCCGGCACAGGGCCGCCACCAGCGCGGTCTTCCCGCTGCCCACCGGTCCGCCCACGCCGAGCCGCATTGCCCGCCCGGCAAGCGGCTGATGCTCGTGCGGGTCGTGGTGGAATCCGTCAGCTGGCAAACAGACGCACCTCCCTGTCGTGCGCTCGCCGGTGCGACTCGGCCAGCAGGTCGAGGCCGGGCGCGCCCGGGGCGGGCAACTCGGCCGGATCCAGCGCGGCCGTCGCGGCCGCCCACTCGGCCACCGCGCGCAGCTCCCCGGCAAGGTCGAGCACGGTCGCGTTGACCGCCAACGGATCCAGGCCGAGCAACCGGACCGCCGCGGCGGCCGGCCCGCTCACCGAAAGATAGGCCGCGGTCCGCGCGGCGTCGACCGGAAGCCCGCCGCCGAGCCCGATCGCGACACCGAGCACCACGCAGTGGTGCGGCCGGCGCAGGGCCGGCAGCCGGGCCGGGGTCGCGCGCAGCGCCCGCAGCGTGCCGGCACCCTGCGCCCGGGACGCCTCGCGCTGCGCCGCCGACGGCGTGCGGGCGTCCAACTCGGCGTCCAGGCGGCCCCAGAACGTGGCTTGCGCCCCGCGCCGGGCGGCGTGCGCGGCCGCCCCGGCGAACACCGCGGCCAGCGCGCCGGCCGTGTGCAGCCGGCCGAGCAGGAAGGCCGGCAGATCGGACTCGCCGGTGATCAGCCCGCGGCCGGCCGCCTCCTCGAGGCCGCCGGAGTGGACGTGTCCGCCGCCCGGAAACCGGGCGTCGGCAAGGGCGAGCGCGAGCACGTCCATCAGAACAGGAAGTACTTCTGTGCCATCGGAAGCACCTCGGCCGGCGCCGGTTCGATCAGCTCGCCGTCGACGTGCACCGCGAAGCTGTCCGGATCGACCCGCACGTCCGGCCGGGCGTCGTTGGCGATCATTTCCGCCTTGCCGATCCGGCGGGTGTCGGCCACCGCAAGGATCGGCGTGGCGGTGCCCAACCGGTCCGCGATGTCCGCCTCGATCGCTTCCCGCGCAACGAAATGCAGGCTGCTGGCGGCGGCGACCCGTGGCGCGGCACCGAACATCGGCCGGGCGAACACCGGTTGCGGGGTGGGGATCGAGGCGTTGGCGTCGCCCATCTGCGCCCAGGCCATGAACCCGCCCTTGAGCACCACGCTCGGCCGGACCCCGAAGAACTTCGGGTCCCAGAGCACCAGGTCGGCAAGCTTGCCGACCTCGACCGAGCCGAGCTCGTCCGCCATTCCGTGCGCGATCGCCGGGTTGATCGTGTACTTCGCCACGTACCGGCGGGCCCGCAGATTGTCCGCCAAGCCGTCGCCGGGCAGCGACCCGCGCCGCCGCTTCATCACGTGCGCGGTCTGCCAGGTCCGGATGATCACCTCGCCGATCCGGCCCATCGCCTGCGAGTCCGAGCTGATCATCGAGATCGCGCCGAGGTCGTGCAGCACGTCCTCGGCGGCGATCGTGGTCGGCCGGATCCGGCTCTCGGCGAACGCCAGGTCCTCCGGCACCGACGGGTTCAGGTGATGGCAGACCATCAGCATGTCGAGGTGCTCGTCGATGGTGTTCACCGTGTGCGGCCGGGTCGGGTTGGTCGACGAGGGCAGGATGTTCGGCTCGGACACCACCCGGATGATGTCCGGCGCGTGCCCGCCGCCGGCACCCTCGGTGTGGTAGGCGTTGATCGAGCGCGCACCGATCGCGTCCACTGTGGACTCGAGGAAACCGGCTTCGTTCAGGGTGTCCGTGTGGATGGCCACCTGGACGCCGGACTCGTCGGCCACCCGCAGGCAGGCGTCGATCGCGGCCGGCGTCGTGCCCCAGTCCTCGTGCAGCTTGAACCCGCCGGCACCGCCGATCAACTGCTCCCGCAACGCCTCCGGGTTGACCGTGTTTCCCTTGCCCAGCAACAGGATGTTCAGCGGGATGCCGTCCATCGCCTGCAGCATCCGGCCCAGGTTCCAGGCGCCCGGCGTGACCGTGGTGGCCTTGGTGCCCTCGGCCGGACCGGTGCCGCCGCCGACCAGCGTGGTCAGCCCGGAGGCCAGCGCGGTGTCGGCCAACTGCGGGCAGATGAAGTGCACGTGACAGTCCACTCCGCCCGCGGTGAGAATCTTTCCGTTGCCGGACAACACTTCCGTGGACGGGCCGATCACCAGTGCCGGGTCCACCCCGTCCATCGTGTCCGGGTTGCCGGCCTTGCCGATGCCGACGATCCGGCCGTCCCGGATCCCGATGTCGGCCTTGATCACGCCCCAGTGGTCCAGCACGATCGCGCCGGTGATCACCAGGTCCGGCGCACCCGCGGCCCGGGTGGCCGTGGCCTGACCCATCGACTCGCGGATCACCTTGCCACCGCCGAAGATCACCTCGTCGCCGGAGCCCAGCCCGCGGCTGCGGTCCTCGGTCACCTCGATCAGCAGGTCGGTGTCGGCCAGCCGGATCCGGTCGCCGACCGTCGGACCGAACAACTCCGCATACCGCCCCCGGTCAATGGAGGTCACGCCGTCACCTCGCAGGCTCGGTGCCGGTACGCCCCGCCGCCTCGCAGGCTCCGCGGCGGGGCAGTGTTGATTTGTTCGCTCGCAAGCTCGCTCACCGGTCCAACTCCCCGGCGAACTCCGGACGCAGGCCGGGAACCACCCGGCGGCCGGCGATCGGCACCAGGTCGACCTCGCGCTCGACCCCCGGCTCGAACCGCACCGAGGTGCCGGCCGGAATGTCCAGCCGGTAGCCCCACGCCTCGTTGCGGTCGAAGTCCAGGCCCAGGTTGGCCGCGGCGAAGTGGTAGTGCGAGCCCACCTGCACCGGCCGGTCCGCGGCGTTGCGCACAGTCAGCCGCACCCGGTGCCGGCCCGGGTTCAGCGGAACGGGCTCGCTGCCGGTGATGATCTCTCCTGGTCGCGCGGCGCTCACGCGGTCCTCCCGGGTCAGACGATCGGGTGGTGCACGGTCACCAGCTTGGTGCCGTCCGGAAACGTGGCCTCGACCTGCACGGAGTCGATCAGCTCTGGCACGCCGTCCATCACCTGGTCCCGGCGCAGCACCGACCGCCCGCTGTCCATCAGGTCGGCCACCCCGCGGCCGTCCCTGGCGCCCTCCAGCACGTGCTCGCTGATCAACGCGACCGCCTCCGGGTGGTTCAGCCGCAACCCCCGGTCCAGCCGGCGCCGCGCCACGTCCGCGGCCACGTGGACGAGGAGTTTGTCCCGTTCCTGCGGGGAGAGGTGCATGAGGGACACCCTACAAACTGAATCGATCACTTAACCGTGACGGACGACACCGGGGTGAACGATTGCCTCGGGCAGAACGGAGGGGCATGGTGGGCGTGAGCCGCGCAGTGGAGCCCGGCGCCGGCGACCTGCCCACGTTGCCGCCGCCCACCGCGCGAATCGATCGGGGCAATGAGTCGTTGTGGAAGGCGAGACAATGCACGGCGTAGTGCAACACGTGGAAAAGGCTCCTGTGGGTGCGTCCGGCGTGGTACCGAGTCCGACCGATCCCGACGACGGGTTCCGGCCGGGGCTGGAGGGCGTCGTCGCCTTCCGCACCGAGATCGCCGAACCGGACCGGGACGGCGGTGCCCTGCGCTACCGGGGCGTGAACATCGAGGACCTGGCCGGCAAGGTCACCTTTGGCGACGTGTGGGCGCTGCTGGTCGACGGCCGGTTCGGCCAGGGCCTTCCGCCGGCCGAGCCGTTCCCGATCCCGGTGCACACCGGTGACGTCCGGGTCGACGTGCAGGCCGCACTGGCCATGCTCGCCCCGATCTGGGACTACCAGCCGCTGCTGGACGTGACCGACGAAGAGGCCCGCGAGCAGCTCGCCCGCGCCTCGGTGATGGCGCTGTCCTATGTGGCCCAGTCCGCGCGCGGCATCGGCCGCCCCGCGGTGGCGCAGCGCCGGATCGACGAGTGCAACACGATCACCGAGCGGTTCATGACCCGGTGGCGCGAGGAGCCCGACCCGGCGCACGTCAAGGCGATCGACGCCTACTGGGTGTCCGCCGCCGAGCACGGCCTGAACGCCTCCACCTTCACCGCCCGGGTGATCGCCTCCACCGGCGCCGACGTCGCGGCGTGCATGTCCGGGGCGATCGGCGCGATGTCCGGCCCGCTGCACGGCGGCGCCCCGGCCCGGGTGCTGCCGATGATCGAGCAGGTGGAGAACATCGGCGACGCCCGCAAGGTGGTCGCCAACATCCTGGACAACGGCGACCGGCTGATGGGCTTCGGGCACCGGGTCTACCGGGCCGAGGACCCGCGCGCCCGGGTGCTCCGGCGGACCTGCCACGAGCTGGGCGCCGAGCGTTACGAGGTGGCCGCCGCGCTGGAGCAGGCGGCGCTGGCCGAGCTGCGCGAGCGCCGGCCGGACCGGGCGATCGAGACCAATGTGGAGTTCTGGGCCGCGGTGATCCTGGACTTCGCCAAGGTGCCGCCGCACATGATGCCGGCCATGTTCACCTGCGCCCGCACCGCCGGCTGGTGCGCGCACATCCTGGAGCAGAAGCGCACCGGCCGCCTGGTCCGTCCGTCCGCTCGCTACGTCGGCCCCGGGCCGCGCCGGCCGGAGGACGTCGACGGCTGGGACACCGTCACGCACCGCTGACCATCTACTTTCGGGTAAACGTGAAGGCTCCTACCGATGCACGGTGTCCGACAGAATGCCTCCATGCTCCCCACCACCGAGCTCGCCCTGCTCCGCCGCCTGGCCGGTGAGCAGGCGGACAGCCGCGCCCCCTCGCTGATCGCCGCCGTCGTCCGCGGCGATGAGGTGCTGTGGACCGGCGCGCGCGGCCGGGTGGACGGCGAACGGCCGACGCCCGACACGCAGTACCGGATCGGCTCGATCACCAAGACCTTCGTGGCCGTGCTGGTGATGCGGCTGCGCGACGAGGGCCGGCTGGACCTCAACGACCCGCTGGACAAGCACCTGCCGGGCACCAACCTCGGTCATCTGACCATCGCCCAGTTGCTGGCGCACACCGGCGGGCTCACCTCGGAGTCGCCGGGGGCCTGGTGGGAGCGGGCCGAGGGCGGTGACTGGGCGGCGCTGCAGAACAGCCTGACCGACGGGGTGCTGCGGCACCGGGCCGGCGCCCGGTTCCACTACTCCAATGTGGGCTACGGCGTGCTCGGCGAGCTGGTCGCCCGGCTGCGCGGAATGAGCTGGTTCGAGGCGTTGCGCGCCGAGGTGCTGCTGCCGCTCGGGCTGACCCGCACCACCCCGCAGCCGCAGGCGCCACACGCGCTCGGCTGGGCCGTGCACCCGTACGCCGACGTGCTGCTCAACGAACCCACCCCGGACTCCGGGGCGATGGCGCCGGCCGGGCAGCTCTGGTCGACGGTCAACGACCTGGCCCGGTGGACCCGGCTGCTGGCCGGCGACACCGGCGAGGTGTTGCACCCGGACACCGTCGCCGAGATGCGCGAGCCGGCGCATGTGGACGACGCCGACGCCTGGACCTCCGGCTACGGGCTGGGACTGCAGGCGTTCCGGGACTCCGGGCGCCGGCTGTCCGGGCACGGCGGCTCGATGCCCGGGTTCCTGGCCAGCGTGGTCGCCGACCCGCGGACCACGACCGGGGCGCTGGCGCTGACCAACAGCACCTCCGGCGTACCGGTCATGGTGCTGGCGTTCGACCTGCTCAAGCTGGTCGACGAGTACGAGCCGGCGCTGCCCGCCGAGTGGCTGCCGATGGACGGCGCCGACCCGGACCTGCTGGCGCTGACCGGCCCGTGGTTCTGGGGCCCGGTGCCCTACGCGCTGCACCTGCTCCCGGACGGATGGCTGAACCTGCGCCCCACCAGCGGTGCCGGCCGCGCCTCCCGGTTCCGGCCGGAGGCCGACGGCACCTGGACCGGTCTGGACGGCTACTACGCCGGGGAGACGCTGCGGGTCAGCCGGAACCCGGACGGCACCCCGAACCACCTCGACCTGGCCACGTTCATCTTCGCCCGCTCCCCGTACGACCCGGCCGCCCCGATCCCCGGCGGCGTGGACGACCAGGGCTGGCGGGGCGGCCGGTAGTACGGATCAGGCCAGTGCCTCGGTGGGGGCGAGGCGGGCGGCGCGCATGGCCGGGTACATGCCGGCCAGTGCGCCGGTGAGCGCGGCCACCGCGACGCCGCCGGCGAGGGCGAGCGGCGGGAACACGGCGGGCCAGTTCTTGGTCAGCGCGTAGCCGGCGGTGACGCCGACGCCGACCAGGACCCCGACCAGGCCGCCGAGGCTGGACAGCAGCACCGACTCGGCCAGGAACTGACCGCGGACCTGACGCCGGGTCGCGCCGAGCGCCCGGCGCAGGCCGATCTCCCGGCGCCGCTCCAGCACGGCGATCACCATCGTGTTCGCCACGCCGACGCCGCCGACCAGCAGCGCCACCCCGCCGAGGGCGAGGAACAGCGCGTTGTAGGAGCTGTCCGCGAGCCGCTGGGCGGCCAGCGCCTCGGACGGCAGTCGCACCTGCACCTCGTTCGGCCGCTCCGGGCTGATCGTGGCGCCGAGCACCGACCGCACGGACTCCACCTGGGCCTCCTCGGCGCGCAGGTAGATCACGCCGGGATTGCCGCCGAACCCCAGCCGTTCCTGGGCGAGGGTCCAGCCGACCAGCACCGAACGCTCGATCTCGGGCGCCAGCGGCAGCTTGTCCAGCACCCCGATCACGGTGAACCACTGCCCGTCGATCCACACCTGACGGGGTGAACCGGGAGTCACCTGGTCGATGCCGAGCCGGGTGGCCGCCTCGGAACCCAGCACCACCGCCGGGAACCGCTCGGCCACCGCGTCCAGGAACCGTCCACTGTGGACGCTGCCGCGCAGGGTGTCCAGCAGGTCCGGGGTGGCCGCGTACACGGCGAGCCCGGAGGTCTCGCCGGCCGGCACCCGGTCGCTGCGCCGCACCGTGGCCGACACCGTGCCGGTCGCCGAGACCGCGGTGACCGGGGCGATCCGGCGCACCATCGGCACCGCGGTCTCCGGCAGCTCGGCGTCGTCGCCGCCGAAGGTCTGCCCGGGCTGCGCGGTGAGCAGGTTCGGCCCGAGCGCGGCGAGCTCCGCGCGCAGCGCGGCCGCACTGGACGCCGGGATGCTGACCACGGCGATCATGGCCGCGATCCCGATCGCGATGCCCAGCGCGGAGAGCACCGCGCGCAGCGGCCGGGTGCGCATCCCGTGCCCGCCCAGCCGCAGCACGTCCCGCGGGCCGAGCCGGCGCGGCCGCGGCAACGGCTCCCGCTCGACCGGCGCGGGCGCCACCGCCATGATCGTGCTCACGGGGCCACCCCCGTGTCCAGCCGCACCGAGCCGTCCAGCATCTCCACCCGGCGCCGGGCCGACGCGGCGATCGCCAGGTCGTGCGTGACGATCACCACGGTGGTCCCGGCCGCGTTCAGCTCGACCAGCAACCGCATGATCCCGGAACCGGTGCGGCTGTCCAGGTTCCCGGTCGGCTCGTCGGCCAGCACGATCGCCGGCCGGTTCACCACCGCCCTGGCCATCGCCACCCGCTGCCGCTCGCCCCCGGACAGCTCGCCCGGCACGTGCCAGGCCCGGTTGGCCAGGCCCACCCGCTCCAGCGCGGCCATGGCCAGACCGCGCCGCTGCCGCGCCGGCACCCCGGCGTAGGGCAGCCCGGCGGCCACGTTGTCCACCGCCGGCAGCCCGTCGGTCAGGAAGAACTGCTGGAACACGAACCCGATCCAGCGTGAGCGCAGCGCCGAGAGCCTGCGGTCGGACAGCCGGGCCACGTCGTGCCCACGCACCAGCACCCGGCCGGCGCTCGGCCGGTCCAGCGTGCCCATCAGGTGCAGCAGCGTCGACTTGCCCGACCCGGACGGGCCGACCACGGCCACCAAGTCGCCCGGCTCGACCGAAAGCGACACCTCCCGCAGGGCCCGCACGCCACCCGGATAGGTCCGGCTGGCCGCACTGATCGTCAACACGGTCATGCGGTGGTCACCACCCGCGTGCCCGCTTCCAGGTCCGCGCCGGTCACCTCGACCATGCCGTCGGCGAACAGCCCGGTCTGCACGGCCACCAGCCGCCGGGCGTCGCCCTCGACGATCTCCACGCCGTACCCGCCCTCGGACAGCGCCAGTAGCGCGCCGACCGGTACGGCGAGCACGCCCTCGCGGCTGCCGGTGGTCAGCCGGACGTCCACCGAGCCGGCGTCGGACCCGCCGAGCGCGGCCGGGTCGTCCGGGATGATCGTCGCGGTGAAGGTCTGCTCCTGCTCCTCCCCCGGGCGCCCGGTCCCCTCGCCGCTGTCCGCGGTCGGCGCCAGCGCGGTGACCGTGCCGGGGACGGACGTGCCGGCCATGGTCAGCGTGACCTTGGTGCCGGGCTTGGCCAGGTCCTTGTACGCCGGGTCCACCTCGACGGTCACCGCCCGCCCGGTGCCGGTCCAGGTCAGCACCGACCCGGTGCCGGGCGCGCCCAGCTCGGCGGTCACCGTGCTGACCCGCAGCGGGCCGGGCGCCACCACGACGTCGGCCGGGCCGAGCGTGCCGGTCTGGTCCAGCCCGAGCGACTTCTGCCACTTCTTGATCGCGGTCGCGGTGGCCGCGGTGAACGTCGAGTTCGGCGTGCCGAACCCGGTGAAGCCGAGGGCCTTGAGGTTCTCCTCGACCACGGCCACGTCCGGCCCGGCGTCCGCGCCCGTCGCAAGGTCGCGGTAGAGCGGCACGGCGCCGAGGAACAGCGGCACCGGCCGGGCGTCCACCTGGTACACGCTGGCGCCGCGGTCCAGCACGGCACCGGCGGCCGGCAGCGCGGTGATCGTGCCCGGCCGGCGGCCGGTGAGCGTGTGCTCCTCGCCGTAGCCCAGCTTGCCGGTCTCGGTCCGCCGCTCGGCCAGGTCGGTGCGCACCACCTCGGCCGTCTCGACCGCCGCCGGTCCCTGTGCGGCCGCAGCGGTCGGGGTGACCCGCCGGGTCAGCACCACGCCGGTGCCGACGCCGAGCAGGACCACCAGCACCGCCCCGGCGACCACCCACCGGATCCGCCGTCTGCGGCGCACCGCGCGCGGCCCGTCCACGGCGCTCACCGGCCACCGTCCTGGACCTTGATGCGGACCGGGCCCTCCGGTCCGCCGCACGCCTTCATCGCGGCGTCGACCTTGGCCTTGTCCTCGCCGGTGATCTCGATGCCCGGGTCGTTCGGATCCGGGTCGGGCACGTCGAGCCCCTGCTCGCGGAGGCACTTGGCGGTCTCGCGCAGCTTGTCCAGCTGCGCGGCGTCCAGCTTGGGCGGCTGGCCGCCGTTGGGCAGCAGCGGCCGGCACTTCTCCTCGGCCGCCTTCATCTTCGCGTCGTCCTTGGCGTCGACCTTCATCGAGATCCCGCCGCCGTTCGGACCGGACTGGGGATCCTGCACATCGATCCCCTGCTCCCGCATGCAGGCGGCGAACTCCCGCATCTTGTCCTCGTCGGTCTTGCCGTCATCGGCGGACTGCTGATCGCTCGGGGTCGCCGAGCCGGACAGCGACGCCACCTCGTTACCACCGTCCCCGCCCGAGGCGCAGGCTCCGACCAACGCCCAGGTCGCCGCCGCCAGTACGAGTAACCGCCATCGCACACCCATGGTCCGATCCCTTCTTCGAGCCCCGTATGAACCTGTGTGCCGACGGTTCTACGCAGCGCGTGATTCGGGCCCGCTAAGCGAATGTCCTTATCTCGCGCTTACCCCCGGTTGCTCCACACTGGCCCGGTGCGGGTTCTTGTCGTGGAGGACGAGCGGCTCCTGGCGGACACCGTGGCCGAGGGGCTGCGGCGGCTGGCCATGGCCGTGGACGTCTGCTACGACGGCACCGCGGCGCTGGAGCGGATCGGGGTGCACGGCTACGACGTGGTCGTGCTGGACCGGGATCTGCCCGGCACCCACGGTGACCAGGTGTGCGCGGCGGTGATCGCGTCCGGCGGCGAGATCAAGGTGCTGATGCTCACCGCGGCCGGCGATGTGACCGACCGGGTGGCCGGCCTGTCGCTCGGCGCCGACGACTACCTGACCAAGCCGTTCGCGTTCGCCGAGTTGGTGGCCCGGATCCAGGCGCTCGGCCGGCGGGCCCGCCCGGCGCTGCCGCCGGTGCTGAACCGGGCCGGCGTGCTGCTCGACCTGCCCCGGCACCAGGTTTCCCGGGACGGCCGGCACATTTCGTTGTCCCCCAAGGAGTTCGCCGTGCTGGAGGTGCTGATGCGGGCCGAGGGCGCGATCGTGAGCGCGGAGGAGCTGCTGGAGAAGGCGTGGGACGAGCACGCCGACCCGTTCACCAACGCGGTCCGGGTGGCGGTGATGACGTTGCGCCGCAAGCTCGGCGAGCCACCGGTGATCGAGACCGTGCCGGGCGCCGGATACCGGATCGGATCATGAGCGAGCTTGCGAGCGAATCATCGAGCACTGCCCGGCCGCCGAGCTTGCGAGGCGGCCGGGTCGGCCAGCACCGAGCTTGCGAGGTGGTGGCGTGAAGTTTTCGGTACGCACCCGGTGGGCGGTGATGTTCAGCGGGTTGTTCCTGCTCGCCGGGCTGGCCCTGTTGATGATCAACTACGTGGTCGTGAACGAGACGCTGCCGGACGGAGCCGGAGTCGCGCGCTCGATCGTCGAGGGCGTGCCGCCCGATCCCAGGGTGAACCCGCCGCCGAAGATGGACTCGGTCATCGTCTCGACGGTGGCCCAGACCTACCGCGCCTCCACGATGCGCCAGCTGGTGCTGGCCTCGGGGATCGCGCTGATCGGGGCCGCGGCCATCGCGGCGCTGCTCGGCTGGCTGACCGCGCGGCACGCGCTGCGGCCGCTGCACACGATCACCGCGACCGCCCGCCGGCTGGAGGCGGAGAGCCTGGACCGGCGGATCAACCTGGAGGGCCCGGACGACGAGCTCAAGGAGCTGGCCGACACGTTCGACCGGATGCTGGACCGGCTGGCCGCCTCGTTCGACGGCCAGAAACGGTTCGTGGCCAACGCCTCGCACGAGCTGCGCACCCCGCTCGCGGTGCAGCGCACGCTGATCGAGGTGGCCATGGCCGACCCGACGGCCAGCCCCGAACTGCTCCGGCTCGGCCAGCACCTGCTGCACACCAACGAGCGCAGCGAGCGGTTGATCGAGGGGCTGCTGGTGCTGGCCCGCAGCGATCAGGGCCTGGTCAGCCGGCTGCCGGTGCGGCTGGACGAGGTGACCGACACGGTGCTGCGCTCGGCCGGCGGCATGGCCGCGGAACAGGGGGTGGCGGTGGCCAGCCGGCTCGAGCCGCGCACCGTGGTCGGGGACCACGTGCTGCTCGAGCGGCTGGTCACCAACCTGGTGCACAACGCGCTGCACTACAACGAGCCCGGCGGTTCGGTGGTGGTGGAGGTGACCGCGGAGCCGGCGCTGACCGTGACCAACACCGGGCCGGTGGTGTCCGCCGACGCGCTGCCCGGGTTGTTCGAGCCGTTCCGCAGGCTGGACCGCACCCGGGCCGCCGGCCGGGACGGCGCCGGGCTCGGCCTGTCCATCGTGCGGTCGATCGTCAAGGCGCACAACGGAGTCGTCTACGCCGAGCCGAACCTGGGCGGCGGGTTGCGGATCACAGTCCACCTGCCGGGAATCAACCGGGTGCCGAGCTTTGACCAAGCCCCGGCTGAGACACTGAGGGTATGACACAGTCCGTAACCGGCACCGACCTGAGCACCCTGCGGATTCCGGACGGCATTAAGCCGTCCGACGGGCGGTTCGGGTCCGGCCCGTCCAAGGTTCGCCCCGAGCACCTGGCCCGGTTGGCGTCCGACGGTGCCGCGCTGCTGGGCACCTCGCACCGGCAGAAGCCGGTGAAGTCCCTGGTCGGACGGGTGCGGGCCGGGCTGCGCGAGCTGTTCGGGCTGCCCGACGGCTACGAGGTGGTGCTGGGCAACGGCGGCTCGACCGCGTTCTGGGACGTGGCCGCGTTCGGGCTGGTGCGGAACCGCTCGCAGCACTTCAGTTACGGCGAGTTCTCGGCGAAGTTCGCCAAGGCGACGGCCGGGGCGCCGTTCCTGGCCGACCCGGTGGTGGTCACGGCCGCGCCGGGCACCGCGCCGGAGATCAGCTACGCCGCGGGCACCGACCTGGTGGCCTGGGCGCACAACGAGACCTCGACCGGCGTCGCGGTGCCGGTGCGCCGGCCGGCCGGATCCGAGGGCGCGCTGGTCGCGATCGACGCCACGTCCGGGGCCGGCGGGCTGCCGGTGGCGGCCGGGGACTTCGACGTCTACTACTTCGCGCCGCAGAAGTCGTTCGCCGCCGACGGCGGGCTGTGGATCGCGCTGATGAGCCCGGCCGCGCTGGACCGGGTGGCCGAGATCGGCGCGAGCGACCGGTGGGTGCCGGAGTTCCTGTCGCTGCCAACGGCGCTGGACAACTCGGTCAAGGACCAGACCTACAACACCCCGGCGATCGCCACGCTGTTCCTGCTTGCCGAGACGATCGACTGGATGCTCGCGAACGGCGGCCTGGACTGGACGGTGTCGCGCACCGCGGACTCGTCCGGGCGGCTGTACTCCTGGGCCGAGCGGACCGCATACACCACGCCGTTCGTCGCCGACCCCGCACACCGCTCGCAGGTGGTCGGCACGATCGACTTCGCCGAATCGGTGGACGCCGCCGCGCTGGCGAAGGCGTTGCGCGCCAACGGGATCGTCGATGTCGAGCCGTACCGCAAGCTGGGCCGCAACCAGCTGCGGGTGGCCATGTTCCCGGCCGTGGAGCCGGACGACGTGACCGCGCTGACCCAGTGCGTGGACTGGCTGGTGGAGCGGCTGTAATACCCGGGTGGACCCGCTGACCCACCTCAACGCCGGCAAGATCAGGGATCTGTACGCCTACGGTGCCGACCTCCTGCTGGTCGCCTCGGACCGGATCTCGGTGTACGACGTCGTGCTGCCGACCGCCATCCCGGACAAGGGCGCGCTGTTGACCCGCCTGTCGGTCTGGTGGTTCGAGCGGTCCGCGGACATCGCGCCCAACCACCTGATCTCGGCGACCGACGTGCCCGCCGAGTTCGCCGGCCGGGCGATGCGGTGCCGGCGGCTGACGATGCTTCCGGTGGAATGCATCGCCCGCGGCTATCTCGCCGGCCTCGGTCTGCGCGAGTACCAGGAAACCGGGAGCGTGTCCGGAATCCCGCTGCCGCCCGGACTTCAGGAGGGCAGCGAACTTCCGGAGCCGATCTTCACGCCGACCACCAAGGCGACCGGTGGCGGGCACGACGAGTTCATCACGTTCGACGATGTGGTCCATTTGGTGGGCAAGGAAACCGCCGGCCGGCTGCGCGAGCTCACCCTCGCGCTCTACCGGCGGGGCGCGGAGCACGCACGGGAAAAGGGAATCATCGTCGCCGACACCAAGTTCGAGTTCGGCGTCGACGGGAACGGCGAACTGGTCCTCGGCGACGAACTGCTCACCTCCGACTCGTCGCGATTCTGGCCGGCGAGCGAATGGCGGCCGGGTGGTCCACAACGGTCCTACGACAAGCAGTTCGTGCGGGACTGGGCGGCCGGGACGGGCTGGAACAAGGAGCCGCCCGGGCCGGATGTTCCGGATCACATCGTGGCGGCGACCCGCGCGCGGTATGTGGAAGCTTACGAGTTGATCACCGGAATGACCTGGTCGGCGCCCGGCGCGCCTAGCTGATGATCACGATCGGGCCGACTAACGTGGCAGGGTGACGAGGTGAAGTCTGTTCATGGCCAAGAGGAGGCCTGAGATGCGCCCGCTGCGGATCATCGGGCTCGAGGATGACGGCCGGACCGTCATCGTCGAGGACCCGGCCCGCGGTGAGCGTTTCCAACTTCCCGCGGATGAGCGGCTGCGGGCAGCAGCCCGGGGAGACATCACCCGACTCGGCCAGATCGCCATCGAGCTGGAGAGCCAGATGCGTCCTCGAGAGATCCAGACCCGCATCCGCGCGGGAGAGTCCGTCGAGCAGGTGGCCGCGGTGGCCGGATTGCCCGAGCACAAGGTCGAGCGGTTCGCCTACCCGGTGCTGCTCGAGCGGTCCCGCACCGCGGACCTGGCTCAGCGGGCGCACCCGGTCCGCGAGGACGGGCCGGACGTGCAGACCCTCGGCGAGGTGGTGGCGCATGCGTTCGGCTCCCGGGGACAGGACTACTCGGTGGCCACCTGGGACTCCTGGCGCGGCGAGGACGGCAAGTGGGTGGTGCAGCTGTCCTGGACCGCCGGGCGCTCGTTCAACCGGGCGCACTGGGCGTTTCACCCCGGCGCGCACGGCGGCACCGTCACCCCGCTGGACGACCAGGCGATCGACCTGATCGACCCGAGCTCCAACCGCCCGCTACGCACGGTCCGCCCGGTGACCCGGCTGGCCCAGCAGGCGCTGGAGGCGGCGGCGCAGACCCAGCAGGCCGAGCCGCGCACCGAGCGGCAGGCGGTGGGCGGCGGCGAGCCGCCCCGCCGGCACACCCCGGCCGAACCGGACCCGGAGCAGCGCACCGACCAGGACTACGTCCAGGACTTCGAGCTCACCCCCGAGCCGGTGACTCCCCCGGTCCAAGCACCGCCGGTCCAAGCACCGCCGGTCCAGACACCCGCTGTCCAGGCACCGCCGCCACCCCCGGTCAAGCCGCAGCCGCAGCCCGAACCCGCGGCCACCGTCCCGCCGCCGGCCGCCGCCGCGCGGCCGGCACCACGCGCGGAGCCGCAACCGGCCAAGCAGCCCGAACCGGAGCCGGCCCCGGCCGCCGAGCCCGCGCCGGCCGCCCCGGCGCCCGCCGCGGCCCGGCGGAGCAAGAGCAAGAAGGGTCGCCCGATGGTGCCGTCCTGGGAGGACGTCCTGCTCGGCACCCGGTCCAACCGGGGCTGACCCGCGCTACCCGGTCAGCGTCGGCACCTGGTCGAGCAGGTGCAGGTCCCAGCCCTCCCGCTCGCACCAGTCCTCGGCCTCCTGCCGGGTCAGGCTGGTGCGTCCGGTCGGTCGCGCGCCGGCCAGCCTGGTCCAACCGTCCGGTGCCAGCAGGTAGAGCTGGCCGTCGCGCAGGGCCAGCAGCCGGCCCTCGGGGAACGCCATGGTCGGCTCGGTGCGCAGGAACCGCACCGGCTCCGCTCGGGTCATGACCGCACCGTAAACCGATCGGGTACGACCTCGCCCCTCGACGGGTGAAAACCCGTTCCACCCGGGCAAACTCGCCGTTCACCGCTCGGGGCTCCGCCAGGATGCCGACGTCCACCGGCCCCGACCCGAGGGATCCCCGAACGATGCGCCTCAACGGCGGTACCCGCCCGCTGACGCTCGCGGCCGTCGCCGCGCTCACCGCCGCCGCCCTGGCCTGGCCGGCCACCGGGCCGCCATCCGCGGTCCACGTCCGGCCCGCGCTCTCGGGCCCCGAGATCGCGTTCCAGCAGACCGTGACCGGGCCGCCCAACATGGTGGCGATGCTGACCGTCGGGATCGGCGTCGTCAGCCTCGGAATCGGCCTAATCCTCCTCGGACGCCGCAGGCGGCGGCACGCGCGCCGCTGAACCGTCCCGTGCCGCCCGTAAAGCGGATGCCGGCGATGGTGACGATCCGTTACCGTCGTTGGTCGGGCGGCGAGGGGACGAACCGGTGGAGCATGGCGGCAAGGTACCGAAACGCGGCTCCAGCTTCGCGTCGTTGCGGCGGCTCGGACCGTATCTGCGGCCGGTCCGGGGGCGGATGATCGGTTCCGGGCTGGCCGTGCTCGGGTCGATGATCTGCGGGTTGACCATCCCGCTGGTGATCCAGCGCATCCTGGACGGGCCGGTGGCGACCGGCGACACGGCGGCGCTGCCCTGGCTGGTGCTCGGGGTGGCGGCGCTCGGCGCGACCGAGGCGACGCTGTTCTTCGTCCGGCGCAAGGTGATCGTCGGTCCGGCCACGCAGACCGAGGCTCGGATGCGGATGGACCTCTACCGGCACCTGCACCGCCTGCCGATCTCGTTCCACGACCGCTGGCAGTCCGGGCAGTTGCTCTCCAGGGCGGTCACCGACCTGTCCACGCTGCGCCGGTTCATCGCGTTCGCGGCGATCTTCCTGGTGATCAATACCAGCATCCTGGTGATCGGCCTGGTGTTGCTGTTCGTGCTCGCCCCGGTGCTCGGGCTGGTCTCACTCTGCTGCGCGGCGCCGCTGATCCTGATCTCCACGGTGTACGAGTCGAGGTACGCGCTGCTGACCCGGCGCAGCCAGGACCAGGCTGGCGACCTGGCCACCACGGTGGAGGAGTCGGTGCTCGGCATCCGGGTGCTCAAGGCGTTCGGGCGGGGGCCGAGGCTGGCCGCCGAGTTCGCCCGGCAGGCCGGCGAGCTGCGCCGCACCGAGCTGACCATGGTGCGGGTGCTGGCGCTGCTCTGGGCGGCGATCATCATGCTGCCCGAGCTGAGCATCGCCGGCCACCTGCTGTTCGGCACGCTGGGCATCGCGAACGGGACCATGACGGTGGGCACCCTGGTCGCCGCCGTCACCATCGCGACCTACCTGCGATGGCCGACCGACTCGATCGGCTGGCTGCTGGCCGAGACCAACCGGGCGGCCACCGCGGCCGAGCGGTACTGGGAGGTCCGGGACACCCCGCTGACCATCGTCGACCCGGACCGGCCGCGGCCGCTGGCCACCCCGGTGCGCGGGCACGTCCGATTCGACAACGTCCACTTCGGACATTCCGGCGACCGGAGCGCGGTGCTCCGCGGGGTCACCCTGGACGTGCGGCCGGGCGAGACCGTGGCCCTGGTCGGCGCCACCGGCAGCGGCAAGACCACGCTGACCGCGCTGGTCCCCCGGCTGGCCGACGTGACCGGTGGGCGGATCACCATCGACGGGGTGGACGTGCGCCGGCTGACCCTGCACGACCTGCGTTCGGTGGTGGCCACCGCGTTCGAGGAGGCGGTGCTGTTCTCGGCCAGCGTCCGGGAGAACGTGGCGATGGGCGCGGACGGGGTGACCGAGGACGACGTGCGCGCGGCTCTGCGGATCGCCCAGGCCGAGGAGTTCGTCGCGGCGCTGCCGTGGGGCCTGGACACCCGGATCGGCGAGCAGGGCCTGTCCCTGTCCGGCGGTCAGCGGCAACGGCTGGCCCTGGCCCGCGCCGTGGTCGGCCGGCCGGCGGTGCTGGTGCTGGACGACCCGCTCTCCGCACTGGACGTGGCCACCGAGGCCGAGGTGGAGCGCGCGCTGCGCAGCGTGCTGCACGACGTGACGGCCCTGGTGGTGGCCCACCGGCCGAGCACCGTGCAGTTGGCCGACCGGGTCGCCCTGCTCTCCGACGGCGTGATCACCGCGGTGGGCACGCACTCGCACCTGTTGGCCCACAACGAGGAGTACCGATCGCTGTTGTCCACATTGGACAGAAACCGGGACGAGGTGTCGGCATGAGTGGGCCGGCGGTGTCTGGACCGAGGAGCAGCGCAGGAAGCGAGGAACGAGCGACCGAGCAGCGCACGAGGGAAGACACCGCACCAACGGCCCACTCACGCGAGCGGAGCGAGCCAGAAAAACACTGGGAGGGGGTGGCGGCGGAGGAGGTCGAGGAGCTCGACCAGCGCACCGGGGTGCTGCTCCGGGCGCGGTCCCGGCGGTTGCTCGGTTCGCTGCTGCGGCCGCACCTTGGCCGGGTCGGGCTGGCGCTGTTGCTGGTGTTGGCGGAGAACCTGGCCAGTCTGGCCGGGCCGCTGATGATCGCGGTGGCGATCGACGCCGGGATTCCGGCGGCGCTGGCCGGAGACACCACGGTGCTGCTCTGGTGCACCGGCGGCTACCTGGTCGCCGCGCTCGGCTCGGCCGGCGGCCGCTACCTGTTCCAGCGGGTGTCCGGCCGGCTCGGTCAGGACGTGCTGTTCGAACTGCGCCAGCGGATCTTCCGGCACGCGCAGCGGCTTTCCCTGTCGTTCCACGAGTCCTACACGTCCGGCAAGGTGATCTCCCGGCTGACCAGCGACGTGGACGCGCTCAAGGACATGCTCGACGACAGCATCGAGGGCATGCTGTCCGCCGTGCTGTCGGTGGTCGCGATCGGCGTCATGCTCGTGGTCCTCGACCCGCCGTTGGCCCTGCTGGTGCTGGCCGCGTTCGTGCCGCTGCTGTGGGTGACCCGCTGGTTCTACCGCACCTCGCGGCAGACCTACCGGGGTACCAGCGGTGCGATCGCGAAGATCATCGTGCAGTTCGTCGAGACGATGAACGGTATCCGCGCCGTGCAGGCGTTCCGCCGCGCGCCGCGGAACGAGACGATCATGGGCGAGCTGAACGAGCGGTACCGCAAGGCCAACCGGCGGGCGTTCGGTCTGGTCGCCACCTACACGATGACCGTGCGCATGGTGGGCAACCTGTCGCTGGCGCTGGTCCTCGCGATCGGCGCCGCCAGGGTGATCGGCGGCGGGCTGGAGCTCGGCGTGCTGACCGCGTTCCTGCTGTACCTGCGGCGGTTCTACGACCCGCTGGACGACATGGCCATGTTCGCCAACACCTACTCCTCGGCAAGCGCCTCGCTGGAGAAGATCTCCGGGCTGCTCGAGGAGACCCCGGAGGTGGACGAGCCGGCCGACCCGCAGCCGCTGCCGCACCGGGACGGCGGCGGCGGCCGGGCGATCACGTTCGACCGGGTGTCGTTCCGCTACGGCCCGGACACGCCGGTGGTGCTGCCCGAGTTCGACCTGACCATCCCGGCCGGGCAGACCGTGGCGCTGGTCGGGGCGACCGGAGCCGGCAAGTCCACGATCGCCAAGCTGGTCGCCCGGTTCTACGACCCGTCCACCGGCACGGTCGCGCTGGACGGCGTGGACCTGCGCCGGATCACCGACGCGCGGCTGCGGGCGGCGACCGTGATGGTGACCCAGGAGAGCTTCCTGTTCGCCGGATCGGTGGCGGACAACATCGCGCTCGGCCGGCCGGAGGCGAGCCGGGCCGAGGTCGAGGCCGCGGCAAGGGCGGTCGGCGCCGAGGAGTTCGTGCTGCGCCTGCCGGACGGCTACGACACCGACGTGCGCAAGCGCGGCGGCCGGCTCTCCGCCGGACAGCGCCAACTGGTGGCGTTCGCCCGGGCGTTCCTGGCCGACCCGGACGTGCTGGTGCTCGACGAGGCCACCTCCAGCCTGGACGTGCCGACCGAGCGGGCGGTGCAGGCGGCGCTGGAGTCGGTGCTGGCCGACCGGACCGCGCTGATCATCGCGCACCGGCTGTCCACCGTCCTGATCGCCGACCGGGTGCTGGTGGTCGACGGCGGCCGGATCGTCGAGGACGGCTCACCGGCCGACCTGGTCGACGGCGCGCCGGCCGGCGGCCGGTTCGCGGCGCTACACCGGACCTGGCTGAACTCCCTGGTTTAGAAGACGATGAACGGCAGGGCCAGCCAGCCCGCTCCGATCGCGGCGGCCACGCCGAAGGCGACCCAGCGCCAGATCGGGGTCCGGCGCACCAGCCAGATCGACGGCGCGAGGCCGACGGTCACCACCACGTTGGAGCCGATCGCCAGCAGCGGGTTGGTGGCGGCGAGCGTGCTGGCCAGGGTGAGCACCGCGTAGAACACCAACGCGAACACGAACGCCGAGACGGTCAGCCCGGTCGGCCAGGGCACCGGCTCCGCGCTCGCGGCGGGTGCCGGGCGCGGCTCCGGTTCGACCGGCGGGTCCACGATGGACTCCGCACCGGTGACCGGGTCGACGTAGCCGACCGGCGCGCCGATCGACGCGGCCAGCCGGCCGGCGAGCTGCAGCCCGCGCCGGGTCACCACGTCCCCGGCCGCGCCGTCCGGGGTGCTGCGGGCCACCGCGCTGGCCACCCGGGCCCACTCGCGCAGCGCCTCGGGCAGGTCGCCGGCCAGGGCCAGCGCGCCCGGGTCCACCTCGTGCTCGGTGTCGCCGTCCCGGGCGACCAGCACCGCCCGCTCGTCCAGCACCCGCAGCCGCACGACGGACACGGTCTCTTCCGCGGTCACGAGCCGACCGTACCGAGCGCGTGGAAGGCGACCGCCCCCGCGGTGGCCACGTTGAGCGAGTCGACCCCGGGGGCCATCGGGATGCGCACCGCGACGTCCGCGGCCTCGATCGCCTCCGCGCTCAGGCCGGGGCCCTCCGAGCCGAGCAGCACGGCCACCCGGGCCGCGCCGTCGGCCGCCGCCAGCAGCGGCAGGGCTCCCCCGGGGGTGAGGGCCAGCACCCGAAAGTCCTGGTCCCGCAACCATTTCAGCCCGGCCGGCCAGGGTTCGAGCCGGGCGAACGGGACCGCGAGCACGTGCCCCATGGACACCCGCACGCTGCGCCGGTACAGCGGATCGGCGCAACCCGGGCCGAGCAGCACGGCGTCCACGCCGAAGGCGGCGGCGTTGCGGAACAGCGCGCCCAGGTTCTCGTGGTCGCCGACGCCTTCCAGCACGGCGAGCCGGCGCGCCCGGCCGACCAACTCCTCGGCCGCGGTCGGCGGCACCCGGTCGGCCACCGCGAGCACGCCCCGGTTGAGGTGGAAGCCGACCACCTCGGCCATCAGCTCGGCCGAGGTGACGTAGGCGGGAATGTCCACATCGGCCAGTGCGGCGGCCAGCTCGTCGATCCGCCGCGCGGTGCCGAACACCGCCCGCGGCGGGTAGGGCGAAGCCAGCAGGCGGAGCACGACCAGCACGCCCTCGGCGATCACCAAACCCTTACCGCCGGGCCGGTCCGGGCGCCGGTCGGCCCGGGTGAGATCGCGGAAGTCGGCCAGTCGCGGGTCCGCCGGATCCGTCACCTCGATCTCCCGCGCCACAACGCAGAGTGTCCCATGCCTGCCCAGCGCGAGACATGTCACAACGCCCCCGGCGACGCTGGGTTGCCCGCCACGAGCTGCGCGTATTCGCCTGCCGCAGATCGGGTAAACCGCCGTGCACCTTTTGGGCGCTAGAAAAATCGTTATTCAATGTGTCACGGTAAATATCCCGCTCAGCACCCGGGCGATACCCCGCGCTTGAGGAGGACGGCATGGGCAGCACCGTTACGACCGTGTCGTTCAGTGGGGCGGATCGGCACCGCTACCGGCAGAAGGTGCAGCGCTGCCTGGACGCCCTGGCGCGGATGCTGACCGAGGGCGGGTTCGCCAGCTCGCCGCCGCGGATGGGGCTGGAGATCGAGCTGAACCTGATCGGCGCGGACCTGGGCCCGGCCATGGCCAACGGCGTGGTGCTGGAGAAGCTCGATGATCCGGCGTTCACCATCGAGCTGGCGCAACACAATCTGGAGTTCAACGTCGCGCCCCGGCTGCTCGGCGGCAACCAGGTGATGGAGCTGGAGCTCGAGCTGACCGAGGCGTTGGCCGACGCGAACTTCAAGGCGCAGGACGCCGGCGCCACCATCGTGCTCACCGGGATGCTGCCCACCCTGCGCGAGGTGCACTTCGACCAGCGATGGCTGTCCGACAGCCCGCGCTACACGCTGCTCAACGACCAGATCTTCGCGGCCCGGGGCGAGGACATGGTGCTCAACATGGAGGGCACCGCGATCCCCGGCCAGCGCACCGAACGGCTGCGCAGCTCGGTGAACTCGATCGTGCCGGAGTCGGCGTGCACGTCGACCCAGCTGCACCTGCAGGTCGAGCCGGAGCACTTCGCGGCGAACTGGAACGCCGCGCAGTGCCTGGCCGGTGTGCAGGTGGCGATCGCGGCCAACTCGCCCTTCCTGCTGGGCAAGGCGTTGTGGCACGAGACTCGGATCCCGCTGTTCCTGCAGGCCACCGACACCCGGCCGGACGAGCTGAAGAACCAGGGGGTCCGGCCGCGGGTGTGGTTCGGCGAGCGGTGGATCACGTCGATCTTCGACCTGTTCGAGGAGAACGTGCGCTACTTCCCCGGTCTGCTGCCGGAGTGCGATGCCGAGGACCCGTTCGAGGCGCTGGATTCCGGGCGGGCGCCGGCACTGTCCGAGCTGCGGCTGCACAACGGGACGATCTGGCGGTGGAACCGCCCGGTCTACGACGTGCACGACGGCGTGCCGCACCTGCGGGTGGAGAACCGGGTGCTGCCGTCCGGTCCGACCGTGCTCGACCTGGTGGCCAACGCGGCGTTCTTCTTCGGCGCGCAGCGGGCGCTCGCGGTGGCCGAGCGTCCGGTGTGGACCAGGATGTCGTTCGAGGCCGCGCACGAGAACCTGCACGCCGGGGCGCGGCACGCGTTCGGCGCCCGGCTGTACTGGCCGGATCTCGGCTGGCTGTCGCCGGACGAGTTGGTGCTGCGGCATCTGCTGCCGCTGGCGCACGAGGGGCTGCGGGACTGCGGGGTGTCCGATGCCACCCGGGAGCGTTATCTCGGGGTGATCGAGCAGCGCTGCCTGGTCCGGCAGACCGGGTCCTCATGGCAGCGGGACACCGTGGCGGCGTTGGAGAGCCGTGGGCTGGACCGGGACGCGGCGCTGGTCGGGATGCTGCGCCAGTACGTGGAGCTGATGCAGGCCGGCGACCCGGTGCACACCTGGATGGTGCTGCCCTGACCGTCCCCGGATACGGCGCAGGGCTCCACCGGGGGCGGAGCCCTGCTGTTCCCGAACTGACTGCCGCTCCCACCACGAAGCGGACGATGTTAGGCTAACCTAACTTCGCGGTGACCGGCAACTCCCTTTTGACCGAAATCTCCTCCTGGGCTGCCGGCGTGTTCCGCCGGCGCCGGACCAGCACCACCCCGCAGACGATGCCGGACACGGCGGCCACCAGACCGCCGAGGACGAACGGCGACCGGCCGCCGAACTCCGCGGCCAGCCAGCCGGTCATCGGCGCGCCGATCGGGTTTCCCCCGATGAACACCAGCATGTAGAGCGCCATCACCCGGCCGCGCATCTCCGGCGCCACGCTGAGCTGCATGGTGGTGTTCGCGGTGGTCATGAACGTCATCATGGCCACGCCGACCGGGATCAGCGCGAGCCCGAAGGTCAGGTACGTCGGCATCAGCCCGGCAAGCACCTCCAGCACGCCGAACGTCACCGCCGCGCCGACCAGCAGGCGCGGCGTCGGCCGGCCCCGGGTGCTGCGCCGGGCGGCCAGCAGCGCGCCGGTCAGCGAGCCGACCGCGAGCAGCGTGGAGAGCAACCCGTAGGCGTCGGCCTGCCGGTGGAACACGGTGGCCGCCGCGATGGCCAGCGTGGCGAAGAACGTGATGGCGAAGGTGCTGACACAGAACACCAGCACCAGCACGGTCAGCACGTCCGGCCGGCCGCGCACGTACCGCAGCGCCTCGCGCAACTGTCCGCTCTTGCGCGGCACCGGTTCGCCCCGGTGCAACTCGGCCGGGTTCATCCGGAGCAGTTGGGCGATCACCGCGACCGTGCTGACCGCGTTGACCAGGAACACCGGGCCGGTGCCCACCCAGATGATCATGAATCCGGCGATGGCGGGGCCGACCACCCGGGCCAGGTTGAACGTGGTCGAGTTCAACGCCACCGCGTTGGTCAGGTGCTCCCGGCCGACCATCTCGGCCACGAACGACTGGCGCACCGGCATGTCCCCCGCGGTGAACACGCCGAGCGCGAAGCAGAGCAGGTACACCTGCCAGAGCTGGACCAGACCGGTCACGTCCAGCACGCCGAGCACCAGGGCGCAGCCGGCCATGCCGCTCTGCACCACGATCAGCATCTTGCGCTTGTCCAGCCGGTCGGCGAGCACGCCGGCCCACAGCGTGAACATCAGCGTTGGCAGGAACTGCAGGGCCGCCGCGATGCCCAGCGCCAGCGGGTCGTAGCCGGTGAGCGTGAGGACCAGCCAGTCCTGCGCGATCCGCTGCATCCAGGTGCCGATGTTGGACACCACCTGCCCGGAGGCGAACAGGCGGTAGTTGCGCAGCCGGAGCGAGGCGAACATGCCCCGTTGCGCCCCCGCGGGCGTCGAGGACTCTGCTTGCGGTAGGCCTGACTCGCGACCATCGCCATGGCCCCGGGTCCGACCCAACCACACCATCAGTCCTGTTGCCCCGCCATCCTGTCGATGATCTCCGCCGCTTCCGCGAGCGTGTTCCGTTCCGCGTCGGTCAGCTCGGCCAGCCGCTTGTCCAGCCAGGCCTCGCGGGCCGAGATGTCGGCCAGCACGTAGCCCCGGCCCGCCTCGGTCAGCTCCACGATGGACTGCCGGCCGTCGGTGGGGTGCGGCCGCCGGCTGACGAAGCCGGCATCCTCGAGCGCCGCGATCACGCGGGTCATCGATGGCGGCTGCACGACTTCCTTTGCGGCCAGCTCACCGGGGGTCATCGACCCACACTTGTCCAGCGTGGACAGCGCCGAGAACTGGGTCAGCGTCACCGTGCTGCCGCTCCGCTGGGCGCGGAGCCTGCGGTTGAGCCGGACGCTGGCCAACCTCAGGCGACTGGCCAGCGAGCGCTCGTCGCCCTGCTGCGGCATATAGTTAGCATACCTCACTAATTACTTAGCCGAGGGCCTGCTGGATCGGTCCGATCGCGAAGTACACCCCGAACGCGCCCGCGATGATCCACATCAACGGGTGGATGCCGCGCACCCGGCCGGTCAGCGCGCGCAGCAGAACGTAGCTGATGAACCCGGCGCCGATGCCGTTGGCGATCGAGTAGGTGAACGGCATCACGACCATGGTCAGGAACGCCGGCAGCGCCACCGTGAAGTCGGCGAAGTCGATCTCCTTGATCTGCGCCATCATCAGCACGCCGACGATGACCAGCGCGGGCGCCGCCGCCTCCACCGGGACCACCTGGTAGAGCGGGGTGAAGAACATGGCGAGCAGGAACAGCAGACCGGTCACCACGTTGGCCAGGCCGGTCCGGGCGCCTTCGGCGATGCCGGCGGCGGACTCGATGAAGACGGTGTTCGAACTGGACGAGGCCGCGCCGCCGGCCACCGCGCCGAGCCCGTCGACGAACAGCGCCTTGCCGACGCCGGGCAACTGGCCGTCCTGGTCCACCAGGCCGGCCTCCTTGCCCAGACCGGTCATCGTGCCGATGGTGTCGAAGAAGTCGGTCAGCACCAGAGTGAACAGCAGCAGCGTTGCGGTGATCACCGGCACCTGCACCCAGGCGTCGAAGTTGAAGTCGCCGAGCAGGGACAGGTCCGGCGTGTCCACCACGCTGTCCGGCGCGGCCGGGTAACCCAGGTTCCAGCCCTTCGGGTTGGTGCCGCCGGACGGCCCGGCCTTGGCGATCGCCTCCACGATGATGGCGATGATCGCGGTGGCGATCACCCCGATCAGGATCGCGCCCTTGACCCGGCGGGCCACCAGCACCCCGGTGATCACCAGCCCGAGGACGAACACCAGGGTCGGCCAGGACGCGATCGACCCGTTGATGCCGAGCCCGACCGGAACCGTGGTGTTCGCCGCGTCCGGTAACCGGCGCACGAATCCGGCGTCCACCAGGCCGATCAGCGTGATGAACAACCCGATCCCGACCGCGATGGCGGCCTTGAGCGAGGGCGGCACCGCGTTGAACACCATCGTGCGCACCCCGGTGACCACCAGCACCAGCACCACGAGGCCGTTCAGCACCACCAGCCCCATCGCCGCCGCCCAGCTCATCTGCGGCGCGATGGTCACCGCCACGAACGCGTTGAGCCCCAACCCGGTGGCCATCGCGAACGGATAGTTGGCCACCAGTCCGAACAGGATGGTCATCACGCCGGCCACCAGCGCGGTCACCGCGGCCACCTGCGCCACCGGCAGAATGTCGCCGAACTCGTCGCGGTGCGCCCCCGGCCCGTCCGCGCTGAAGCTCCCGATGATCAGCGGGTTCAGCACCACGATGTAGGCCATCGTCACGAACGTGACCAGCCCGCCCCGGATCTCCCGCCCGGTGGTCGATCCCCGCTCGCTGATCTTGAAGAACCTGTCCAGCGCCCCCCGCCGCGGGGTGGTGTCCGCCGTCTCGGTGTCAGTCGGTGCAGCCATGCGGGGTAGCCTCCCCGGGTGGCGTCCGAAAAGGAACACCAAGGGCCAACCGATACACAGAAGTCACTTCGCCCCCCACCCCCCCTGCCGGCACGCCTGCTCGCCCTCCCGCCACTGGTCTACGTCGGCACCGCGATCTGGTTCGCCGCCGCCGGTGTCTTCGCGGTGCTGCACTACGCCTTCGAACTCGTTCCCGCCGGCTGGCTCTGGACCGCCCTCGCCGGCGTCTTCCTCGGTTTCATCGGCATGCCCATCATGTGGTGGCAGACCTCCGCCTCGCGCCGCGGCACCAGAACCGCCCAACGCAACCTCTGACCGCCGGGCCGAATCTCCTCTCAGCCGAGGACGGTGCGGGGTTCCGGTTCGTTGATCAGGGTGGCCAGCGTGTGCCGGTCCGGCCAGCCGCCGGTGGACCAGGCGAGGGCGCGGGCGAGGCCGTCGGCGGAATCCTCGGTGTGCAGGGTCCCGTCCGGCGTGCTCCACCAGGGGACGCGGGTGCCGTCGACGACCAGTTCGTCGTGCACCAGCGGGCCGCCCGGGGGCACCGGCAGGTCGAGCAGGTCGCAGGCGGCGACCACGGCGCCGAGGTCGGCCCAGGGCACGTACTCGCCCGAACTGTCCACTGTGGCCGGTACCTCGGTGGTGGCCAGGGACAGGTCGAGGACCTCGGCGAGGGACGGGGCGAGCGCGAAGTCCTCGCCGGCGGAGACCACCCGGTCGTCGGGCAGCACCCCGAGCGGCCAGGGGGCGTCGAGCACGACGCAGTCCTCCGCCGGGGCGACGGTGCCGGCGAGCGTGCGCACCGCCTCCGGTGGGTCGAGGCGATCCGGGTCGGCGGCGGCCAGCGTCGCGTGCGCCCGCAGGACCACGCCTTGCGGGACGGCGCGGGCCGGATCGGCGAGGCGGGCGAGCAGGTCGGCCGGGTCGGCGGCGTCCAGGGTGGCCAGCACGCCGATCGCGGTGAGCAGGTGCTCGGGCAGGTCGAGGTCAGCGACGGGGTCGTACAGGCCGGTCAGCGCCGCCGCGCCGGGGAGCCGCCAGGAGCGCGGCGGGGCGCCGGCGAGCACGCCGTTGCGGGCGATCCACCAGGAGGTGTAGCCGCCGGGGTGAATCAGCGCGCGCCAGGTGTCCGGCTCGCCGGCCAGCAGGCGCAGCGCGGCCGGCCAGGCGTCGGCGGCGACCAGGTCGAGGTCGCGCACGGCCAGCACCCGGTCCGGGGGCTCGGGCGCCGCGTCCCACCAGTCGCCCTCGCCGTCCAGGTCGTGGTCGGGGACGGTGGGTTCGTCGTCGTCCAGCACGGCGAACGAGGCCAGCACCCCGGCTGCGGTGAGCACCGAGGCCGGCCACGCCTTGGCCACCCGGTCGGCCAGCACGCCCAGCGGCGAGTCCGGCACCAGCAACTCGAGAAACGCGGCCCCGGGCAGCGCAAGTTCGTCGGCGCGGCGCCAGTCGCCGTCCGCGTCCGGCAGGGCCAGCGCGCCGAGCCACGGGTGCTCACCCGGCCGGACGCCCACCTCGCCGACCAGGCGCAGCACCACGTCGATCAGGCCGGAAACGTCCACACCGGACTCGGCGTCGTCCAGGCTGCGCTCGACCGCGTCCTGCACCGGGTCCGAGTCGAGCAGGTCCTCCGGCTCGCCGCGCCGGGCGCCCAGCCGCTCCAGCAACGGGTGCGCGGCCCTCGGGTGCACGATGCGCAACCCGCCGAGATCCACCGGGCCGTCGTCGAGCCGGTAGTCGACCATCAGCACGCCGCTCGGTCCGGGCAGCGTCCGCCCGTCGACCAGCGGCACCGGCAGCGCGGCCAGCTCATCCCGCACGGTCGAGTCCACCTCGGCCAGCGGGGCCAGCGCGGTGTACAGCCGGTGCCACCAGACCGGCCCCCGGTCGATCCCGGTCACCGCCTCGATCACCCCGGCGATCCGCAGCCGGGGCACACCGAGCACGGCAAGCGCGCCGGCATGGGCGCCCTCGCCGAGCGACCCGGCCAGCACGTCCGGCAGCACCCCGGCGACCAGGTCGGCCAGTGCCGTGCTCGGCACGTCCAGCACGGTGGCCCGGGCCGGCGCGAGGTCCGGCAGCGCGGTCTCCCCGGCGCGCTCGCCGGCCGGCGGCAGCCAGCGGGCCGTGCGCAGCTCGGCGATCACCAGCTCCCGCATCCGATCGTCCACTTCGGACAGCGGGAACTCGGCGCGCGGCACGAGCAGGGTGCGTTGCTCCGGCGCGATCCGCCGGACCAGCTCCGGGTACCGGCGCGCGGCCTCGACCAGCACCGCGTCCGCCGCCGGTCCGGGCAGCAGCCGGCGCCGGGACGGCTCGATCGGCAGCGCGGCGATCAACCTGGCGGGCAGGGACATCCGCTCGTCGGTCGGGGTCGGCGCGTGCAGTACGTCGGACTCCAGCGGCAGCGGGGTGCCGTCCTCGGCCACCGGCACCGCCCAGCAGGTCGTCCACTGTGGACGATCACGGGCCTCGGTGCCCAGCCGGTCGAGCAACTCGGCCGGCAGCTCGCCGGAATCCCGCTGCACCAACCAGTACGACACGCCGGCCGGACCGTGCAGCTCGACCCGGCCGTCGATCTCGATCCGCGACCAGGCCGCGTCACCGATGTCGATGCGCTGCAACCCGCGCAGGGACAGCAGCAGATCGACCGCGGAAGCGGCGAACCCGGCCATCAGCTCGGCGCCGGACACCCCGGGCCGCAGCGGCAGCCGCACCTCGGTGTCGTACCCGGCCGGCAGCGCGGGCTCGTCCGGACCCACCGGCCAGACCAGGCGCAGCACCGGAACCCGGCCGCCCCGCTCGGCGGCCCGCCCGGCCAGCGCCGGCTGCGCCGCGACCGCCGTCGCCGTCCGGTCCGCGGCGAACTCCACCCCGCCCGAGGTGGACACCACCCGCGGCGCGTCGGTCACCGACAGCACCGCGGCGAACCCGACGCCGAACTGCCCGACCCCACCGCGCTTGGCCGACGCGCGCAGCGACGCCAGCGCCGCGACGCCGGTGGTGTCCAGTGGCGCGCCGGTGTTCGCCGCGCGCAGCTCGTTGTCCACAATGGACAGCTTGAGCACGCCCGGCCGGCCGGTGGCACTCGCCGCGTCCGCGGCATTCTGTGCCAGCTCGACCAGCAGCCGGTCCCGGTAGGCGCCGAGCCGCAGATCCTCCTCGGCGTTGGCGTCCTCGCGGAACCGGGTCGGCGAACTCGCCCAGCCGGCCAGCACCGACTCGCGCAACGGCGCCGTGCCGAACGGGTCCCCGTTCACTCCGCGGGGGCGGCGGGGGCCGGCTCGTCCAGCTCGACCACCTCGATGTCCAGCAGCGCGTTGTCGTCGTAGATCAGGTCGGCCACCAGCACCGGCGAGACCTGCTCCACCTCGGCCTCGGAATGCGCGCCGCAGCCGTACTCGATGTGCACCAGGTGCCCGTCGGCCGGGGCGATCTCGTTTCCGCAGACGCCGAAAGCCGCCCGCAGCGACCCGTCGACCGGCAGGTAGAACCCGCACGTGCCGCACTGCCCTGGCGCGCCCCGGGCCATGTCCGACCGCGGTCCGAACTCCCCGCTCTTCCACCGCTGCGCCGCCTCCAGCCGCGCCGGGCGGGACATCACCCGGACCCGGCCGAGGCCCAGCTCCAGCGCGGTCTCCTCGACCGCCGGATCGTCGGACTCCAGGTAGGCAGGCACCAGCCGGGGGTCGTCCGGCGCGGTCGGCATCAGGTCGCCGACACCGAGGTCGCCGGCCTGCACCCGCTCCTGCCACGGCACCCAGTCCGGCGCCACCAGCGCGTCCGGGCCGGGCAGCAGCACGACCTCGCTGACCGTCACGTCCTCGTCCACCCCGGCGGCGGCCACGGTGACCGCCCAGTGCCAGCCCCGGTACCCGGGCCGGTGCGCGGCGAAGTGGTGGGTGACCGCGCCGCCTTCCTCCAGCTGCACGCCGACGTGCGCGCCGATCTCCTGCTCGTCCGCGTCCTCCTCGGCGGCCGCGCGGGCCAGCTCGATCGCGTCGGAGAGCTGCCGAAGCAACGGATCCGCCGGGTCCGCGGATCCCGCCTGGGGACGCTGCGTGGAATTCATCACCCATGATTGTGCAACATGGTGGGGTGCCTAGGACGACCCTGGTCTCCGTTTTCGTGACAAGCGCGGCGCTCGCGGCCTTCGCCGCCGGCTGCGCCACCGCCGAACCCGAGCCGAACGCGGCCGCACCGGCCGCCGACCCCGCGGCCCCGCAGCGGCTCAGAGCCGAGGTCAAGGAGGTGTTGCCGCACGACCCGGAGGCGTTCACCCAGGGCCTGGAGATCGCCGACGGCACGCTCTACGAGGGCACCGGGCTCAACGGCAAGTCCAGCCTGCGGGCCACGGACCCGGCCACCGGCGCGGTCCGGCAGCGCACCGAGCTGCCGGCCGATCTGTTCGGCGAGGGCATCACCGTGGTCGGCCCGACCATCTGGCAGCTCACCTGGCAGAACGGCGTGGCGATCAAGCGGGACCGGGCGTCGCTTGCCGAGCAGCGCCGGGTCGAGTACCCGGGCGAGGGCTGGGGCCTGTGCCTGGACCAGGCGGCCAACCGGCTGGTGATGAGCGACGGGTCGGACCGGCTGACCTTCCGTGACCCGGAGACCTTCGAGCCGACCGGCGAGGTCCGGGTGACGTCCAACGGCGCACCGGTCGAGGAGATCAACGAGCTGGAATGCGCGCAGGGCGCGGTGTTCGCCAACATATGGAAGACCGACAAGGTGGTGCGGATCGACCCCGGGTCCGGCCGGGTCACCGCCGAGGTGGACCTGTCCGGCCTGCTCACCCAGGAGGAGGGGGCCAAGGCCGACGTGCTCAACGGGATCGCCGCGATCCCGGGCACCGACGAGTTTCTGGTCACCGGCAAGTACTGGCCGAAGATGTTCCGGGTGAGCTTCGTCCCCTGATCGTGGGCGCCAACCGTCTGCGTGCCGGCCGGCCGGTACGGCAGGATGGACACGTGGGCCGCAAACGCAGGAGTTGGACGGGTGGCGAGGCGCGCCGCCCGCAGCCGCAGGCCCACAACTCCCCGCCGCCGAACGAGGATCTGCGCCGCACCCAGCCGGTCCGGCGCAACCCGCCGTACGCGCCGCAGCACCGGCTTCCACCGCCCCCGCCGCGGATCGAGACCTACGGCGACGTGGACCCGTCCTACCGCCCGGCGAACCGCGCTCCGCAGCCGCCGCAGCACCCACCGCCCCAGCCGCCCCCGCCGCCACCGAACCAGGCGCAGCAGCCGCAGCAGCAGCCCGCGCGGCCGGCCGAGCCGGCGCCGACCCGCGTGGGCGAACCGCCGGTCTACCCGAGAAAGCTGACCGTCACCCGGGTCGCCGCCATGCGCAGCCGCGAGCTCGGTGGCCGGGCGGTGCAGGCGTTCCGCCGGGCGACCCGGGCCGACGGCGCGCACGAGTCCGGGCTCACCGCGCTGACCTACACCTCGATGCTGGTCTATGCCAGCGACGCGGCGATGGCCGTGGCCCTGGCCAACGTGCTGTTCTTCTCGCCGGCCAGCACCGACTCCAGCAAGGGCAAGGTGCTGCTCTACCTGCTGATCACGGTGGCGCCGTTCGCGCTGATCGCTCCGGTGATCGGGCCCGCGCTCGACCGGATCCAGCGGGGCCGCCGGCTCGCCATGTGCGTGGCCGCGGTCGGCCAGGCGCTGATGTGCCTGCTGATGGCCACCAACTTCGACACCTGGCTGATCTACCCGGGCGCGCTGGGCAAGATGGTGCTGTCCAAGTCGTTCACGGTGCTCAAGGCCGCGGTCACCCCGCGGGTGGTGCCGCCGGAGATCACGCTGGCCAAGACCAATGCCCGGCTGACCGTGTTCGCGTTGATCGCCGGAATGGCCGCCGGGGCGCTGGCGGCCATGGTCGCGAAGGTGTTCGACTCGCCGGGGGCGCTCTGGTTCACCGCCCTGCTCTGCGTGGCCGGCGCGATCCAGGCGCTGCGCATCCCGAGCTGGGTCGAGGTCACCGAGGGCGAGGTGCCGGCGTCGATCTCGGCGACCCCGGACAAACCGCGCCGCCAGCCGATGGGCCGACATGTGGTCGTCGCGCTGGCCGGCAACGCCACGATCCGGGTGCTCTCCGGGTTCCTGATGATGTTCGCGGCGTTCGCCGTGCGCGCCCAGCACGAGGGTGACGCGTTCACCCAGCTGATGCTGCTCGGGCTGATCGCGGGCGGGGCCGGGGTGGGCAGCTTCGCCGGCAACCTGATCGGCGCCCGGATGCACGTCGGGCATCCGGAGACCCTGGTGATCGGTTGTGTGGCCAGCGCCCTGCTGGCCACGCTGGTCGCCACCGTGGCGCCGTCGGTCGGCACGGCGGCGCTGGTCGCGCTGGTCGGGGCCACGGCGAGCGCGCTGGCCAAGAACAGCCTGGACGCGGTGATCCAGGACGACCTGCCAGAGGAGTCGCGCGCGTCGGCGTTCGGCCGCTCGGAGACCGCGCTGCAGCTGACCTGGGTGCTCGGCGGCGCCGTCGGCCTGCTGCTGCCGCCGACCTGGTGGGTCGGCTTCCTGGTGGTGTCGATCATGCTCGGCATCGGCCTGGCCCAGACCGTGCTGACCCGGCAGGGCAGGACGCTCGTCCCCGGGTTCGGCGGCAACCGGCCGATCCGCCCGCGCCGCACCGACTCCGCCCCCCAGCCCGCCCCGGCACCGTCGCCATCGCCACATCCGGAACCACAGCCCGGCCCGGCCGGACCCCACCCGTAGCCTCGGTCCATGCGCCGTACCGCCTCGCTGGCCGGGCTCGCCGGGCTGGCCGTGCTGACCGCCGGCTGCTCGGATCCGCCACCGCCGCCGCTGCCGGAGATCGGCTTCTCGGCGGCGGCCAACAGCGTGTCCGCCCGCCCGTTCCTCTACTGCGACGTGCTGGTGACGAAGTGTGACCGGAACGACGGTGCGCTGGCCCGGATGCCGGTACCGCCGGGCACCCCGGTGCGGATCACCGTGCCCGAGGAGGTCCGCGAATCGCCCTGGTCGGTCGTCGTGCAGTACCGCACCGCCACCGGCGAGCAGAAGGACCCCGAGACCGTGGCGACGTTCGTGCCCAACCAGAGCAGCGAGTACACCGTGTCACTGGCCGAGGACGGCGCCCAACTCCAGACCGTCGAGGTCAAACAGGCCGGCGCCAAGCAGGACGAGTCCGCCGCCCCCGGCGACATCCAGCTGCTGGCCAGGGGGGTGTGGTCGCTGCAGGTCGAGTCGAGCTGAGACCGCCGAAAACTGATAAACCCGGCCCACGAGGGGCCGGGCGGATACGAAACCCATGTTACCCCTCGACGGGGACGACCGGGAACTGGAGCACTACCAGCCCAGCGGCTTGGTGTAGCTCCCCGCCGGATCAGGAAGCTGGTGACTGCGGTAGTCCACCGCGGCCAGCGTGCGCCACCAGTGCCTGCCCACGCCACCCCGGGTGCGGACGACAGATCGCCCGCGGTGTAGCCGGAGCCCGGATTGACCATCCCGACCGGCACACGTCGCCAGGCCTCGTGCACCGGCAGCCGCAGAGCCTTGAGGTAGACGTCCTGGTCGGCGGCACCGCTGGGGTTGGCACGGCCGTTGATCCGGGCCGTGCAGTACACCAGTCGACTCACCGCTGCGCCCGGGCAGAGCCGAGCCTGCTCCGCGACGAGAACCTCGATCGGGTGATGGGCGCCTAGGGATCAAGCTCGCGGGCGACGGCGCGGACTACGTCGGCGACGAGTTTGGTGTTCTTGCGGTCCGGGTATTTGCCGCGGCGCAGGTCGGGTTGGATCTTGGCCTCGAGGAGTTTGATCATGTCCTCGACCAGGCCGTGCAGTTCCTCGGCCGGGCGGCGGCGGGCCTCGACGACCGAGGGTGGCGGGTCGAGCAGGCGGACCGAGAGGGCTTGCGGGCCGCGTCGCCCGTCGGCCACCCCGAACTCGATCCGCTGACCCGCCTTGAGCCCGGGGATTCCCGGGGGTAGAGCGGAAGACCGGACGTAGACGTCCTCGCCACCGTCCTGGGTGACGAACCCGAAGCCCTTCTCCGAGTCGTACCACTTGACCTTGCCGGTCGGCACAGCCCCTCACCATTCCTGTCGTCCACACACGAACGCGCCCCAGGCGTACCCAGGGCGCGCCGTCCTAGCCTATGCCACGCAGCCCGTTATGGCGAAGTTCGATACGGCATTCATGCGTGTTTCGCCTCGGCGGCGCCCTGCAACCCCAGCAGCTCAATGGAAACCGCGCGCATCTCCACCTTGCGGATCTTGCCGGTGACCGTCATCGGGAACTCGTCGACCACGTGCACATAGCGCGGGATCTTGTAGTGCGCCAGCCGGCCGGCGCAGAACTCGCGCAGCGCCTCGGCGGTGAGCGGCTCGGCGCCCTCCCGCATCCGCACCCAGGCCATCAGCTCCTCGCCGTAGCGCTCGTCCGGCACCCCGATCACCTGGGCGTCCAGCACGTCCGGATGCGTGTAGAGGAACTCCTCGATCTCGCGCGGATAGATGTTCTCCCCGCCCCGGATCACCATGTCCTTGATCCGCCCGGTGATGTTCAGGTACCCGTCGTCGTCCATGACCGCCAGGTCCCCGGTGTGCATCCAGCGCGCCGCGTCGATCGCCTCGGCCGTCTTGTCCGGCTGCTCCCAGTAGCCGAGCATCACCGAGTAGCCACGGGTGCAGAACTCGCCGGGGGTGCCGCGCGGCACGGTCAGCCCGGTCTCCGGGTCGACGATCTTCACCTCCAGGTGCGGGTGCACCCGGCCCACCGTGGACACCCGCCGGTCGATCGAGTCGTCCGCCCTGGTCTGGGTGGACACCGGCGAGGTCTCGGTCATGCCGTAACAGATGGTCACCTCCGCCATCCCCATCCGCTCGATGACCTGCTTCATCACCTCGACCGGGCACGGCGAGCCGGCCATGATCCCGGTGCGCAGGCTGGACAGGTCGTACTCGTCGAAGCTCGGCTCGGCAAGCTCGGCGATGAACATCGTCGGCACCCCGTACAGCGACGTGCAGCCCTCCGCGGCCACCGCCGCCAGGGTGGCCTTCGGGTCGAACGCGGGCGCCGGGATCACCATGCAGGCGCCGTGGCTGGTGGCCGCCAGGTTGCCCATCACCATGCCGAAGCAGTGGTAGAAGGGTACGACTAGTAATACCTTATCGTGCTCCGTGTAGGAGCAGCCCTCACCCACGAAGTAGCCGTTGTTCAGGATGTTGTGGTGCGAAAGCGTTGCGCCCTTGGGAAAGCCGGTGGTGCCCGAGGTGTACTGGATGTTGATCGGGTCGTCCATCGACAGCGTGGCCGCTCGCTCGACCAGCGCCGCCCGGTCAGCTCCGCGCCCGGTCTCCACCAAGGACGTCCAGGCGTCCCGCCCGATCAGGATCACCTCACGCAGCGCCGGACACTTCGGCCGGACCTCCTCGATCATGGCGGCGTAGTTGGAGGTCTTGAAACTGGGCGCGGCCACCAGGGTGCGGATGCCGGCCTGGTTCAGCACGTACTCCAGCTCGTGCACCCGGTAGGCCGGGTTGATGTTCACCAGGATCGCGCCGATCTTCGCCGTCGCGTACTGCGTGATTGCCCACTCCGGCAGGTTCGGTGCCCAGATCCCAACCCGGTCGCCCCGCGCCACACCCAGGTCGAGCAGACCGAGCGCCACGGCATCAACGTCGGCCGCCAGCTCGTTGTAGGTCCACCGCCGCCCGGACGGCACATCTATCAGTGCGTCCCGGTTGCCGTGTTTGCCCACCGTGCGGTCGAAGTTCTCGCCGATCGTCTCCCCGAGCAACGGCACGTCCGAGGTGCCGGATGCGTAACTGGGCAACGCGGGCACGACCTGACCCATGACCGACCTCCCTGCTGGGCACCGCCAACACCCGCATGTCTACCTCGGGGCGTCCCCCCGCGCCATGCCCTTCCCGCCCAGCGCCTGGTCAAGGCCGGGCGAGCGCGCGCCGCCTGGCACGCGCCCACCGAGCCGATGTCACGCCTGGCCGCGCGCCGCAGTGACAAGCGAGACGATCTCCGGTGCCCGCGCGAGGAAGACCACGGCCATCATCGCGATGACGATGATGACCAGCAGAATCAAGATCACCACGCGCTGAAAGACAGCCGGCTGGCGGACGACCTCCCGCAGGAGATCCCATCGCCGGGCTGGTTCCGGCGGGACCTGCCGTCGCGATGCTGTCCGGCGCCGGGGGTGCGGGGAAGGTCGATCAGGGTTTACCGTCGACACGGTGCGTGCCTCCTGCCTTCGAAGGTTCAACAGTGGCGCCACCGGGGTGGTCTCCTGTCGCGAGCAGGAGGCCACCTACTCATTGAACCCCTTCT
>NZ_DASUCC010000150.1:0-17076 GCF_035762905.1 Actinophytocola sp.
GTGTGCAGGCGAGAACGCCCGGAACTGGGCGACCACGTCGAACTCGCGCCCAGCCAGCGCGGCGGCCACCGCGTCGCCGTCCTCCGCGTCGGCCACCAGGTTCTCGACGTCCTCGGGCACCGGCCGGACGCTGGTCCGGCCTCGGTTTAGCACCGTGACCCGATGCCCCAACCGGACGGCACGCGCCACGCTCGCGTGACTGATGACCCCACTCCCGCCGATGAACAGAATGGACCGACTGGCCGTCACTGACGTCATGCCGCATTCTGGCACCCGCCGAGCCTCCGGGTGAAATAGCCGCGTCCGACCAGGTCTCCGCAGTTCGTATCGCACATCCATCTCATATGGACAGTGGTGCGAACATGGCGGTCGCGTTCTCCCCCGATAGCGGACCGCCCTCGTCGACGGCGTCTGCGGCGACGAGCCTCCGGCCAATCCCGGCCACGAGCCGGCGCAGCCGCGGCCGTCGGGGTTGCCGCTTGATCCGTGCTGGGTGGGCCGCCATTTTCGGCCCCAACAAGTTGGCTCGTAACGCTCAGCGGAGCATCATGTCCCGGCTTGAGAGCGCCACCGTCCGAGGCGAAGGATCCGGCGGTGCGTCATCCTTGCCGGGCGGCGACAACCGCGAGGGTGGGGTAGCGAAGGTTGTACCATCCGGTGGCGCGGAGGACCGCCTTCTTGATCATCGCGACCGGGCGGCCGGTGTGCACCTTGCCGCGTGGGCTGCCGTCGAGGTCGGTGGGCTGGAGGATGCCGTCTCGCTCGCCGAGGCTGATGCACAGGGCGTCGGTCGTGACGCGAAGCGGTTTGGGGATGCGCCCGGCCAAGCGGTTGGTGATCGCGTGGAAGGCACACGCGGCGGCCAGGCCCCCGGGCCCGCAGCCCATGCGCAGCACGTGCCCGTCCTGGGTATGCGCGGCCGCGGCGTCTCCGATGCCGTAGACGTCCGGATGCGACAGTGAGCGCAGGGTCCCGTCTACGAGCATGCGCCCGCGGTCGTCGACGGCCAGTCCGGCCTCGTGCGCCAGCTTCGGGACCGTGAAGCCGGCGGTCCAGGCAACCGCGTCGGCGGTGACGTGCTTGCCGTCCTCCAACAGCAGCCCGTCCGTGTCAATCTTGGTGACTTTGGCGTGCTCCAGCACCTGGATGCCGAGGCGGTCGAGGGCGCGGTGCAGGTGCTCCCGGCCACGTTCGGACAGCGTGTCGCCCAGGCCGCCGCTGGTGACCAGTCGCACCGAGCGGTCGGGGTAGGTCTCGGCCAGCGCGGTGACCGTCTCCAGGCCGGTCGGGCCGGCGCCGACCACGGCGACTGTACTGGCGGTGCGCATCTGATCGCGCAGTCGCTCGGCCTGCTCGGCGACGGCGACGGCGTGGGCGTGTTCGGCCGCGCCGGAAACGGCGTCCAGGTCGGCGTGGCTGCCCAGCGCGTACACAAGAAGGTCGTAGCGGACCGGCTCGGCGCCACTCGCGAGCGCCACCTGCCGCTCGTCCGCGTCGATGCGCATGACCTGGTCGATGATCAGCCGGATGCCGGTGCCCTTGAACAGATCGCGCAGCGGCATGTGCCGCACCTGCTGGCCGGAGGCGAGCTGGTGGTTGCGCATCCGCTCCACGAACCGGTCACGGTTATTGATTACCGTGACGGTCGCGCCGGTGCGCTTGGCGAGCAGTTTGGCGGTCGCCACACCGGTGTATCCGGCACCCAGGACCGCGATGTGCGGTGTCGTCGTCACGAATGGTCTCCCTTTTGTCGTTCGGCACCGGATGAACGGGCGAGGGAGGCGATTCGTGACAACGCGACCAGAGAAACGATCAGACTTTCTGCTTCGTCAGGAAGACCAGCTTGTCCGGGTTGGTCACGGTGCGGATGGCGACGATGCGGTCGCCGTCGAACTCCGGGACGGTGACGCCGGCCAGCTGGCCGTCCAGATACACGACGAGTGCGGGTTCCCCGTTCACGACGTCCGGCGTCATGCGGATCCGCTGGGCGTACTCGGACAGGGCGAGCAGGTAGCGCAGAACCTGGTCCCGGCCGACCACCGGGCGCCGCATCGCCGGCGCCTTGCCGCCGCCATCGGCCCAGGCGACCACGTCGTCGGCCAGCAGCTGCTCCAGCTCCGGTACGTCGCCGTCCAGGGTGGCCTGCAGGAACCGCTCCAGAAGCCTGCGGTGCTGTTCGGGAGTGGGGGTGAACCGCTTTCGCGCCGTGGCAATATGCTGCTGCGCCCGGCGGTACAACTGCCGCACGTGCGGATCGTTCACATCCAGAATCTCCGCGACCTCGCGGTGGCTGTGACCGAAGGCCTCACGCAGTACGAATACCGCCCGCTCGGCCGGGGTGAGCCGCTCCAGCAGTACCAGCATCCCCAGCGAGAGCAGTTCCCGTTGCTCCACAGCCTCGAACGGGTCGAGCGCATCGCCGCCGGTGCCGACCGGCTCGGGCAGCCATGGACCGACGTAGCGTTGCCGCTGCGCCCTCGCCGAGGTGAGCCGATCCAGGCACAGGTTGGTGACCACCTTGGTCAACCACGCCTCCGGCGAGACCGCGCTGTCGCTACGCTCCCAGCGTAGGTAGGCGTCCTGGACCACGTCCTCGGCCTCAGACGCCTCTCCGAGCATCCGGTACGCCACCCCGAACAAGCGACGGCGGTTGGCCTCGAACCGCTCCAGCCGTTCCTGGGTCATGCTCATGACCAGCTCACACCCGCGCTCGGCAGAGGCCGCGTCGGGATGACCGGGCGCGCATTCAGGCCGTCGGCGGTACGAGTGGACGACATCACGGCACACTTCCGCTCAAAAACCCGAAAGATTGGACACCAACGAGCCTAACTGCCTGCCCAGTCGCCTTGAAGCCGCGGCTACCGAAGCGTCCAGAGGCCGGTCAACGGCGGCCGGCCGAGGCGTCCAGGAGTGGTGCTGGGAGCCCAGGCCCAGCGGGAGGTGGCCGGCGCCCGGGCGCGGGTGCTGGCGGCCATGCGGGCCCAGACCCGGGTGCAGGGCCGGTTTCTCGCCGGACGGCCCCCGTTCGGGTATCGGCTGGTGGATCGTGGAGCGCATCCCAACGCTGAGCATGCTCGGTGGGTCGGCGGGTGCACGGGCTGGAGCCAGATCCGGCGACCGCGCCGTGGGTGCGATGGTTGTTCACCCAGCGCGCCCGCGGCCGAAGTCTCGCTTCGCTGGTCCGCGAGCTCAACGACCGTGCCGTGCCGTGCCCGTCCAGCGCGGACGCGTCCCGCAATCCGCACCGCACGCAGCAGCGGTGGATCGTGCGGACGGTGGCGATGATTCTGCGGAATCCGCGCTACACCGGCCGGCAGGTGTGGAACCGGCACAGCACCCAGGGTCACGGCGGTACCGGCCGGGTCGGCGGCCGCGGTTCCGGTGCGGTTCGACGCAACCCCGTCAACGAATGGGAAGTCTCCGAGCAGCTCGCTCATGCTCCGCTGGTCGACGACGCCACCTTCCTGGCTGTCCAGCGGATGCGCACCGGTCGACCGAGCCAGGACGGCGACGTCCGTCAGTTCCAGCTGGCCGGGCTGACGGTGTGTGGGGTGTGCGGGCGGCGGATGGATGCCCACTGGGTGCATGGCCGGCCCGGCTACCGCTGCCGGCACGGCTACACCAGCGCCACACCCCGACCGGCCGACGGACCCTGCAACGTCTACCACCGCGAAGATCATCTCCTGGACGCTCTCCCCGGCCTGCTAACCGACACCTTGGGCGAGGACGCCGACCGATCACCGCACGATCCTGTCGGAACTCTGCGCGAGCAAGATCTACTGATCGTCTGCACCCATCACGATCGACAACTCCGGGCAGCAACGCCCTACGAGGCCATCAGCGTGGCATCGCCTACAGATCAACGGGCGCCGACACTGGGGCTGGAATTCCAGCACGGCGACGGTTTCATGGCCGACCAGCACCCCGGATCGATTACCTTCACACCGCGCGACACCCGCCGCACGCGACCACGAGCCCGCGCTCCAGAGGGGCTGTCAATTTAAATTGACAGCCCCGAGCCGTTGTAGCATTTCGGGCGCGGTCAGGGCAGGGTCGCCAGGTAGTCGAGGTGTGCGCGTGAATATGGCTGGGTCTGCCATTGCGTGAGCTGGTTGCGTCCGTATGCGCGCAGGAGTGGTATGGCCGAGATGGGCCGGTAGCCAGAACAGGTCGTCCCCCGGCTTCGGTTTCTCGGGGTACTCACGTTGTGCTGCGTCCAGGAGCGCGGACAGCCTGGTGCGCAGCTCACCGGTGAGTACCTCCGCATCGTCTTGTGGGGTCGGCTGGAACGGCTCGCCGACCCGGATCAGGATCGGGACATGGCGTTGGGTGAGGTTCCTCGGCCGGCCCTTGGTCCAGAGCCGCTGACCGCCCCAGACCGTCATCGGGATGACCGGAATGCCGGCGTGCGCGGCCATCCGCACCGCACCGGTCTTGAGCGCCTTCACCATGAAGGACCGGCTGATGGTCGCCTCGGGGAACACCCCGACAACCTCGCCGGCCCGCAGCGCGGCCACCACCGCCTGATAAGAGGCTTGCCCCGCGGAACGGTCGACCGGGACGTGGTGCATGCCCCCGCATCAGTGGTCCCGCGATCCGGTTGGCCAAGACCTGTTCCTTGGCCATGAACCGGGTCCTGCGCTTGGCCGGCAGAGCCGCCAGCCCACAGAAGATGAAATCGAGGTAGCTGACGTGCGTGCAGGCGAGCACCGCGCCGCCGGTGGCCGGGATGTGTCCGGTGCCCCGCAGATCCAGCTTCAGGTCGAGGACCCGGAACAGGACCTTGCAGCCAAGGATCACCGGCGGGTAGACAAGTTCCACTGAGCCCTCATTTCCACGTGCGTTTCCGTTTCACACAGGGTCGAACACGCGGCGAACGGTGCCGCACGCGCGTCCATGGATACCCACTGTCCCGCTGGGAGCGACGGAACCGGCGGCGAGCTACCCCGTGGTAGTCCGGCGCAGAGCCTTGCGACGCACCGCGCCGATCACGGCGGTTGCCACGAACAAGACGATTCCCACAATTCCCAGCCACAGCAGCCCGTTGAGCGCGAACCCGATCACCGCGACGATGAGCCAGGCCGCGAGCAGGACGATGATCAGAACGAGCATCTCTGTCTCCTTCAGTCGTGCGTGGTTCCAAGGGCTTTCCGACCACGCGGCGGCAACGGCGTCACAGGCGCGGACGGATTCACCAACAGCCGTGACGACCGACATCCGCATGACGCACTCCTCCGCCACTCTCCATCGAGCCGCGCCCGGCGAGCGACCACCAGGGACCAAAGTCCATTCAGAACAGGGCTAACGCACTCGATCGCGACAACGCGGGCACGACGGCGGCACCGAACCCGCCGCATCAACCGCTCAGGGCGGGTTCCGGAGCGCGGCAGGGGAGTCCGTTCGCCCCGATCATCCTGGACCTAGGTCTCTCGTTGTTCCCACTTGGTGCGGCTTGACTGGGATCGCGATGGAGAGGAGGTCCCCATGGCGATCCCCACACGCACAGCGAGCCAACCAGTCGAACGGACCGACCGGGTGTGTTTGAAGCCGGACGGCCCGCCGACCGGGTATGTCGACGGCGCATGGTGGCCCGGGTCGCGCGCCCTGCCCACCGAGCTGGTGCCGCTGCTGGCGATGCTGACGGCTCGGCTGGGGCGGGTCGAGCGGGTCACCTACAACCTGACGATCTGGGAGCCGGCCCCACGCCGCCTCGCGCTGGACGGTCGGGTCGTGCGGCTGGGTGGGTTCCGGTCGCAGCCCGCGGACACCGTGACGGTGATCGGGCGAGGCGGGCAGCAGCGGCTGACCCTGCTGGTCATCCCGCCGGGCACTGATCCCGCGACCGCGGAGCGGGTGCTGGCCAGGGCGTCCCAGCCGGGCAATGCCGAGACCATCGAGACGCTGCTCGCACCCACCCGCGTCGCGGGCACGGGCGCTGGGATCGGCGGGTCGAACGGTTCGTCCTCCGCTGTGCAGCGCTGGGAAAGCGATGGCGGCAGGCTCAGAGACCGCGCCTGACATGCCTGGAAAACACTCACGTTCAGAGGAGGTAGAGATGAGTACGGTTAAGTCGTCGGGTCCGCCCAGTTCGCTGAGTCCGCGACACGGTAGCGACTACGCCGAACTGTCACGCATTATCAAGCAGGCCGGTCTGTTGCGGCGGCGGCCGGTGCACTACGCGGTGAAGGGCACGATCACGCTGTTGGTCTTCGCCGCGACCTGGGTGGTGTTCGGCCTGCTGGGCGACACCTGGTGGCAGTTGTGCACCGCGGCGGTTCTGGCCGTGGTCTACACCCAGGTGTCCTTCCTCGGCCACGACGCCGGGCACAAGCAGATCTTCCGCGGCCGCCGCCGCAACGACGCGGTCGGGCTGGCGATGGGTGGGCTGGTCGGCCTGAGCTATGGCTGGTGGATCAGCAAGCACACCAAGCATCACGCCAACCCCAACGTCGAGGACGCCGACCCCGACCTCGACATTCCCGCGCTGGCGTTCACCCCGCGGCAGAGCCGGGCCAAGCAGGGTTTCCTGCGCTGGATGGCGAAGTACCAGGCGTTCCTGTTCTTCCCGCTGCTGCTCCTGGAAGGCCTCAACCTGCACTGGTCCAGCATCCAGGCCGTGTGGCGGGGTGAGGTGAAGGCCCGCACGCTCGAGGCCGTGCTGCTGACCGCGCACATCCTCGCCTACCTCACCGCGGTGTTCCTCGTGCTCTCACCAGCAAAGGCGGTCGTGTTCATCGCGGTCCACCAGGGACTGTGGGGTCTGTACATGGGATGCGCCTTCGCCCCCAACCACAAGGGCATGCTTACCCTGTCCAAGGACAACACCCTGGACTTCCTGCGCAAGCAGGTCCTCACTTCGCACAACGTCCTCGGTGGCCGCTGGGTGGACTTCGCCCTCGGTGGGCTGAACTACCAGATCGAACACCACCTGTTCCCCAGCATGCCCCGACCCACCCTGCGCCGCGCGCAACCCCTCGTGCAGAACTTCTGCACCACCCACGACATCAGCTACAGCCACAGCGGACTCATCCGCTCCTACAGACACATCCTGAGCTACCTGCACGCCATCGGCGCGCCCCTGCGCGCCCACGACGCGACCGCCGCGCGGCCGTGATTTCGGGTCGCGGACATCACGTCCGATCGGAAGCCCCAAGATGGTGCTCATCGCTGTTCTGCTGCTGGTCTGGCCGGTTACCACGATCATCGGTCTGGCGTTCAACAGCCTGACCTGGCTGGCCGGTTTACCTCGTACCGATGCTGGGTTGTTGTGATGCGGCGGCCTGAGGGTGCAGGTCGACGAGGGTCAACTGGTGGGCGGGCGCCCGGTCGATCGCGTTCTGGCTGGTGAGGCGTTGGCGTTGGTCGGCGGTGATGTGGAGGAGTTCGCCGGGGGCGAGGAGGCGCCAGTGTGGGTCTTCGTCCATGCGTTCGCTGGCTACCACGGTTGCGGGTGCGGTGGCCAGGTCGCCGGAGCGGACCCGTAGCGTGCCGGCGGGGCTGGCGTGGTCGAGGTGGCGGCGGCCGTGGTGGCCGCCGGCGGGTCGGGCCAGGACGTAGAGCGGGTGGGTTTCGGGGTAGCGCAAGGCCCACAGGTCGGTGGGGGTGGTCAGGATCAGGTTCAGCGCGAACACGGGTAGGTTCGCCGCGATCCAGCCGACCGCGTCGACGATGGCACGGCCCGGGTCGCCGTGTTGCTGCGGGGGTGTCCGTCTCGCGTGGTCGGGATTGGTCTGGTTCCGCTGCTCCTGTATCCGCCTGGCCTGTCGTGCGCCTTTTGTCCTGCGGGCCGGGGTCTTTGGGTCGTGTTGGGCGGCGCGTGCTGGTGCCACCTTGGATGGGTGGGCTGTCCCAGACCCCGGCAGTCGAACGCAGAGTTCCGATGACCGGAGGAACCCATGTCCTTGCAGTGGTTGTTCCCCCGTGACACGCCGGGTGACGGCATGGGTACGGCTCAGCGTCCCGTCGCGATCGTTACGGCCGTTGACGTGGCAGCCGGGCTTGTCGGTCGTGTCCGTGACCGGGCCGGCATTGCTGGTCATCGCCGCGCAGCAGTGCCGCGAGCGGCAGCTCGCACCCACTGGGCCGCGCGAGTGCCGAATCCCGTCGCCCGGATCACCCGCGAGAAAGGACGCCAAATCATGACCAATCGTGAGCCAGGCCCAGACCCGGGTCCCGTCCCGGTTGCCTATCCAAGTCCCAACCCCAGTCTCGTGGAGTTAACCCCAGCGGGTGGATCGCCGCTGGCCGAAGCCGAGGACCGCGAACAGCGGCGGTGGAACCGCACGCGTACGGTTCGGGCGAGCTGCACGATCATCACCATCATCTGCAGCCTGTTCGCGGTGGTACTCGCCGCGCACATCGTCATGGTCCTGGGCGAGGCGAACCCGACCAACGGGGTCGCCTCGTTCGTCCGAGGCTTCGCAGGGGGAGTGTCGCTCGGTTTCGACGGCCTGTTCACCCCGGCCAACGCCAAGGCCCAGGTCCTGTTCAACGAGGGCCTCGCCGCACTGGTATGGCTCGGCCTCGGGGTGGTGGTGACCATGCTGATCCGCCGCTTCGCGCTACCCGGTCCACGCCGGCCGGTGCGCTATGTGGCACTGCGGCGCAGCAACACCGATTCCGCCGCGCCGCGCTGACCGAGGCGGCGGCGATGCGGCACACCCTGCGCTTGCGAGCCAGTGACCACGGGAGGGTCCGCTCGAGGAGCCCACCCCGGCCGCCACTGGTCCCGGTCCACGGCGCGAGTTCGGCCGACGGCAACCTCGCCGTTCCCATCGACCCGTCGGACTCGCCATCGTCAGCCTGCCGGAGCTGCACTGGACCGGATCGAGGCGATCGTCGCCTCGATCCGGGCTCGTTGCCGAGCCGCCCGATACGGAGGCCGTTGCTCCCGCAGGATCACCATCACCACAAGGAAGAAGGCCCGCAATGAGCGCGAAGACCAAACAGTGGAAGGCACGCATCAAGCAAGCCACCGGAACCCTCACCGGCAACAAGAAGCTGGAACGCGAGGGCCGGGCCGACCGGGCCACCAACGAGGCCAAACAGCGGCTCGGCCAGGCCAAGGACAAGATCGACGAGGCGATCGACAAGGCCGCCGACACCGTGAAAGGCGCGATCGGGACCCGCAAGGACACCCCACCCCCGAAATAGCGTGACGGCACGGCCGCGGCCACGCCGACCGATGGCCGAGGAACTCGGCCATCGGGTCGGCGAGCGCTGTGACCGCGGACAAGCTCAGCCAAACCTGGGGCAAACCTCGCTACGTCACGGTCACCCGATTCCGCAGTGACCGCGATCGAAAGGAGAAAACCATGGGCATCATCGCCTGGATCGTGCTCGGCGCCATCGCGGGATTCATCGCCGAACACCTGACCGGACGCCGGGCCGGCCTATTACTTTCCACGGTCGTCGGCATCCTCGGCGCGCTGCTTGGCGGGTTCCTCGCCAAGGCGCTGTTCCACGTACAGACCCTCAACACGTTCTTCAACCTCAGTACCTGGCTCACCGCCATCGCCGGCGCGGTCATCCTCTTCCTCCTCATGCGGCTCGTGTCCGGCCGACGCCACAGCCACCGGGGCGCCTAGCGTCCGCCGCATCCTCGGGCTGGACCGCCGCCCACCGCGTCCAACCCGAGGTCATGCCGCCCCACCTCGGATGGCAGTGGCCCGCCCTGCCTGCCGGGTTGGCGCCTCGCCACTGTCCAATCACGACGATCACATCCATCGAAGGCAACATCGACTGACCGACGCCACCGAGCGAGCCGCAGGCATCGATTCGGCAGAGGCTTTGGCCCCTGGCGTAGTGATCAAAGGGATGGGACGACCGTAACTTCGCGCAGTACCAATAGATTCGGCGCGCCGCGCAACGGCTCGGCATGCTTTCGGTGCTTCCGGGCCCATCTTGGTGGACCTGTGGAACTCGGGCCCCGCGAAGCTACTGGGCGGCGGCTGGAACGGGGGCTGGCCGCACCGGCGGGCCGCTGGGCCATCCACCGCAACACCGATGACCGGGTGATCGGCGGCGCCCTGCTGCTCCCACTGCCACCCGGCCACGAGGACCCGGAGATCGGCTGGCAACTCCACCCCGACACCTGGGGCAACGGCTACGCCAGCGAAACCACCCACGCCCTGGCCACCTGGGCGTTCACCCAGCACGTCAATGAACTCTTCGCCGTCGTCCGGCCCGGCAACACCCGCACCGCGTGGCAGGGACAACTGCAAGCATCCAGGGCATCTGACTACCGGGCAGGTTTTGGCTTCAAGTTGCGGCGTGATTCGCTTATTCCTCGCAGCGGTGAGGGCGTCAATACGAGTAATTTCTTCTTGGATTACATCGAGAGCATCCTCATACTCTCCACGCTCATCGCCTGGAGGGCGACTCCGCTCGTGGCGTTGTAGACGGCGTGGCCTTTGCGGCGGCAGTTGCGCAGTATGTTCCAGGACTTCAGGTGCGCCAGAGCATGCTCGACGCGGGCACGGACACGCTTGTGAATCTTGTCGAGATCTTGTTCCACTGCGGCGGCGGCGGTTGGCCCTCGCTGGGCTTGCGGTAGGGCATGATCACGTCCGGATTGCCCCGGTAGCCGCCGTCGGCCATCACCTGGACGCCCTGGCACAGTTGATCGACGCCGGACTCGGTGTAGGCGCGACGGTCGTTGCGGTTGCCGGGCAGCGGTTGTCCGATCGCTACGGTGAGGCGGGTGTTGGCGTCGATGACGACCTGCATGTTCACCGAATAGCGATAGTTCTTGCTGGACGCCGACATGCTCCGGTCGTGCGTGGGGACCAGCGTGCCGTCCACGATCAGCACCGTGTCCGGGCCGTGATTGCGCGTGATCGGAGCCAGCGTCAGCAGCGGGGCCAGTTCGTCGACGCCGACTTTGACACCCCAAACAGCGGCGCGACCTGCCGTAGTGTCAGGTTCGTGCGGTAATACACCGCTACCAGCAGAACCCGGTCCGCCAGCGGCAAACCCCACTGCCGGCCCGGCCGGCCATCCGCGACTGACTCACCACCACGACTGGCCACCACCCGCACCAACTTCCGGAACTGGCCCTCCGACAAACCCGTGAACACCGGTACCCACTCGGGCTTGTTCATACTGATCAGCTTCTCCACGCCATGATCAACGATCAAGATCCAACAGAGTTACGGGACAGCCTTTAGCTCCCGGCATAATGCACTCAATCGGCATGCACATTCAAGTCGCATTGACGAGCAGGCCGGCTGGGTGGGTGGGTGTGGCGAGTGGGTTGCGCAGCGGGTCGATCGGCCCGTGTACTTCGGCGATATCGTCGAACTTATGGGACAGTTGTTTCGCCGTTCGAAGTCTGGTGTTGAATCTGTCGCTGAGGTTCGAATAGCCGCCAATGGTGTCATTGACCCGCTGGAAAGCCTTACGTGCGGTGGCAGCCAGGCCTGCGTCGCGTGTGAGCACCGCGTAGAGCAGCGTGATGTCGTGTGCGGAGAGTTGGCGATTCGGTGATGGGTGGTGCACGGCCAACTCGGTGAAGCGCCGGAACTGATCTTCGATGGTCGCCTCCTCGCGTCGGCTGGCAGCCGCGAGGACAAGATCCTGGCGTCGAACTGCGAACGCGAGTGCGAATTCTAGTGCTCGGCGTTCTCTGGTGAGTTGGAGTTCGATGCGCTCGTCGCTGTCTGCGATGATGTGCACGCGGCGGAGCGCCGCGACGGCGCGGGCGTGACTTCCTTGCCGTAAGGCTTCGGTATAGACCACCTGGGCGTGTGCATCGTGCGCTGCCTGGCCATAGACCAACTGGGCGTCCGCGAATTCGTCATCAGCGAACTGGAAATGGGTAGCATGTTGTATCGCCTGGGCGTAACAGTGGAGTGCCGCATCGTAGTGGCCGAACATCTGCAGGATGTGCCCGCGACCAGTCATTCCCCGCCGAACCCGTGGATCAGCAACTCCACGCGGACTGTACCGCGCGGCATCGACTTGTAGCGCCCTCGCGTAGCGAAGCGCGACAATGTTTTCGGATTCCATCGCCGCCTGGAAGCGCACGAGCAGGTAATTAAGCCAGGCGTCCACGCCCGCAGCGCCAACGTCGGGGATCAGCCGTCCAGCATGCGCGAGCAGTAGTGGCAGCAGTTTCCGTTGCTGAGTCCATATCGCCCGATACGCCTGCGTCAATGCCTCGTGCGGGTCGGCCGCACGGATCTGGAACATCCTGGCCGCGCTGCGCGAGGCCGGGCTGACCGCTCTGAGCGACAAGGGCTACCACGGCTACGACCCCACCGGCGAGCACATCATCACCCCGTACAAAGGCCGCAACAAGCCCGACTCACAGAAAGACGCCAACCGCGCCCACGCCCGCCTACCCGGCCCCGGCGAACGCGCCAACGCCCAACTCAAGACCCGGCGCATCCTGCGCAAACTCCGCTGCTGCCCCCGCCGCGCCGGCCGACTGGCCAAAGCCATCCACGTACCACAGAACTACGAACTCACCGCAGGATGAAAAGGGCTCACTGTGAGCCGGCGATGTATTTCGGTCGACGCCGCGGGTTCACACGAGCGGAGATAGTGAATCACTTGAACCAGGTGTGTCAGCACGCTGGTCGATGACTACCTCGTCAACGTCGCTGCGCTTTCGGGGATCGATACGCTCGCGGAATTGCGGGCGAACCCGCTGAGCGAGCTGCTCGGCGGTTTCGCGTGTCGGACAGTGAACCGGAGGGCAGCGGCAACGTCCGGTGTTGGCCGGTGTCGTTGCCGCTGCCCGTGATTCTGTTGATTCCGTTGGCGCTGCTGGTCAGCAGGTGCAGATGCCGCCATTGTTGATCCCGGCGATTCCGTTGCCGCCGGCGAGGCCGCTGACGCCGATGGTAGTGGTGATGGTGTCGCCCGGTTCGGTGATGGTTCCGGAGTTGCCGATGCCACCGGCACCCGCGGCGCCACCGAGGCCACCGGCACCGCCGGGACCACTGCAGCCGGTGCCGCCGTTACCGCCACCGCCGCCGTTGCCGCCCTGGCCACCGGTAGCGGCGATGACATCTACGCCAGTTCCGCCGGTGAGGGTGCCGGAGTTGCCGATGCCACCGGCACCACCAGCACCGGCGACGCCACCGGCACCACCGGGCTGCACGGCGGCCGAGCCGTTGCCGCCCTTGCCGCCGGCGCCACCGTTGCCGCCGAGCCCCCCGGTGGCCTGAAGGGTGTCCACACCCGCGCCGCCGCCGACGGTCCCGGAGTTCCCGACCCCACCGGCACCACCGGCACCACCGATGCCACCGGCGCCGCCGCCGTGACCACAGCCACCAGCACCGCCAGCCGCACCGGTCCCGCCGGCACCACCGTTGACGGTGACAATGTCGGCACCGGAATCGACATCGCCGGCGAAGGTCCCGGAGTTCCCGACACCGCCGGCGGCACCGGCACCACCGATACCCCCGGCGCCCGCGCCGCCTGCGAACTCGCCGCTGTCGCCGCCGAGGCCACCAAGCCCACCGTTGCCGCCCTTGCCAGCGGTCAGGGTGGCGGTGTCGTTGCCGGGGCCACCGGTGATCGTGCCGGCGTTGCCGGCACCGCCGATCCCACCAACGCCGCCGTTACCGCCGGCGCCTCCGGCGCCGGAGGCGAATCCGGACCCGCCGTTGCCGCCGTTGCCGCCGTTACCGCCGGCACCACCGGTGACGGTGATGCTGTCGGTGCCGGGACCGCCGTCGATGCGGCCGGTGCTCCCCACGCCGGCACCGCCGACGTTGCCCGCTCCGCCGTTGCCACCGGCGCTGCCCGCCTGGGTGCCGGCGTCGCCGTTGGCTCCCGGGGAGCCGGTGGTGCCCGCGTCACCGGCGACGCCGGTGACGCTGATCGTGTCGTTGCCGGCCAGGCCATTCACGGTGCCGTTCACGGCACCGCCGGTGATAGTGATGATGTTGCTCCCGGCGGTGCCGTCCAAGACTTGACCGGCAGCAATCCCAGCGGTGCAGGTGAAATTGGCGCCGCTTTGGGTGCACCCCGGTGGCAGCGCCCACGCCTGACCAGGAACCAGAAGAACAAACCCGGCCGCGGTGCCCAAACCGATCAAGGCCCGGCCCGCCCGACCTATTGTAGTGCTACGTGCTGTCGATTTCATCATTAACCTTCCACCCGAAATTGAGTCCGCACCGATAAGCCACGGACATGCGGGGGTGGCGTGGTGGCCGGGGTCTGGGGACACTGCCCGGTGCCGCAAGAATAAAGCGCACCGCAGCCAAACACCCTCGACACCACACTATTCGCGCCCCAGCCGTAATGACAAGCCACCGGGCGGTCAACCACCCCAATGCCAGCAGATTGCCACCGATAACCACAAGCTGCACGGTCGCTTGTGACTCCGCCAGGTCACACCGCCAACCTCGACGCAGGACAGCGCACCTACAGGACATATCTGTGACAAACCGAGCCTGTTCTCCCCGGACGTCACGGCATCGCTGGCTGCCGCTGTGGGAGGGCGTGTTCGTTGAACTCACCCGAAATTACGCCGGCTGCCAGCACGGTGACGTCGCGTGGCCAGCATCGTGGTGGTACTGTTCGGTCCTGTTCATGTGGTCCGCGCCGCGCGCCCGGAACTCGCCTTCGTGGACGCAAAAGAATTGTCGGACCGGCGTAACCGGCGCTGGCTTTTTCCATTCTGTTGCTCGGCGCGCTCGTCACCGAGTCGCTGGATGTCGACGCGATTGTCGGAGCTTTCTCGCTGGCCTGATTCTGCCCGACGTGCTTCACCGTCAGGTCCGGCGGGCCGGTGAAGCCGACCAGTACGACCGAATCCGTAGGCGAGCAGCGCACCAGGGCGGGAATCCGGCTATCAGACTTCCCGGATCGGGACTCGAGGAGGAGCGGGAGGCCAAGGTCATAACGCGCGAACCTCCCGGTCAGTCACGACGACCTAGGCCGCCGACATCTGGATGGGTGGTTGGTGGCTCACCTCTCGCGCAAGCGCAGTGGTGACAAGCCTGGCCGTGATCCTCGGTGGCCGACGTCGCAGAATCGGCCATTGTCAGCGCGACGTCGCGGCCGGTACCGGTCAACCGGTGGTACCGGCGTTCGTGTGCGGTTCGCAACGTGGACACATGGCGAATTGACCGTGACCCTTCGCGACGTGTTCGGGCTGCGCCTGAGATCCGGCCGCAGGCTGGCCATCCTCCCTGCCTCGGCAGCGGCTCTGTCCCAGGTTGCGTGATCAACTTCGTTGACCTGGTGGCCGGTGCTGATCGGGTGTTTGTGATCATGGTCGGCGTGTGATGATCAGTGGTTGAACGTACTGCTGCCACATCTTGCCGGCGTCGTGGTGGAGCACTCCGCCACGCCGAGATCCGCCTCCCCCGCCAAGTCACGGGCCGAGCACACCTGTGGGAACACGTCCTCGGCGAACAGGCTTGCGGACGGACCCCCACCGGCGCGGAACTGGATCGCATCGCCGGGACCAACAACTACGGCCGCACCGTGCTGCGCCGCTGGCGCGCACAAGGCCACATCCCATCAGACCCGGACATACGCAACGAGCACTCTGTGCCGACGTGAGTACCCCCAGCGAGTAGTTCACCACTGGTGGCGTCGCGTCTGCTGCCGGGCGGCCAGAGTCTTGTTCCTATGCGACCATGAGCACCGACGTATCGTCCGACGAAATTTCGGCATCGTGCTTGGCGAACTGGGACGGTACAAGGCCGCCATCAAAGGCGCACGCTCGCGCCCAAACTATGTTCTCGAGAACAGGTGAGCGGAACGCCGAAGGCATTGCGTTGAATAATCTGGGGACCGCCATGTTTGACGTACGGCGGTTCGATGAGGCGATCGATGCGTACCGCGAATCCGCCGCTGCGTTCGCCGAAAGTGGCGACCGCACCAGCGAACTCGGCACACTGGAGAATCTATTTATGGCAATTCGACGCCGGGATACGCTTAACGCTTCCAGAAGTCTCGCCGACTTGTCCGGCGATAGATCGATCGCAGTGAGGGCCGGCCAGACTGGGACAACGTGGATACGCCGCATCTTAAAACGGAGTTCGAGGAAGTCCCTGAGCTGGTCGTTAACGCCTGTTTCTGAGCTGGGCAGGGGTGGAGGACCTTTGGGGCGGAGATGGGGAGCTCCTGATAGATCGGACGGTGTCTATGCGCCGTTCCACCAGAAGTTCCGTTGTTAGCGGCAGGCCAGCGCCTTGGCCTCGGCCCGCTGCAGCGCGGTGAAGATGGGCGGGCGGCCAGCGCGAGGGCGGTCGGACAGCCCGACATGCCCGTGCTCGGCGAAGCGGTTCCGCCAGCGGCGCACGGTGTCCAGGTGCAATCCCGTCTGACGGGCGATGCGCGCGTTGGAGCGTCCACGCGCGGCGTGTAGCACCACCTGTGCACGCACCCGCAGCCGGTACTCGGTCTTGTGGCCGTAGGCCATCATCTTCAGCCGCGCGTTCGGCGGCACTGGGGGCTATCGGACAGGCAGTGCGGAGGCATCCCGGGCGGTCTCCTCGATGACCGACAGCAGGCGCGTAGCCGGATCGCCAGGCGTGACTCGACCTCGTCGCCGGCGAGATCGACATGGCCGATCACCCAGATCATCCGTGGCCCGACGACGTCGACCCGTAGGGAGGTCACCCGCGCAACCTCCGGCAGATCGAGCAGGGCCCGCAGGACGGCGGTCCGGACCTGGGGGTGGGCCTGCTGCCCGACCAGGAACCGGCGGTTGCGGTTGATCAGGACGACGGCCACCACCACGAGCAGCACGCCGACCAGGATCGAGCCGAGCGCGTCCGGAACGGCCGAGCCGGTGACCTGATGGGCGGCCAGTCCCGCGGTAGCCAGCAGCAGACCGATCAACGCGGCGGCATCCTCGGCGAACACGGCGCGCAGCGTGGGTCCGAGGTCGCCATGACGTACTCGATCAGGTCCCGGTGCAGCGCCCGCGCGGCCTGCCCGGCCTGACCGACGGCCCGCAGGAACGACACCGCCTCCAGCAGGAAGGACACGGCCAGCACGGCATAGCCCACCCCGACGTAGGCCAGCGGCTCGGGGTCGTGCAGCTGGCTGATGCCGTGCGTGATCGACACGGCGCCCCCGGCCACGAACAGTCCCAGCGCGGCG
>NZ_DASUCC010000151.1:0-68247 GCF_035762905.1 Actinophytocola sp.
GGGATCGCAAGTCTTCGGGCGGCCGCCTCGGCGCGGCCACGCAGTTCGCCGACCGTGCGGAGCGAGAGGAACGTCGCGCCGTGGAACGCGAAGAGCGCGACGACCGCGACTCCGGCGAACACGCTGTACGGGCTGAAGAGATCGAGGAGGTCGCCGGTGAAGTCGCCGTCCGAGTCGATCGGTGTCCCGTACAGCAACGCTGCGAGCCCGGCACCCCACACGAGCGCGGCGCCGAACGAGCCGATGGTGTTCGCCCATGTCCATGTCGTCCGCCACCCGGGCGTCTCGCTCTTCGAGCGCCACTCGAACGAGACGACCCGGACGATCAGGAAGAAGAGGATGAGCAGAAGCGCGAGGTAGAAGCCCGAGAACATCGTCGCGTACCAGGCCGGGAAGGCGGCAAAGGTCGCCGCGCCGGCAACCACGAGCCAGACCTCGTTCCCGTCCCAGACCGGGCCGATCGTGCGCAGCGCGACCTTGCGGTCGACGGCGTCCTTCGCGACGACCGGCAGCAGCATCCCGACGCCGAAGTCGAACCCCTCGAGCACGAAGTAGCCCGTCCACAGCACGGCGATGAGCAGGAACCAGATGTCGGTCAGCGGCATGACATCTCCAGTGCGTCAGTAGGCGAACACGGGTGCCGGCCGGTCTTGGTCCACATCGGACTCATCCGGCGGCGGGGCGGGCGGCGGCGGACCGGCCTTGGCGTAGCGGAACATCAGCATGCCGTCGATCACCGCCAGCACCCCGTACAGGACGGTGAACGCGATCAGCGAGGTGAGCACCATTCCGGTGGAGACGATCGGCGACACCCCGGCGGCGGTCTTCAGCACGCCGTAGACCACCCAGGGCTGCCGGCCCATCTCGGTGAAGATCCAGCCCATGCTGTTGGCCAGGAACGGAAGCGTAACCGCGGCGATGGCGGCGGCGTAGAACAGCCGGGAGGTGGGGGTCCGGCCGCGCCGGAACACCCACAGCCCGACGACGGACAGCAGCGCCATCAGCGCGCCGAAGCCGATCATCAGCCGGAACGTCCAGTAGGTGACCGGAATGTTGGGCCGGTAGTCGCCGGGGCCGTACTTCTGCTCCTCGGCGGCCTGGATGTCGTTGATCCCCTCGACCGTTGCGTCGAACGAGCCGGTGGCCAGGTAGGACAGCAGGCCGGGTACCCGGATGCTCCAGACCTCTTCGGTCCCGTCCAGGGTGCCGATGGTGAACACGGAGAACGACGCCGGTGCGTCGGTCTGGTAGAGCGCCTCGGCGGCGGCCATCTTCATCGGCTGCTGGTCGGTCATGATCTTGGCCTGGAGGTCTCCGCTGATCACCACGCCGACGCTGCCGATCAGCACGGTGACCAGGGCCAGCCGCATGGACGGGCGGAACACCTCGGGCGCGGTGCCCCGGCGCAGCTGCCAGGCGCTGATCGCCACCACGAAGATCCCGGCGGTGACCATCGCGGCGGTGATGGTGTGCGCGAACGCGCCCAGTGCGGTGTTGTTGGTCAGCACGGCGCCGAAGTCGGTCAGCTCGGCCCGGCCGGACTCGGGGTTGAACCGGTAGCCGACCGGGTGCTGCATCCACGAGTTCGCGGCCAGGATGAAGTAGGCGGACAGCACGGTCCCGATCGCGGCCAGCCAGATGCAGGTCAGGTGCAGCCGCTGCGGCAGCCGGTCCCAGCCGAAGATCCACAGCCCGAGGAAGGTGGACTCAAGGAAGAACGCGAGCAGGCCCTCGATCGCCAGCGGCGCACCGAAGACGTCCCCGACGAAGGCGCTGTAGTCGCTCCAGTTCATGCCGAACTGGAACTCCTGCACGATGCCGGTGACCACGCCCATGGCGAAGTTGATCAGGAACAGCTTGCCCCAGAACTTTGTCATGCGCAGGTACTTCTCGTTGCCGGTGCGCACCCACGCGGTCTGCATTCCGGCCACCAGCAGGGAAAGACCGATCGTCAGCGGTACGAAGATGAAGTGGTAGACGGTGATGATGCCGAACTGCCAGCGGGCCCATTCCAGCGCGCTCATCCGGGATCTCCCTGCCAGAGTGGAGTTTCCCGCATTGTGTCCACGCCGGACGAAGCGCCACAACCGGACGCACGGCCCGTCGTTGAGGGACGTAAGTCCCCTTCGATCGGGTGAATAGTCCTGCTATTGAGTGAGCTGGTAGCCGGTCACCAGCTCCGGCTGAATGCGCAGCACCTGCTCACGCTGGCCGTTGACCCACGGACGCAGTAATCGCTCGTACCGGGCCACCTCGTCCGGGTCACACACCAGGGTGGCGAGCCCGGTCACGATCACGCTCCAGCCGAGGTGCTCCGCCGGGTCGATCTCGTCGGCCTCGAAGGCGACCACGACGCCGATGTCGGCCAGCACCTCGGCGCCGAGGTGGGCGCGCACCACGACGGTGCCGTCCTCGACGATGTGGCTGATCGGGCGGACCGCGGGCAGGGCCTGACGGGTGAACACGATGCGGCCGAAGGAGACGCTGCCGAGCAGGCGCAGCGACTCCCACCGGGAGAGCTCGACCATCCGGCGCGGCACGGTGCCCAACAACGACCTCCAACTACTTCGACTCCCGGCCAGCCAGCTTCATGGCTGACCCGGCCGGTGCGCCAGAGTCAAAGTCATCGAAGGATCAGGGACCTTCGGCCCTTGTCGGTCCGGCGGAGTGACGGCGGTCACGCTGCGTGGCAGCGGATCAGTGGTTCTCCTGGTCGCGGCGCAGGTCCGCGGCGAGGACCGCGGCCTGGGTGCGGCGCTGCATGCCCAGCTTGGCCAGTAGGTGGGAGACGTAGTTCTTCACCGTCTTCTCGGCGAGGAACAGCCGCTCGCCGATCTGGCGGTTGGTCAGGCCCTCGCCGATCAGGTCGAACACCGCCCGCTCCTGCTCGGTGAGCGCGGTCAGCGGGTCGCCCTTCTCGCGCTCCCGGCGGATGCGCTGGAGCAGCGCGGCGGTGGTGCGCGGGTCGAGGAGCGAGCCGCCCTCACCGACCGTGCGTACGGCCTTGATCAGATCGGTGCCGAGCACCTGCTTGAGCACGAACCCGGACGCCCCGGCCATGATCGCGTCGAACAGCGCCTCGTCGTCGGCGTAGGAGGTGAGCATCAGGCAGTTCAGCTCCGGGAACTGGGAGCGGAGCTCGCGGCACAGCTCGACGCCGCTGCCGTCGGGCAGCCGGATGTCCAGCACCGCGACGTTGGCGTCGGTGCCGCCGACCCGGGCCATCGCCTCGCCGACCGATCCAGCCTCGCCGACGACCTCGAAGTCGGGCTCGTCCTCGAACAGGTCCGAGATGCCGCGCCGCACGATCTCGTGGTCGTCCACCAGAAAGATCCGTATCGTCACGGCGTTGACGGTACGCCGCGTTGCTACCGTTGTCCGGTGGACCCGGACGAGCTGATCGCAGGCCGGTACCGGCTCGTTTCCCAGGTCGGGCGCGGGGCGATGGGCGTGGTCTGGCGGGCGCGGGACGAGCGGCTGGACCGGACCGTCGCGGTCAAGCAACTGCTGGCCGACTCGGCCGCCCGGGAGGCCCGGATCGCCGGCCGGCTGCGCCACCCGAACGCGGTCGCCGTCTACGACGTGGTTGTCCACGACGGCAACCCCTGCCTGATCATGGAGTATGTGCCGGCGGAGAACCTGGGCCGGCGCGGCGTGCTCCCGCCCGAGCGGGTGGCCCGGATCGGCGCCCAGGTCGCGTCGGCGCTGGCCGAGGCGCACGCCGCCGGCGTCGTGCACCGCGACGTGAAGCCGGACAACGTGCTGCTGGCCGAGGACGGCACCGCCAAGATCACCGACTTCGGGGTGTCCCGGGCGGTCGGCGTCGGCACGCTGACGGCCACCGGAATGCTCGCCGGCACCCCCGCCTACCTGGCTCCCGAGGTGGCCTCCGGGGCCGACGCCGACCCCCGCTCGGACGTGTTCTCGCTCGGCGCCACCCTCTATGCCGCGCTCGAGGGTGAGCCGCCGTTCGGCTTCGAGGACAACCCGATCACGCTGCTGCACAAGGTGGCCCGGGCCGAGATCCGGCCACCCCAACGATCCGGCCCGCTCACCGGCCCGCTGTTGGCGCTGCTCCGCCGCGATCCCGCCGAGCGCCCGACGATGCGTGAGGCCCAGCAACTGCTCGCCGCCGTCGCCGACGGTAGGCCGCCGCCCGCGTTCCGGCCACGCACCCCGACGATGGTGCTCCAGACCCGCCGGGTTCCGCGCCGCCAGCTCGTGCTCGGCGGCGCCGCGGCCGCCCTGGTCGCCGCCGGCGTGGTGATCGGCGTGCTGATCGCCGACGGCTCGGGCGCCGGCTCCCCGGCCGCCGGCGCCGACCCGGCGGCCTCGACCACCACCACCGTGCCCCCGTCCCCCTGCCAGGCCTCGTACGAGGTCAAGCAGTCGTGGGACAACGGCTACCTCGTCGAGGTGACGGTCACGAACCGCGGCGCCGACGACGAGCTCACCGGCTGGCTGGTGACCTGGACCCTGCCCGCCGGCCACCAGATCGACCAACTCTGGAACGGCGAGCGCGAAACCGACGGCCCAGCGGTCACCGTCAGGAACGTGGACTACAACGGCATCATCGCCGCGGGCGCGAACGTCAAGTTCGGGCTCACCATGCGGGCGCCGGGCGCCGGTGAACGAGAGGTACCGGCCATAGACTGCCGGGAGGACTGAGGGAGGAACGATGACCGAGGAACGCGAACCGATCGTCCGCCAGGCCGGCCAGGCCGTGCTCGGCAAGGTGAAGGAGCTGATCCACGAGGGCAACGTGCGCCACGTCGTGATCCGGAACGACGCCGGCCGCACGGTGATGGACATCCCGCTCACCGCCGGCGTCGTCGCCGCCTGCGCCGCGCCCGTGGTCACCGCGATCAGCGCCATCGCCGCCCTGGCCAACGACTGGTCGATCAAGGTCGAACAACCCCTCCCGCCCAGCGACCCGATCGTGATCGACGCCGCGCCCACCGACCACTGAACCATCGACCCCGGAGCCCGCCGACCACCGGGAACCGGGGGATTGACCATCCCACCGCCTGGGAATCCCGTTCCCATGGTCCCCGCCCGGCGCATCGCGGCCACCCTTGCCGCCGCCCTGCTCACCGCTGCCCTGACCGCCTGCGAGCCCGTGGATCTTTCCATCCCACCCGGCACCGGCCCGGCCGCCAACCCCGCCGCCAACGCCCACGAACCCCCGGGCACCGTCGACGCCCCCACCGCCCGCACCCGCCTCGCCGCCCTCATCGAGGCACCCCCCGCCACCCTCGACGGCTACGTGCGCGACTGCGACAACGGCGACGCCTGCGTCTTCGGCCAACCCTGGTTCGACACCGACGGCGACGGCTGCGACCAACGCTCCCAGGTCCTCGCCCGCGACATGGTCGACGTCATCCGCAAACCCGGCCGCTGCGCCGTCACCTCCGGCACCCTGCACGACCCCTACACCGGCCAAACCGTCACCAGCGTCTCCAAGATCCAGATCGACCACGTCGTCCCCCTCGCCGAAATGTGGCGCAGCGGCGCCGCCAACTGGCCCCCCGACCAACGCACCCGCGCCGCCAACGACCTCACCAACCTCCTCGCCGTCAACGGAAAGACCAACCAGTCCAAAGGCGACAAGACCCCCGACGTCTGGCTCCCGCCCAACACCGCCTATCACTGCACCTACGCCCGCATCTACATCACCACCAAGTCGAACTACGCCCTCACCGTGACCGCCATCGAGCGCCAGGCACTGGCCCAGGCCCTCGCCGCCTGCGGTTGATCCATGCTGGGTTGTCATTGCCGGAGCACACTGTTGTCATTGCCGGAGCACGTTCCGCATCGGCCTTTGCTCCGGATCAACCCATTTCGGCGGTCGGAAGTGAGGCAATCCGTTCACGAGTTTTATCGTCCATTTCGAGTGATGCAGCAACCGATGGTGTCTCCTGCAAAGGAGCACCATGTTGGCCATATCGGTCGCACCGCCCTCCGATCAGAATTTGATGTGATGCGCGTCGGTCCATCTCGCCGGTAGATGGCACCCCGGAAACGCGCATCCCCGGTCCGGGCAATCAGTGCTTTGCGCTGTTCGGGTTTCACCAGGCGGCGTTCCCGGCCCACGTCCAGTGGAACCGAGTCGCCGTTGAGCACGACCGGGATCAGCCCCGTATCGCAAGCGATCCGTCGGGCCGCACTCGCCGACAGGAACGCCCCACCGTCCAAAGTGGCGGTACCGATCCCTTCCAGCAGTGCGTTGAGGTCCATGTAGAGGTGCAGGTGCGGCTTGTTCCCACCGGCCGTGCTGTCGTCGAGCTGCGCGGCGCTGTGGCACAGCTGCGCGAACCCGTCACCGCGCCGCCGCTGCGCCGAACGCGGATCCGGCACACCGTCGACCGGAGATAGCGGCAGGCTCAACGCGCCGATCAGGCTGACGAACTCCTCGCCCGCCTCGGGGTCCAGGACGCCCCGGAACTTGATCCACCCGTCTGGCTGGGTGCAGATGTGCAGCTCGTTCTCCGGTTCGGCGAGCTTGTCCTCCTGGTGTGGGTCCTCGCCGTCCTGGTCGATGCGCGCCAGCAGGATCCGCCCGTACTGCTTCACGACCCGCGCATCGGAAGTCCGTGCGGTCTCGGTCAGTGCGGACTCCACCACCTGCTTGTTCTCCGCCCCCGCCCACTCGGGGATCGCGTTGACCGCCTCCGCGATGACCTCGACATGGTCCGCATCCAGCGCCCCGTCCCGCAATGCCTCGCGCACCAGCGGCAGCTTGGCCGGCGTCACATGCCCGGTCGGCGTGACCGACTCGGCCACCTGCTCGGCCTGCGCGATCAACCCCGATGCCTTCCGGGTGGTGATCCGCAACAGCTCAGCCAGGTATCGGGCCGCACTTGGGTACCCGGCGAACAATTCCGTCTGGTGGTGAGCGATGTCGTTCACGATGTCCAGCGCGGCGGCGTAGTCCCGACGCATTCTGGCGAAGATTTCCTTCAGCGCAGCCGGAACCTCCGAACCCCGCAGGGTCGCGTATTCCCGGGCTGCGCTCATGCCGCCATTCTATCGGTGCTCGGTCCTGGTTTCGAGAATGTTCACTCGATCAGGTGTTCGACGGGCGGACGTGCCATTCGCGTGGTTTTCGAGTTGCGGTGCAGAGAAACCTTTGCTGTGGTTGGCAGGGGTCCCCGGCTGCGTCGGAACGCTCGGGGTGGCCGCCTTGGCAGAGCGGGGCCCGGCGTTCCGCCGCACGGCCGTGGACAGGCGCTCCGAGCACCAACCCGGGCCCGGCCTGCCCACAACCGTGCACCGAGCCACCCGCTCACCCGCCGACCCCCACGACTTCCCACCCCCAACACCCGAATCCCCAGCACCGACAACCCAGTTACCACCTCCCGCAGCAACCCCGAACTCCCAGCCCAACAGCCGAGTCCCACCCCCAGCAGCCGAGTACCACACCCAGCAGCCGAGTTCCCAACCCCAACAGTCGAGTCCCACCCAGCAGCCGAGTCCTCAGCTCCGGTAGCCGAACTCCCAGTTCCAGCACCCCAAGTTCCCAGGCCCAGATCCCTTAACGACCTGACCAAGCAACCCGCCATGGTGACGTACCTTGCCCGGTGCACGGTTGTGGGCAGGCCCGCGCCCCGCGTCTGTGCACGAAGCGGCCTGTCCACAACCGTGCGGCGGAACGCCGGGCCCAGCCCCGCCAAGGTGCCCACCCCGAGCGTTCCGATGCAGCCGGGGACGGCACCCAGGCCAACCCGGCCCCCCGGCACCGGCGGTTCGGCTGCCGGGATCAGCGGTGGGGATGCTGGAGTCGGGAGTTCAGGTGCTGGAGCCGGGAGTTGGGGTGCTGGGACCGGCAGTTCAGATGCTGGAGTCGGGAGTTCAGGTGCTGGAGCCGGGGGTTGGGGTGCTGGGACCGGCGGTTCAGGTGCTGGAGTCGGGAGTTGGGGTGCTGGGGCCGGCGGTTGGGGTGTTGGGGTTGGGAACTCGGCTACCGGAGCTGGGAGTTGGGGTGCTGGGGCTGGCGGTTGGGGTGTTGGGGGCGGCGACTCGGGAACGCTTACAGTCCCGAGGTCCCGTCCAACACCGACTGCGCCACTTCCAACAGCGGCCGCTTCAACTCCGCTGCCCGGTTGGCCATCAGTTGGAACGCCTCGGCGCCGGTGGTGTGGTGGCGTTCGGCGAGGGTTCCTTTGGCCTGTTCGATGATGGCCTGGTTTGACAGTGCCAACTCTAGTTGCGTGACGAACTGCTCCCGATGGGTCGCGGCGTGTTCGTGCAGGATCGCCACGGCGGCGAGATCGGCCAGTCCTTGCAGGATCCGGTCGTCGAATCCGCATACCCGGTCGACCCCGGGCAACACCAACGCGCCGAGGATATCGGAGCGGAGCCGCACCGGTGCGGCGTGCACGGTCGAGATTCCCATCCCACGCGCGTGGTCGAACAGTTGCGGCCAGGCGGAGTCGATCTCGATCGGGACCGGGCCGGGTCCGTCCAGGTAGAGCCGGAAGAACTCCCGGAGTGGAGCATCGTCGGGCTCGACGGCGAGCAGCGTTCGCGGCCGCGCCAGGACGATACCGGCGGCGTCCACCGGCAACAGTGCCACGCAGCAGCGCAGCAGCGGGCGCAGGGTGTCGACCAGGGGCATTCCGTTCACCAGCGCGCTTGCGGTGGCCAGGAACGCCTCGACGACCCGCTGCTCGGCCCCGTGTCCGGTCGTGATCAGCCGGACCGCCACGTCCCGGATCTGCGAGATCGCCCGGTCCACCTGACCGATCGCCGACCAGACCCGTTGCCGCGCTTGACCTTCCTGGTTGCGCTCGATCAGCGCAAGCACGCCGTGCAGCTCCATGCTGACCCCGAACAGGCACTGGACGGTGGGATCCAGCATGTCCACCTCGCTGGGAACCTGATCCATCCGGCCTGCCGTCTCCCCGGTTCGGAGTCCAGTGCGGCTCATCGTGACGTGCAACTTGCACGAGGTCAACCGTCCGGTTGGCCGAGCACTGCTACCTGCCGCCGATCTCCGCCAGATCCGCCGAGCCGTGCACCACCTCGCTGGCCAGCTCACCCAGGTTCCGTCCGGTCCGCCTGGCGTAGGCCCGCAACCGCGCGTGCGCGTCGTCCACCGACGTCCCGATGTGCTCGGCCAGCACGCCTTTCGCCTGGTCCAGCACCACCCGCTGGTTCAGTGCGGTCTGCAACTGCCCGAACACCAGGTCGCGGTCCCGCACCGTGCGCTCGTGCATGATCCCGATCGTGGCCACGTCGGCCAGCGCCTGCCCGAGGTCGATCGCCTCCTGCTCCAGCTCACCCGGCTGGCTGTCGAACAGGTTCAGCCCGCCGATCAGCCCGTCCCGCAGCCGCATCGGCAGCGCGTGCGCCGACCCGAACCCGGCCGCCCGGGCCGCCGCCGCGAACTGCGGCCACCGGTCGGTCGCCGCGGCGAGATCACCGGCGTGCACCGCCCGACCCACCCGGTAGCAGTCCAGGCACGGCCCTTCCCGGTTCTGCAGCTGGAACAGCTCAAGCACTCGGCCCTGCTCGGTGGACGCCGCCACCAGCTTGAGCGTGCCGCGGTGGTCGGCGAGCAGCAGCCCGGCCGCGTCCACCTCGAGCAACTCCACGCAGCGTTTCGCCAGCAGCTCAAGAAAGTCCAGGACATCGAAGTCGGTCACCAGCCGGTCGGCCAGTGCCACGAAGGCCTCCCGGACCCGTCTATCCGACGCGTTCATCTCCGCGGTTCCTCCCCGTTGGGCCGGTTGCCTTCGGCAGGCGGATTGCCCGCACCGCCTCCATCGAAGCGCAACCGCCGCCCGAGCACGTCCCTGGCCACCTCGACCAGCCGACGATCACGGGCGTACGCATAGGCACGCAACCGAACCAGCGCCTCCTCGACTCCCAATCCGAGCTGCACCGACACCATCCCGGCGGCCTGGTGCACCTCGGCGCGCCACTCGTCGAAGCCCCCGTCGACCAGGTCCGGGTAGGCGCCGGTGATCCCGCCCCGGTCGTCCAGCACCAGCAGCAGCGCCGCGTCCGCGAAGACCAGCGCGTCGGCCAACTCCTCGCCGGCCAGCCCACCCGCCCGGTCCCGGTACAGGTCCAGGACTCCGACCCGGACGGCGCCGAGCGCGAGCGGGAACGAGAACATCGCCAGCACCCCGCGCCGGGTGGCGGCCGGGGCGAACATCGGCCACCGGCAACGGCTCGCCGGGGCGGACAGGTCCGCCGCCAACACCGGTTCGGCGCCGGACATCGCGTCCGCGGACGGTCCCTCGCCCAGGGTGAACTGCAGCTCGGCCAACTCGGCGCTGTTGTCGTCGGTGGCGACCACGGGATCGTGCCGGCCGGACCCGCGCGTGATCGACAGACCGGCCCCCGTCGCGGCAACGGCCCGCGCGCACGCCGTACACACGTGCCGCAGTGATGCCGATACCCCCTCCCGCTGTGCGTGTTCCGTGATCAGCGCCCAGGCCCTGACCACACGGTCCTGATCCACAGGCGAAAACCGCCTCGCCGCCTTCTCCGAATGACCTAGTGGGGCGGAACCCTATCCAGACCAGCCGACCGGTCTGAAATTCCGGGTGGATTTTGGGCTCGGGCGCGGTACTCCGAAGGTGACGTGGAGTCACCTTCCGCCGGAGGAGAAGGCCATGCAGGCGCGCGACATCATGACCAGCCCGACCAGCACGGTGCGGGTCGGCACCACGGTTGCCGAGGCCACGGCGCTGTTGGCCGCGTGGGGATTCGGCGCGCTGCCGGTGGTGGACGAGGCCGAGCGCCTGGTCGGCGTGGTGACCGAGGGCGAGCTGGTGCGGTCAACGGCGCGGACCGTGGGGGAGGCGATGACCGCGCCGGCAGCCGCCGTCGGCCCGGACACGGAGCTGGTCGACCTGACCGTGGCCCTGCTCGGCCGGGGCCAGCCGTGCCTGCCGGTGATCGAGGCTGACCGGCTGGTCGGCGTGGTCACCCGAGCCGACCTGCTCCGGGTGGTGGCCCGGGACGACGCCGTGATCGCCAGGGACGTGTGGCGCCGGCTGATCGACTACAGCGGGCACGACCGCTGGCGGGTCGAGGTGCACGGTGGCGACGTCACCATCGCCTGTGCCGGGGGCGGTGGGTTCGCCGACGAGACCGATCGGTTCGTGCTGGCGGCGCTCGCCGGGGCGGTGCCCGGCGTGCTGCGGGCGCGCACCGTCGCGGGCAAAGACGGCTGACGCGCGACTGGTCCAGCCTTCGCCGTCGTGGCATCGTTTGGCAGGAGGTCAGGATGCTCGAGGAATCCGGGTCCGCGTCGCTGGCCGGTCTGCGACTGGACGAGTTGCTCGGCGAGGTGCAGGACCGGCTGGCCGAGATCGGCCGAACCCGGGACCGGTTGAAGGGTCTGCTGGACGCGGTGCTCGCGGTGGGCGCCGGCCTCGAACTGGACGGCACCCTGCAGCGGATCATCCAGACCGCGCTGAAGCTGGTCGACGCCCGGTACGGGGCGCTTGGCGTGCTCAACGAGGAGGGCGGCCTGGCCAGGTTCGTCTACGTCGGCATCGACGAGGAGACCAGGGCGTCGATGGGGCACCTGCCCGAGGGAAAGGGTCTGCTCGGGGTGCTGATCGACCACCCGGAGCCGATCCGGTTGCCGGACTTGTCCAAGCACCCGGCGTCGGTCGGGTTCCCGGCCAACCATCCGCCGATGCGCAGCTTCCTCGGGGTGCCGGTCCGGGTGCGCGACGAGGTCTTCGGCAACCTCTACCTGACCGAGAAGCGGGGCGCCGCCGAGTTCACCGCCGACGACGAGACCGTACTGTCCGCGCTGGCCGCGGCGGCCGGGGTGGCGGTCGAGAACGCCCGGTTGTTCGAGGAGTCCCGGTTGCGGGAGCGCTGGCAGCAGGCATCGGCCGAGATCAACACGTTGCTGCTCGGCGGCGCGACCGGCGACGAGGCCATGCGGCTGATCGTGCGGCGGGTCCGCGAACTGTCCACTTCGGACTGTGCGGTGATCATGCTTGCGGTGCCGGGCGATCCGCTGGTGGTGTCGGCCGCCTCCGGTGCGGCCGCCGAGGAGCTGGTCGGCCTGACGGTGCCGGCCGCCGAGCCGGCGTTCGCCGGGGTGGTGACCGCCGGCACCGCGCGGCTCATTCCGGATCTGATGCAGGCGCTGCCCGGCGGGCTCGGTCTGGGCGCCGAGACCTACGGGCCCGCGCTGGCCGTCCCGCTCGGCGCGGCCAGCCAGACCAGCGGTCTGCTGCTTGCCTTGCGCACCAAGGGTTCCGCTCAGTTCGCCGAGGAACAGGTGCCGGTGCTCGCCTCGTTCGCCGACCAGATCGCGCTGGCCCTCGAACTCGCCGGCAAGCAGCGCACCCAGCGCCAGCTCGACCTGCTCGCCGACCGCGACCGGATCGCCGGGGACCTGCACGACCACGTGATCCAGCGACTGTTCGCGACCGGGATGAGCCTGCAGGGCGGGGTGCGCCGGATCAGCGACCCGGATGCGCGCCGCCGGGTGATGACCGCGGTCGAGCAGTTGGACGAGACGGTGCGGGAGATCCGCACGGCGATCTTCGACCTGCACACCAGCGCCGACGACCGGGCCGGCAGCCTGCGCAGGCGGATGCTGGACACCGTGGCGCAGACCGGAGCCGGCGCGCCGGTGACGCCGTCCCTGCGGATCAACGGCGCGGTGGACACCCTGGTCCCGCCGGACATCGGCGAGCATGCGCTTGCGGTGCTGCGCGAGGCGGTGAGCAACGCGGTCCGGCACGCCGCGGCGAAGAGCATCGTGGTCACCGTCGAAGCCGCCGACGAGCTGATCATCGACGTGCTCGACGACGGGATCGGGATGCCGGAGAAGGTGGCCAGGAGCGGGCTGCTCGGCGTCGCGCACCGGGCCGCGCAGTGCGCCGGCAGCGCGACGGTGACCGCCGGCCCACGCGGCGGAACCCGGCTCACCTGGCGGGTTCCGTTGCGCTAGAGCGGTTTGGGCAGTCGGGCGGCGAGCACGGCAGCCTGGGTGCGGCGCTGCACGCCCAGCTTGGCGAGCAGGTGCGAGACGTAGTTCTTCACGGTCTTCTCGGCGAGGTAGAGGCGTTCGCCGATCTGGCGGTTGGTCAGCCCCTCGCCGACCAGGTTGAGCACCGCGCGTTCCTGGTCGGTCAGCTCGGAAAGCGGGTTGTGCCGGTCGCGGTCGCGCTGAATCCGGCTCAGTACGGCCGAAGTGGCGCGCGGGTCGAGCAGGGAGCCACCGGTGCCGACGGTGCGCAGCGCGGAGAGCAGGTCGCTGCCGAGCACCTCCTTGAGCACGAAGCCGCCGGCCCCGGCCATGATCGCGTCGAACATCGCCTCGTCGTCCGGGAACGAGGTGAGCATCAGGCAGTTCAGATCGGGCATCCGGGACCGCAGCTCCCGGCACAGCTCGATTCCGTTGCCGTCCGGCATGCGCACGTCGAGCACGGCCACATCCGGTTCGCAGTGCGGAATCCAGGCCAGGGCCTCGGCGACCGAGGACGCTTCCCCGATCACCTCCAGATCCGGTTCGAACTCGACCAGATCCGAGATCCCGCGTCGCACGATCTCGTGGTCGTCGACCAGAAAGATCCGTACCACAGGCAACTCCCATGATGATCCGACGATTGCTCCGACGAGGCTACGCGGGGTTTTCCGCCGGCACAGGCGTCGTGTGACCCGCATGTGCAGGGTCCAAGGTCCCGGTTCCGACCGGGACCTGCCGCCGGCGCAGGCGGTTCGGCCGGTCCGATCGGGCCGGGTCGGCTGCCCGATCGGACATGGTGCGGCCCGGCGTGGATCGGCGGGCCGGCCGGCGGCTCAGATAACACGTGAGGAATTCGAGAGGCATCCGAGCGGGTCGCGGGCGCGGCGGGCGGCACCGTCTCGGCCGGCCCGCACCGGGGCTGGAGTGGATCATCGTGTGCGAGCCCGGCAGCGGGGGCCGGCACCGTACCGGTGCGGGGGTCAGTGGCGGCGTGCTCGCCGCGGGTGTGGTCCTGGCGGCCACCTCCGCGGCGGCGCCCGCCGTCGCACCGTCCGGCCCGCCCAACGCTCCGCAGCCGGTGGACCAGGAACGGGCGGTGGTCGCGGACCACCGTGGCGGGAACTGGATTCCCGATCGGATTCCCACCGAGGGACCGGATCAGGGCGTGGTGCTCGACGCCGACATCGAGTCCACAGTGGACGATTCGGGTCCCGGTCCGATGATCCCGGCGGTGTTCACCGGGGACATTCCGACCACGGTGCTGGACGCCTACCGGCGCGCCCGGGACGCGATCAACCTGGCCCAGCCCGGCTGCCGGCTGCCACTGGAGCTGCTCGCCGCGATCGGCAAGGTGGAGACCGGGCACGCGCGCGGCGGCCAGGTCGACACCAACGGCAACACGATGCGCCCGATCCTCGGACCGGCGTTGAACGGCAACGGGTTCGCCGCGATCGCCGACACCGACGGCGGCGCGCTGGACGGCGACACCACCTGGGACCGCGCGGTCGGCCCGATGCAGTTCATTCCCGGCACCTGGCGGCGCTGGGCCTCCGACGGCAACGGCGACCGCCGGTCCGATCCGCACAACGTCTACGACGCGAGCCTGGCCGCCGCGCGCTACCTGTGCGCCGCCAACCGCGACCTGGGCACCCCGGAGGGGCTGGACGCGGCGATCCTGAGCTACAACCACTCGACCAGCTACCGGAACCTGGTGCTGCGCTGGATGCAGAATTATCGGGGCGGCACCGTGGTGGTCCCGGACGCGACCGGTCTGCCGCCGGTGGTGATCGTTCCGACCGTGCCGCCAGCCGGACCGCCCGCCGCGCCGGGGACCACGACACCCGCGCCGCCGGCCACCACCGCGCCGAACCCGCCGGTGACCACGACGCCCACGCCGCCGGCACCCACGACCACCACGCCGGCCCCACCGACCACGACCGAACCGCCGGCCACACCGAACACAACCGAACCGCCGGCCACACCGAACACCACCACGACGGCCCCGCCGACCACCGAACCGGCGCCGCCGGCCAGCACCGAGCCGGCCCCGCCGACGTCGACCACCGCGCCGGTCACCGGACTGGTCGGTGGCCTGGTGTGCGGCGTGGCCGGGCTGCTCGACCCGGTGCTGCCGGCGTGTGACTGACCGGCACTGCCCAACGAGTGCGGAGAAAGGGATGGTCACCGTGCGGATCGCGACCTTCAACATCGAGAACTTCGACGAGACGGCGCCGGGCGCCAAGCCGTCACTGGCCGAGCGAATCGAGCTGATGCGCCCGCAGATCGTCCGGCTGCGCGCGGACGTGGTCTGCTTCCAGGAGGTGCACGGCCAGGAGCGGGCCGGGCAACCGCGGGACCTGCTCGCCCTGAAGGAGCTGTTGAAGGGGACCAACCTCGACGGCGCCACGCTGGTCAGCACCCGCACCGGCGACGGCGTCTACAACGAGCGCAACCTGGTCGTGGCCACGCATCTGCCGGTGCTCGCGTTCCGTCAGCTGCGCAACGACCTGGTCGCCATGCCGCTCTACCGGCGGCTGACCGCGGTCCCGGCCGATACCGCCGCCGTGGAGATCGCCGTCGAGCGGCCGGTGCTGCATGTCGAGCTGGACCTGGCCGGCAGCCGGCTGCACGTGATCAACGTGCACCTGAAGTCCAAGATCCCCACCGACATCCCTGGCCAGAAGATCGACGCATTCACCTGGCGCAGCGCCGAATCCTGGGCCGAGGGGTTCTTCATCTCATCGATGAAGCGGATGAGCCAGGCACTCGAGGTGCGCAGGCTGGTCGAGCAGATCCTCACCGCCGATGAGGCTGCCCGCATCGTGGTGGCCGGCGACTTCAACGCCAGCCCGGACGACGTGCCGGTGCAGGCCATCCGCGGCGACGTGGAGAACACCGGCAACGGCGCGCTGGCCGGCCGGGTGCTGGTCCCGATCGAGCAGACGATCGCCGCGCCGGCCCGCTACACGCTGTTCCACCATGGCCGGGGCGAGATGCTGGACCACCTGCTGATCACCCGCAACCTGCTCGCCAACTACCGCGGGTCGGAGATCCACAACGAGCTGCTGCACGACGAGTCGGCCGCCTTCGCCGAGGACAAGAAGTACCCGGAGTCCGACCACGCACCGGTGGTCGCCACCTTCGAGTTCTGACCGCCGAGTTCTGACCAGCCGTCAGCCGGCCCGCACCGGCCGGTTGTCCAGCCGGGTCAGCGCGTGCTGGCTGGCCGCGATCAGCACCTGCTTGGCCGAGTCGGGGGAGCGCGCGTCGCAGGTGATCACCACGGTGTCCGACGGCAGCGCGAGCGCCTCCCGCACATCGGCCGGGGAGTGCTGCTGGACGCCGTCGAAGTTGTTCATGGCGATCAGGAACGGGATCTCCCGCGCCTCGAAGTAGTCGACGGCGGCGAAGCAGTCGGCCAGCCGGCGGGTGTCGACCAGGATGACCGCGGCGATGGCGCCGCGGACGATGTCGTCCCACATGAACCAGAACCGGTGCTGGCCCGGCGTGCCGAACACGTAGAGCACCAGGTCCTCGGCAAGGGTGAGCCGGCCGAAGTCCATCGCCACCGTGGTCGTGGATTTGTTCGGGGTCGCCGCAGCATCGTCGACGCCGACGCTGGCGCTGGTCATCGGCGCCTCGGTGCGCAGCGGCACGATCTCGGACGTGGCCCCGACGAACGTGGTCTTTCCGGCGCCGAAGCCGCCGGCCACCACGATCTTCGCCGACGTGATCCGCTTGCGCGGCGCCCGGCTATTGTGCGCGTAGTCCACTGAGCACCCTCTCGATCAATTCCCGGCGCTCGGCCAGGGTTGTGTCCTCGCCGAGGGTCGCGTGCACGACGACCAGACCCTCGTTGAGCAGGTCCGCCACGAGCACCTTGACCACTCCGGGAGGCACCGACATGTGCGCCGCGATCTCGGCCACCGACCGGGCCTCGTAGCACAGTTGCAGAACATTCCACTGTGGACTGGTCGCGTTCGGCGGCACCGAGTAGCCGGCGCGGGTGGTCTGCACCTGCGCCTCGATGGCGATCTCCACGCTCGGCTCGGTCCGGCCCTCGGTGAAGGAATACGGACGGGCCAGTCCCGGGCGGGAGTGTCGGCCGCTGTACGGCTCGGACTCGGTCACGTTCTCCCCTGGCCTCAGGGCCTGTCGGCTGTCCCGCGCATCGGCGTGTCGACCATCCGACCGACCCGGTCGACGAGCAGCGTCATCTCGTAGCCGACCAGGCCGATGTCGCACCTGGCCGAGGCGAGCACGGCGAGGTGCGAACCGTCACCCACGCTCATCAGGAGCAGGAAGCCCTGCTCCATCTCGATCACCGACTGAACCACCCGGCCACCGGCGAACAGCTGGGACGCGCCCACGGTCAGGCTGGACAGGCCCGCGGCCATCGCCGAGAGCTGGTCGGCCCGGTCCCGGGGCAGCGCGTCGTTCGCCGCCACCATCAGCCCATCGGCGGATACCAGCACGGCGTGTGCGACGCCCGGAACCTCGTTGGTGAACGCGGTCACCAACCAGCCGAGCGACGACTCGGGCGCCGTCGTGATCTCCGTCGTCATGCTTCTCCCTCGGATCGTTCAGTTCGTGCCGCGTCGGAGTCCGACGCATGGCGCGACGTCCGCGCGTTGCGGACTCCGGTGTAGTGGCGCGCCAGGTTGTTGCGGATCGACTCCGGGTCCCGCTGCAGTGCGTGGGCCGGTTCCCGGCTCACCGCGCCGTCGGTCAACCGCGAGCCCGGCCGGCGCATCGGCAGGCCGGATCCGGTCGTCCCGGCCGGCGCCGGCTCCTCGGCGGGAGGCCGGGCGGGCAGCCCGGACACCGGCGCCGCGGGCAGTTGCTGACCGCCGTTGCCGCCGGACCTGCGCTGCGGCAGGCCGGACCTGGTCGGCTGGTCCTGCCGGGGCGCCTCGGACGAGCGCCACTCCCGGTCCGGCGGGTTCAGCCAGGACTCCGGCGCCGGGGGCGGCGGGGCCGGTGGTGGCGGGGTGGCGGTCACCTGGGCCGCGACCGGCTCGGTCCGCCGGAAGCGGGCCGTCTCCATGGTGGGTGGGGTCGGGTCGGTCATCGGCTGGAACCAGTCGCGGAGCGGGAAGTCGTCGGCCGGCCGGGCGGCGTGGCCGTTCGTGGAACCGTTGAACGCGCCGGACCGGATCGGCGCCGCCGGAGCCTCCAGCGCCACGTGCATCGGCGGGATGTGCACGATCGCGGTGATGCCGGACTGGCTCGACCGGCTCTCGTAGGTCGGCCGCAGCCGGACCTTCACGCCGTGCCGCTCGGCCAGCCGGCTGACCACGAACAGGCCCATCCGTCGGGTGGTCTCCGGGCCGACGTCCTCGCCGGCCGCGAGCCGCTCGTTGGCCTCGGCCAGCTCGTCCGGCGGCATGCCGATGCCGGCGTCGATCACCTTGACCAGCAGCCCGCCGTCGTGCGCGCGGTCGGCGCTGAACTGCACCTTCTTGTCCGGTGGGGAGAACCGGGCGGCGTTCTCCAACAGCTCGGCGAGCAGGTGCACGACGTCGGCGGCCGCGGGGGAGCGGACCTCGCCGTTCGGGGCGTGGCCCAGGTTCACCCGGCGGTAGTCGTTCATCTCCGAGATCGACGCGCGGAGCAACTCGACCACGGAGACCGCGCCCTGGCCGCGGCGGGCCGGGGTGCCGCCGGAGAGCACCTGCAGGTTCTCACCGTTGCGGCGCAGGCGGGTGGCCAGGTGGTCGAGCCGGAACAGGTCCTCGAGGCGCTTGGGGTCCTGCTCGTCGGCCTCCAGCCGCTCCAGCGTCTCCAGCTGCAGCTCCACCAGGGACTGCGAGCGCCGGGACAGCGTGGTGAACATGTCGGCGACCTGACGGCGCAGGTCGGCCTGCTCGCCGGCGAGCCGGACGGCCTGCTGGTGCATCTCGTCGAAGGCGCGGCCGAGCTGGCCGATCTCCTCACCGGTGTGCACCGGCACCGGTTCGACGGTGCGCCAGTCCACCTCCTCGCCGTCGCGGATCCGCTGCACGGTGTTGGGCAGCTTCTGGTGCGCGACGTCCAGGGCGGCGGACCGCAGCACGCGCACCGGACCGAGCAGCGAGCGGCCGACCAGCAGGGCGAGGGCAAGGGCCGCGAGCAGCGCGCCGAACACGATCGCCGAGTCACGCAGCGCGTTGGCCTGGGCGTCGTCGGCCAGCTGGCCCGCCTGGGCGTTCAGCCCGTCGAGCACCTGGGCCAGCAGGCCGTCCACGGCCTCGGCCTCGGTTTTGATCTTGGGCAGCAGGGCCGCGGGGGAGACCTTGCGCGGGTCGGCGATGGCGGCCTGGAACGCCTGCCGCCGCTCGCCGGCCGAGGCCACCGCGTTCTCGAACGCCTCGCGCTTGTCCTGCGGGATGTCCCGCTTGATGCGCTCGGCGAGGATGGCCTCCTCGGAGGTGGTTCGCTGACCGGTACCGACGTCCAGCGGCTGCCCGGCGGCGTTGAGCAGCAGGACCACCTGGTCCATGCCCTGCAGACCGCGCACGCGCAGCATCGCCTCGACGGCCTTGCCCGGGCCCTCCAGGTTCTGGTTGCCGGACGCGGCGACGATGCCCGAGGACAGCGCGCTCATGCTGTTGACCAGGTTGTAGTAGGACGTGACCACGTTGAACGGGGTGGCGTCCGGGCTGCTGGCCAGCTTGCGCGCGTTGTCCAGGCCGGCGTAGCTGTCCCGCAGGATGCGGTCCTGGCTCTCCGGCAGCACGGTCGCCTCGTCGGCGCGCTGGAGCTGTTGGAGCTGCTCGTTGACCGCGGCGGCGACCTTCTCGCGATCCCGGCCGACCGGGGACGCGGCCACCAGCTCGTCAGCGAGGCGGGAGGCCAGCTCGGCGCTCTCGCGAAGCAGCGTCACCTGGTCACGCAGGGTGTTCAGGCGGTCGGCCTCGTCCAGCTGGGCCTTGACTCGAAGGGCACCAAGGGCGAGGGCGGCAAGCGCGGGCAGCAGGAGTACGACCGCCACCTTGGTGCGGACGCTCCAGCCATTGATATGCCATCTACGGGTGTTCTGCATGCCTGCTACAGGCACCGCCTTCTCCAACTGGATTTGCCATCACGTATTCGGAAACTCGGACACAATACGAAACGGCCTCACATGTCAAGTTCCCAGGTCACAGTGGGTCGTGCCGTGGTAACCAGTCCAGGGTCTAAAGACCCTACCCGAGGGTTCAAAACCGGCACGGAGAGAGCCGCCCCCAGTACCTACGGTTACGAACGAGCCCAAAATGGTGGCGCACGGTGCCGACTGCAAGCTGCAATCCGCAGTGACCTAAATAACAATATCAATTGGGATTCCAGGACGTGTCGATTTGATTTGTTCGCCAGTCGCACAGAGTCATACCCCGGCCTCCTGCCGGATCCGCTCGAACTGAGCGTTCATCGCCTCGGCGAGCGCCGTGGCGCCGGACAGTGGCCGCACCATCACCGTGAGATCGTCGATCAGCCCGTGCTCGTCGTGGTGCAGGAAATCGCATCCCTGCACCTGGCGGCCGTTCACCGTCGCGGTGAACACGAGCGCATGGTCCCGGCCGTCCGCACTGGCGATCTCCCTGACGTAGCTGAAGTCCTCGAACACCCGCGCCGCCCCGCGCACGATCGCCGCGGTCAACGCCTTGCCCGGGTACGGCCGGTAGGCCACCGGACTGGTGAACACGACGTCGTCGGCCAGCAGGGCCTCGATCGCCGCCAGGTCACGCGCCTCGATCGCCTTCCGGAACGGATGCACGGCGGCCCCCTCTACTCAATTTGTTGACTAGGTGCCGATGACACTATCGTGCCGGCATGTCGCTGCGCCATGCCGTCATGGCCGCCCTTCTCCACGGTGCGGCGTCCGGCTACGACCTCGCCAAGGAGTTCGACGCCTCGGTGGCCAACTTCTGGATGGCCACCCCGCAGCAGCTCTACCGCGAGCTCGACCGCATGCACGCCGCCGGACTGGTCGAAGCCCGCGTCGTGGAGCAGGACCGCCGCCCCAACAAGCGCCTGTTCTCCCTCACCCCCGCCGGCCACCGCGAGCTGCACTCCTTCACGGCCGCCCCCACCCGCCCCGGCACCATCCGCGACGACCTCATGGTCAAGGTGCAGGCCCTGGACGTGGGTGACGTCGAGTCGGTCAGCGCCGCCATCCAGGAACGCCTCACCTGGGCCGAAGCCAAGATCGCCCGCTACGAACGGCTTCGCGCCCGCCTGCTGCACGGTCGCACCGAGCAGCAGTACCTCGCCGAATCGTCCCGCGTCGGCCCCTACCTCACCCTCACCCGCGGCCTCACCTTCGAACGCGAGAACCGGCACTGGTGCCAGTGGGCCCTCACCGTCCTCACCCACCGCACCCCCAGTTCGAGCACCTGAGTCGGGTCAGCCGGCGGCGCGCAGGGCGGCGATGAGCCATTCGACGGCGGGGACCCGGGTGGGGATGGGGGGCCAGCCGTTGATGGTGGCCATGAGTTGCCAGTAGCGCTCGGCGCGGGTGTCGGTGCCGGTGGCGATGTGGTCGGCGGCCTGGGCGGTGGAGATGCCGAGGGTGGTGGTGATCTCGGTGCTGAGGGCGCGGGCGCGAGCAGAGGTCGGGGGTTCGTCGGCGGCGAGGGCTTCGGCGGCGATCTCGGTCCAGCGGGGCCAATCGTCGGCGGGTGCCATGGACTGGCCGGCGGTGCGGGCGGCCGAGTGGGACTCGCTCATCTGCCGGATGCGGGCACGGAAGTCCTTGTCGCGGACGAGTTCGGCCAGTTCGATCCAGGCTTCGAGCTGTTCGGGGGTGGGGTCGGCGGGGAGTTGGGGCTTGGCCGAGCGCATCCGGTCGGCGAAGGCCGGGTCGATGTTCAGGCCGCCGGTGACCTCGTCCCAGAACTCGTCGATCAGGCGGTCGCGTTCCTCGTCCGTCATTCCGGCGAGCTTGGTCATCAGGGTCACCTCGTCCGATCCGCGGTTGGTCACCGCGCGCAGCACCGCGCGGCGCAGGTTGAGCAGGCGGATCTGGTTGTCCAGCACATCGATGTGGTGCCGGGCCAGGTCCACGATGGTCGTCTGGCCGGCCAGCGCCCGATCGATCTCGGGCAGGCCGAGGCCGAGCTCGCGCAGCGTCTTCACGAGCTCGATGGCGGCGAGCGACCGGGCGTCGTAGAGCCGGTAGCCCCCGGCCGAACGCTCGGCCGGGGGCAGCAGACCCTCGTCTGAGTAGAACCGGATCGTGCGCGTGGTCAGACCGGTGCGCCGGGCCAGCGCACCGATCGTGAACCTTCCGTTGTCCGGCACCGGACCATCGTCAACCTTCCAGTAGCTGGAAGGTCAAGTCAGTTTCGCCAGACCTCGTCGAACGAGACCGAGCACGCGCTGCCGGTGGACCGGACCCGGTTGGCACCGGACTCCCAGATCACCTGACTGCCCATGCGCTTGATGTACTTGTACTCGAAGGTCACGTTGGCCGGCAGGTTGACCGTGCCGCGCCAGATCGGATAGGTCGCCGCGGACAACGGCAGGCTGTTCGCCGGGTCCCAGTTCCCCAGCTCCGGCCGGTTTCCGGCGACGAACACGTTCTCGCCGAAGATCGTGAACGCCTCGACGTTGAAGCCCACCGCGACCGTGGTGCAGCCACCGCCGCCACCGGACGTCCGGGCGCCCACGTGCAGCGCGAGCATCCGTCCGGACGGCACCGACGCGACGAACCTGCCACCACTGTCCACCGTGTACGCGGCACCGGTGCAGGTGCCGGCACTGAAGTCGCCGTTCGCGACGTCACAGTAGGTTCCGGCCGGCAGGTCGGTCTGGAACGTACGGGACAGCGTGCCGCCGTCGCGGTTGAACGCCAGGTACGCCTTGCCGGCCCGGCCGAAGCCGATCTGGCTCGATCCGTTGCTCCACCAGTTGGTCACGCCGGCACCGCTGCTGTTGTTGCGCAGTCCCACCAGGTTCGCCGTGGTGCGCCAGCGGTGCTCGCACACCCAGCCGCTGGCGCAGTTGACCGGCGAGGTGGTGCCGTTGCCGGCGGCCGGCGGGCCCTGGTCGCCGCCGTTGAACGTGAAGCTGGACATCACCTGCGGCACCCCGTACGGCCAGGCCAGCATGAACGCCTCGGCCAGCGCGTAGTTGTTGCCGTCCTTGTAGGTCAGCCGGGCGCGGCCGTTGCGCTGGGTGTCGTGGTTGTCGATGAACGCCACCGCGTCTGGTGAGCCGAGCGCCATGGAGCCGGCCAGGTTGTTGAGGTTGCTCAGGTTCCCGTCGCGGAAGGCGTTGCCGACCACGTCGCCGTAGCGGAACTCGGTGACGTCACCGATGCCGGTGTACTCGCCGGGTGCGATCTCGCCGGGCCCGCCCTCGATCACCTCCTGGAAGACGTAGCGCGGCGAGGCCATCGGGCCGTAGATCGCCTGCAGGTCGGCGACCGGCACGTGCTTGGCCGCGTCCACCCGGATGCCGTCCACCCCGAGCCCGGCCAGGTCCTGCAGGTACGCGGTCAACTTCCCGCGCACGTAGGAGGATTCGGTCTTCAGGTCGGACAGGTCGACCAGCTCGCAGTTCTGCACCTCGAATCGGTCGGTCCAGTTGCGGATGTCGTCGTTGCCGTTGCGGCCGCAGTGGTGGAAGTCGTCGAACCCGTACGGCACGGCGGGATAGCCGTACTGGGTGTAGCTCGATCCGCCGCTGCCGGGCCCGGCGGAGGCGCCGCCGGCCATGTGGTTGACGATGGCGTCGACGAAGATCTTCACGCCGGCGGCGTGGCAGGTGTTGACCATGTTGGCGAACGCCGCCCGGTTGCCGCGGCGGGAGACGAGCTGGTAGCTGACCGGCTGGTAGTCCTGCCACCACGGGTACCCGCTGCCGGGCAGCACCACGTGCTCCTGTGGCGGGGACACCTGAACGGCGCCGAAACCCTTGGGCCCCAACACGTTTGTGCATTCCGAGGCGACCGAGGCCCAGGGCCACTGGAACAGGTGGACGATCACGTCCTTGGCGCCCGGGCTGGTTCCGGAGGCGATGCCGGCCGGTTCCGAGGTTGCGGCCGGCACGCTCACGCCGGCCAGGACGGTGGTCGCGATGGTCAGAAGACGCAGGGTTGATCGCATGCGACGGTGCATGACGCCTCCTTACGGAGGTGAAAAGAGTTGCAGGGAGTTTCCGCAAGATTACCAAGGAGAGTGCCCCGGGTAAACCCTCAGGACGGCGCCGCTCCGGTCGAACCGCGGACCACCAGCTCCGGCAGGAAGACGAACTCCGCGTGCGGCGCCGGGGTGCCGCCGACCTCCTCGAGCAGCGCGTTCACCGCGGCCTGGCCCATCGCCTCGACCGGCTGGCGCAGCGTGGTCAGCGGCGGATCGGTGAACACGATCAGCGGCGAGTCGTCGAAGCCGACCACCGACACGTCCGCCGGCACCCGCAGCCCGCGCTGCCGGGCGGCCCGCACCGCGCCGAGCGCCATCAGATCGCCGGCGCAGATGATCGCGGTGCAGCCCTTGTCGATCAGCGCGTGCGCGGCCGCCTGCCCACCCTCCACGGTGAACAGCGAGTGCTGCACCAGCCGCTCGGCGGCCTCCGCGGACAGCGGCAGCAGGGTGCGCATGTGCTGCACGAAGCCCTCGATCTTGCGCAGCACCGGGACGAACCGGCGCGGCCCGACGGCCAGCCCGATCCGCTCGTGGCCCAGCTCCACCAGGTGCGTCACGGCCAGCCGCATGGCCGCGCGGTCGTCGGTGGAGACGAACGGCGCGGACACCTTCTCGGTGTAGCCGTTGATCATGACGAACGGCACGCCGCGCCCGGCCAGCTTGACGTAGCGGTTCATGTCGGCGGTGGAGTCGGCGTGCAGCCCGGAGACGAAGATGATCCCGTTCACCCCGCGGTCGACGAGAGCGTCGGTCAGCTCGTCCTCGGTCGACCCGCCGGGCGTCTGCGTGCAGAGCACCGGCGTGTACCCGTCCCGGGTCAGCACCCGCTCGATGACCTGGGCGAACGCCGGGAAGACCGGGTTGGACAGCTCGGGGGTGATCAGCCCGATCAGCCCGGCGCTACGGGCCCGCAGCCGGGCCGGCCGCTCGTAGCCGAGCAGATCGAGCGCGGCCAGCACGGCCTCCCGGGTGGCCGCCGAGACACCGGCCTTTCCGTTGAGCACCCGGCTGACCGTGGCCTCGCTGACGTTGGCCTGCGCGGCGATGTCCGCCAGCCGGGTCCGCTCCATGGGGTCAAGGTACCGCAACATCTTGCCGGAACATTCAAAGATCTTGCATTCGTAACGGCCCGTCGAAGCGGGGCGATGCGCAGGTCATCGGCCGGCCGAGCAGAACGTCCACTTTCCTGAGGAGTATTTGTCTACAATGGACAGTCGTATCCGTCTGGCGTTCGCCGGCGGTCTGCTGTTGACGCTGGCCGCCTGCGGCACCGCGCCCGGATCCCCGGTCGAGCCGTCGGTTTCCGTCGCGCCCGCCACCACCGTCCCGGACCCGACCACCACGACCACGCCGCCGCCGGTCACCACGACCACCGTGGAACCGCCACCGGCCCCCGCCGAACCACCGCCCGCGCCACCCGCGCCGAAGCCGCCGACCCCGAAGCCGCCGGCTCCGAAGCCCGTGCCGCCGCCCAAACCGCCCGCGCCCAAGCAGAACTGCGACGCGTCCTACCCGGGGGTGTGCATCGCACCGGCACCGCCGGATCTGGACTGCCCGGACGTTCCCTACAAGAACTTCCAGGTGCGGCAACCGGATCCGCACCGTTTCGACGCCGACCACGACGGGATCGGTTGCGAGACCTAGCCTCGAAATTTCGAGGCTAGGCCGGCTCGCCCGCGTGCAGGGTGATCACGCTCCAGGACACCGGAGGCAGGACGGCGGTCAACCGGCCGCCGTCCGGTGCGGGCAGGTCGAGCGCCCTTGGCCGGACCCGGTCGGGATGCGCACGGTCGTTGACCGCGTGCGGGTCGGGGTCGGCCAGGATGTGCGCGCCGGTCACCGTGACCGGGCCGAGCGCGCGCAGGTCGGCGGTCAGCGTGACCGGCTCGGTGGTGTGCCGGTTCATCGCGAACAGTGCCACGGCACCGGACTCCGGGTCGTGCGTGGCGACCGCGTCCAGCACCGGGACCTCGCCGTGCGCCACGGTGTCCACGGTCGGACCCGCCGGTTCCACCCGCAGCACCTCGCCGCGGGCGTGTCGGGCGGTGAGCGCGAACGGATGGAAGATCGTCTGGCGCCAGGCGGCACCGCCCCGGTCGGTGCGGATGGGGGCGATCACGTTGACCAGCTGGGCCTGGCAGGCGACCGCCACCCGGTCGGCGTTGCGCAGCAAGGTGATCAGATACCCGCCCACCGCGACCGCGTCGGCCGCCGTGTAGGTGTCCTCGATCAGCACCGGGGCGTGCTCCCAGTCCGCCTCGGCGCGGCCGGGGAACCGCGACATGTTCCAGACGTTCCACTCGTCGAACGACAGCGTGATCCGCTTCTGCCGGCGCAGCTTGGCCCGCACGTGGTCCGCGGTGGCGACCACGTCCGCGATGAACCGGTCCATCGCCACCGGGGTGGCCAGGAAGCTCGCCAGATCAGCGTTCTCCTCGTAGTAGGAGTGCAGCGAGATGTGGTCCACCGCGTCGTAGGCCAGCTCGAGGACCGTGGCCTCCCAGGCGCCGAAGGTCGGCATGGTCGCGCCGGAACTGCCGCACAGCACCAGCTCGACGCCGGGGTCGACGGCCCGCATCGCCTTGGCCGTCTCGTTCGCCAGCCGCCCGTACTCCACCGCGGTCTTGTGCCCGATCTGCCAGTGCCCGTCCACCTCGTTTCCCAGGCACCACAGGCGAATCCCATACGGATCCGGGTCGCCGTGCCGGGCCCGCAGGTCGGCGAGGTAGGTGCCGCCCGGGTGGTTGGCGTACTCGATCAGATCGCACGCCTCCTGGATGCCGCGGGTGCCGAGGTTGACCGCGAGCATCGGCTCCACCCGGGCTGCCCTGGTCCAGGCCATGAACTCGCCCAGCCCGAAGGCGTTCGGCTCGATCTGCCGCCAGGCCAGATCGAGCCGGGTGGGCCGCTCGGCCGGCGGGCCGACGCCGTCCTCCCACCGGTACCCGGACACGAAGTTGCCGCCCGGGTAGCGCACCACGCCCACCCCCAGCTCCCGCACCAGTTCCAGCACGTCGCCGCGGAACCCGCGATCGTCGGCGGCCGGGTGGCCGGGCTCGTAGATGCCGGAGTACACGCACCGGCCCATGTGCTCGACGAACGAGCCGAACAGCCGCCGGCCCACCGGTGCGATCCGCACCGCCGGGTCCAGGGTCAACGCGGCGGTGATCACCGGCCGACGCTCGCCCGTAGCGGTCCCTTGAGCACCTTGCCGGAACCGCTGCGCGGCAACGTGTCCACGAACACCACCGACTTCGGGATCTTGTACTTGGCGATCTTGCCGGCGAGGAAGTCGAGCAGCTCGTCCGGTTCGGCCCCCGCCCCGGCGCGCAGCACCACCACCGCCCGGCCCACCTCCCCCCAGCGTTGGTCCGGCACGCCGATCACGGCGCACTCGGCCACCGCGGGATGCCGGTACAGCACGTCCTCCACCTCGGCCGGGTAGATGTTCTCCCCGCCCGAGATGATCATATCCTTGATCCGGTCCCGGATGGTGAGGTAGCCGTCCTCGTCCGCAACGGCGATGTCCCCGGTGCGCAGCCAGCCGTCCCCGGAGCGCACCGCCGCGGTTTCCTCCGGCTTGTGCCAGTAGCAGGTCATGAGGCTCGGGCCGTGCAGCAGAACCTCGCCCGGCTCACCCGGCCCGGCGTCGGTCCCGTCCGGCCGCACCACCCGGACATCGGTGAAGAAGCACGGGGTTCCGGCCGAGCCGATCTTGCTCGGGCCGTCCTGGGCGCGCAGGAACAGCGCACCGGGCGCGGACTCGGTCAACCCGTAGCCCTGCAGGAAGGTCAGCCCGCGTGCGGTGTAGATGGCGATCAGCGACTCCGGAACCGGTGCGCCGCCGCAGATCATCGAGCGCACCGAGGACAGGTCGGCATCGGCCCAGCCCGGCGCGGACGCGATCGCCTGGAACATCACCGGAACGCCGAACAGGTAGGTCACCCGGTGCCGGGCGATCAGCTCAAGCGTGCGGACCGGGTCGAACGCGGAGTCCAGCACCAGCGTGCCGCCCTTGAGGATGGTGGGCAGCACGGTCTGGTTCAGCGCGGCGACATGGAACATCGGCGCGTTCACCAGGGTCACCTCGTCGCCGGCGAGGTCCACGTCGATCAGCAGGTTCAGGCTGTTCCACACGATGTTGGCGTGGCTGAGCGCGACGCCCTTCGGCTGCCCGGTGGTCCCCGAGGTGTACATGATCATGCTCAGCTCGCCGTCGGCCACCGGCTCGTCCAGCGGGTCGGCCGGGCGCGCGGCCAGCAGCCGCTCGTACGACTCGAGGTCGAGCACGTCCACGGGCTCGGCACCGGAACCCAGCTCGGCGGCGATCTCCGCGTGCGTGGGGGCGTGCACCAGCAGCCGGGCGCCGCTGTCGCGCAGAATGTAGGCCAGCTCGGGCGCGGCCAGCCGGGTGTTCAGCGGCACGAAGATCGCGCCGAGGGTGCCGGTGGCGAACAGCGTCTCCAGGAACGTCGGGTGGTTCGGTCCCAGGTAGGCGACCCGGTCCCCGGACCGCACGCCGCGTTCGGCGAACACCCGGGCCAGCCGGACCACCCGGTCGTAGAGCTGCGCGTAGGTCCACTCGCGACCGTCGTGCACCACCGCGGTGCGCTTCGGCGACATTCGCGCCCGGCGCGCCGGCCACGACCCGATTCCCTGGTTTCGCATGGCTGTCAGGCACTTCCGGTCAGGCCGAGCAGGCGTGCGGCGTTGTCCTTGAGGATGAGCGGGCGGACCTCCGGCCGGATGTCCAGCTTCTCGAAGTCGGCCAGCCAGCGGTCCGGAGTGATCACCGGGAAGTCGCTGCCGAACAGCACCTTGTCCTTGAGCAGCGTGTTGGCGTAGCGCACCAACTGCGGCGGGAAGTATTTGGGCGACCAGCCGGACAGGTCGATGTGCACCAGGGGCTTGTGCGTGGCCACCGCGAGCGCCTCGTCCTGCCACGGGAACGACGGGTGCGCGATCACGATCTTGAGGTCCGGGAAGTCCGCCGCGACGTCGTCGATCGCCATCGGGTTGGCGTACTTGAGCCGCACCCCGCCGCCGCCACGAACCCCGGCGCCGATGCCGGTCTGTCCACTGTGGAACAACGCGACCATGCCCAGCTCCTGCAGCACCTCGTAGAGCGGGTAGGCGAGCGGGTCGTTCGGGTGGAACGCCTGCAGGCACGGGTGGAACTTGAAGCCGCGGATGGGATGGCTCTCGGCGAGGCGCCGGGCCGTGCGCGCCGCGTCGGCGCGGTGCGGGTCGACGCTGGCGAACGGGATCAGTACGTCGGCGTTGGCCGCGCAGGCCTGGGCCACGTCCTCGTTGGGCACCGGCGGATGACCGGTCCCGTGCTCGGCGTCGACGGTGAACACCACCGCGGCCATCCGCCGCTGCCGGTAGTACTCGGCGATCGCCGGCACGGTCGGCGCCCGGTCGCCGGTGACCGCGAAGTACTTGGCGGAACCGGCCATCAGGCGCTCCGGCAGCGCGTGGTGGCCGTCCGCGGACACCTCGGCGTGCGTGTGCACGTCGATCGCGACCAGGTCGTCGAGGTTCACCGCCGCTCCCTTCCCCGGCCGAGCCGGGCCCGCAGGTCACCGAGCGCGGGCACGATGCCGCGGGGCAGGAACAGCACGACCAGCACCAGCAGCACGGCGTACACCGCATAGGACAGTACGCTCGGCGCGTAGCTCGGCATGCCCGGCCGGGTGCCGAGATCGTTGAGCAACTGCACCAGCAGCACGATGCCGGCCGCGCCGACCACCGGTCCGGCGATCGTGCCGAGCCCGCCGACCACGGCCATCACCACGTACTCGATCGACAGCAGCACCGGGAACGAGCCGGGGCCCAGATACCCGAGGTAGAACGCGTAGATTCCGCCGGCCAGCCCGGCGAACGCGGCCGAAAGGGCGAACACCGCCAGCCGGTACCGGCCGACCGGCACCCCGCTCGCGGCCGCGGCGGTCTCGCTGGTGGCCAGGGCCCGCAGTCCCCGGCCGGCCCGGGAGTGCACCACGTTGCGGGCCACGACCAGGGTCAGCGCCAGCGCGCCAAGGGTGAGGTAGGCGTACTGGATGTCTTCCGCCAGCTCGAAACCGCCGATCGAGAACCGCGGCACACCCTGCAGCCCGATCGCTCCGCCGGCCCACTCCGCCTGGGCCAGCACGGAAAGCAGGATCAGCTGCATGGCCAGGGTGGCGAAGGCGAGGTAGTGGCCGCGCAGCCGGAGCAGCCCGATCCCGACCACGGCGGCGAACCCGGCGGCCACCGCGGGCGCGGCCACCAGCCCGAGCACCGGCGGCGCACCGGCGGTGGCCAGCAGCCCGGCGGTGTAGCCGCCGATGGCGTAGAACGACGCCTGACCGAGCGAGATCTGGCCGGCATAGCCCATCAGCAGGGACAGCCCGACCACCACCATCGCGGCCAGGCCGAGCAGGATGAACACGGCCAGCTGATCGCTGTCCAAAAAGGACGGAAGGGCGACAGCGGCGGCCGCTGCGGCCAGCAGGATCGCGTATCTCATACCGGTTCTTCCAGCTGTGCCGGGCGGCGGACCGCACGCCAGATCATCACCGCGAGCATCAGGCCGAGCGCGATCTCCGCCTGGTGCGCCGCGTTTCCGTAGCCGGCGACCAGCGCCTGCGCCACACCGAGCAGCAGCCCGCCGAGCAGGGTGACCGCCGGTCGGGTCAGGCCGCCGAGGATCGCCGCGGCGAACCCATTGATCGCCAGCGTCACGTCCGCGTCGAAGGAGATCTGCTGCACCGGGGTGACCAGCACGCCGGCCAGCCCGCCGAGCGCGCCGCCGATGCCGAACGTCAGTACCCCCATGCGGGTCACGTCGATGCCGACAACTCGTGCCGCGTAAGGATTCGATGCGCACGCGGTGAGCGCCTTGCCCAGGTCGGTGCGGGTGAAGAAGACCGCCATGCCGGCGAACACCGGCAGCGTCACGCCGATGATCAGCAGGTAGTGGGTCTGCACCCGGGCACCGAGCAGCTCGACCGCGCCCGGCAGCCCGGCGAACGAACGCGGCTGGTCGCCCCAGATCAGCACCTCCACCGCATAGGCGAACACCCCGAGGCCAAGCGTCACGATCAGCGACGCCTGCGGGGTGGTGCCCGGTTTGCCGATCGCGATCAGCCCGACCAGAAGCCCCGCGCCCGCGGCGATCGCCACCGCGGTCAACTCGGCGAGGCCGTGCGGCAGCGTGGTCAGCAGGGACGACGCGCTCATCGCGGCCAGCACGGCGAACGAACCCTGGGCGAAGTTCACCACCCGGGTCACCCGGAAGATCGCCACCAGCCCGCTGCCCACCAGAGCGAACCCGCATCCGACAGCCAGTCCGGTGATCAGGTAACCGAGCAGCTCACTCACTGCTGCACCTCGCAGGCTCGGCGCGGGGCAGTGTTCGATGGTTCGCTCGCAGGCTCACTCACGAGCCCGCACCCAGGTACGCCGTGGCCACCGCCGCGCTCTCGGCCAACTCGGCGGACGGACCCTGCGCCACGATCCGGCCGGCCTCCAGCACGTAGGCCCGCGAGCACAGGTCAAGGGCCAGCCGGGCGTTCTGCTCGATCAACAGCACGGCCAGCCCGCGCTCGGCGTGCAGCGAGCGCAGGTAGCCGACCAGATCGGCGATCACCAGCGGGGCCAGGCCGAGGGACAACTCGTCGACCACCAGCACGTCCGGCCGGCGCATCAGCGCCCGGCCGACCGCGACCATCTGCTGCTCACCGCCGGAGAGCAGCCCGGCCCGCCGGTGCCGCAGCGGGACCAGTGCGGGCATCACCTCGTAGATCGGCGCGGTGTCCCGGTTGCGGATCCGCCAGCCGCCCAGCCGGAGGTTGTCGTCCACGGTCAGGTCGCCGAACAGCTGCCGGCCCTCCGGCACCTGGGCGAGCCGGCCGTGCACCGTGACGGTGCCCGAGTGCGGCCGCAGGATCCGGGACAACGTCTTGACCAGAGTGGATTTTCCGGCCCCGTTCGGTCCGATCAGCGCCACCAGCTCGCCGGCCGCCACGGTGAGGCTCACCCCGTCCAGTGCGACCGCCGCGCCGTAGCGGACCACCAGATCGGACACCTCGATCATCGCGGGACCACCTCCTGGCCCAGGTACGCGGCGATGACCTCCGGATCGGCCCGGATCTCGGCCGGGGTGCCCTCGGCGATCACCCGACCCAGGTCGAGCACCGTGACCCGATCCGCGAGCCGGGTCACGAACGCGACGTCGTGCTCGATCTTGAGCATGGTCAGCCCGCCCGCCCGCAGCTCCTCGATGAGCTGGGCCAGTGCCTCGCGCTCGGCGGCCCGCAGGCCCGCGGCCGGCTCGTCGAGCAGCAACAGCCGCGGTTCGCCGCACAGCGCGCGGGCCACCTGGACCGCCCGCTGCTGGCCGAGCGGCAGCGCCTCGGCGGGCCGGCCGGCCCAGTCGGCCAGGCCGACCCGCTCGAGTGCCTTCCCGGCCCGGTGCCTGATGTCCCGCTCCTCGCGGCGGTGCCGGGGAAGTCGCAACACGCCCGAGCCGAACCCCGAGCGGGTGATCGCATGCGCGCCGACCATCACGTTCTCCAGCGCCGTCATGCCGCGGAAGATGCTGGCCCCCTGGAACACGACGGCGATCCCCAGCCGCGCCCGGCGGTGCGGCGGCAGCCGGTCGATCCGCCGGCCGGCGTAGGTGATCGTGCCGCCCTGTGCGCGCAGCTGCCCGCCGATCAGCTTGAACAGGGTGGACTTTCCGGCCCCGTTCGGGCCGATCACCCCGTGCAGCTCACCCGGCGCGACCTCGACGCTGACCTCGCGCACGGCGAACACCCCACCGAACGACCGGGACACCCCGGTCACGCTCAGCAGTGCGGCCATCGCCCGTCACTGCCCGGCGATGCCGGCCAACTGGCCGCGGGTCCAGTCGGTGGGCACGAACTTCCCGCCGCGGACCGTGGTGATCGCGATGTAGTCGCCGGGCAACCCGGAGTGGTCGGACCCGCTGTAGCCGTACTTTCCGTTGGGGGTCAACAGGGTCAGGCTTTCCAGCGCCTGCCTGATCTGCTCCGGCTCGGTGCCGCCGGCCTGCTCGATGGCCGCCACGAGCAGTTTCACCGCGCTGTAGCCGTCCTGCGCGAACTGCGGCGGCGGGTAGCCGTACTTCGCCGCGAAGGGCGTGGCCAGCTCGTCGATCGCCTGCTTCAGCGGGCCGGCCGGCACATCCGCGCCGACCACACCGATCGAGCTGGCCACCGTCACCCCTTCGGCGGCGGGACCGACCGGGTCGAGGAACAGCTTGCTGGCCTGTGCGCCGGTGAGAACCAGCGGCACACCCAGCCCGGCCGTGGCGTACTGCTTCGTCAATGCCACGGCCGGCGCCCCGGTCGCCCACACAACCAGCGCCTGTGCGCCGGAAGCCTTGGTACGGTTGAAGACCGAGCTGAAGTCGGTCGCGGTGGTCTGGAACTCCTCGGGGGCCACGATGGTCACGCCGTACTGGCCCGCCTTGGCCTGCATGCCCTTGAACCCGGCGACCGCGTAGGAGCTCTTGGTGTCGTGCGCGACGGCGATCCTGGTCAGGTTGCCGGCCTGCAGGTAGCGCAGGATCCGTTCGCCGTAGGTCGCCGCGGTGGCCGGCACCATGAACACATACGGGTGCACCGGGTTGACCTGCTCGTCGGCCGGGCTCGGCGACAGGTACGGAATCTTTTCCCGGTCCACCAACGGAATCGTGGCCAGCGCCGAGTTGGAGAACGGCGAGCCGATCACCGCGGCCACGTCCTGGCCCTTGAGGTCGTTGAAGGCCAGCACCGACTGGTCCGGCTGGCTCTTGTCGTCCTTCACGATCAGCTCGATCTTGCGGCCGGCCACGCCGCCGGCGTTGTTGATCTGCTCGACGGCCAGCTCGACCGACTTCTTGTTCTCGCTGCCCAGCGGGGAGTAGTTGCCGGTCAGCGACACGATCTGACCGACCCGGATCGGACCGCTCTCGCCGCCGCCGCCGCTCGAGTTGCCGCCGCTCCCGCAGCCGGCAACCAGCAGGGCGACGGCCACCAGCGGTGGCGCCAGACGACGCACGAGTACCTCCGTGTACTGCGGGTGCGGGTCGGGTACAAAGTTATGCTGATCTCTTGCAGCCGTCAACGATATGCATAACATCATCTGGTGTCCACGCCACCGCCGCAGTCGCTGATGTTCACGTTTCTCGGCGACTACCTGTACGACAGCGGCGCCTGCGTGTTCTCCGGCAGCGTGATCGACGTGCTGTCCCGGCTCGGGGTCAACGAGCACGCCACCCGGTCCACCCTGGCCCGGATGGTCAACCGCGGCCTACTGCGCCGCCAGCGGCACGGCCGGCGGATGTACTTCGGCCTCACCCCGCGCACCGTCGAGATCCTGCAGGACGGCGAGCAGCGGATCTGGAAGACCGGCGCCGTCAACCACGACTGGGACGGAACCTGGACCCTGCTCGGCTTCTCCCTGCCCGAGTCCTGGCAGCGCCAGCGCCACGACCTGCGCTCCCAGCTCGTCTGGGCCGGCTTCGGCCCGCTGCAGGGCGGCCTGTGGATCGCCCCCGGTCCCGTCACCGTCGACGCGATCGTCGCCGGCCTCGGCCTGGCCGCGCACGTCCGCGTCTTCCGCGCCACGGCCGACCAGCTCACCGACATCCCCCAGCTGGTCGACGACGCCTACGATCTCGACCGGCTCGCCACCGGCTACCGCGCCTTCCTGGACCGCTGGGCCGCCCCCGCCCCCGGCCCGTTCCCGCAGGACCCGCTCGCCGCCCACCTGTCCATCGTCACCGAATGGCTCCGCCTGATCCGCCGCGACCCCCGGCTGCCCGTCGCCCACCTCCCCGACGACTGGCCCGCCGTCCCGGCCCAGCAAACCTTCCACCGGATCGAAGCCGACCTCGAACGCCCCGCCAGAACCCTGGCCACCGCCCTGCTCGACACCGTCCCCGACGAAACCGCCTAGCCGCACGGGCAGCTCGGTCGTTTCCCGGCGCGCGGCGGGGCGGCGTGGGAGCCTTGGCGGGTGCGGCTGGGACGGGTTGTGGTGGTGGGATTGGCCGGGTGGCTCGGGGTGAGCGGCTGCGCGGTGCCGATCGAGGGGGAGCCGCGGGCCGGGGCGGTGGTGTCGAGTGCGCCGGAGGTCGACCCGGACAGCCGGGAGGCGCGGTGGATGGATGACTACTGCGCGTTCGGTCAGTACTTCCAGGAGTTGGAGCTGCCGGAGCCGAGGACGACCAGTGATCCGGCGGAGTTGAAGCGGCAGATCAGCGAGTCGACCGGGCGGATGGTGGAGGTGCTGGACAACGGGCTGGCGAAACTGCGCAAGCTGATGCCGGCGCCGGCCGGCGGCGTGGACGACGTCATCAACGACCTCATCGAGCATCTGAGCACGGCGCGCGGGTCCATCGCCACCGCGAAGTCCACTGTGGACAACGTGGCCGAGCTGACGGCGGAGACGGCGCAGGCGGCGCTGGACTCGTTCACCCGCGGCGTGACCAGCCTGCAGGAGGCGGTCAAGCTGCTCGACATCATCGACCTGCCGGACGAGCTGAAGGACGCCGCCGAGGTGGCGCCGAACTGCCGATGACGCCGACGGTCGACGCGGTGGTGATCGGCGCCGGGCACAACGGCCTGGTGGCGGCGAACCTGCTGGCCGACGCGGGCTGGGACGTGCTGGTGCTGGAGGCGGCCGAGGCGCCGGGCGGGGCGGTGCGGACCGCGGAGATCACCGCGCCGGGGTTCCGCAGTGACCTGTGCAGCGCGTTCTACCCGCTGGCCGCGGCGTCGCCGGTGCTGACCGGGTTGGGGCTGCAGCGGTACGGCCTGCGCTGGAGGCACGCGCCGGAGGTGCTGGCGCACGTGTTGCCGGACGGCCGCAGCGTGCTGCTGTCCCGGGACATCGAGCGCACGGCGGAGTCGGTGAGCGCGTTCGCGCCCGGGGACGGGGCCGCCTGGCGGGCCGAGTTCGAGTACTGGCAAGGGATCCGGGACGACCTGCTGGCGGCGATCCTGCGACCGTTTCCGCCGGTGCGGGCCGGCGCCCGGCTGTGGCGCACGCTCGGCACCGCGGAACTGGTGCGGCTGGGCCGGACGATGCTGCTGCCCGCCCGCCGGCTGGGGGAGGAGCGGTTCGCCGGGTTGGGCGCGCGGCTACTGCTTGCCGGCAACGCGATGCACACCGATCTGGGGCCGGACCGGGCCGGCGGCGCGATGTTCGGCTGGCTGCTGTCGATGCTCGGACAGGACGTGGGGTTCCCGGTGCCGGAGGGCGGCGCCGGGCGGATCACCGAGGCGCTGCTCGCGCGGCTGGCCGAGCGCGGCGGGCGGGTGCACTGCGGCCGGCCGGTGACCCGGGTGCTGGTCGCGGGCGGCCGGGCCATGGGGGTGTGCGACGCCGGGGGCGAACCGGTCCGCGCCCGCCGGGCGGTGCTCGCCGACGTGCCCGCCCCGGCCCTGTACCGCGACCTGGTCGGCGCCGGTCACCTGCCGGCCCGGCTGGTCCGCGACCTCGACCGGTTCCACTGGGACGACGCAACGATCAAGGTGGACTGGGCGCTGTCCGGGCCGGTGCCGTGGACCGTGCCCGGTGCCGCGCTGGCCGGCACCGTCCATCTCGGCGCCGACCTGGCCGGGCTGTCCGGCGCCGCCGCGGACCTGACCCGGGGCTGGCTGCCGGCCGCGCCGTTCCTGCTGATCGGCCAGATGACCACGGCCGACCCGACCCGCTCGCCGCCCGGCACGGAGTCGATGTGGGCCTACACGCACGTGCCCCGCGGGCAACGATGGCCGGCCGACCGGCTGCGCCGGGCCGCCGACCGGATCGAGCGGGCCATCGAACGGCACGCTCCCGGGTTCACCGGCCGGATCCTGGCGCGGGCGGTGGCCGGCCCGGCCGAACTGCAGGCGCACAACCCGAGCCTGACCGGCGGCGCGATCAACGCCGGCACCGCCGCGATCCATCAGCAACTGATCTTCCGCCCGGTACCCGGCGCCGGCCGCGCCGACACCCCGATCGACCGGCTGTTCCTGGCCGGCGCCTCCGCCCACCCGGGCGGCGGCGTGCACGGCGCCCCCGGCGCCAACGCCGCCCGCGCCGCCCTCGCCCGGGCCGGCCGGCTGGGCGGCGCCTACCGGGCCGCGGTGCGACGTGCCCTGATGGTGTGACTCGGCCGGTGTCGCGGCGGTGCTCACCGGCGCCGCGCTGGTACCGGGTCCCCGACCCGGATGGCCCGGCCGGCGCCGAGGGCGACCACGGCCTGGACCGTGATCAGTCCGGCCAGGATGACCAGCGGCACGGTCCAGCCGCCGGTGCGGTCGTGCAGCAGGCCGAACAGCAGTGGGCCGAGGGCGGCCAACCCGTAGCCGAGGGACTGGCCCATTCCGGACAGGGCCGCCGCCTGGTTGGCGTCCCGGGCGCGCAGCGCGAAGAAGGACAGGGCGAGGGTGATGCCGACGCCCTGGCTCAGGCCGACCGTGGCGCTCCACAGTGGACTTAGTCCGGGAGCGAGCACGAAACCCAGGTAGGACAACACGCCCAGCAGCGCCGCCCCGGCGGTGAACAGGCGCTGGTCGGGTAGCCGGCGGACGATCGCCGGGGAGGCGGCCGAGGCGATCAGCCCGGTCAGTTGCATCAGGGCCAGGTACCACCCGGCGCTCTCCGGGCTGATCCCGTTGGTGTGCAGGATGGACGGCAGCCAGGACACCGCGACGTAGAAGCCGAGCGACTGCAGGCCCATGAACGCGGTCAGCTGCCAGGCCAGCGGCGAGCGCCAGTGCGCGCGGTCGGTCGCGTGTGGACCGTCGCCTGTTGGCGCGGCATGGCCGCGGAGCCGGGGGATCCAGGCGATGAGGGCGGCCACAGCGACCACCACCCACAGGCCGAGCGAGGTGCGCCAGCCGCCCGGGGCGGCCTGCGCGACCGGCACCGCGATGCCGGAGCCGAGCATGGCGAAGCCGCCCATCACGGTGGTGTAGAGCCCGGTGAGCGCCGCGGCGTGGTTCGGGTGGTCCCGTTTGATCAGCCCGGACAGCAGCACGTTCACCAGCCCGATGGCGACCCCGATCAGCGCGGTGCCGGCGAACAGCGCGGGATGGCCCGGCACCGACCGGAGCACGATGCCGCCGGCCAGGACGACCAGTGCCGAGCCGATCGCCCACTCCAGACCGAGCCGCCGGCCGAATCCCGGGGCCAGCGGGGAGACCACGGCGAAGGCCAGCAGCGGCAGCATGGTCAGCACCCCGGCGGCGGCCGCGGACATGTCCAGTTCGGACCGGATCTGCTCGAGCAGCGGCCCGACCGAGGTGAACGGCCCGCGCATGGTCGCCGCGACCAGCACGATCCCGGCGAGGATCAGCGGGGCGGTCGCGGCCAGGATTCGCGTGGACCGCTCCGGCACAAGGCCAAGTCAAACAGCCACGTCAAACCCGCCACGCCGCGACCGCGCGCCGCACCAGGGCCATCAGCGGCTCGTGCAGGCTGGGCAGGCAGGCGGTCTGCCCGGTGCCCACCCGGTTGGTGACCAGCGAGCTGATCGCGGCGACGAGGGCCTCACAGGCGAACCGGTCCTCGGGCGTCCTGGCCTCGAGGATCCCCGCGGTGATCTCCACGAACTGGTCCATCAGCGCCATTCGGCGGGCGATCGCCGCCGGCCCGGCCGCGTAGACCTCGACGTTGAACGTGCGCGCGATGCCCTCGTCCAGGCTCAGCGTGCGCAGGTAGGCGGCGAGCGCGTGGCTGTACCGCTCGGCCGGGTCGCTCGGTGCTTCGGTCAGCGCGTTGGACACCGCACGCCGGACCGACCGGACGCCGTGGTCGTATGCGGCCAGGAAGCAGTCCTCCTTGCTGCTGAACTGCTCGTAGAACGTCTCTCGGGAGACCCCCGCGCCGGCGATCACGTCGGCCACCGAGGTGTGCGCATAGCCCTTCCGGGCCACCGCCGCGGTCATCGCGGTGAGCATCCGCGTGCGCTGGGAGGCGACCACCTGCTCGCGGCTGAGGCCATGCCGACCCCGGGGCAGTTGCTCCGTGCCCTGGATCGGTCCCATGACGAAAGAATAGTGGTGAACGGGATTGTTCACCACGAACACGGATGTTCGCTAAGATCCGAACATGGCTCTGTTCGGCCCGCGAGTGGACGACCCGCCGGCTCGGCTCGTCGAGCTCGCCAGGGCCGAACCCGATGTCCCCGCCCTGATCTGCCCGATGACCCGGCGCTCGCTGACCTTCGCCGAACTGCACCGCGACAGCGACATCCTGGCCCGCGGGCTGGTCGCCCGCGGGGTCGGCCCCGGCGTGCGCGCCGCGCTGGTCATCCCGCCGGGCCCGGACTTCCTCACCACCGCCTTCGCGCTGCTCAAGACCGGCGCGCTGGCCCTGCTCATCGATCCGGACCTGCGCGGCAAGCGGCTGGCCGAGTGCCTCGACCGGATCGCGCCGCAGGCCTTCATCGGACCGCCGGGCCGGCTGTTCGGCTGGGCCCGGCGCCGCCCGCCGGTCAACCACACGCTGGCCGAGTTACGCGCGGCCGGGGCCGCCACGATGGCATTACCCGGCCTCGACCCGCGGGCGCCGGCCCTGGTGGCGGTGTGCGCGGGCGGCACCGGCGCGCTCTACCGGCGCGAGCAGCTGGCCGGTCAACTCGACGCGCTGGGCAGCACGTTCGGCTGGCGGCGCGGCGAGGTGGAGCTGACCACCGTCGCGCTGTTCGCGCTGTTCGCGGTCGCCGCCGGCGCCACCGCGGTACTGCTGCCGCCCCGGCCGGATCCGGCGATGCTGGCCAACTGGGTGACCACCCACGGCGCCACCGGGCTGTCCGGCACGCCCACCGTGCTGGACCGGCTCAGCCACTGGGTCGGCGGCGTTCCGCTGCCCGGGTTACGCCGGCTGACGGTGTCCGCGGGCGCTCCGGTGCCGGACGACCTGGTGCACCGGTGCCGCGCGATGCTGCCCGACGGGGCCGAGCTTTTCCTGTCCTACGGCGGCAACGCGGCGCTGCCGGTGACCGTGCTCGCCGGCGGCGAGCTGCCGGACGCCGGCCAGGAACCCGGCGTGGGCAGCTGCGTCGGGTCCCCGCTGCCCGGCGCCGAGGTGGAGATCGTCGAGGTGGCCTCCGGGCCGATCGCCGAGTGGGAGGCGCCGCTGCCGGACGGCGAGCCCGGGGAGATCGTGGTGCGGGCGCCGTGGGTGTCGGCCGAATACCTCGACGACCGGCAGATCACCGCCCTGACCAAGATCCCGCACGCGGACGGCACGTTCTTCCACCGCACCGGCGATGTCGGCTACCGCGACCTCAGGGGCCGGATCTGGTTCTGTGGCCGGGCCGGCGAGCGGGTGATCGCCGGGAAGCACACCCTGCTGACCGGCCCGTGCGAGGCGGTGTTCAACTCCCACCCGGCGGTGCGGCGCTCGGCGCTGGTCGGCCCGCGGCTGTGCGACGGCGTGCATCCGACGATCTGCGTCGAGCTGCACCCCGGCTCGCGGAACACCCTGATGCTGCACAAGGAATTGCTCGATCTCGCGCTGGCCCACGAGCACACCCGGGCCGTGCGTCATGTGCTCGTGCACCGCGGTCTTCCGATGAACGGCGGCATCGACCGGGCCGCACTCACCTCCTGGGCGGAGCGTCGCCTGCGCTGATAGCGGGCGCGACCGGGGGTCCACCGGCCGGGCGGTAGCGGATGCCGCCCGGCCGGCCTCATTCGGCGAAGCGCCGGCCAGCACGCTGGTGCTCGGGCTGGGTACCCCCGGATGGCTGATTCTCGGCGCTCTGTTTCCGCTCGCCGGCGTCGCCGTCCGGCTGGTGCTGCCCGCCGTCCACTTGGGCCGCGCGCCCGGACGGGTTGCGGTCGCATCCTGCTGACCTAGATTGACCGGGTGACTTCTCGCCCGGTTGCCGCGACGTGACGGACCGGCCGGTCTTGCTGGCCGGGGTCGACGTCGGCAGCACCAACTGCAAGGTGGGTGTGTACACCGCCGCGGGCGAGCGGGTTGCCCAACAGCGCCGCCCGACCGGGCGCGACGCCGCCGAACTGGTGGCCGGCGTGCTCGAGGACCTGACCGCCTGCGTCGAACGGGCCGGCGCGCCGCCCGAGGCGGTCGGGATCACCGGCATGGCCGAGACCGGGGTGGCGCTGGACGACGAGTTGCGGCCGATGCTGCCGATGCTGCGCTGGGACGATCCGCGCGGCGGCGAGGACGCCGGCACGATCGAGGAGTTGCTCGGCCGGGCGGCGCTGTTCGACGCCACCGGCGTGCGGCTGGCCGCCAAGACCCCGTTGGCCCGCTGGCTGGGGCTGCGCCGGCGCCGGCCGGAGGTGCACGAGGGGATGCGGATCTGGGTGGGTGCCGCGGACCTGGTCGCCTGCGCGCTCACCGGGGAGCCGGTGACCGACCCGACGCTGGCCGGCCGGACCGGGGCGTTCAACCAGCACACCGGCGCCTGGGACGAGGACCTGGCCGCGGCCGCCGGGCTGGGACCCGAGCGGCTGCCCCGGGTCGCCACCGGGGTGGCCGGCCGGGTCGCCGGCGACTCCGGCGGGCTGCGCGCCGGCACCCCGGTCGTGGTCGCCGGGCACGACCATCTGGTGGCCTCGTGGGCCGCCGGTGCCCGGGCTCCCGGCGTGACCGTGGACTCGATGGGAACTGCCGAGGCCGTGCTGACGTTGACCGAAACGCCACCGGGTCGTTCAGCGATGGCCCGGGGGATGTCGTGGAACAGATACGTCGACGGTGCGCACTGGGCGCTGGTGTCCGGGTTCCCGGGCAGCGGGCGGCTGGCGTGGTGGGCGTCGGACCGGCTGCTCGGTACGCCCGGTCCGGCGGCGTTCCACCGGCTGGTGCGCGAGGTTCCGCGGCCGACCGGGATCGTCGTGCAGCCCTACCTTTCCGGTCGGGCGGCACCGGCACCCGACCCGACGCGCCGGATGACCCTGCATGGGGTGACCGCGGCACACGGGCCGGCGGACCTCGCGGTCGCCGTGCTCGAGGGGGCCTGTTTCCAGGTGCGGTGGATGGCCGAGGACCAGGCCGAGATCCACGGCATGGCACCCGGGACCGGGCTGGTGCTCGGCGGTCCGTCCCGCAACGAGACCTGGATGCGGATCAAGGGCGACGTGCTGCCCGGCCCGGCCCGGCTGTGCGCCGTCGCCGACGCGGCCGTCGTCGGGTCGGCGTTGCTCGCCGGCCGGGCCCTCGGCCTCGATCCGGACGTGCTTCCTTCGCTGGCACTGCCCCGCGACACCGACCGGGCCGCGCGGTACCAGAAGATCTACACCGACGACTTTCTGCGGGAGGCAACACGATGAGCCTGGACGCCCTCGCTCGCCCGTCCGGCGGTCTGGCGATGGTCGCGATGGACCAGCGGGAGAGCCTGCGCAGCATGATCGCCGCGCAGCGCGGTGGACCGGTCGACGACGACACGTTGATCCGGTTCAAGCTCGCCGTAGCCCGCGAGGTCGGCCGGCACGCGTCCGGGTTTCTCATCGACCGCGAGTACGGATTCCGCACGGTGACCGAGGAACGGCTGCTGCCGCCGGACTGCGGCCTGATCCTGGCCGCCGACTCACTGTCCTATCAGGACGATGGGCGGGTTTCGGACACGGTTATCGACCGGGTGATCGACCCGGGCGAGGCGCGCAGCCGCGGTGCCGCGGCGCTCAAGCTGCTGGTGGTCTGGCGCAACGACGGCAACGCCGACCGGCGGATCGGCATGGCCGCGGAATTCGTCCGGTCGTGTGCGGCGGCCGGGCTGATGTCGGTGCTGGAGGGCGTGATCCGGCCGGCGCCAGGGGAGAACCCGGACCGGTTGCAGGTGGATGCGGCCCGTGAGCTCGGCGCGCTGAGACCGGCGCTGTACAAGACGCAGATGCCGCGCGCAGGCGTCGGCGACCCGGCCGAGGTGGCCGACGTCTGCACCCGAATCACCAACGCGATGCCGGTACCCTGGGTCGTGCTGTCCCAGGGAGTGTCCATTGCGGACTTCCCGCGCACCGTCGAGCTGGCCTGCCGGTCCGGCGCGTCCGGCTTCCTCGCCGGCCGGGCCATCTGGAGCGACACCGTCGGCGCCGCCGACCCCGTCCCGCTGCTCCGCGAACGCTCCGTCGCCCGGCTGTACTGGCTCGCCGAACTGGTCGACAAGCACGCCCGGCCCTGGCAAGAGGCGGGCTGATCTGCCCCAACCGTGACCAGTGATTCGCTAGTCTGATGCGACGGCGAAGCATAGGGGGTTGCCCTGGTGGTCGCGGGGATGGCCGAGGCCGGCCGGACGGACTTACCGGAGTTTGGGCCGTATCGCATTCTCGAGTTGCTCGGTCAGGGTGGCATGGGTGTGGTGCACAAGGCCTATGACACCGCGCATGACCGGGTGATCGCGTTGAAGCGGCTGCCCGCGTCGGTCTCCGACCACGACTTCCGGGCCAGGTTTCAGCGTGAGGCGCGGATCGTGGCGAACCTGGATCACCCCAACGTGATCCCGGTGAACGCTGCCGGGGAGATCGACGGGCAGCTGTTCCTGGACATGATGCTGGTGGACGGGACCGACCTGCGCCGGGCGTTGGGTGCGGGAACGATCGGCCAGGACCAGGCGATCACGATCCTGACCCAGGTGGCGTTGGCGTTGGAGGCGGCGCATACCAGCGGGTTGGTGCACCGCGATGTCAAGCCGTCGAACATTCTGATCGACCGGGACGGGCATGCCTATCTGGCCGATTTCGGTATCGCGAGGGAGACCTCGCCGGAGGCCACCGAGCTGACCAGGTCCGGTGATCTGGTCGGGTCCTGGGACTACATGGCGCCGGAGCGGCTGTCCGGTGGCGTGGTCGACGGCCGGGCGGATCAGTACTCGTTGGCGTGCGTGCTGTTCGAGTGTCTGACCGGGCGGTTGCCGCATCCGGGTACCGATCCGGCGGCCAAGGTGGCCGCGCATCTGTTGCAGCCCGCGCCGGCGCCGTCGGTGTTCGTGCCGACCATCACGGCGGCGTTGGACGATGTGGTGCGGCGGGGTTTGGCCAAGGATCCGGCTCGCCGGTTCCCGACCGCGGCGGCGATGATGACCGCGGCGGTGGCGGCCGCCTATACCGGACTGACGGTGAAGTCCGCCGCGCCGACCGAGCAGGGCCCGGGCCGGGACCGGGACCAGGCCCGGCTGGTCCGGGCGATCCTGAAGTCCTCGGCGGTGCGCAAGCCGCCGCAGCGCCGCCTGGACGACCGGGCGCCGGACTGCCCCTATCCCGGCCTGCGCGGGTTCGACAAGGCCGACGCCGATCTGTTCTACGGCCGCGACCATGTGGTGACGGATCTGTTGGTGCGTCTGGCCGAGCAGCTCGACGGCGGGGAGCCGGTGGTGCTGGTCGGAGCGTCCGGGGCCGGCAAGTCCTCGGTGCTGCGGGCCGGGCTGCTGCCCGCGCTGGCCGCGGCCGACGGGGCCGAACCGGCCGTCTGGCCGCAGATCGTGATCACGCCGGGGCCCGACCCGATCGCCACCCTGGCCTACTCGGTGGCCAACCAGATCGGCGCCGGTCCCGAGGAGTTGGCCCGCACGATTCGGACCGCGCCAACGGACTTCGGTGCCCGGTGCGCCATGGCGATGGGCACCTCGCCGGTCCGGCCGGTGATCGTGGTGGACCAGTTCGAGGAGCTGTTCACGCACGGAACCCCGTATCCGGACCGGATCGCGTTCGCCACGGCGCTGGCCAACGCCCATCCGGCGCTGGTGCTGGTGGCCGTGCGGGCCGACCTGATGGAGCGGTGCATCGAGCTGACCCCGCTGCTGCCGGCGCTGACCGCGCCGGTGCTGCTCGGGCCGATGGACCCCACCGAGCTGCGCCAGGCGATCGTGGCCCCGGCCCGGGACGCGGGCGTGGAGGTGGAACCGGGGCTGCCCGAGCGGCTGATCGCCGATCTGGGGGTGCGCGGCGAGATCGGCTACGACCCCGGCGCGCTGCCCCGGCTGGCGCACGCCCTGCGGGAGACCTGGAACCACGGCGACGGGCGCAGCCTGACCCTGGCCGCCTATCGCGCGGCGGGCGGGATCGACGGCGCGGTCGCCCGGACCGCCGAGGAGGTCTACGACCGGCTGGACCCGTCCGGACGGTACGCGCTGCGGGCGATCCTGCTGCGTCTGGTGACCGTGCTGGACGACGGCGGGGTGGCCCGGCGGCGGGTCGACCCGCACGAGTTCGGCACCCTGCGCCCGATCCTGGACCGGCTGATCGCCACCCGGCTGGTGACCGTGGACGACACCGGTGCCCGGCTGGCCCACGAGGCGCTGCTCACCGCGTGGCCGCGGCTGCGTGACTGGATCGACGAGGACCGGGCCGGCCTGGTGCAGCACCGCAGGCTGGGTGACGCGGTGCGCACCTGGACCGACTCCGGCCGGCACGACGACGACCTGTACCGCGGCGTTCGGCTGTCCACTTTGAACACCTGGCTGGAAGGCGCCTGGGGCCGGGTCCAACTGCAGCCGGCCGAGCAGGAGTTCCTGGCCAGATCCAACGCCGCCGAGCACGCCGGGCAGCTCACCGCCCGGCGCCGCACCCGCCGGCTGCGGATGCTGGTGGCCGGGCTGAGCGTGCTGCTCGTGGTGGCATCGGTGGCCGTGTTCGTGGCCACCCGCTCGCAGCGCGAGGCGGTGGCCGAGCGCGGCCGCGCGGACGAGGGCGCGCGGGCCAACCTGTCCCGCACGCTCGCCGCCGAGTCCGCCCTGGCCCGCGGGATCGACGCCCGCCGGGTGGCGCTGCTCGCCCTCGGCGCCTGGCGGGCCGACGAGACCGTCGAGGCGCGCAGCGCGTTGCTGGCCAACCAGACCGACCACTACCGGGGCCTGATGACCGGCCACACGGACAACGTCACCTCGGTCGCGGTCAGCGGCGACGGCCAGGTGGCCGCGACCGGCAGCCGGGACGGATCGCTGCGCCTGTGGGACGTGTCGCAACGACGTCAAATCGCCGTTCTGGACGAGAGCGAGGAAGGCTGGTACCGCGTCGTGTCGATGAGCGCCGACGGCCGGCTGCTCGCCGCCGCCGACTCGATCCGGCACTTCGTGACCCTGTGGAGCGTGCCGGACCGGCGAAAGGTGTTCGAGGTGCCCGGCGCGGCGCTGGACACGGCGCTGTCCCGGGACGGCAAGCTGCTGGCCGCCAACCACGGCGGCGTGGTCAAGATCTGGGACACGGCGAGCCAGGCCGAGCTGGCCCGGTTCGCCGGGGCCGACAACTCACTGCGGATGACCCTGAGCCCGGACGGCACCATGATCGCGATCACCAGCAAGGAGAAGGTGATCGTGCACCGGACCAGCGACGGCGCCGTCCTGGCCACCCTGACCGGCCACGCCGAGGACATCACCGACCTGGACTTCGACGCCACCGGCGGGCAGTTGGCCAGCAGCGCCTTCGGCGGGGAGGTCCGGGTGTGGGACACCAGGTCCTGGACCCAGAGTCAGCTCTGGGAAACCGTCGACCTCGCGGTCAACGCGGTGGCGTTCACCCCGCAGGGCGCGCTGATCGCCGCAGGGTCGGCACCGACCATCTACGCCTGGGACCCGGGAACCGGCCGCGAGCTGCTGCGGCTTGGCACCGGTGCGACCGGCAAGTTCGACCTGGCCGCCACCGCCGACGGGCACACGCTGTTCAGCGCGAACGCGGACGGTTCGGTCACCCTGTGGGCGTTCGAGCGCGTGGTCCTCGACGTGCCCGGCACCGCGGTGATCGGCGTGGCGGCCCAGCCCGGCGGTGATCTCGTGGCCACGACGAGCGGCGACGGCGCGGTGATTCTCTTCGACCGCACCACCGGCGACCGGGTCCGCCGCCTGGCCGGGCACACCGACGCCGTGCCGGGGGTGGCGTTCCTGCCCGGCGGCACCGAATTGGTCACGGCGGGCACCGACGGCGCGCTCATCGTGTGGGACGTCGCGACCGGGGCGGAGAAGCGGCGGTTCACCCGGCCGGGCGCCACCCTCGGCCGGGTTGCGGTCGGACCGGGCGGCGAGACCATCGCCGTGGCCAGCAGCTCGCCCCCGGACGGAGACGACGACAACGTCCACGAAGCGGTGTTGCTGCTGGAGGCGGCGGATCTGAGCCTCATCGCCCGCCGGTCCACAAAGGTCCCCGGCGAGGGCGTCGACGGCAGCCCGGCCGGCCTGGCGTTCAGCCCGGACGGCCTCCTCGCGGTCGCCGTGTCCGACGGCAAGGTGGTGCTGATGGATCTGGCCGATCCGGGGGCCGCTTTCCGGGTCCTGCCAGGACACGACGGCCAGGCGGTGAACGTGGCGTTCAGCCCGGACGGTGCGCTGCTGGCGACCGGCGGGCTGGACCGGAAGGTGCGGCTGTGGCGGGTCGGGGACGGTCAGGAGATCGCCGAGTTCAGCCATGATGCGGTGGTCCGCGCCGTGGCGTTCAGCCCGGACGGCGCCATGCTGGCCACCGCCAGCCAGGACCAGGTGCTGCGGTTGTGGGACGTGCCCGGCAAGCGTCCGGTCGCCCGGCTGGACCGACACGGCGACGAGCTGAACGACGTGAGCTTCGCCGGTGACGACCTGGTGGTCACCGGCAGCGCGGACGGCACGGCGCGGCTGTGGGACCTGCGGCCGCAGACCGCCGTGCGGACGATCTGCGGTCTGCTCGATCAGGACCGGCTGGCCGAGGAGTGGCGCGCGATCGGGCCCGAGCGGGGCGATCCGCCCCGGTGCCCGAGCTGAGCGGCGCGATGACTCGGGTCGTGGTGCGCGGAGCGGGGATGGCCTCGGTGGTGCTGGGGCCGGGGGAGCGGCTGCTGTTCGGGCGGGCGCCGCAGTTCGCCCGCGAGGCCGGTCGGACCGCGTTGGCCCTGCCGGACTGCGCTCCGCACGTGTCCCGGCTGGTGGGCGAGCTGGTGGTGGACGGCGACACGGTCACGCTGAACTGGCTGGGCTCCGGCGAAGCCCAGCTGTCCGGGCTGTTCGACGCGCCCGGCGGGGCCCGCCGGGTGATCCTGACCCGGTCGATGTCGGCGCTGCTGGACGACGGGGAGAGCCAGCTGGTCCTGCTGCTCGGCCGGCGCACCGGCGACGGCCTGGCCGATCTGGTGATCAGCATCGACGTGCAGCGGGACCGGGCGGACGCGCCGGCCGGGCCGGACACCCCGGACGGGGGAGACGCGACGGCGGAAGGGCCACGGTTGACTCGGGGCAGCCGGGAGTGGTTCGTGGCGCTGGCGCTGACCGAGCCGTGGCTGGACGGCCGGGACGACTATCCGCGGCCGCCGTCCAACCGGGAGATCTTCGAGCGGGTGCGGTACTGGAACGGCTACACCTGGTCGCTGGACCGTTCGCAGCGGGTGGACGACGTGATCCGGACGATCTCGTCGATCGCCTTCGGTCCCCGGGACGACCCGTACCTGGCCCAGCATGCCGGCCGGCTGCAGAACATCCGGTTCGCCGTCGCCCGGCGCGCGGCCGAGCTGCGCCTGGTCACGGCGAAGGATCTGGCCGAGGTGGAACGGGCGGCGCGGGATCGGGACCAGAATTCCTGACCGTCGGCGCGTCCGAGGTCACCTCGGTCGGTCCCTCGCTCACCTGCGCCGGCAACGGAAAACCGAACGGCGGTGTGTCCATGGTGGACAGCAGGGCGCGCCGGTGCAGCCGGAGCACGGCCAGGCCGAGTCCGCCGGCCAGCAGCCCGATTCCCGCGCTGAGGAACAGGAACACCAGAAGCAGGGGGTTGCCGGACCCGACCGACCCGCCCCGTTCCACGGCCAGTTTCCGGTATGCCGCGGCCTGTTCGTGCTCGGGCGCGGCGGCAAGCACCGCGTCGAGGAACTCCACCGAGCCGTCGTAGTCGCCGGCGTAGTACCGGTCGAGGCCGGACCGGTAGTTGCGGTCGTGCGCGCCCTGCTCGGCGTTGATCTCCTTGTCCCGCACCACATCCAGCAGTGTCGCGGCGGCCGTGGCCAGGTTGAACGACTGGGTCTCGCCCGGGGTGCCTCGGCTGATCAGCCCGACCACCCGGCCCTGCATGTCCACCACCGGGCCGCCGCTCATGCCGTGTGTGGCGGCCGCGCTGAACTCGTAGAACGGGTGCTCGTCATGGGTGCGCTGCGCGGAGATCTGGCCGTTCTTGGTGCTCGGCTCCGGCCGGTCGCCGGCCTCCTCCACCGATCCCGGGTAGCCGATGGCCAGGATCGGGGTGCCGACCGGCGCCGGGTCCGGCCGGATCGCCACCGCGGGCAGTCGGTCGCGCGGCACCTTGAGCACGGCGACATCCCCCTGGTCCGGCGCCACCACGTTCGCCACGGTGGCCGGCGCGATGTCGTCGCCGAACCGCACCTGGATCTGGCGATCCACCGCGCTGTCCGCCTTGGCGCCCTCGGCCACGGCGTGCTCCGCGAGCAGGGCCCGGGCCCGTGCCGGGTCGGTGACCCGGCCGACCCGGGCCAGGTCGGTGGCGGCGGCGTCGAACAGCACCGCGCTGCCGCCCATGGCTCCGGTGTGGACACAGTGGCTCGCGGTCGCCACGTAGCCGTCCGGGCTGATCACGGTGCCGGTGCAGGTGACCGTCACGTGATAGCCCGGGTTGCCGCCGAACACCTCGCCGGTGCGCCGGTCCCGGACCCAGCCGCGCCAGGAAACCTGGATCAGCACCACCGCCGGCCGGGCCACGGCGGCGGCCAGTTCCTCCGGGCTGGACGGCTGCGCCGCCACGGGCGGGGGAACCGCCAGCAGCAGCGCCGCCGCGGTGACACCCAGGGTCGCGATCCGGGCGGCCATCAGTACATCCCGAAGTCGGCGGTGCGCACCCAGGCCGACTGGTACTGGGTCGCCGGGTTGCTCTCGGTCATCCGGTTGCCTTCGCAGGTGTAGTTGTCGACTTCGTTGTGCTGCGGGTCCGCGTTGACCGGTTGGGTGGACAGGTGCCCGCGCTGGTCGAAGTAGGCGAACGACAGGTCGGACCGGGTGTAGGACACGTAGGTGAGCGTCTTGTCGTCTGCCGTCCAGGTGAACTCCAGGTTGCCGTGGCCGACGATGCGCAGTTGGTTGCCTCGGAACGAACCGGTGTAGACCACGCCGTCCTCGGACATCACCCCGGTGCCGTCCGGCCGGAAGGTGAACGTCCGTCCACTTGCGACGAACGGGATCAGGCCCTGGTCGGTGTAGAACTTGATCATGAAACGCTCGTCGACCGTGCGCCACGAGCCGATCAGGCAGATCGGCTTGAGCTCCACGGGATTGCGCGGCCCGGGTGGCGGGGCCGTCGTCGGGGAGGGCCGGCTGGCGGCGACCGCGGCCGGCGCCGAGCTCTCGGGTGCGTCGTCGAGGACCACGAACACGGTCAGCGTCGTGGCCGCGAGCAACGCGCATCCGGCAACGGCGAACAGTGCGACGACGGCGGAGCGGCCTGTTGCCCGCGACGGATCACCCACCCGCTCATGTTATTTGGCCCGCAGCCGGCAACCGAGCGTCTTGTGCCGGAATGTTCCGGACTGAAGTGATCAGGGCCACCAGCCCCTACCGCCGGCCGGCCCGCGGTTGATACGACGTGGGCATGAGTAGTCCAGTAGTGTTCGCGCGCCGCGAGGGTCCGATCGGCGAGATCGTGCTCAACCGCCCGGAGAAGCTGAACGCCATGAGCCTGACCTGGGTGCGGGACCTGGAGGCCGCTGCCGGCGAGCTGTCCCGCGATCCGGCGGTGCGGGTGGTCGTCGTCCGCGGTGCCGGCCGGGCCTTCTGCGCCGGACTGGATCTGGACATGATGGGCGAGAGCGGCATGCCGCCGGAGTTCTTCCCGGTCCAGGAACGGGCTTTCACCGTGCTGGAGCGGATGCGGCCGATCGTCGTCGCGCAGATCCACGGCTACTGCCTCGGCGGCGGGCTGCAGCTGGCGCTCGCCTGCGACATCCGGGTGGCGCGGGCGGACGCGACGCTCGGCCTGCCGGCCACGCTCGAGGGCCTGATTCCGGGCATGGCCGGCTGGCGGCTGCCGCGGTTCGTCGGCATGGGTCGGGCCATGCGCCTTGCCGTGCTCGGCAAGCCGATCGGCGCGACCGAGGCGCTGGACATCGGTCTGGTCGACCACCTGTTGCCGAACCGGCGCTTCGAGCGCCGGGCCAGGGAGATCGCGTTGCGCTACGCCGAGATACCGCGGCTGGCCGCCGCCGGCATCAAGGAGCAGATCCGGTCGGCGTTCGAGATGACCTTCGAGCAGTCCTACGGCCGGGCCCGGGAGATCGTCGCGGACTGCCTGAGCTCACCGGACGTCGATCTGGCCAAGCAGGCTTGGGCCGAGCGCTCGGCCGGAGGTTAGTCTCGGGCATGAGGTTCTCGGTGGCGTGGCTGGTGATCGTCCTGGTGGCCGTGCTCGGTTGCGGCCCCGCCGAGGAGTTCCCGACGATGCCGGCGAGCCGGATCGATCTGCCGGCCGGCGCGGCGCCGGTGGTGCTGGCCGGACACGGCGCCGACGGGCTGCTGATCGGGGTGCGCCGGGACCAGGTGCCCGGGCTGCTCCGGCGAGCCGGCGACGGTGCCGTGACCGAGATCCCGGTCGCGCCGGCGAGCCCGTACGGGAAGTTGGCCCTGTGGTACTCGATCGTCTCCGACGGTGACCGGATCGTGGCCATCGGTGGCGAGCGCGGCGGCGCGCACAGCAACGTGCGGTGGAGCGTGTGGAACGGCACGGCGGCGGGTCTCGCCGAGCAGCCTCAGGGGTTCAGCACGTTCGGCGGGTGGGGGGCCGGTGAGCTGGTGGACGCCGTGCAGACCCCGCACGGGCCCGCGCTGATCGGGTCGTGGGGCAGCGCGAGCGCCGGGCTGGACATCGCGGTCTGGACCAATGCGGACACCAGCTGGAACCGGCAGGACTCGGCCGGCACGGCGCTGCAGAGCACGCTGGACGGGCTCAACTTCCCGATCTCGGCCACCGCGCTGGACCAGGGCGTCCTGATCGCCGGCTGGCGGCTGACCCCGGCCGGCCAACCGGCCGCGGTGTGGCGGTCCGGCTCCGGGGTGACCGGCTGGACCGTCGCGGAGTTGCCCGGCGCCGGCCGGGTCAACGCGGCGCTGGCCGTGCGGTGCTGGGAGTCCACCTGCGGCGTGGCCGGACGGGTGGACAACCGGCTGGCCGTGTGGCAGTTCTCGGGCGGTCAATGGACGCGGTTGCCCGATGTGCCGCCGGCTCCGGTCGGAGACAACGACAAGGTTGTCGCGCCGGTGTGGCACGACGGCGCACTGACCCAGGTGTACACCGAGGGCGACCGGGTGTGGATCGCCCGGTGGGACGGGCAAACCTGGTCGACGCCCCGCGAGGTGTCCGGCCCAACCGGCCGGGTGACCGCGGCGGTCGTCGTCGGCGGCGCGCTGTACCTGCTCGCCGGTCCGGACGAGAACTCCCAGCTGTTCCGCCTCTTCGGGGATTAACTGCTGTCGTTACGTCCCAGCGAAAGTGCGGGATCACCGGTCCTTATGTCACCGCGCTGTAGCGCCAGAACGCACGCATCACCTCTGGTGGGGTCGGGCTGTCCAGCTCCACCTGGGTGAGCAGCACGGTGACCGTGCCGGTATCCGGAACGACGTGCAGGCTGGTACCGGTGCCGCCGGACCAGCCGTACCGGCCGGGGACATTCCACGGCTCGGTCGGCTCGACATCGACCGCGCCGCCGAACCCCCAACCCTGGCCGTCCAGGAACGCCGCGCTCGCGGCCCGCTGCGCGGCGGTGAGCTGGTCGGTCATCATCTGCCGAACCGACCGCTCGGACAGCAGGTGCTGCCCACCGGCCAGCAGCATCCGGCCGAACCGGTGGCAGTCCGCGGCGGTCGAGACCAGTCCACCGGCCCCCGCCGGGAAGCTCGGCGGCCGGCTCCACAGCCCGTCTGGTCCGTCGACCGCCGTCAGCCCGTCCGGGCCGTTGCGGTACTGCGTCGTGAACCGGTCCCGCTTTTCTTGCGGCACATGGAATGCGGTGTCCACCATGCCGAGCGGCTGGAATATCCGCTCGGCCAGGAAGTCCGGCAGCGACTGTCCGGAGACCCGGGCGATCAGCACCCCCTGCAGGTCCGAACAGGTGTTGTACAGCCACGCCTCGCCCGGCTGGTGCAGCATCGGAATCCGGGACAGTTCGGCCATCCACTCGTCCACCGGCCCGACGATCTTCGGGTCGTAGATGTCCTGCACCCGCTCGAAAAGGGCCGCCACCGCGGGTAGCTCGAAATCGGTGAACCCGTACCCCGCGCGGAAATCGAGCAGATCCCGCACCGTGATCGCCCGTCGGGCCGGCACGGTGTCGTCAAGGGGCGACTCCGGGGTCCGGACCACCCGGGGTTCGGCCAACTCCGGCAGCCATGGGTCGACCGGGTCGGCCAACCCGACCAGGCCCGCCTCGACCAGCATCATCACCGCGGCCGCGGTGATCGGCTTCGCGGCCGAGGCGAGCCGGAAGATGCTGTCCTGCTCGACCTCGCCGACCGCCGCCACCTCGACGTGGTCCCCCCGCCCGACCAGCCCCACCGCGCCGGGCACGGATCCGGCGTAGCTCTCCAGCAAACTCCGCAGCGTCGTCATTTCGTATCCATGGTGTCGCCGCGGAAATAGCTGGGCGAGACGAGTTGGTAGACGATCATCAGGACCACGCCGAGCAGGATCGAGCCGATGCCGTAGAGAAAGGCGCCACCGACGCCGAACAGCGTCGTGTCGCCGGAGCCGGGATCGAGCAGATCGAGGGCGGTCTTGACGAAAGCGGCGAAGAGGAGGAGCGCGCCGAGGAACGGCAGGATGACTTGCTGGAGGGCGGGTTTGGGACCGGCGCGCAGCGATTGGCGGAAGTGCCAGGCGGAGGCGACGCCGGTGAGTCCATAGTAGAACGCGATCAACAGGCCGATCGACAGGACCAGGTCGGCGAGGCTGCCTTCGGAGACGATGTAGAAACCGGCGAAGCAGGCGACGGACACCACGCCCATGGCCCAGGTGGACAGCGTCGGCGTCTGGTAGCGGGGATGGACGGTGCCGAAGGAACGGGGCAGTGCCTGGTATGCCGCCATGGCGAGGGTGGTGCGGGCGGTGGGCAGGATGGTGGTCTGGGTGGAGGCGGCGGCGGAGGTGAGGACCGCGAGGATCACCAGTTTGGCGCCCCAACTGCCCAGGACTTCGGGACCGAGCACGGCGAACACGTCGTCCTCGTTGGCGGGGTTGGCCAGGCCGATGCCCTCGGTGCCGACGCCGGCGAAGGCCTGGGTGGCGATGGTGATCATCAGGTAGGTCAGCAGGAGCAGCACGGTGGAGATCACGGCGGAGCGGCCCGGGTTCACCGACGGGTTCTGGGTTTCCTCGTTCACCGACACCGCCGAGTCCCAGCCCCAGTAGATGAACACGGCGAGCAGGAAACCGGCGGACAACGCGCTGAACGACAGGGTGAACGGGTTGAACCAGCTCCAGGACAACGTGATCGCCTGTTCGCCGGCCGTTCCGGTGTAGACCTTGACCAGCGCCACCACCGAGAACACCGCCAGGATGATCAGCTCGGCGCCGAGCAGGACGTACTGCGTGCGCGCGGACATCTCGATGCCGCGCCAGGCGATCCAGGTCATCACCAGGATCCATGCCGAGCCGGCGGCGATGAGGGCCAACTTGTTGTCCGCCAAGGACTCCAGGCCGAGCAGCTGGAACGAGTAGCTGGCCGCGATCTGGGCGAGGGAGGCCATCACGATCACGTCGGCGACCACGATCACCCAGCCGGTCAGCCAGCCGGTGCGCCGGCCGAGCACCCGGGCCACCCAGGTGAAGCTGGTCCCGCAGTCCGGCGTCTCGCTGTTGAGCGACTTGTAGGCGTAGGAGATGAACAGCATCGGCAGAAAGGCGAGCAACATGACGATCGGGGCCCGGTCGCCGACCTCCTGGGCGATGCCGCCGAGCGTGGCGGCCGCGCTGTACCCGGGCGCGGTCGAGGCCACCGCGATCACGATGCTGGACAACAAACCGATCGCGCCAAGCTTGAGCCCCTTGCGGGCAACGGAGGGCAGTTCGGGCGCATTCTCGGGTGCGGTGGCGGTCACCGGGGGATCATCCCCCAACCCCCTAGCCCAGACAATGATCAACGTTAGGGGATTTCAAAAAAGCCCCGATTGACGGACAGAATTGGCTTTCTTAATGTCGCGGAATGCGCAGGACGCCGACGGTGTACCGGACCTGGCCGCCCCGACCGACAACGGTCACCCGCCTGGTCGTGCTCGACCCGGATCATCGGGTCGAGCTGGTGAACTGGCCGGCGGCCCCACCGGATCTGGAGACGCTGCGCCGGATCCGGGACGGGATCCGCAACCTCTGAGCCGGTTCCGGTACAGCCAGCCGACGTCGCGGGCGAAGGACCAGGTGAGCGCGGCGAGTGCCAGGGCCGTCCCGGCCACCGCGAGCCGCATCGGGAGCAGGCCGGAGGCCACCGTGACCAGGACGACGCCCTGCGCGGCGGCCACCGCCTTGGCGGTCCGGCCGGCCGGTACCGGGCGGCGCAGCCAGGGCAGCACCCGGCCGGCGGCGACGAACACGTAGCGCATCGCCCCGATCGCCAGCACCCAGGGACCCAGCCAGCCGGCCACCTCGATGCTGAGCAGCAGGATCAGCGCGGCGTCCACCTCGAGGTCGAACCGGGCACCGAGCCGGGAGTGCTCGCCTTCCCGCCGGGCGACCAGACCGTCCACCGCGTCCATCAGCAGGGCGGTCGCCGCGACCGGGACCAGCACCCGGGCCGGCGCATCGGCCGCGATCAGCGCCGCCACGCCACCCACCAGGACGGCCCTGAGCAACGTGATCCGGTTTGCCGGGCCGAACGACCGGGCACCCAACCTGTGCAAGGCCAGGCCAAGGACGGTGTAGGCGGTCAGCGCGTATCCGCTGCCGACCAGCCAGCCCGCCGGGCCGAGGCGTACCACGGTCGCAAGGGCAGCCAGCAACATCAGCTGCGCTACCAGACCCGCAAGCGTCACACGCACCGGAAGCCCTGCCACCGCGACCTCCGCCAGGCACGTATGGTGACCGGCAGCATAGCCCGAGGAGGACGGAGCCGATGGAACGAGCGTTCTGGCTCCGTGCACCCGGTCACGGCGAGGTCCGGCCGGTCGAGCTACCCACCCCGGGCGAGGGCGACGTGCTGGTTCGCACGCTCTACTCCGCGGTGAGCCGCGGCACCGAGTCGCTGGTGTTCCGCGGTGCCGTCCCGGCCAGCCAGCACCAGGCCATGCGCGCCCCGTTCCAGGACGGCGACTTCCCGGCTCCGGTCAAGTACGGCTATCTCAACGTCGGCGTCGTCGAGCAGGGCCCGGACCGGCTGCGCGGCCGGACGGTGTTCTGCCTCTACCCGCACCAGACCGCCTACGTGGTCCCGGCGACCGCGGTGACCGTCGTGCCGGACGAGGTGCCGGCCGCCCGGGCGGTGCTGGCCGGCACGGTGGAGACCGCGGTGAACGCCGTATGGGACGCGGCGCCCCGGCTCGGCGACCGGATCACGGTGGTCGGCGCCGGGATGGTCGGCGCATGCGTGGCCAAGGTGCTCGCCGGGTTCCCGGCCGCCCGGGTGCAGCTGGTGGACGTCGACCCGAACCGGGCCAAGCTCGCCGCCGCGCTCGGACTGGACTTCGCCGCGCCGCGGGACGCCGATGCGGACCGTGACCTGGTCGTGCACACCAGCGCGAGCGAGGCCGGCCTGGCCCGGTCGCTGGAGCTGCTCGCCCCGGAGGGCGTGGTCGTTGAGCTGAGCTGGTACGGCGACCGGCGGGTGAGCGTCCCGCTCGGAGAGTGGTTTCACTCACGTCGCCTGGTGCTTCGCGCAAGCCAGGTCGGTGTGGTATCGCCGGCCCAGCGCGGGCGCCGCGGCTACGCGGAACGCCTGGTCATCGCCATGGAGCTGCTCACGGATCCGGGGTTCGACGCGATATTGACCGACGAGTGCAGGTTCGACGAACTGCCCGCCGCACTACCCCGGTTAATCACGGGTGAACTGACTGGGCCTTGCCTCCGTGTTAGGTATGACGCCCGCTAGCTCATCGTCAAGGAGATCGCTTGTTCAGCCTTACCGTCCGTGATCACATGATGGTCGCGCACAGCTTCCGCGGCGAGGTCTTCGGCCCCGCGCAACGGCTGCACGGCGCGACGTTCATCGTGGACGCCACGTTCCACCGGCCCGAGCTCGACGACGACAACCTGGTCGTCGACATCGGACTGGCCACGCGTGCGCTCGGTGCGGTGCTCGGCGACCTCAACTATCGCAACCTCGACGACCTCCCCGAGTTCGCCGGAACGAACACCTCGACCGAGTTTCTGGCCAAGGTGGTCGCCGACCGGCTGGCGGAGCAGGTGGCCGCGGGCGAACTCGGTGCGGGCGCCCGGGGACTGACCGAGATCACGGTCACCCTGCGTGAGTCGCATGTGGCCTGGGCCAGCTACGGGAGGAAGCTATGACCGCATCGGTGACGACGTTCGTGCTGCCCGGCGGCGTCGATGACGTGTCGCGGCCGAGCGGCGGCAACCTCTACGACCGCCGGATGAGCGAGATCCTGTCGAGCTGGGTCAACGAGGTCTCGGTGCCCGGATCCTGGCCGCTGCCGGACCGCGCCGCCCGGGCCGAGCTGGCCATGACCCTGGCCGCGCTGCCGGACGGGTCGGTCGTGCTGGTCGACGGCCTGGTGGCGTGCGGCGTGCCGGAGGTCATCGTGCCGGCCGCGAAGCGGCTGCGCCTCGCGGTGCTGCTGCACCTGCCGCTCGGCGACGAGACCGGCCTGCCCGCGACGCTGGCCACCGACCTCGACGCCCGGGAGCGGGAGACCCTGCAGGCGGTGACCGCGGTGGTGGCCACCAGCCCGTGGGCGGCCCGCCGGTTGATCAGCCACCACGGCCTGGACCCGAACCGGGTGCACGTGGCCCCGCCCGGGACCGACCCGGCGCCGCTCGCGCACGGCACCGACGGTTACTCGCGGCTGCTCTGCGTCGCCTCGGTCACCCCGCGCAAGGGGCAGGACGTGCTGGTCGAGGCACTGGCCGGAGTGGCCGACCTGCCCTGGTACTGCGAGTGCATCGGCGCGGTGAGCAGCCACCCCGGCTACGTCGAGCGGCTGCTCCGGCTGATCTCGCTGCGCGGGTTGTCCGGCCGGATCACGCTGGCCGGCCCGCTGCCGCCGACCGACCTCGCGCCCCGGTATTCGGCCGCCGACCTGGTGGTGCTGCCGTCCCGGGCGGAGACCTACGGCATGGCGGTGACCGAGGCGCTTGCCCGCGGGGTGCCGGTGCTGGCCAGTGCGGCCGGCGCCCTGCCGGACACGCTGGGCAAGGGCCCGGACGGCGGGGTGCCCGGAATCCTGGTGCCGCCCGGCGACGCGGCGGCGCTGTCCAACGCGCTGCGCCGGTTCCTCACCGAGGCCCGGCTGCGGGACCGGTTGCGGTCCTCGGCCCGGGACCGGCGCCGGCTGCTCGAGGACTGGGACATGGCCGCGCGCCGCCTGGCGGGCGTGCTGACCCGGCTGTGGCGGGAGCCGTCATGCGCGGTCTGACTCTCGAGACCCCGGCCGATCCGGATCTTCGCGTCGCGCCGCCCGAACCCGGCACCGGCCGGTCGCGCCTGCGGGCGGCGTGGCCGTGGCTGCGCCTGCTGATCGGGCTGGGCATCGTCGTGGCGCTGGTGTGGCAATTGGGTGCGCGCAGCTTCCTGGAGGGCCTGAGCCGGATCGACGCCCCCGAGGTGCTCGCCGCGCTGGGCATCGGCGCGGCCACCACGGTGCTGTGCGCCCTGCGCTGGTGCCTCGTGGCCCGCAGGCTCGGCCTGCGGCTGCCGCTCGGGCAGGCGGTCGGCGACTACTACCGGGCGCTGTTCCTCAACGCGGTGCTGCCGGCCGGCGTGCTCGGCGACGTACACCGCGCGGTCCGGCACGGCAAGCAGGAAGGCGACGTCGGCCGCGGCGTGCGAGCGGTGCTGCTCGAGCGGACCGCCGGCCAGGCGGTGATCATCGCCGCGGCGGTCGGGGTGCTGCTCACCCTCCCGGTGATCGCCCCGGTCCGGGACATCATCCTGGTCGCCCTCGGCGCGGTGGCGTTGCTGGCGATCGCGTTCCTCGCGGCCCGCGGCCGGGTGCGGCCGGACTCGCGCTGGGGCCGCGCGTTCGACGACGTCCGGGTCGGCCTGCTGGCCAGGAACGCGTGGCCGGGCGTGGTCGCGCTGTCCGCCGCCGCGCTGGCCGGGCATGTCGCGCTGTTCGTGATCGCCGCGCACGCCGCGGGGGTCACCGCGCCGGTCACCCAGATCGTGCCGCTGGTCGTGCTGTCGCTGCTGGCGATGGGACTGCCGGTCAACATCGGGGGTTTCGGGCCGCGAGAAGGGGTAACCGCACTCTTGTTCGGGGCCGCGGGGTTGGGCTCCGCGCAGGGGCTCACCGCCGCCATGATCTATGGGGTGCTCGGGCTGGTGGCGAGCCTGCCCGGCATCCTGATGCTCGCTCGCCGTACGGCGCCGCAGAAAGAAGGAGTCACATCATGACCGGCCTGGCCGAAGTGGGGCCGCAGACGGCGATCGAACGGGTGGTGGACATCAACCTGCCCACCGTGCACGGGAACTTCCGCGCCGTCGGCTACCTGGACCGGGACCGCGACGATGAGCACGTCGCGCTGGTGTACGGGGAGATCCGGCGGCGTGGCGCGCTCACCCGGGTGCACTCGGAGTGTCTGACCGGCGACGTGTTCGGCTCCACCCGGTGCGAGTGCGGCGACCAGCTCGCCGCCGCGCTGCGGGCGATCGTGGCCGAGGGTGCCGGCGTGCTCATCTACATGAAGGGCCACGAGGGCCGGGGGATCGGGCTGCTGGCCAAGCTGCGCGCGATGGCGCTGCAGGAGGAAGGGCTGGACACAGTCGAGGCGAACGTGGCGCTCGGCCTGCCGGTGGACGCCCGGGACTACGGGATGGCCGCGGAGATCCTGCACGACCTCGGCATCTCCTCGGTCCGGCTGCTGTCGAACAACCCGAAGAAGCTGGACTCGTTGCTGCGCTACGGAATTCTGATCAGCGAGCGGGTTCCGCTGCTGGTCACCCCGAGCGAGTCCAACCTGCCCTACCTGCGCACCAAGCGCGAGCGGCTCGGGCATTTCCTGCCTCACCTGGACGGAGTGCTCAACGCGGAGAGCACGTCGGCGAACGACGCGACCAGGCTGGCCAGCACGTCGCGGCCCTTCTCGGCGGAGGCCAGGGAGGGCAGGCCGACCACACCGGACGCCGTGTAGGCGGCCAGTCCGAGCGTGAGCATCCGGTTCCGCTCGTCGGCAAGGTGGTCGTGCGCGGCGTAGTCGGGCCGCACCAGACCCGGATGGGCGTGCAACAGCAGCGAGGTCTCCAACTCGCCGGCGTGCATGTCGCTGTCCGGATGTGTGCGGATCCCGCCCGCGGCGCGCGCCGTCAGCCAGTCGACCTCGGTCGGGAACAGCGCCATCCGGTGCCCGCGCGGGCCGGCCTCCTGGACCACATTGGACAGTACGTAGTTGCCGCCGTGCCCGTTGACGACGACCAGCCGGTCGATCCCGCCCGCGCGCAGCGAGGCGGCGACGTCGTTGATCACCGCGTACAGCGTGGCCGCCGAGATGCTCACGGTGCCCGCCCAGCCGGCATGCTCGTGCGAGCACGAGATCGTGACCGGCGGCAGTTGCAGCACCGGATAGGCGGCCGCGATGGCCTTGGTGACCGTGACCGCGACCACGGTGTCGGTGATCAGCGGAAGCAGGGCGCCATGCTGCTCGAAGCTGCCCACCGGCAGCACCGCCACCTCGGCCCGGCGGTCCCCCTCCTCGGCCGACGTGCTGAGCGGGAGCAGGTACTCGATCTCCGTCATGCCTCGAGCATGCCGGACGGTGCTGCCGCGGCGTGGGTCAGATCCGCTCGGGTTCGTGGGTGATGTCGACGGTCATCGAGTCGGGGATGCGGATGCTGGTGTCGTCGAGGGCGTAGGTGAGGTGGGAGCGGACGTCGATGACGCCGTCGACCTGTGCGCTGAGGCGTTCGGCGATCGGGATGGTGCTCCGGCGGTCCAACTCGCCGCGCAGGGTGACCATGCCGCGGCGGACCTGGACGATCACGGTGTCCGGGCCGACCGGGATGCCGAGGTTGCGGCCGAACACCTCGCGGGTGATCTCCCGGGCGATCTCCTCGTCGGTGCGCAGGAACACCGAGAGCAGGTCGCGGCGGCTGACGATGCCGATCAGCCGGCCGTCGGTGTCCACCACCGGAAGCCGCTTGATCCCGTGTCCGTAGAGCGACCGCGCCGCCTCGACCACGGTGGCATCCGGGCCGATGGTGATCACCGGCGTCGCCATCAGGCCGGCGGCGGTGGTGGCCTGCGCCCGGTCCCGGCTCCGCGGGCGCGGCAGCCGGTCCCACCCGGAGCGCGCCCGGACCGGCTCCTGCGCGCCCTGCTTGGGCAACAGGTCCGCCTGGGTGACAATGCCGACCACCCGGTCGTCCACGTCGAGCACCGGCACGCCGCTGACGTCGCGCAGATGCAGCATCGCGACGATCTCCTTGAACGTGGTGCCCTCACGCGCGGTCGCCACCTCGGTGGTCATCACGTCCGCGACCTTCCGGTGTCTCATCGTTACCTCCCGTATGCTCACCGTGACGCTAATCGGCGGCCTGTGGACTGTCCGATGTGTCCGTCCACAATCACTCCTCCGAGTGACTCGGGAGGCACCGATGAAGGCGCTGGTGTACGAGCGGCCGGGTCACCGGGTCTGGCGCGACGTGACCCAGCCCGGCCTGCTCGAGCCAACCGACGCCATCGTCCGGGTCGACGCCGTCACGATCTGCGGCACCGATCTGCACATCCTCAAGGGCGACGTGCCGACCGTGGAGTCCGGCCGCATCCTCGGCCACGAGGCGGTCGGCACGGTCGCCGAGGTGGGCGCCGGGGTCGGCCTCGTCGCCCCGGGCCAGCGGGTGCTGGTGTCCTGCATCAGCGCCTGCGGCCGGTGCCGCTACTGCCGCTCGGCCAGCTACGGCCAGTGCATCGGGGGCGGCGGCTGGATCCTCGGGCACCGGGTGGACGGCACCCAGGCCGAGTACGTGCGGGTGCCCTTCGCCGACCATTCGCTGCACCCGCTGCCGGACGGGGTGAGCGACGAGGCGGCCGTGCTGCTCGCCGACATCCTGCCCACGTCATACGAGGTCGGGGTGCGCAACGGCGGGGTGCAGCCCGGCGACACCGTGGTGGTGGTGGGCGCCGGCCCGATCGGGCTGGCCGCGATACTCGCCGCCCGGCTGTACAGCCCGAGCCACATCGTCGCGGTGGACCTGGCCCAGCCCCGGCTGGATGCGGCCACCCGGTTCGGCGCGGACCTGGTGGCCAGCCCTCAGCAGGGCGTGGTCGGCCTGGTTCGCGAGCTGACCGGCGGGCTCGGCGCGGACGTGGCGATCGAGGCGGTCGGCGTGCCGGAGACCTTCGAGCTGTGCACCACGCTGGTCCGCGCCGGCGGACACGTGGCGAACGTGGGGGTGCACGGCAAGCCGGCGACGCTGCACCTGGAGGACCTGTGGATCCGCAACGTCACGGTCACCACCGGTCTGGTCGACACCTACAGCACCCCGACCCTGCTGCGCATGCTGGCCGCCGGCCGGCTGGACGTCTCGGCGTTCGTCACCCACCGGTTCACCCTGGACCAGATGCCCGAGGCCTATGACGTGTTCGCCGACCCGCAGAACTCCGGCGCGCTCAAAGTGGTGCTGACCCGGCAGTAGCTCCAAAGTCCACACGCTGTGCGCGATTGTCCACGGGGTGGTGCCTAGTCTGCTTGGCAGGAGCTCTGTCGAGTCCACATCGGACCGATCCGGCACACCGGCACGCCCACACCCTGCCCACCCTGGCCCACGGGAGGTTTCGCCATGCCCGCAACAGCATTAGCCGGCACGTTCAGCAAACGGTTCTGGTCGGTTGCCGCTGCGCTGGTGGCGATCAGCGCGGTGGTCTTCGCGCTGGTCTCGGTGTCCAACGCACCGACCGCCCGGGCCGACACCCTGCTCTCGGACACCTTCGAGGACGGCAACCTCGACGGCTGGACCCGCTCCGGCGGTTCCTGGTCGGTCACCGCCGACGGCTCCCAGGTCGCCCGCCAGTCCAGCACCTCGAGCGACGCCCGCGCCCTGGCCGGCCAGAGCACCTGGTCCAACTACGCCGTGCAGGCCCGAGTCAAAGCCCTGGCGTTCAACGGATCCGACCGGTTCACCGCGGTGCTGGCCCGCGCCCAGAGCAACACCAGCTACTACTACCTGACCCTGCGCTCCAGCAACACGGTGCAGATCAAGAAGCTGGCCAGCGGCTCGTCGACCACGCTGTCGTCGACCTCGTTCACGGTGACCACCGGCACCTTCTACACGCTGCGCCTCGAGGTCAACGGCAGCACGCTGCGCGGCTTCGTCAACGGCACCCAGGTCGGCCAGGCCACCGACACCCAGTTCGGCTCCGGCCGCGCCGGCCTGGCCACCTTCAACGCCAGCGCCTCCTTCGACGACGTCCTGGTCGAAACCACCACCGGCACCCCGCCGACCACGACCACGACGACCACCACCACCACCTCGCCCGGACCGGGGCCACAGCCGCCGGCCGGGATCATGGGCTACGCCACGCTGAACGGCCTCGGCCAGAACGGCACCACCGGTGGCGCCGGCGGCCCGACCGTCACCGTCACCACCGCCTCCGCTCTGATCAGCGAGATCAACGCGGCCGGCCCGCGCACCGTCCGGGTGCAGGGCATGATCACCGTACCGTCCGGGATGCACGAGGTGTCCTCGGACAAGACGATCATCGGTGTCGGGTCCAACTCCGGGATCAGCGGCGGCGGGTTCAACGTCGGCCTGGCGATCGACGACGACATCACCTCGCCGCCGGCCAACGCCGTGCACAATGTGATCATCCGCAACCTGATCTTCGAAGACGCCAACGACGACTCGATCAACGTGCAGATGTTCACCCACCACGTCTGGATCGACCACAACACGTTCCGGCCGGCCGCCGACGGCTCGGTGGACATCAAGCGCGGCTCGGACTTCGCCACGGTGTCCTGGAACCACTTCGACGGCACGGACAAGACGATGCTGCTCGGCCGCGACGACAGTGACACCGCGCAGGACAGCGGCCGGCTGCGGGTGACCTACCACAACAACTGGTTCGACGAGACGACCCAGCGCAACCCGCGCACCCGGTTCGGCAACGTGGTGCACGTGCTGAACAACTACTACGGCGCGGTCGACGACTACGGTGTCGCGTCCACGATGCAGAGCGCGGTGCTGGTCGAGGGCAACTACTTCGAGAACACCGAGTCGCCGTGCGAACTGGGCCAGGGCAGTTCCCCGGCCGGCGCGCTGCGGGCGGTGAACAACGTGTTCGTCGGCTCGGGCAGCTGTGCCACCGGCGGCAGCGTCGGCGGCGTGCCGTACTCCTACACGCCGCAGAACCCGAACAATGTCAAGGCATCGGTCACCGCCGGTGCGGGCGTTGGCCGGATCTGATGAGCCGGCGCATCCGGCTGGCCGCGGTCACCGCCGCGGCCAGCGGGCTCATCCTCGCGGTGGCCGCCGTGCTGGCCTCGCCGTCGGCAGTATCAGCAGGGCCGGCGGCGGTGCTCTTCACGGACAACTTCGACGACGGCAACGCCAACGGCTGGTCGCGGTCCGGCGGGAGCTGGTCGGTGGTGGCCGACGGGTCGCCGGTGTGGCGGCAGTCGGGTACCAGCTCGGACGCCCGGGCCATGGGCGGATCGATCTGGGCCGACCAGAGTGTGCAGGTGCGGGTCAAGCCGACCGGGTTCGGCGGGTCGAACCGGCACGTCGCGGTGACCGCCCGGATGCAGAACACCAGCAACTACTACTACCTGGGCGTCACCAGCAGCGGCACGATCGAGCTGGGCAGGCGGGTCGGCGGTGCGCTCAGTCCGCTGGCCTCCGCGCCCTCGGACGGCGGGGTCGGCACGTTCCACACGCTGCGGCTGGAGGCGTTCGGCCTGAACCTGCGCGGGTTCCTGAACAACGTCTTGGTGGTTTCGGCCACCGACGCGACGTTCGCCAACGGGCGCATGGGTCTTGCGACGCTGTTCGCCAGCGCGTCGTTCGACGACGTGCTGGTGACCGACACGCCGGGCGTGGGTCAGCCGCCGACGACCACGACCACGGTGCCGCCGACGCCGGGCACCTGCGACACCTCGGCCCGGCCGAACGGGTTCGCCTCGGTCAACGTGTTGGGCCAGAACGGCACCACCGGCGGGGCCGGCGGGCCGACCGTCGAGGTGGACACGGCGCAGGAGTTCCTCGGCGCGATCGCCGCGTCCGGGCCGCTGAACATCTGCGTGCGCGGCACGATCACGCTGCCCGGTCCGATGCACAACGTCGGGTCGGACAAGTCGATCATCGGAGTCGGCGCCACGGCCGGGTTCACCGGTGGCGGGCTGAACATCGGCCTGCCGAACGACGACGGCATCACCGCGCCGCCGGCGAACGCGGTGCACAACGTGATCGTGCGCAACCTGTCGTTCCGGAACTGGCCGGACGACGCGATCAACGTGCAGATGTTCTCCCACCACGTGTGGATCGACCACAACGACATCGGCGGTGGCGGGTTCGACGGAGCGGTCGACATCAAGCGCGGGTCGAGCTACCTCACGGTGTCCTGGAACCACACGCACAACCACACGAAGAACATGCTGCTCGGCCACGACGACGGGGCCGGCGCGCAGGACATCGGCCGGTTGAAGGTGACCTACCACCACAACTTCTTCAACCAGACCCCGCAGCGCAACCCGCGGATCCGGTTCGGCGAGCCGGTGCACATCTACAACAACTACTACCTGCACAACACCGACGTGGGTGTGGCCTGCCAGGCGAACGCCGGATGTCTGGTGGAGGGCAACTACTTCGAGAACACCGAGGAGACGGTGACCAACCACTACGCCGGCCCGACCGGGCGGTGCGTCGCGCGCAACAACGTGCTGGTCGGCGAGTCCGGTCAGCCGGACTGCAGCGGCACCGTGCAGGAGGCGCGCGACTACTACGCCTACACGCTGGACGATCCGAACTCGGTGCGGGCCAGCGTGCTGGCGGGGGCGGGCGTCGGGAAGGTGTGAGTTTTCGCAAGATCATGCAATAACTGAACAGAATGACTGCAAGTACTTGTGGCAGCACGGATCGCGGTCCTAAGGTCACCGCATGTCGTCCCGCCGGGCCGCGATCACCACCGTTGCCGCCACGGTCGCCGTCACGGTGACCGCGGGCCTGTGCCTCCCGGGCATCGCGGACGCCCACCGGGCCCCGGTCGTGACGCGAGCCGGTCTGGACCCCGGGCTCGTGGCTGGCCGGGGCGCGCACGTCGACTTCGCCGAGCAGGAGGCGGAGAACGCGGTGAGCACCGGCACGGTGATCGGGCCGGACCGGACCGCGTACACCCTGCCGGCGGAGGCATCCGGCCGCACCGCGGTCCGCCTGCTCGCGGGGCAGCACGTCGAGTTCACGCTGCCCGGCCCGACGAACGCGATCACCGTGCGGTACAGCATCCCGGACGCGCCGGGCGGCGGCGGGATCACCGCGCCGCTCGCGGTCACGGTGAACGGCCGGGACCGCCGCACCATGACGCTCACCTCGCGGTACGCCTGGCTGTACAACCAGTATCCGTTCAGCAACGACCCGAACGCCGACCTGCTGCACCCGGACTGGTGGATCACCGAGTGCTCGTGCGTGCCGGAGGCGACCACGCCGCGTCCGGTCATCCCGAAACCGTTCCGCCCCAGTCACTTCTACGACGAGCAACGACTGCTGCTCGACCGCACCTACCGGGCCGGGGACCGGTTGCGGCTGTCCGTCCCGGCCGGCAGCCCGGCCGCGTGGACCGTGATCGACCTGCTCGACTCGCAGCTCGTCGGCCGGCCGCAGGTCAACCTCCGCGCCGCCAACCTGTTGCTGTTCGGCGCAGATCCGACCGGGCGGCGCGACTCCGCGCCGGCATTCGACCGGGCGATCGCGTTCGCCCGGCGGCACCGGGTTCCGGTTTACGTTCCGCCGGGCACATTCCAGGTGAACCGGCACATCATCGTGGACGACGTGACGATCGAGGGCGCCGGCAGCTGGTACACGATCATCAAGGGCCGCGAGGTGGCGCTGGACCCGCCGGCACCGGACGGCTCGGTGCACACCGGGGTCGGCTTCTACGGCCGGCCCGCCGCCGCCGGGGGCAGCCGCAACGTGCACCTGTCCGGCTTCGCCATCGAGGGCGACGTCCGGGAGCGGATCGACCTGGATCAGGTGAACGGCATCGGCGGTGCGCTGACCGACTCCACCGTGCGCGGCCTGCACATCCGGCACACCAAGGTGGGCCTGTGGCTGGACGGTCCGATGTCCAACCTCCGGGTCACCGACAACGTGATCGTGGACCAGATCGCCGACGCCCTCAACTTCCACACCGGAGTCACGAACTCGGTGGTGTCCAACAACTTCATCCGCAACACCGGCGACGACGGCCTGGCCATGTGGTCCGAGCACATTCCCAACGCGGGCAACACCTTCGACCACAACACGGTGCAGTCTCCGGTGCTGGCCAACGGAATCGCCCTCTACGGCGGCACCGGCAACACGGTGTCGGCCAACCTCGTCGCCGACCCGGTCCGCGAGGGCAGCGGGCTGCACCTCGGCTCCCGGTTCGGCGCCGAGCCGTTCGCCGGTTCCGCGTGGATCACTGCCAACACAACGGTTCGCGCCGGCGGCTGGGAGCTGAACTGGAACCTCGGGCTCGGCGCCATCTGGATCTACGCGCTCGACCGGTCCATCGACGCCGACCTCCAGCTCGTCGGCAACCATTTCCTGGACAACACCTACAACGCGATCATGCTGGTCTCCGAGTGGGCCGTCCGCGATCTCTACACGATCACCAACGTGCACGTCGCCGACACCCGCGTCGACGGCACCGGCACCTCGGTGCTCAGCGCCCGCACCGCCGGCGCCGCCACCTTCTCGAACGTCGACGCCCGCAACGTCGGTGCGGTCGCGGTCAACAACTGCGGCTCCTTCCACTTCCCGGCCACCGGCTCCGAGTTCGCCCTCACCGACCACGGCGACAACGACGGCTGGCTCGCCCCCTGGCACCTGCCCAACACCATCACCTGCGACGACCGCCCACCCGTCACCCCACCACCCCCACCCACCCCCTGGCCCTGACACCCCGCGCGCGCCGGGGCCGGGGGGGGGGGGCGG
>NZ_DASUCC010000152.1:0-6432 GCF_035762905.1 Actinophytocola sp.
CGGCCGGCGGGTTGGCCGGGAACACGTCCCACTCCGGGTTGTCCACGTCGTGGTCGACGATGTCCTCGCGGAACAGCACCTTCCCGGTGCGGCCGTCGATGTAGGTGGTGAACCCGGTGAGGTCGGCCTGGTCCTTGCCGAGCAGCACGACCTGGTACGCCGACCGGGCCGCCGCACCCGGCATCGGCACCGCACCGGGCTGCACCCGGCTGGTGCCCACCGCGTCCAGCGCGAGTCCGGCGTCGGCCGCCGCGGCCGCCAGCGCCTGCTCCGCCGACAGGGTGGCCGGCTCGGGCGCCGCCTGGTTCGGGCTGATCGTCGAGGTCAGGTACACGACGGCGCCGTCCCGGATGCCGAACGCGGCCAGGCCGTCGAGGGCCGATGGCAGCGAGCCGAACCGCTGCCGCAGCATGACGTAGGAACCCTCGCCCATGGGCCGGTTCACCAATACATCCATCTCATTGATGGAATGGTCCGATAAGCCGAATGCGGTGCGGTTGGTCGCGAGAAAACCGCGGGCTATGGCGACCGGATCGGCGCCCGCGGCGGCCCGCGGCGCAATGTCGGTGCGCGGGACGAGTGTGGCCGGGGTGCCGTAGAGGTTCCACCGAACGGCGATGCTGCGCTCGGCGGTGGTCGTGCGCGCCTGGGCGCTCGGCGCCGCCGCCGCGCCCCGGTTGTCGATGTCCTGGCTGGTGGACACGTCGCCCTGGACGTGCGAGGCCGGACCGGCCGCCGGTGCGGGTTGCGCCACCGCCGGCATCGTTGGCAGGGAGAGGATCGCAAGTGCTGCTGCCGCGGCAAGCGGCATGGCCCTCCGGAGAACGGGTCTCCGCATGTGTGCACGCCTCCTTGGATCGAGCTGGTGAGAAAGGGAACCGAAGTCGGCGAAAAATATGACGTCCCAGCTTGCCCCCTCCGCGTATTGCGTTTCCAGGGCCGGGAGCAGGGTTTTGCGATCCGGATTTGTTCGCCATGCGAACGTGCCGATCTTGAGTAGCCTGCTGCCATGACCGCGCTGCACGTGCGGGGAGTCGTGCTCCCCGAGGGTGAGGAACGCGACCTCTGGATCGTCAACGGGCGGATCCGGACCCAGCCGGTGCCCGGCGCCGAGTCCATTGTGGACGGTGGGTTTCTTGTGCCCGGTCTGGTGGATGCGCACTGCCACGTCGGGATGGCGGCCGGCGACCTGGCCGCCGCGCAGGTGCAGGCGGAGACCGACCGGGACGCCGGCACCCTGCTGATCCGCGACTGCGGCTCGCCGCTGGACACCCGGCCGTTGCAGGAACGCCTCGACCTGCCCCGGCTCGTGCGCGCCGGCCGGCACCTGGCCCGGCCCAAGCGCTACATCGCGCACATCGGGGTGGAACTGGACGACCCGGCCGACCTGCCGGCCGCCGTCGCCGAGCAGGCCGGCTACGGCGACGGCTGGGTCAAGCTGGTCGGCGACTGGATCGACCGGGACATCGGTGACCTCGCGCCGCTGTGGCCGGACGACGTGCTCACCAAGGCGATCGCGGTGGCGCACGACGCCGGCGCCCGGGTGACCGCGCACGTGTTCGGCGAGGACGCCCTGCCCGGCCTGATCAACGCCGGGATCGACTGCATCGAGCACGGCACCGGCCTGTCCGACGCCACCATCGCGGCCATGGCGCAGCGGGGCACCGCGCTGGTCCCGACGCTGATCAACATCGCCACGTTCCCGGACATCGCCGCGCAGGCCGACAAGTACCCGGCCTACGCGGCGCACATGCGCGCCCTGCACCAGCGCAACCGGCCGGTGATCGCCGCCGCGATCGAGGCCGGCATCCCGGTCTACGCGGGCACCGACGCCGGCGGCGGGATCGGCCACGGGCGGATCGTCGACGAGATCGTCGCGCTGCACGCGGCCGGGCTGTCCGCCGAACGCGCACTCGGCGCGGCGTCCTGGGCGGCCCGGGACTGGCTGGGCTGGTCCGCGCTGGACGAGGGTTCGGCCGCCGACCTGCTCGCCGTCGACGCCGATCCCCGGTCCGCACTGGACACCCTGCGGACACCTACGCGAATCATCCTTCGCGGACGGGTGATCAGCTAGGACACCGGCTAGTCTCAGAGCGCCACCACATTTCGGCGGAGGGGTCCCTACGTGAGCGACGTCGTCGACCGCCGTCCGGAGGCGACGCGACCGGTCGGGGAACCGCGAAGGCAGCACCGCTGGGGGATCTGGTCATTCGGGCTGGTCTTCGCGGTGCTCGTGCTGTCCGCGGTGCTGATCGGCGCGATCGCGGAGGTGCTCTCGCCGGGGCAGGGCATCTCGGTGCCGGTCGTGCTGGTCGGCACGATGGTGCCGCCGCTGCTGGCCGCCGCGGTTGCGGTGCTCGTCACCGTGCTGCGCGGCAACGGGCCGCGGCTGGATCTGGGGCTGACCTGGCGCTGGGCGGACGTCTGGGTCGGCGTGCGGCTCGGGCTGATCGGGCTGGTCTGCACGTCGGTGGCGGCGTTCCTGTGGACCCGGATCGTCGGCGAGGACAACGCCTCGTCCGCGCTGGGCAAGCTGGTGGAGAACCAGCGGCTGCCCGGTGCGGCCGCGATCACCATGTTCCTGTTCGTCTGGCTGATCGGGCCGGTCTGCGAGGAGATCATCTACCGGGGCCTGCTGTGGGGCGCCCTGGAACGGGCGAACTACGGCCGCTGGATGGTGTTCGTCCTCACCACGGTGATCTTCGCGATCAGCCATCTCGAACCGCTGCGCACCTCGCTGCTGCTGGTCATCGGGATCCCGATCGGGCTGGCCCGGCTGTTCACCGGCCGGCTCGGCGCGAGCATCATCGCCCACCAGGTCAACAACTTCCTGCCGGCGCTGGCGGTGCTGCTGATCGCCTTCGACGTCATGCCGCCATGACGGCGACCATCGACCTGAACAGCGATCTGGGCGAGGGTTTCGGCATCTGGCGGCTCGGCGACGACGACGCCCTGCTCGAGGTGGTCAGCTCGGCCAACGTGGCGTGCGGTTTCCACGCTGGCGACCCGTCCACCATGCGCCGGGTGTGCCGGGTCGCCGCCGACCGGGGCGTCGCGATCGGCGCCCAGGTCGCCTACCCGGACCTGGCCGGGTTCGGCCGGCGGTTCATCGAGATCGACCCGGCGGAGTTGGCCGACGCGGTGCTCTACCAGCTCGGCGCGCTGGCGGCGTTCGCCCGAGCGGCCGGCACCCGGGTCGCCTACGTCAAGCCGCACGGCGCCCTCTACAACGCCGCCGTGCACCACCAGGCGCAGGCCGAGGCCGTGGTGGCCGGGGTGCGCGCGTTCGGTCCGCTGCCGGTGCTCGGCCTGCCCGGCTCCCGGCTGCTGGCCGCCGCCGAAGCCGCCGGGCTCACGCCGGTGCTCGAGGCGTTCGCCGACCGCGGCTACACCCCGGAGGGCACGCTGGTCCCGCGTGGCCGGCCGGACGCGCTGCTGGTGGACACCGGCGAGGTGGTGGACCGGGCGGTGCGCCTGGCCACCGCCGGCGAACTGGTCGCCGTGGACGGCACCGTGCTCGCGGTGCCGGCGGCGTCGTTATGCCTGCACGGCGACACTCCGGGGGCGGTCGCACACGCCCGGGCGGTCCGCGCCGCGCTGGCCGGCGCCGGGGTGGAGGTCGCGCCGTTCGCCGGTCTGGCAGAATGACGGATTGTCCGCTGTGGCCGGACCCTCTCACCGTGCCACGGCGTCAAGAACCTCCGGGCAGTCGTGATCCGTCCCCACTCGGGCCGCGACGCCCAACCATGAGCATCGAGAGTGTTGAGGAGCAACCCACCCCGTGGCTGTCAAGATCAAGCTGCAGCGGCTCGGAAAGATCCGGGCGCCGTACTACCGGGTCGTCGTGGCCGACGCCCGGACCCGCCGGAGCGGCAAGGCGATCGAGACGATCGGCCGGTACCACCCCAAGGAGGAGCCGAGCCTGATCGAGATCGACTCCGAGCGCGCCCAGTACTGGCTCGGCGTCGGCGCCCAGCCGACCGAGCCGGTCCAGCACCTGCTCGAGGTCACCGGCGACTGGCAGAAGTTCAAGGGCCTGCCCGGCGAGGAGGGCACGCTGCGCCGCGCCGAGCCCAAGCCGAGCAAGCAGGAGCTGTTCGAGGCCGCGCTCAAGGCGGCCGGCGAGGAGCCCACCACCGAGGCCACCACGCCGAAGAAGCGGACGCCGAGGAAGGCCGAGGCCAAGGACAAGGCCGAAGCCAAGACCGAAGCCAAACCCGATGCCAAGGCCGACAAGCCGGACGACAAGGACGCCAAGGAAGAGTCGTGAGTTTTTTGGCGGACGCGCTTGAGCACCTGGTGCGGGGCATCGTCGATCATCCGGACGACGTGCGCGTCGAGCTGGTGACCACCCGGCGGGGTCGCACGCTCGAGCTGCACGTCAACCCGGACGACCTCGGCAAGGTGATCGGCCGGGGCGGCCGCACCGCGACCTCGCTGCGCACGGTCATGGCCGGCATCGGAGGCCGTGGAATCCGAGTGGACGTCGTCGACACCGACCAGTGAGCTCGGACGTCGTCGTCGGCCGGGTCGCCAAGGCCCACGGGGTGGGTGGCGAGCTGGCCGTCGACGTGCGCACCGACGAGCCCGCACAGCGGTTCGCCGACGGTGCCACCATGACCGCCCAGCTGCGCGACGGCACCCGCCGGCCGTTGACCGTGGCGGCGGTGCGGCGGCACCAGGAGCGGTTGCTGGTCCGGTTCGCCGAGGTGCTCACCCGGGACGTGGCCGAGACCCTGCGCGGTGCGCTGCTCGTGGTGGACGTCGCCGACCTGCCACCGACCGAGGACCCGGACGAGTTCTACGACCACGAACTGGCGGGGCTGGCCGCCGAACTGCCCGACGGCACCCGGATCGGCACCGTGCTCGAGGTCGCCCACGGCCCGGGCAGCGACCTGCTCGTGCTCACCCTCGACGGTGGGCGGGAGGCCCTGGTGCCGTTCGTCCGGGCGATCGTGCCCGAGGTGGACATGCGGGCCCGGCGGGTCGTGATCGACCCACCGGAAGGGTTGCTGGAGCCATGATGAGCGAGCCTGCGAGCGAATCGTCGAGCACCGCCCCGATGCGCATCGACGTGATCACGATCTTCCCCGAGTACCTCGCCCCGCTGCGGGCCGCGCTGCTCGGCAAGGCGATCGAGCGCGGCCTGCTCCGGCTGGACGTGCACGACCTGCGGGACTGGACGCACGACGTGCACCGGGCGGTGGACGACAGCCCGTACGGCGGCGGCCCCGGCATGGTGATGAAGCCGCAGGTGTGGGGCGAGGCACTGGACACGGTGTGCGCGGGCGACACCCCGCGGCTGGTGGTGCCGACCCCGGCCGGGCGGCCGTTCACCCAGCGACTGGCCCGGGAGTGGGCCGGGCAGGACCGGCTGGTGTTCGCCTGTGGCCGGTACGAGGGCATCGACCAGCGGGTGATCACCGACGCGGCCCGGCGGATGCCGGTCGAGGAGGTCTCCATCGGGGACTACGTGTTGGTCGGCGGCGAGGCCGCGGTCATGGTGATCGTCGAGGCGATCGCCCGGCTGCTGCCCGGGGTGCTTGGCAACCCGGCGTCGGCCGAGCAGGACTCGTTCTCCGACGGGCTGCTCGAAGGCCCCAGCTACACCCGGCCCGAGGTGTGGCGGGACCTGGCCGTGCCCGACGTGTTGCGGTCCGGAAACCACGGTGCGATCAACCGGTGGCGGCGGGACCAGGCGCTGGAGCGGACCTTCCGGCGCCGGCCCGACCTGCTCGCCGCGCTGCCCGAGGACGGGCTGGACCGGCGCGATCAGGCTGTGCTGCAACGGCTGCGGGAGGAGCCGATTTCGAATCCGTCCTGAGCATCTGACATACTTGACCGGTTGGCGCGCCCGGGCCGGGCTCGGGCACGCGCCTCGCAAGCCCCCTCCCCGGCGCCTTGGACGTGCCGCCGCGCGCGGTCGCCGGGAGCAGACAAAGCAGGAACGCTAGATGAGGACGGAACACCGATGAACACCCTGGATGCCCTGGACGCCAAGTCGCTGCGTTCCGACATCCCGGACTTCCGTCCGGGCGACACCCTCAAGGTTCACGTCCGCGTCATCGAGGGCTCCCGCGAGCGGGTGCAGATCTTCAAGGGCGTGGTGATCCGCCGGCAGGGCGGCGGCATCCGCGAGACGTTCACCGTCCGCAAGATCTCGTTCGGGGTCGGCGTGGAGCGGACGTTCCCCGTGCACTCGCCCTCGATCGCCAAGCTCGAGGTGGTCAGTCGCGGCGCGGTTCGCCGAGCCAAGCTCTACTACCTCCGCGATCTCCGCGGGAAGAAGGCCCGGATCAAGGAGCGCCGGATCGACGACGCCAAGCTGGCCGCGATGGAGGAGGCCGCCGCCGCCCGGGCCGCCGAAGCCGAAGCCGACGAAGCGGACACGGCCGACGTCGATGCGGACGAAGCGGTCGAGACCGAAGCCTC
>NZ_DASUCC010000153.1:0-54708 GCF_035762905.1 Actinophytocola sp.
GGTGGCCCGGGGGGTGCAGCGGATCGCGTGCATGCGCGGGCCGAACACGGCGACCGTGCCGTCCCGGGTGCCGGCCGAGCTGCGCAGCGCGCTTGAGCCCTACTCGGACGGCCGGCCGGGCAAGACGTTCGCCGACGCGGCATAGGAGGCGTTGCTCGATGGGCCAGACGCACTGGATGGCCGAAAGCTCGCTGCGGGACGTGATGTCCCGGTTCGCCACCGGCGTCACGGTGTTGACCGCCGGTGGCGAGCACGGCCACGGGATGACCGCGAACGCGTTCACCTCGGTGTCCCTGGAACCGCCGCTGGTGCTGGCCTGTGTGGCGCACTCGGCACGGATCCACGAGTCGATCCGGCGGGCCGGCGGCTTCGGGGTGTCCATGCTGGCCGCCGACCAGCAGATGACCGCGCGGTACTTCGCGAACAAGCAGCGGCCCATCGGGCTGGCCCAGTTCGACGCGATCGACTGCGAGTTCGGGCCGCACACCGGGGCACCGCTGCTCAACGGAGCGTTGGCCTGGCTGGAATGCGAGCTCGCCGAGCTGTATCCGGGCGGCGATCACTCGATCTTCCTCGGCCGGGTGCTGAGCGCGAGCCGCGGCCCGGACCGGCAGGCGTTGCTGTTCTACGCCGGCGGCTTCCACCACCTGCTACCGCCCGCGAAGAGCGCGTGAGGGAGGTCCCATGCTGGTGACCATCACCGGCGGCACCGGGTTCGTCGGCGCCCACACGGTCGCCGCGCTGACCCGGGCCGGGCACCGGGTCCGGCTGCTGGTCCGCGACGAGTCCACTGTGGACGCCGCGCTGACCCCGCTGGACGTCGATCCCGGTGCGGTGGACATCGCCGGCGGCGACGTGCTGGACGAGGCCGGCGTGGTCGCGGCGGTGCGCGGGGCCGACGCGGTGCTGCACGCGGCGTCGGTCTACTCGTTCGACCGGCGGCAGCACGCCCGGATCCGGCGGACCAACGAGCGGGGCACCGAGTTGGTGCTCGCCGCCGCCCGCCGGGCCGGTGCCGGCCGGATCGTGCACGTGTCCAGCGTGGGTGCACTGTTTCCGGCCCGGGGCCGGGTGATCGGGCCGGACAGCCCGGTCGGGCGCACCCGGGAGACGTACCTGGCCAGCAAGGCCGCCGCCGACCGGATCGCAAGGGCGCACGCCGCCGACGGCGCGCCGGTCGTGATCAGCTACCCGCCGGCCCTGCTCGGCCCGCACGACCCGAGGCTCGGTGACCAGGTGTCCCGGGTGCGCGACGTGCTGCGTGGGCTCACCCCGATCTGGCCGCTCGGCGGGTTTCCGCTCGGCGACGTGCGGGACACCGCGGAGTTGCACGCCCGGCTGCTCACCGGTGCGGTGGCCGAGCCGCTGCGGTACTTCGGGCCCGGGCACTACGTGTCCACCCGCGCGTTCGTGCGCACCCTGCGCCGGGTCACCGGGCGGAGCCTGCCGGCGGTGTTTCTGCCGGCCCGGGCCATGCTTCCGGTCGGGCTGCTGGCCAACCTGGCGCAGCGGGTATGGCCGTGGCACATCCCGGCGGAGTACGGCGCGATCTACACCTGCGCCTGCGCGACCCGGGTGGCCGGTGCCGCGCCGACCGCGGGCGTCCCGGCCCGCCCGGTCGAGGAGACGATGCGGGACACGGTGCGCTGGCTGTGCCGGGCGGGGCACGTGTCGGCCCGGGCGGCCGGCGCCGTCGAGGAACTGGTGCCGGCCCCATGACTTCCGCCGCACCGGTTCCCCCGCCACCGGAGGAGAAGGCCAAGGGCCGTCACCTCTCCCCGGTCAACCCTCGCCCGGCCGACCCGCCGCCGGACCAACCGCCGCGCTCCATGCCACGGCTGCGCGAGCAGCGCGCCGGGATGCGGGACAAGATCGCCGCCGGGACGCCGGACGCGATCGCCCGGCAGCACGCGCTCGGCAAGCGGACCGCGCGCGAGCGGCTGGATCTGCTGCTCGACGAGGGCTCGTTCATCGAGATCGACATGTACGTGCGGCACCAGGCGCACGACAGCAAGATCGGCGCGAACCGGCCGCACACCGACGGGGTGGTCGCCGGGTCGGGCACCGTCGCCGGCCGCCGGGTGTTCGTCTACGCCCAGGACTTCACCATCTTCGGCGGCTCGCTCGGCGTGGCGCACGCATCCAAGATCCACAAGGTGATGGACCTGGCGATCGCCAACGGGGCGCCGCTGATCGGGCTGAACGACAGCGGTGGCGCGCGGATCCAGGAGGGTGTGATGGCCCTCGACGGTTACGGCGGCATCTTCCGGCGGCACGTCGAGGCGTCCGGGGTCATCCCCCAGATCAGCATCGTGCTCGGGCCGTGCGCGGGCGGTGCCGCCTACTCCCCCGCGCTGACCGACTTCACCTTCATGGTGCGGGACATCTCGCAGATGTACCTGACCGGTCCGGACGTGGTGGCCGCGGTCACCGGCGAACGGGTCAGTCACGCGGAGTTGGGCGGCGCGGACGTGCACGGCACCCGGTCCGGGGTGGCCTCGTTCGTGCACGACGACGTCGTGGCCTGCATGGAGGACGTGCGCTACCTGGTGTCCCTGTTGCCCTCCAACAACCTTGAGCCGCCGCCGCACGGTCCGGGCCGGGACGCGGCCGGCGACCCGCGGCCGCTGCTGGCCGAGATCGTGCCGGCCGAGCCGAACAAGCCCTACGACATGCGCGCGGTGATCGGCGAACTGCTCGACGACGGCGAGTTCCTCGAGGTGCACGAGAACTGGGCGGGCAACGTGATCTGCGCGCTCGGCCGGCTGGACGGCTGGGTGGTCGGCGTGGTCGGCAACCAGCCGCTGGTCTACGCCGGGGTGCTGGACATCGCGGCCGCGCAGAAGGCGGCCCGGTTCGTGCGGTTCTGCGACGCGTTCGGCATTCCGCTGGTGACGCTGGTGGACGTGCCGGGGTTCCTGCCGGGCACCGAGCAGGAGTACGGCGGCGCGATCCGGCACGGCGCGAAGCTGCTCTACGCCTACTGCGAGGCGACCGTGCCCCGGGTGCAGGTGATCGTGCGCAAGGCGTACGGCGGCGCCTACATCGTGATGGACTCGCGGTCGGTCGGCACCGATCTCTCGGTTGCCTGGCCCACCAACGAAATCGCCGTGATGGGTGCCGAGGGAGCGGTGAACATCCTGTACCGCAAGGATCTCGCCCGCTCGTCCGACCCGGCGCAGCTGCGCACCGAGCTGGTCACCGAGTACACCGCGCAGCTCATGCACCCGCACTACGCGGCCGAGCGCGGGCTGGTCGACGACGTGATCGACCCGGTGCAGACCAGGGCGGTCCTGGCCGGCGCGCTCGCCATGCTGCGCAACAAGCGAAAGCTCGGCCCGCAGCGCAAGCACGGCAACGCGCCGTTGTAGGTGCCAGCCGGCGGGAATCGAACACCACGGCCGGGTCTAGGGCCGGGACGGCTCCGCGGCGTTGTCGATGGCCCGGTAGGTGTAGCCGCTGCGGTGCAGGCGGTCGATGGTTTCCTGGGGGTAGGCGGCGCGGCCGTCGACGACGACGCAGCAGACCGCGACCATCTCGCGCAGGGCGGGGAAGTCGATGGCGTGGAACTCCTTGTGGTTGGCCAGGATCGCGATGCAGTCGGCGCCGGCGATGGCGTGCAGGAGGGAGCCGGCGGGCTGCTGGCCGAAGGTCTCGACGATATCGGCGGGGTCGGCGACCGGGTCGTAGATGCTGACCTCGGCGCCGGTCTTGCGCAGCGCGGCGACCACCGGCCGGGCCGGGGCGGTGTGCGGCACGTCGGCGCCGTCGGGGGTGGTCAGACCGAGTACGGCGATCTTGGCCTGGCCGGCGGGTTTGCCGAACCGGGCCAGCTCGCCGGTGATCAGGTCCACGGCATGATCGGGAAGAAAGGGCATGCGCGGCTCCCACCGTGCGGGGCGGTCATGACCACGGTCGCACCCGGGTGGGCCGCGCCGCATCTTCTGGAGTGCGGAGATCTCCGGGCAACACGACCGTCGACCCACCGTCAGTGCCGGCGGATCCCGACGATCAGGCCGCGTGCGGCGAACCCGCCGGCGGCGGGCAGTTGCTCCGCCGTGCAATCCGCGGCCTCGAGCGCGGACAGGTACTCGGACCGGGTGAACAGGGTCAGCGGTTGGGTATGGGTGAGATGGCGGATCCCGGTCCGGTCGGCCACCAGGTAGTGCGCATCGTGCCGGACCGCGTCGCCGCGACGGGTGGACCGGGACAACCGCACCACCGTGCGGTCGCGGTCGCGCACGGCGTGGTGCGCCACCTGGCCGTCCGGATGGTTCTCCGGCGACCAGTACGGGTCGATCGCCAGCACGCCGCCGGGTTCCAGGTGCCATGCCATCGTGCGCAGTACGCCGACCAGTTCGTCTATTGTGGACATTTGGCCGATGGTGCCGGCCAGGCAACAGATCGCGTCGAAGGTCCGGCCGAGGTCGAAGGTTCGCGGGTCACCGTGGTGGATCTGGACACCGGGCAGCTTCGCCCTTGCGACGTCGCACATCGCCGGGACCGGCTCCAGCCCCACCACCTCGTGGAAGAACCGGGCCAGCGCGCGCAGGTGCTCGCCGGTGCCGCAGCCGACGTCGAGCAGCGAGGTCGCCCGCGGATACCTGGCCAGCACCACCTCGGAGAGCACCGCGGCGTCGGTGGCGAAGTCCTGTCCCCGTCCGGCGTGGAACAGGTCGTGCAGCTCGCTGAGCGCCCGGTCGTCGACCGCACTCGCGGGCCGGTCCTGCACCTCGGTCATCTCACCACCCTGGCGGGTCGCCGGTCGCCGGGCATCTTCGGCATTGCTCAGCTCGCCGCGCGGCCCGCATCCTGGGAGAGGACAACCGGTTCGGGTGCCGGACATGCTGGGAGACAAACCTGTCCGCGGAGCCGAAGCCGGGAGAAAGACGTGACACAGCAACCGGATGTGATCGCCGACCTGACCGCGGAGGGCGAGCAGGTCGACCGGCTCGTCGTCGACCTGGACGAGCGGGGCTGGGCCACCCCGACGCCGGCTCCCGGCTGGACGGTGAAGCATCAGATCGCACACCTGGCCGCGACGTTCCGGCTGGCCGGGCTGGCGGCCGCCGACCCGGCCGCGTTCGGGGCGCTGGCCAGCCGGCTGTCCGACGACTTCGACGCCAACGTGGTGGCCGCGATGGCCGACTACGTCGGGGATCCGGACGAGGTGCTGCTGAACCGGTGGCGCGCCGACCGGACCGCCGCGATCAAGGCGCTGGCCGCGGTGCCGCCCACCGACCTGGTGCCGTGGCTGGTCCGGCCGCTGCCGCCGGGCGTGCTGGCCTGCGCCGGGATGATGGAGCTGTTCGCGCACGGCCAGGACATCGCCGACGCGCTCGGCGTCACGCCGGTGCGCACCGACCGGATCGGCCATCTGGTCGGATTCGCGGTGCGGGTCTGGGACTTCGGCTACATCGCCCGCGGCCTGCCCACCCCGGACGTCGAGTTCCGGTTCGAGATCACCGCACCGTCCGGTCGCGTGTGGACATTCGGTCCGCAGGACGCCACCGAGCGGATCGCCGGCCCGGCCGAGGACTTCTGCCTGCTGGTCACCCGGCGCCGGCACCGTGCCGACCTCGCCGTCGTGGCCACCGGATCGGTGGCCGACGCCTGGCTGGACATCGCCCAGGCCTACCGCGGTCCGGCCGGTCCGGGCCGCACACCCGGCCAGTTCGACTGAGCACTCTGGAAGATGCGCCGCGGCGCCTCTCCTGTCACGGTCGACCGCACAACCAGGAGAGGATCATGTCCGAACTGAACGTGGGAACCGAGGCATCCTCCGGCGCGGCTGGTGCGTCGCCACCCGACCCGCGCCGGTGGAAGGCCCTCGCGCTGCTCTGCACCGCCAGCTTCATGGTGATCCTGGACGCGCAGATCGTCATCCTGGCGCTGCCGTCGATCGAGGCGGAGCTCGCGTTCGCCCCGGGCGCCGCGCAGTGGGTGCTCAGCGCCTACCTGCTCACCTTCGGCGGCCTGCTGCTGCTCGGCGGCCGCTCGGCCGACCTGCTCGGCCGCCGCCGGATGTTCATGATCGGCACCGCGCTGTTCCTGGTCGCCTCGCTGGTCTGCGGCCTGGCCTGGACGTCCGGTGTGCTGATCGCCGCCCGGGCCGTGCAGGGTGTCTCCGCGGCGATCATGGCCCCGACCGCGCTGTCGATCGTGCTGACCACCTTCGACGTCGACGCCGAACGCAACCGGGCGCTGGGCATCTGGTCCGGCATCGGCGGCATCGGCGCCACCGCGGCGCTGCTGGTCGGCGGCCCGATCACCGACTGGCTCGGCTGGGAGTGGATCTTCTTCATCAACATCCCGGTGGCGATCGGCCTGCTGGTGCTCAGCCCGGTGCTGCTGCGGGAAAGCCGGGCCACCGCGCGGACCCGCTCGTTCGACCTGGCCGGTGCGGCCACGATCACCCTCGCCGCCGTCCTGTTCGTCTACGCGCTCGTCCAGGCGCCGCAGGTGGGCTGGATCAGCCTGCCGACCCTCGGCCTGCTCGTGGCCGGCGCCATCCTGGTCGACATCTTCCTGCGGATCGAGGAACGGTCGGCCGCGCCGCTGGTGCCGCTGCGCATCTTCCGGTCCCGCGCGCTGGTCGGCGGCAACGTCGCGATGGTGCTGCTCGGCACGATCGCCTTCGGCATGCCGTTCGTGGTCTCGCTCTACGCCCAGCAGGTGCTCGGCTACTCCGCGATCGTGTTCGGGCTGAGCACGGTCATCATGACCGTGATGGCCGTGGTCGGTTCGTTCGCCGGCCAGGCGATCGTCACCAGGACCGGCTTCCGGATGGTCGCCGCGGTGGGCCTGGCCCTCGGCGCGGTCGGCTGCCTGCTGCTCAGCCGGGTCTCGGCGGACGGCAGCTACTTCGGCGACATCTTCTTCGGGCTGCTGGTCTTCGGTCCGGGGCTCGGCGCCTGCTACGTCGCGGTCTCCATCGCCGCGCTGACCGGGGTTCCGGAGCAGGAGTCCGGCCTGGCGTCGGCGATCAACACCGCCGCGTTCCAGATCGGCGGCGCGATCGGGGTGGCCGTGTGCTCCACCGTCGTGGTGGCCAGCGTGGCCGGCGCCGACGGGCCGGAGGCGCTCACCGACGGCTTCCGGGCGGGCTTCCTTGCCTGTGTCATCCTCGCGGTCATCGGCGTGGCCGTCGCGCTCACCCTGCTGCGCCAGCCCCGCCGGCAACCGAGCGGGGTGGCGAAATAGCCGACCTGGCCATCGCGGCCGCCGTCGGCGTCGCGCGCACGTTCGGGGTCCGGGTCACCGACCCGGCGGTCCTTTCCGACGGCAGCAACGTTCTGGTCCACCTGCGGCCGGCGCCGGTGGTGGCCCGGGTGGCCACGGTGAGCGCACTGATCCGGCCCGGGGTGGCCGCCTGGCTGGCCCGGGACGTCGACCTGGCCCGCTACCTGGCCGCCCGGGGAATCCCGGTGGCCCTGCCGTGTACCGACCCGCCGGCCGGGCCGCACCGGCACGGCGAACTGGCCCTCACCTTCTGGCGGTACGTCCCGCACGATCCGGGCGCGGTGCCGGACACCGCCGAGGTTGCCCGGTCGCTGTCCGCGATGCATACGGCGCTGCGCGGTTATCCCGGCGAGCTGCCGGCCGACGGCCCGCTCGGCGACATCGCCCGCTCGCTGGACCTGTTGGAGCGGCGCGGATCGGTGCACGCCGCCGGCCTGCACCGGTTGCGTGCGGCCGCCATCCGCCTCCGGGCGGCGGTGGCCGAGCTGCCCACCCAGCCGCTGCACGGCGACCCGCACACCGGAAACGTGCTGGCCACGTCGGACGGTCCGGTGTGGATCGACTTCGAGGACACCTGGCGCGGCCCGCTGGCCTGGGATCTCGCCTCTTTCGCCGACACGCCGAACGGCGTCTCGCCCGCGCTGCTCGACACCTACCCGGAAGCACTGCCCGCCGGCGTCGCGGTCTGCGCCCGGCTGCGCGAGCTGTTCGCCGTCTGCTGGCGGCTGGTGATGGCGGTGCGCTTCCCGGCCGCCGAGCCCGGTGCCCAGGCCCACCTGCGTGCCTGGCTGGCCGCATAGGAAACCGCACAGGGAAAGGGTGGCGCCGGGGGCGCGCCACCCTTTCCCTGTTTCCTTGCGATCACGCTGCCTTGCGGCGCGTGTTCCTGGTGGTCTTCGGCGTCTCCCGGGGCGCGGGCTCGAGCAGCGGCGGGTTGGCCGCCGGCCCGCGGACCGCGTTGCGCAGCACGCGCAGAACCATGCTCGGCCGCATCAGCGACTCGGGCGACTCGACCAGACCCGCGGCCCGCATGTAGGCGGCGGTGACCGCCCCGTCGCGGGTGGCTGCGGTCTGCACCAGCTTCAGGTACTTCTGGCCCATCCGGACCTTCAGCGTGCGGTTGCCCTCGACCCCCTTGAAGCTGAGGTCGACCGTGTTGGTCATCTCCCAGGTGGCGTCGATGGCATCCGTTGCCAGGTCACGGAAGTACTGCAACGGCTGCGGTGTCGCCCCGGTGTGCAGGTGCGCCCGGATGGTCAGTGCGCCGAGCGCCGCGACGCTCATCCCCTGCGCGTAGATCGGGTTGAAGCAGCACACCGCGTCGCCGGTGACCAGCAGGCCGTCCGGGAACCGGCTCATCGTCTCGTAGTGCCGCCGAAGCGTTGTCGGGAACCGGAACGCCACCGGCTCGTCCAACGGCTCGGCATGCTGCAGCGCCAGGTGGATGTCCGGAATCGCCAGCGACTTCACGAACTCGTAGAAGCCGGCCTGGTCGGTCGGCGGGTGGTCGCCGAGCAGGCCGTACACGGTCAGCTCGACCCGGTCGCCGTCGGTCTTGGTGAAGATCGCGCCGCGCGGCACCTCGGGCGAGGCGGCCGGGTTGATCGAGAGGTCGCCGTGGTACGGGTCCTTGGTCAGCCGGTAGTGCTGGGTGACGTAGCCAAGGCCGATCTTCTTGCGCTCCTCCTCGACCCGCGGATACCCGAGGTCCTCCAGCCAGATCGGGGTGCGCGAGCCGCGGCCGGTGGCATCCACCACCAGGTCGGCCGAGATCACCCGCTCGGCGGTGTCCGCCTTGCCCTGCACGCGGATCCCGGTCACCCGGCGCCGGTCCGGAGTGGTCTCCAGACCGAGGATGTCGGTCTCCTGCTGGAAGGTGATGTTCTCCACCGCGTTGGTCCGGTTGCGGATGTGCTTCTCCAGCATCGGCCGGCTGGCCGCGACGCAGACCAGCTCGGCGCTCTGCGGCTTGAGCCGCCGGCCGTTGAAGTACCAGCGCACGTCGCCGGCCAGGTCGCCGGTGGGCACGCCGTCGGCGAACAGCTCCTCGGTGATCCCGGGGTAGAGCTCCTCCATCGCCTTCTGGCCGCGGGCCAGCAGGCCGTTGATGTGCTTACCCTGCGGGCAGCTGCGCCGCGGCCCGTCCGCGCCGAGCAACACGTCGCGGTCGACGACGAGCACCTCGTCGTAGGCCTCCGAGAGCACCTTCGCCGCGAACAGTCCGGCAATGCTCCCGCCAAGCACCACCGCGCGAGTTCCGGTGCTGCTCATCGGTCACCTCCTTGCATGGGAATGGTCAGATCAGGCGGCGGCCGGTTGGGCCGGCGGCCGCTGTTGCCGTTGTGCGGGCCGGGCCGCACGGGCGGCGCGCCTGCGCCTGGCCGTGTGGTCCAGCCAGAGCTGCGCGAGCACGAGGTTGATCACGAAGCCCATCCAGGTGGCCGCCTCCAGGAGCAGCTGCAGATCGTTCAGGTCGATCGTGGTGACCAGCGGTGCGCCCAGGAACAGCACCCTGGCCCAGATCACCTGCAGCGTGATGGCGAAGGAGTAGATCATGAACCGGCGGTGTTCGGCCCACCGGCGCTGCCGGGCCATCCGGTATCCGACGAATGTCGTGGCACCCCACAGGATCGCCGCGACCGCGTTGCCGAACGGGCCGGCCGAGACCGGGGTGAGCGCGACCGCGCAGATCACCGAGGGCAGCATTCCGCCGAACACGAACACCCGGCCGCTGTACCGGTGCACCACCGGGTACTTCCGGCGCAGCCACGGCCAGACCTGCAGGCACGCGGTCAGAATCGCGACCGTGCCGAAGAACACGTGGCCGAGCACGAACAGGTAGTGGAACGGGTAGTTCGCCTCGAGCTGGACCCGGGACTGAGCGGGTTGCAGGCTCAGATAGGGCGGCAGCGAGAACGCGAGAAACGCGATCACGATGATGCCGAGCGGCACCATCCACGGGCGCCGCCACCACGGGCGGGCCGGAGCACTCCGCCGTAACTCTCCGGTTTGACCGATCTGGGTCACGATCATTCCCTCCTCACGGGACACCGGGTCACGCGGCGGCCGCGGAGGGCAGGGCCGCGACGCCGCGGATCACGTCGGCCGCCTTCTCGGCGACCGCGATCGTCGGCGCGTTCATGTTGCCGCGCACCAGGGTGGGCAGCACGGAGGCGTCGACAACGCGCAGGCCCTCGATGCCGAGCACGTTGAGGTCCGCGTCGACGACGCTGCCGATCGCGCAGGTGCCGGACGGCTGGTACTCGGTCTGCGTCCAGCGCCGGATGTAGGCGCGCAGGTCGGCGTCGGAGTCGGAGGCCGGCGCGTTGGCCAGCGTGCCGGTGTAGGGCCGCAGCGCGTTCTGCCGGGCGATCTCCAGACCGATGCGCAGCCCGGTGATCTGCAACTCCATGTCGGAGTCCTCGGTGTAGAAGTTGTGCCGGATCTGCGGCCGGGTGGTCGGGTCCGCCGAGGCGATCATGACCATGCCGCGGCTGGCCGGGCGCAGCACGCAGCCCGCGTAGGAGATCGCGTGCGCGGTCGGGAAACCGAGCCCGCCGTCGGCGAACATCACCGGAGCGGCGTGGTACTGCAGGTCCGGCGCGGCGAGGTCCGAAGTGGACCGGACGAAGCCGCCCGCCTCGGGACCGTTGGAGGCAAGCGGACCGGTGCCGCTCGTCATGTACTGCTGCACGTTGTGCGGCTCGCCCCCGACCAGCAGGCTGATCGGCTCGTCGTGCGTGAACACCAGCGGGACCTGCGGGTGGTCCTGCAGGTTCTGGCCCACCATCGGAGCGTCCAGCACCACATCGATGCCAAGCGCACCGAGCAGCTGGGCCGGTCCGACACCGGAGAGCATCAGCAGCTGCGGGGAGTTGTACGCGCCTGCGGCCAGGATCACCTCGCGCGCGGCCCGGAACTCGGTCACCTCGCCGAACCGCTCGGCGGCCACCGCGGTGGCCCGACCGTTCTCGATGACCACCTTGTGCGCCAGCACGTTCGTCACCACGGTGAGGTTCGGCCGGGCCGTCGCGGGGTGCAGGTAGCCGGTCGCCGTGCTGCACCGCCTGCCGTCCTTCATGGTCACCTGGTAGAAGCCGAACCCGTCCTGGTGCGCACCGTTGAAGTCGTCGTTGCTCTGGTAGCCGGCCTGGACGGCGGCTTCGACGAAGGCGCCGGACATCGGGTTGTTGGACCGCCCGTCGGACACCGCGAGCGGGCCGCCGGTGCCGTGGAACTCGGATGCCCCCCGCTCGTTGTCCTCGGCCCGCTTGAAGTACGGCAGCAGCTCGTCGTAGCGCCAGCCCGGCACGTTCCACTCGTCGTAGTCGAGCCGGTTGCCCCGGGTGTAGACCATGGCATTCATCGAGCTGGACCCGCCGAGCACCCGCCCGCGCGGCAGGTAGATCCGGCGCCCGTCACAGGCCGGCTCGTCGTGGGTGTCGTAGTCCCAGTCGACCTGGCTGCGGAACAGCTTGGCGAACGCGGCGGGAATGTGGATGTTGTCCGAGGTGTCCGCCGGGCCGGCCTCGAGCAGGCAGACCGTGACGTCCGGATCCTCGCTCAGCCGGGCGGCCAGCACGCATCCGGCCGAGCCGGCGCCGACGATCACGTAGTCGTACATCCGTTTCTCCTTTTTCCGGGACCTCCTCGGCTCCTCACAAAGGATGGATCCGGTGCCGTGACACACCATCTTCAGAAATGCGGAACACCGTCGCGTGCCCCGGCCGCCGGTCGAATTGCGCACGCGCGGAGAACATGACCGGTCTGACCCGTCGTTACGGTTTGACCTGATCCACAGCGTCGCACTCACGATAGGAAAGACTCGTGTCGATCTCCCCCTCGTTGCCGACGTTCTCGCCGTCCGCGTCGGAACTGGAAGAAATGGACCGGCGATACCTGATCCATCCGTACAACCGTTGGGAGCGCAAGAACCGCTGCGTGATCGTGCGCGGCCGGGGATGCCTGCTCTGGGACGCGCACGGCAACGAGCTGCTCGACGTGGCCGGCGGCGGGCTGTTCCTCGGTCAGGTCGGGCACGGCCGGCCGGAGCTCGGCGAGGTGGCCGCCGCGCAGATGGCCGAGCTGGAGTACTTCACCTCGCTGCGCGAGTTCTCCAACGACCGATCGATCCGGCTGGCCGAACGGCTGGTCGAGCTGGCCCCCGAGGGCATCGGCAAGGTGTTCTACACCAGCGGCGGCTCGGAGGGCGTGGACACCGCGGTGAAGATCGCCCGGCTGTACCACAACCGGCGCGGCGAGCCCGGGCGCACCTGGATCCTGTCCCGCAAGATCGGTTACCACGGCTCGACGCTCGGCGCCGGCTCGATCACCGGGTTCGACTTCTTCCACGTGGGCGTCGGGCCGACGCTGCCACACGTCGAGCACCTCAGCCCGCCCTACCCGTACCGCACGGAGTTCTACGGCGGCGAGGACTGCACCGACTTCCTGGTGCGTGAGCTGGAGCAGACCATCGAGCGGATCGGCGCCGACCGGATCGCGGCCATGATCGGCGAGCCGATCATCGGCGCCGGCGGAACGATCATCCCACCGGAGGACTACTGGCCGCGGATTCGCGAGGTGCTCGACCGCAACGGCATCCTGATGATCGCCGACGAGGTGGTCACCGGGTTCGGCCGCACCGGCAACTGGTTCGAGTCGGTGCCCCAGGGCATGCGGCCGGACATCGTCATCACGGCCAAGGGTCTCACCAGCGGCTACCAGCCACTCGGCGCGGTGCTGATGCGCCCGGAGATCGGCGACGAGCTGCCCGGCGACCACGGCTTCTTCCACGGCTACACCTGGTTCGGCCACCCGGTGGCGACCGCGGTGGCGATGGCCAATCTCGATCTGATCGAGAAGGAGGGCCTGCTGGACCGCGCGCACGCGATCGGGCGGTGGTTCGCCGAAGGCCTCGCACCCGTCACCGAGCTGCCGGTGGTCGGCCAGGTCCGCATCGCAGGCGCGCTCGGCGCGATCGAGCTGGTGTCCGACCAGGAGTCCCGCGCCTGGCTGGACCCGGTGGTCACCGAGATCATCGCTGACGACCTGCGCACGGTGGACGGCGTCATCGTGCGCAACGAGGGCAGCTCGCTGCTGCTCGCTCCGCCGCTGGTCCTCGACGAGGACCAGGCCCGGCGCGCCACAACGGCGATCGTGAACGTACTGTCCCGGTTGGACGGACAGGGCAACCTGGCTCCGCGCTGAACCCGGATCCTGACGGCGGGGGCGGTGCCAAGGGCACCGCCCCCGCCGCTAGGCTCGGGGTCATGCTGAAAGACAGTCCGGCGTACAGCGCCATTGCCGTGAACGATCTCGCGGCCGCGCGACGGTTCTACGGAACCGTTCTGGGGCTGGATGTCACCGAGCAGGGTGAATCGTTGTGGGTGCGGGCGGGGGCGGCCAGGATCGAGCTTTACCCGCGGGAGAACCACACGCCGGCCGATTACACCGTGCTCAATTTTCCGGTGGACGACGTGGAGCACACCGTCGCCGGCCTGCGGGAGGCCGGCGTGGTGTTCGAACAATACGACCTGCCGGGTCTGCGGACCGACGAACGCGGGATCCATGTCAGCGGGGAGCTGCGGATCGCGTGGTTCAAGGATCCGGCGGGCAATGTCCTCGCCGTGTTGCGGGAGTGAGGGTCAGGCGGGAGTGAGGCGGACCGGCAGGGTCTGGTGGCCGTTCATGATGAAGGTGGGCAGCGGGAGCAGTTCGTCCTTGGGGACGGCCAGGGCGAGGTTGGGGTAGCGGGCGAACAGGGTGGACAGGCCGATGTTGGCGACCAGGCGGGCGATGCCGGCGCCGAGGCAGAAGTGCGGGCCGTGGCCGAAGGTGAGGTGGGTCTTGTCCGCCCGGTGGATGTCGAAGACGTCGGCGCTGTCGCCGTGCAGGGCGGGGTCCCGGCCGACCGCCGCGTAGTTGACCAGGATGGCGTCGCCCTTGGGGATGGTGACGCCGTCCAGGGTGACGTCCTCGACGGCGTACCGGAGCGGAAGCTGGACCAGCGGGGACTCCATGCGGAGCACCTCGTCGATCACGTCGTCCCAACTGGACCGTCCGGCACGCACCGCCTCTAGCTGCTCGGGGTGGGAGACCAGCGCGGTGATGGCGTTGTCGAAGAAGTTGATGGTGGTTTCGGAGCCGGCGCCGAGGATGGCGAAGATGGTGTCGGTCAGCTCCTGCTCGGAGAGCCGGGAGCCGTCCTCGTCGCGGGCGGCGATCAGGTCGCTGGTGATGTCCTCGCCCGGGTTGGCGCGTTTGGCGGCGATGTGATCGGCCATGGCGCCGCGCCAGCCCATCAGGACCGACTGGGCCTGCTGGGGGGTGACCGTGGTGTCCACCATCATGTCGATCACCTTGGCGGTGGACACCCTGGCCTCCTCGGACATGCCGATCAGGTCGGCCACCAGCCGGGCGGGCAGCGGGTAGGCGAACCGCTCGCGCAGGTCCACCACCTCACCCGGAGCGGCGGTGGCCAGACCGGCCATCAGCTCCTCGGTCAACTCGACGATCCGGGGCCGGATGGCCTCGGTGCGCCGCGGGGTGAACGCCTTGCCGACCAGCCGGCGTAACCGGACGTGGTCCTTGCCGTACGCGGTCACCATGTTGTCCATGGCGATCCAGCTGATCATCTCCCAGTCCGGCGGGATCTCACCGTTGATGAACGCGGGCCAGTGGTTGCGGGCGCTCTTGGTGACCCGCGAATCGGTGAGCACGGCCTTGATGGCCGCGTGACTGTTGATCGACCACGCGGGTACCCCGCCGGGCAGCAGAACCGGGGTGGCCGCCCCCTGCTTGCGCAGGCTGGCGGCTTCGGCGTGGATGTCCCGGCCGGTGGTGTCCAGCGTGACGGGGCAGCGGTCCTCCATCGGATGCCTCCGAACTCGGATTGTGTTCGTACAGGGCGGTTTCAGGCGGCCCGGACGGTCGGCTCGCCGGCCGTCCCGATGCCGGCGGGTCTGATCTCGGGGGCCCGCGCGGCGCGTTTCGCGGACCATTCCAGGTACACCTGCGCGGCCAGCAGGTTGATGACGAACCCGATCCAGGTCGCCGTCTCCAGAACGATGGCGGCGTTGTTCGGATCGGCGAAGGTGAAGCTCGGGAACAGGGACAGCGTCAGCAGCAGCACCCGGCCCCACACGATCTGCAGGGCGAGCGCGAAGCTGTAGATCATCCACCGCCGGTGCCCGGCCCAGTCGCGGCGCCGCGCGGCCCGGAAGCCGACGAACGTGGTGATCAGCCACAGGATCGCGGCCACGGCGTTGCCGCCGGGCCCGGCCGAGAACGGCACGATCGCGAGCGCGGCCAGCGCGGTCGGGAGCATCCCGGCGAACACGTACACCCGCCCGCTCCACCGGTGCACGGCCGGGAAGTGCCGGCGGATCGCCGGAACCACCTGGACGCACACCGTGATCAGGGTGAGCGTTCCGAACCAGATGTGCGCGACCAGCAGCGGGAAATGGGCGGGAATGTCGGTGCGCAGCCGTGGGATCCGCACCGTGGCCGGGTCCAGCGTGAGGTACGGCGGCACCGAGAACCAGATGAACCAGATCACGACGGCCCAGACCAGGACCACTCCCGGGCGGGTCCACCATGATCGCCGCCCGGTGAGCTCCTCGTCCGGCCGGGCCATCACCGCATTGGACTTTGGCACGGCTGATCCCCTCTCCCATATGAGATCTTCCGCTCTTACCGAGCACCCGCACTCGCCAGCGGCAAGATTAACAGCCGAACATTGCAATGTCCGCACTTCGCCGCCTAACAAGGCATTTCAGAAGATGCGACCGTCTGTTGACGGTTCCAGGATTTAAGTTGATCCCGCATGACCCGATTCGCCCTCGCCACTATTTATCTCGTTTTTCCCGAGGAGGACATGGTGGAAAACACGCAGGCGCCGACCCGCGCCGAACTCGTCAGGCGGGCGGCGGAGCTGGTGCCACTGCTCCGGGCACACGCGGCCTGGACCGAGGAGAACCGGCGGCTGCACGAGGAGACCGTCGAGGCCATGGCCGACGCCGGCATCTTCAAGCTGCGGACCCCGACCCGGTACGGCGGCTACGAGGCGGACACCCGGACCCTGGTCGACGTGGCCACCGAGCTGGGCCGCGGCGACGCGTCGTCCTCCTGGGTGGCCTCGGTGTACTGGATCCCCACCTGGATGACCTGCCTGTTCCCGGACGAGGTGCAGGACGAGGTGTTCTCGGTGCCGAACGCGCGGGTCTGCGGGACGCTGAGCCCGAGCGCCACCGCCACCCCGGTCGACGGCGGCGTCCGGGTGAACGGCAAGTGGGGCTTCATCAGCGGCGCGCTGCACGCCCAGTGGCAGGAGGTCATCGCGATCCTGATCCCGCCGGAGGGTGAGCCGTACCCGATCATGGCGTTGGTCCCGCTTTCCGAGCTGCTCATCGTGGACGACTGGCACACCTCCGGGCTCAAGGGCACCGGCAGCGTGAGCACGGTGGCGCAGAACCTGTTCATCCCGCAGCAGCGGGTGCTGCCGTTGCCGATGGTGCTCCAGGGCCAACACGCCTCGAAGTCCAATGCGGACAGTCCGATCTACCGGGCGCCGCTGCTGCCGGTGGCCTCCGCGTCGTCGGTGGGCACGTTGCTCGGCGCGGCCAACGCGGCGCGGGACATCTTCTTCAAGCGGCTGCCCAACCGCAAGATCACGTACACCGCCTACGAAAGCCAGCGCGAGGCGCCGCTGACCCACCTGCAGGTCGCCGAGGCGGCCATGAAGATCGACCAGGCGGAGTTCCACGCCCACCGGCTGGCCACCCTGGTGGACACCAAGGGGGTGGACGGCACGGCGTGGAAGCTGGAGGAGCGGGCCCGGGCGCGGGCCGACCTCGGCGCGGTGGTGCGGCTGGCCAAGGAGGCGGTGGAGATCTACGCCGCGGCGAGCGGCGGTGCGTCGATCTACAGCGACGTGCCGATCCAGCGCGTCCTGCGGGACGTCCAGGCGGTCAACCTGCACGCCCTGATGCACCCGAACACCAACGCCGAGCTGTACGGCCGGGTGCTGTGTGGCCTCGAACCCAACACCCTCTACATCTAGTACGAGCAAAGGAAAGCACATGACCACGAGTCCCGAGAACGCCGCCGACGCGGCCGCCGTGGCAGCTCTCACCCAGCGGGTCATCGCGGCCTGGGCCTACCACGACGCCGACGCGTTCGCCGAGGTCTTCACCGAGGACGGCACGATGATCCTGCCGGGTCTGTACAGGAAGGGCCGCGAGGAGATCCGCGAGTACCTCAAGGACGCCTTCGACAACCAGTACAAGGGCACCCAGGTCACCGGTCGCCCGCTGGACATCCGGTTCTTCGGCTCCGAGGCCGGCGTGCTGATCACGCAGGGCGGCGTGCTCGCGCCGGGCGAGAGCGCGGTCTCCGACGACCAGGCCATCCGGGCCTCCTGGCTGGTGGTCAAGCAGGACGGCGAGTGGCGGCTGGCCGGCTACCAGAACAGCCCCGCGGTCCGGACGCTGCCGGTGCCGGGCAGCCGTTCATAGCCCTGCCGGACACTTCGGGCGCGACACCGCTGGTGTCGCGCCCGATTCGTCGTTCCCGCAACGGGATCTCAGTTGAGCACCGGTGGGGCGAGGTAATCCTGCAGCAGCTGCCGCACCCGGCTGCGGGCCCGGTGCAGCAGCACCCGCTGGTTGCCGTCCTGGATGCCGAGCACCTCGAACACCTCGGCGGCGCTCCACCCCTCGATGTCCCGCAGCGTGATCACCTCGCGCTGGGTGCGGGGCAGTTGCGCCACCGCGTCGGTGACGACGTCCTGTAACTCGCGGGACAGCAGCTTGTCCTCCGGCAGCCGGGACCAGTCGTCCGTCTCGGCCTTCCAGTGTCCGGGCCACGGTCCGGTCCGGGTGAACAGGTCCGGTGACACCGCGGCGAACTCCCCCTCGGTCTCCAGCACCGAGAACGGCAGGGTCCGCGACTCGAGGCCGGCCCGCCTGCGTGCCACGTTCACCAGGATCCGGCAGATCCAGGTGCGCAGCGACGACTTGCCCTCGAAGCCCTCCAGCCCGCGCAGCACCGCCAACCAGGTCTCCTGCACCGCCTCCTCCGCGATCGCCCGGCTCGGCGAGTAGATCAGCGCAAGCCGGAACAGTGCGGAGTGGTACTCCTTCACCATCGCCCGGTAGGCGCGCTCGTCCCCCCGCCGCAGGGCGTGCAGATCCACGTCAGTCATGCCACAACACTTCTTTCTGCCCATTCCCGGTACAGCTTCATGAGGCTGGCCTCGAGTCTGGGCGGAATGGTGGTCGCCGGCTGTTGGGACAGCGCCTTCACCGTCACCAGGACCTGGTTGAAGTAGTCGTCACAGCCTTTGCAGAACGGCAGGTGGTCCAGGATCGACAGCAGAGTCTCGTTGTCGAGGGCGTCCTCCAGCGCGTCCGTGACCAGCTCCACCAGGTCGATACAGTCGATGGACTTCATGTTCACAATTCTCATTCCTCCCGCGCGAGGCGCACTGAATCGCGGGCCAAGCTCAGGCTGCCTTGCGATCGGTTCTTGATACGGAGAAGTCGGCCTGGACCACACTGGACTGATCCTTGCGGCGCAACCAGACGACCATCGGTCCGGACATGGCGGTGGAGATCAGCGCCATGATCACCAGCATGGTGAACAGGGTGGGCGACAGCACGCCGAGGTCGAGCCCGACGTTGAGCACCACCAACTCGGTCAGGCCGCGACAGTTCATCAGCGAGCCCACCTGCCAGGAGTGGTTCCAGCTCTCCCCCACCGCCCGAGCGGCCATGGCCGAGCCGACCAGCTTGCCGGCGACCGCGACCACCAGGATCAGCCCACACCACAGCCACAGCTCCAGGTTCGCGCCGAGCAGGCCGATCTCGGTGCGCAACCCGCTGTAGGCGAAGAACAGCGGCAGCAGCAGCGCGGCGGTCAGCCCACCGACCTTGTCGTGCAGCCACTCCTCGATCAGGTTGTCACGCGGGAAGATCATGCCGAACACGAACGCACCGAACATGGCGTGCACACCGATCCACTCGGTGGCCATGGCGCACAACAGGATCGCGACCAGAGCGAGCGGGGCGATCCCGCGCACGTGGTGCGGCTTCATCCGGGTGACCCACCTGGCGAGCAACGGCCGCAGGACGAAGAACATCAGCGCGGCGAACACCATGGTGAGGCCGATGGTGAGCAACACCCCCATCATCGACGACGCGGTGACCAGCGCGACGACCAGCGCGAGCAGGCTCCATGCGGTGACGTCGTCGATCAGCGCACAGGTCAGCGCCACGACGCCGACCTCGGTTCGGAACAGTCCGAGATCCTGGAGGATGCGCACCAGCACCGGCAATGCCGTCACGCTCATCGACACCCCGAAGAACAGCGCGAACGCCAGGTAGCCGGTTCCCTCCGGGGCGAACTTGAGGTAGGCGAACACGGCCAGCGCGACGCCGAGCAGGAACGGCAGCGAGATGCTGACATGGCTGACCAGGAGCGCGAGCTGTCCCCTGCCCTGCAACAGCTTCGTGTTGAGCTCGAGCCCGGTCAGGAACACGAACAGGATCACGCCGAGCTGGGCCAGGACGTTGAGCTGCGGCACGACCGCCTTGGGCAGCAGCACCGCGGCGCCGCTCGGCCACAGCGCGGCAAGCACCGAGGGACCGAGCAGGATGCCGGCGGTGATCTCGCCGATCACCGGCGGTTGGCCGAGTCGTTGTACCAGCCAGCCGGCCGCCTTGCACGCGCCCACCACCACCGCCACCGCGAGCAGCAGTTGGGCCAGTGGATGGCCGACCATCATCTTCGCCGTCGACGGGGCCGACGAGTCGTTGTTCGCGCCGGTCAGCAACGCGATCGCGACCAGCGCCGGGGCGATCACCATGACGACGTAGATCAGAATCGCTCGCGCGTTCCGGTTGCGTAACCGGGTGCGCGAGCCATTGGCAGCCATGTTTTCGCTCCTTGATTGTCGGGATGACGCACCGTGACCCGGACTTCCGGGCCACGGTGCGTCGATGGCGGGATCAGAACGTGGCGATGCCGTTCGATCCGCCGTGTCCACCTTCGGTGATCGGCAGGTAGTCGAACACCTGCTTGCGACCGAGCGAGGTCAGGCTTCCGTTGTCGTTGACCCGGAACGCGTAGACCCCACCGGCAAAGGCGTCGAGCCCGTACAGGAACCGGCTGTCCCCGCTGAGCCCGATGTCCAGCAAGCCGATGGCCGTGTTGTCGTTGACCCGGTCAACGCCGTCCTCGGCCGTCGCGACCGCGTGCTGCAGCGACATTCCGCCGTCCTTGGCGAGGCTGAACGAGCTGATCGTTCCGTTGGCGAGCGGGGCCGAGGCGAACGCGATGTTCTTGCTCGTGTGCGCCACGATCCAGCACGTGTCGGTCTGCCCGGTGGCGACCGGACCCTTGATCAGTTTGATCGTGCCGTCCGGCGCCAGCGAGTAGCTGGACACCTGACCGACACCCTCGACCCGGTCCGCACCGTTCTGCTCGGCCATCAGCAGGGTGCCGTCCTTGGTGAACGTGAAGCCGTACGGCCCGTTGCCGGCCGACTCGTTCACCACGGGCGGCGCCAGGGTGCCGTTCTCCCGCACCGCGAAGGTGAGGATGGCGCCCTTGGGGAAACCGGTGGCCTCATCGGTCTTCCCGGCCCGCCGCTCGGTGGCGACGAGCGTCTTGCCGTCCGGGCTGAACCCGATCTGTGCGCAACCGGAGTCACGCTCCTCGGTCAGCGGACGGGTCGAGCCCTCGATCTGGGTGAGCGTTCCGTCGGCGGCGACCCGGAAGCCGTTGACCGAAGGAAGCTGACCGGTGGTGCAGTTCTCCAGGAGGCCTTCGCCCACCCACAGCCGATCGTCGTACTCACCGCTGTGCAGGACGTAGAGCAGGCCCTTGCTCACCGTCAGGCTGACCGGCTTCTCGCCGCCGGACGGCACCTTCGATGCCAACTCGAGGCCGTCGGCCTTGATCCGGAACACCGAGATCGAGTTGCTGCCCATGTTGGGCACGAACAGCAGTTCGGCCTTGTTCACCACGTTGGTCGGGCTCGCCTCGCCATCGGCGGTGCCGACGACGAGCGCCTGGGACACGTCCTCGACCGAGCCGCTGCCCTTGCCGCCGGTCTGGTACCGGCCGACCTCGGTCAGCGCACCGTCCTGGTTCCGGAAGAACGCCGCCACCTCGTTGCCCTTGGCATCATTGGACATCACGAAGACGGCGCCCTGCCGAAGATCAACCGCACCGGTGTCGGCCTCGGCGTTCCCTGCGGGCGCCGAGCCGTCGCCGGCCGGGGCCGACTGGTCGTTCGCGGTCTGCTGGACCGCGAGCAGCGACCCACCGGACCACATGTAGCCGACCGCCGTCACGATCGTGAGGGCGAGCACCATGCTGAGTCCGACCAGCAGGTGGTCACGCAGCCGGAGTCGGACGACCGTCTGCGCGGGGGCGGAGGACCACTGTGGCTGCCCTGGATAGCCACCGGCGGGCTGCCGTTCGTAGGCCGGGAAGTCCTCGGTCGGCGGGTTGTAGTCGTACTCGTCCGACTCCGCCAGTTGTTCTTCTACGGGGTCCGGCGCCACCGGCTTCCTGTCGCCGTCGGCGTCGGACGGCGACGCCGGCTTGTTCTCGTCGCTCATGCTGACTCCTCAAGATTGTGCCGCTTGGCACTCCTTTTGGTTGTTTCCGAACACCGTGACCATCCTGGCTGGACAGTCCCGCCTCATGCGGCCTGGCTTGGCCGTTGCTTGTACGAGTTCTCCAACACCCAGGCGTTCTCCAGTTCGGAGAAGTCCTCCGACTGCGCACGATGGGAGTGGTAACGCAAACGGCGCCGGCCGAGCACGACCATGGCGCCGCTGCGAAGTGCCGCTTGGTTACCGGGTAATATCCGGGTCCACTCCGATTCCCCTTGCGGGCAAATAAATGTGCCGTTGGTCGAGCCAACGTCGGTAACTTTGACGTCCCAATCGTTCAGCACGATCCTGGCGTGCACCCGAGAAACCGACATATCCGTCAGGCGAACCGGTTTCGCGGAGCCGTCCCGCACGGCCGGATCCGTCTCGGGACCGCGGCCGAGGACATGCTCCCGGTCGAGCGGGAACATCGTCCCGTCGTCGAGCACGAGCACGCCGAGCGCCGGCCGTTCACCGAGTACCGGCAACCGGGTCGCCTGAGTCATGGAGATCCCACAAACAGTGCAGTAATTCATTCTCGGGTCGTTGAAGTGCGACCTCCTGCAGTACACGCCGTGGACGAGGTTTCTCGCCTCCGCAGGCGCGCCGTTCGTTCCGGTCCGGTTGTCCATGTCCCGCTCTCCACCGTCTCAGCAATGGGCTGCTTCATCCTCACAGGATCGATTGCGTGCTCCTTCTTCTCGCGTGCGCGGCGCGGAGGGCACGGGCCGGTTCGAGCAATCTGGAACAAGTGATCTTGTAACGGAACCGGGGCAATGGAGCCACTGACGGGTGTGACCAACATGATCGATGTAGCGCCGCCGCTCACGGTGCTTCCGCCGGAACTCGAGCAGGCCGACTGGTGGACCGACGAGATGGTGTTCCGGGCCGGCATTCCGATGTACGACGTCCCGTTCGTGTCCGTCGGCGGCGGGATGGGTTCGTTCGTCACGGTCGACTACCTCCGGGTGGCCGGCGGCGTGCCGGCATCGGACATTCGCGTCCTGTCCAACCTCAGCCACCCGTGGCAGACCTACGAATATCTGACCCGGGTCTCCCAACTGCCACGCAGCAGGCGGATCCGCTCGGACTCCTCCTCGCGGCCGGACAACCTGTGGGGGTTCCCGTCCTACGCGATCCAGGAGGCCGTCCGGGACCGCACCGTCAAGCCGGTCAAGCAGGTGCTGCTCGAGCCGGTGTTCGCCGACTTCTACACCCCGCTGCTCGGCATGGTGCTGGACAGCATGCGCCGGGAGGCACAGCGCATCCGGTACTGGGACATGCTGGTGCAGGGCGAGGTCCGCACGGTGCGCAGGCGCGCGGGTGGCGGCTACTTCGCCGTGCAGGCGCCCCGCCCGAACCAGCCGAACGCCCCGGCCAGCGGGCTGATCGCGTACCGCTGCCGGGACGTGCACGTCGCGGTCGGCTACACCGGACTGCGCTTCCTGCCGGACCTGCAACGTTTCCGGGAACAGCACAACGACTACCACCATGTGGTGAACGGGTACGAGGACCACGAGCACGTCTACGAGTCGTTGCGCCGGCGGCCCGGAACCGTGCTGATCCGCGGCAGCGGGATCGTGACCTCGGCGGTGCTGCAGCGGCTGATCTGCGACCGGCTGCACCACGGGGCGCAGACCCGGATCGTTCAGATCATTCGCACCTACGTCAAAGGCGCGCACGGCCGGCACGCGTGGTCGCGGCGGCCCGGCTCGCACGGTTTCGCCTACCAGGGCTTCAACTATCCGAAGTCCGCGTGGGGCGGGCAGCTCAAGGCCCGGATGCGCCGGCGAGAGGGTGCCGACCGGGTACAGATGTACGACGAGATCGGCGGCACCACCACGCCGCTGCGCCGGCTCTGGCAGCACCATCTGCAGAACGGCCGGCGGGAGGGTTGGTACACCGCGTACTCCGGCAAGCTGGACAGCCTCGGCCTTGCTTCCAACGGCCAGGTGAAGGCCACCCTGCACAGCCCGGAGGGCGATCGCCGGCTACGCGCCGACTACGTGATCGACTGCACCGGGCTGGACGCCGACGTGGCCGAGCACCGGGTGCTCGGCGACCTGCTGCACCACGGCGGAGCCCGACGCAACCCGCTCGGCCGGCTGGACGTGGAGCCGAGTTTCGAGCTGCGCGGCTCGGCCAGCGGGATGGGCCGGGTCTACGTCACCGGGGCGGCTTCGTTCGGCGGCTACTTCCCCGGTGTGGACACGTTCCTCGGGCTGCAGATCTCCGCCCAGGAGGTCGTGGACGACATCGCCCGGCGCAACCTGTGCCGGCGGATGGGACCGCTCCGCTCGACCGTCGAGTGGCTCAAGTGGGCCCGCAACCGGCAGATCTGACCCTCGGGAGGCGAACAAGACAATGGTGCCAACCGTACTCGGTCGCATCCAGACGCGGCTGTTCCTGCTGCTGGTGATCGGCGGGCCGCTGACCGCGCTGATCACCCCGCTGCTCCCGGTGGACGGCCCGATGAGCGCGCGCTACACGGCCACGTTCGTCGTGCTGGCCGGGGTCGCCGTGCTCGGCATCGGCTGGGAGCTCATCTACCACCTCATCATGCAGTGGCGTTGGGAGAAGGACTGGCCGACGATCTTCGGGCTGCTCACGATGATCCCGGAAGGCATCCTGCTCGGCGCGCTGGCCGGGCTGAACCTGCTGCCCTGGCTGCCCGGCCCGGTTCCGCTCGGGGCGTTCGCGATCCACTTCGGCACCGTCTGGATCGCCGTCTGGCTGGTCGGACAAGGTCCCATGCGGGTGCCGTTCGTCCATTGGCGGTTCAACGGTGGCCGGTTGGTATGACCGGCACATCCGTGGATTCCGCCGTCCGCCGGTTGGCGGACGGCGGAATCGTGGTCGTGGTCGACGACGAGAACCGGGAGAACGAGGGCGACCTGATCATGGCCGCCGAGCACGCCACCCCGGAGAAGGTGGCGTTCTTTCTGGAGTACACGTCGGGGTTCCTGTGCGTGGCCATCACCGCGGCCCGGGCCCGCGAGCTGGACCTGGAGCTGATGGTCCGGCACAACACCGAAAGCCACGGCACGGCGTTTCTGGTCAGCGTCGACTACCGGCACGGCACGAGCACCGGGATCAGCGCCGGGGACCGCGCGGCGACCGTCGCGGCGCTGGCCGCCGAGACGACCACGGCGGCCGACCTGGCCCGGCCGGGCCACATTCTGCCGCTGCTGGCGCGGGAACCGGGCGTGCTGGTGCGCGCCGGGCACACCGAGGCCGGGGTGGATCTGTGCCGGCTGGCCGGCGTGCGACCGGCGGCGCTGTTGTGCGAGCTGGTCACACCGGACCGGCTTGGCATGATGCGCGGCCCGGCGATCGAGGAGTTCGCCGCCCGGCACGGCCTGCCCCTGGTCACCATCGCCGAGCTGGTCGGCCGGCTGCGGGCTGCCGGTGGGCCGGTGGAGCGGGCCGGCGCGGCGGATATTCCCACACCGCTCGGCGATTTCCGGGCCATCGCCTACCGGTCCACGGTGGACGGAATCGAGCACCTGGCACTGGTGCTCGGCGACGTCGGCGACGGGACCGAAGTGCTGGTGCGGGTGCACAGCGAATGCCTGACCGGCGATGTGATCGGCTCGTTGCGCTGCGACTGCGGCGGGCAGTTCGACCTGGCCATGCGGCGGATCGCCGAGGCCGGCCGGGGCGTGCTGGTCTACCTGCGCGGGCACGAGGGTCGCGGGATCGGGTTGGCCCACAAGCTGCGCGCCTACCAGCTGCAGCAGGACGAGCGACTGGACACAGTGGACGCCAACCTGCGCCTCGGCCTTCCGGTCGACGGCCGCGAGTACGGCACCGCCGCGCACATCCTGCGTGACCTCGGGGTAAGCCGAATCCAACTGATGACGAACAATCCCGAGAAATATCATGGTCTGCTGGCCGCCGGTCTCGACATGGCCGGCACGATCGGACTGGAAACGCAGGCGACCGCGCACAACATCACCTATCTTTCGGCCAAACGCGACCGGCTCGGGCACCGCCTCGACATCCCGCCGCACGAACACCGGATCGCGCGGTAACCATGCGAATTTCATAAGTCCCCGATGTGCGGCTCACTGCCGGATCGGTCGGGCGTTTGGGACATTTGTGCTTGTCGTAGGGGATATCGATGGGATGTGGCGCGATGAGCGAAGCGCGGTGGAGGCTGTCGGTTGACCAGGACGGCGTGACCATTGCCGGCGACCGGTTCCGGTTGACGACCGCACCGCAGAAGTTCGCGGCGGACGAGGCGGTGTTCGGGTTGGCGGAGTCGGCCGAGATGGAGGAGATCGTGTCCGAGTTGGAGGCGATGACGAGGCGGACCTACGGCCAGTACTGCGGGCTGGCCCGCGCCATGGAGATCCTCGGCGAGCGCTGGGCGCCCATGATCATTCGTGATCTTCTGGTGTCCGCGAAGGGTTTCGGCGACCTGCAGAAGGGTCTGCCGCGGATGGCCGAGTCCGTGCTCAGCACCCGGCTGCGCGAGCTGGAGCACACCGGCGTGGTACGCCGCCGCTCCGTTCCGGTGCCGGCCGGTGGATCCGCCGAGTCGGTGGTGTACGAGGTGACCGCGTACGGCCGCGAGCTGGAGGACATCATGCTGCGGCTGGGCCGCTGGGGCGCGCAGCTGCTCGGCGACCCGAGGCCGGAGGACATCGTCACCCCCGACTCGCTGGTGATGGCACTGCGGGCCACCTTCCAGCCGCAGCACGCCGCCGGGGTGCGGGCGACCTTCGAGCTGCACATCCTCGACGTGGTCGTGCATGCCCGGATCGAGGACGGCACGCTGCGGGCCGGAGCCGGACAGGTGCCGGACGCCGACCTGGTCCTCGAGCCCGGTCTGGCGTTGCGCGAGCTGATGACCGGTGCGTTGACCCCGGCCGCGGCGATCACCGGCGGCAGCATCCGGATGATGGGCGACTCGGCGCTGCTCGGTCTGTTCACCCAGCTGTTCCAGCTTCCTCGGACCGCCACGCACGGCCATGGATGAAATCGTCGTACGCGCGGTCGAGCGAGCCATCGACACGATGCGGACCAACCTCGGGGATCGGCTCACCATCGACGACCTGGCCCGCTCGGCGATGTTCAGCAAGTTCCACTTCACCCGGGTGTTCCAGCGCATCACCGGCGTCTCGCCCGGCCGGTTCCTGTCCGCCATGCGGCTGGAGGAGGCGAAGCGGCTGCTGCTGACCACCGGCCTCACCGTCGCGGACATCAGCCACCGGGTCGGCTACAACAGCGTCGGCACGTTCAGCTCCCGGTTCCGGCACAGCGTCGGAGTTTCCCCGACCACCTACCGCCAGTTCGCCGGCAGCCCGACCGCGCTGCCGGTGGACGAGCAGCCCGCGACCGGGGCCCGGGGCACGGTCCGGGGCACCGTGATCGCCCCGCCGGACACCCATCCCAAGCTCATCTTCGTCGGCCTGTTTCCCAGCCGGATCCTTGAGGCGTCGGCCATTCGCACCACGTTGCTGCGCCAGCCGGGCCCGTACACACTGCACGATGTGCCGCCCGGCACCTGGCATCTGCTCGCCCACGCCCCGACGGATCCGGTTCCGCAGGTCGGCAACCATGGCACGATCTCCATTCATGCTCAGGTTACCGCCCGGATCGCCGACATCTACCTGCGTCCGGTCAGCACACTCGATCCGCCGGTTCTGATGGCCATGCACGACGGGCCGCCGGCCGCGCTCACCAAAGCGGCCTCCTGACACCGCAATTCGAAAGGTGCGGCGGCACCGTGCCGCGTGGACGCTTGATCCGGATCCATGCCTGGTCTTCGCATTGGTTCCGTGGTATCGGTTGAAGACCGGTAAGAGCCTGAGGAGGCCGTCGCATGGCAACAGTCGATGTTCCGGCAAGTGGCGCACAGACATTTCGCGGATGGCTCAACGGGCGCGGCCATAAGATCGCGCTGAACGTTTTCATGCTGATCGTGATCGCGCACTGGGTCGAGCACATCACCCAGGCGGTACAGATCTACGCCCTTGGTTGGGCCCGGCCGGAAGCCAAAGGCGCGCTGGGACTAGCGTTTCCGTGGCTGGTCACGTCCGAATGGCTGCATTACGGGTTCGCCATCGTGATGCTGGTCGGCCTGATCATGTTGCGGCCCGCGTTCACCGGCCGGGCGCGGAGCTGGTGGACCGCGGCGCTGTGGATCCAGGTCTGGCACCACCTCGAACACCTGCTGCTGCTGTTGCAGGCGCTCACCGGAACCTACCTGCTCGGCCAGAAGGCGCCGACGAGCATCGCCCAGCTGGTGTTCCCCCGCGTCGAACTGCACCTGTTCTACAACGCGATCGTGTTCATTCCGATGGTGGTCGCCGTCATCCTGCACATGCGCCCGCGCCCCGAGGAACGGGAGCTGATGAAGTGCACCTGCGCCTCGACCCGCACCTCGGCTTCGGTCTGAGCGGCATGGTGTCGTGATGGGCGCCGGGCTTGTCGGCGCCCAGCACGACGTCCTGGCGTGGTCGCTGGCCCAGCCGGGCCATGACCACCAGATCGATCTGCCGGTCACCATCGGACCGCTCATCCTGCGGGTGGTGCTGCTGGTGGCGGTGCCGGTGGTTGCCGCGTTCGCCATGCTGCGCGGCTTTCTGCCGGAACCGGACCGCCGCGCCGCGGCCCTTGTGGCCGGTACCGCCGCGGTCGCGGTCCTGCTGGAACTGATGGTGGCCAACGAGATCGACCTCCCGGTGCAGACCGTGCCGCTGGTCGGTGCCCTGCTGGCCGCCCCGATGTTCGTTGTCCTGTCCCGTGATCACCGGTTCGACCGGACCAGGTCCCGGCTGTGCCGGCTGGCCCCGTTGGTGGTCTCGGTGTGCGCGGCCCTCGCGTTCGTCGAGTTCGTCCGGGCGCTGGCCGGCGGCTGGGCACCGGTGCCGCTGCGCACCGGCGTCGTGCTGGCGCTGGTCGGGCTGGCCTGGTTCACCATCTGCCACCCGGGAATGTTGGTGCGGATCCAGGCGGCGCTGCTGGCCAACGCCGCACTGCTCGCCTCGGCCTACGGCCTGGCGCTCACCCTGCCACTCCGGACAGCGGCGCCCTAGCCGGCCGGGTGGTGACCTCGCCAACCGGCACCGGCCGGGCGCACTCCTCGCAGGCGAGTTGAGCGACCACATGGCCGGCGCAGTCCTTGTGTTCGGCGATCCGTGGCGGACCGGCCTCGTCGGCGAGATGGCGGTCGCCCCACTCCATCATCGTGATGATGACCGGGGCCAGCTCGCGGCCCTTGGTGGTCAGGTGGTACTCGTACCGCAGCGGCCGCTCCTGGTACGCCACCCGCTCGAGAATTCCGTTTTCCACCAGCCGGTTCAGCCGGTCGGTGAGCACGTTGCGGGCGATTCCCAACCGGGAGAGGAACCCGTCGAACCGGCGGACATCGAGCAGGGCGTCCCGAATGATCAGGAACGTCCACCGCTCACCGACGATCTCCAACGTCCGCGCCACCGAGCAGACTTGATCATAGGTACGTCCGAGCATGACTTCAGAGTACTAGCATATTGGTTGCTTGACCAGACCAACGGCACCCGTCAGGTTGCCACGATCCACGCCGTCGTGGCGCCGGTGCCGCCGCCGGCCTCCGCCGAGCTGCCGGTGACCGGGAAACCCAGCTGGCGCAGGTGTTCCGCGGCGGTGGGGTCGGTGCCGGCGGCGCTCTTGTAGTGGCTGACCAGCAGCCGGCCGCCCGGCTCGACCAGGACGGCGAGGGCGTGCCGGATCAGGTCCGCGCGCCGGGCCACCGGCACCGCGTCGAGCAGCGTGTGCACGAAGGTGAACCGGCGACCGGGTGCGTAGTCGATGCCGTTGCCGACCTCGATCCGGCCGGCCCAGTGCGGCAGCCGGGACCTGGCCAGCTCGACCAGGCGGGGCGCGATGTCCACCCCGTACGGCTCGATGGCGTAGCCGCGCTCGGCCGCCCAGTCGCGCACCGATTCCATCAACAGCCCGTTGGCACAGCCGATGTCGAGGAACGTGCCGTCCCGGTCGATGCCGTCCACGATCATCGAGCGGCGGGCTCGCCACTGTGCCGCGTCGCCGCCGAAACCCGAACCCTCCTGTGGTGTGCGGCCGAGCAGGTAGGCCGGTTCGAGCAACCGGGTGTTGCCGGCGTAGTAGTCGGCATCGGACTGGTCGCGGTAGGCGGCCGCGCCGTCGAGCACCGCCCTGGCGGCGACCGGATCGAGCCGCGCGGCGAGCGCCTCCGCGGAGTCGACGACCGGGTCGATCGTGGCGTGCGGCCGCCGCCCGGTGTACCGGTCGCCGTCCAGCCAGATGTAGAGCCGGTCGCCGTCGGCGGCGAACGGGTGCACCCGTTGCCGGCGGTATCCCAACGTCTCCAGGGGAATGCGCAGGGAGGAGTCCAGCAGGTAGTGCTCGCCCGGCGCGACCTCGCCGGCGGCCAGCCGCGGCCCGGGCAGCGCGACGCACCGGCCGTCCGGCAGAAACGGCACGAACGTCAGGTGACGCACCGTGTCCTGCGGCGGGTCAGTCGTGATGATCCGGTAGGACATGCCCGCATCATGCCAATCGGCCCAAGGCCAACAAAAGGCCAACATTTCTCCAACACGGCTGCGCTGGGATCCGGACTGTGCGTCCCACCTCAACCTGGAGGATCACATGATCTCTCGCTTATCGCGCCGGGTGCTCGGCTCGGCGTTGCTCGCCGGGCTGGCCGGCCTGGTGTTCGTCGCGCCGGCCGCGTCGCAGGTGCCGGCCGAAGCATCGGCGCCGGCACCCGGCCGGGTGCTCTACGCCGACGACGCGCGTGCCGTACCCGACCGGTACATCGTGTCGCTCGGCGCGAACACCCCGGGCGACGACGTCGACCGGCTGGCCGGCGAGCTGACCGCCCGCTACGGCGGCAAGAAGGGGTTCACCTACACCGCCGCGATGAAGGGCTTCTCCCTCGAGGCCAGCGCCGACACCGCGTCCCGGCTGGCCGGGGACCGGGCGGTCGAATACGTGGCCCAGGACATCGAAATCACTCCCGACGCCCTCAGCGTGCAGGTCAACCCGCCGTCCTGGGGCCTGGACCGGATCGACCAGCGGTCGCTCCCGCTGGACAACAAGTACCACTACCCGAACACCGCCAACTCGGTGACCGCCTACGTGATCGACACCGGGATCCTGCTGAACCACCAGGAGTTCGGTGGCCGCGCGATCTGCGGCTGGGACCCGTACCTCGGCGGCTGCCTGCCGTGCCCGGTCGGCGTCGCGCAGTTCCACGGCACGCACGTGGCCGGCACCATCGGCGGGCGCTCCGTGGGTGTGGCCAAGGGCGTGCGGATCGTCTCGGTGCGGGTGTTCGACTGCACCGGCACGACCACCGCGGCCGTGGTGATCGCCGGCGTGAACTTCGTGACGCTGTCCCAGTCACTCAACCCGGCCCAGCGCAGCGTGGCCAACATGAGCCTCGGCGGCGGCGCGTTCGCGCCGCTGGACGCGGCGGTCACCGCCTCGATCGCGACCAACGTGCACTACTCGGTCGCGGCCGGCAACAGCAACGCCAACGCATGCCTGTTCTCCCCGGCCGCCACGCCGAGGGCCACCACGGTGGGCTCGACGAACATCGCCGACAACCGGTCCGGCTTCTCGAACTTCGGTCCGTGCCTCGACGTGTTCGCCCCGGGCGAGAACATCTTCTCCGCCTCCAACGCCGGCACCGCCGCCTACGCGGTGGCCAGCGGCACCTCGATGGCGGCCCCGCACGCCGCCGGCACCGCGGCACTGTGGCGGCACAAGTTCCCGGCCGACAACGCCGACCAGGTAGCCACCGCGCTGGCCGCCAACGCCACCCCGGGCGTGGTGATCAACCCCGGCGCCGGGTCGCCCAACCTGTTGCTGTTCATGGGGATGGTCCCGGTCTAACCGACCGGTGATCCGACGGAGGCCGGCGCGGCAGGCGCCGGCCTCCGTCGCGTGTCGGGTCAGCCGCCCATCGACTCCCACATGGCGCAGTTGCTCGCCGCGCCGATGTCCACCGGCCGAACCCCGCCCGGCCCGAGGTCAAGGGTCAGCACGTCGGCCGCGGTGCGGAACCGGGGCCAGTCCGGCAGACCGGGTCCGTTGGGGTTGCCGCGGTGGGCGAAGTTCGCCCAGTACCCGATCATCGTGCCGGCCAGCGCCTGCTGCGGCGCGGACAGCTCATGGTGGCCCGGGAACAGGAAGTTGAGCTCGACCGAGTGCTCGGCGCCCTCGTCGAAGCCCGGCACGTCGACCAGTGGCGGCGCGGTCCGGTCGGCGAACTGGTAGGCGTGCACCGGAACCGGGAACGGCCGGGCGGCGAAGGTGCGGTAGCTGCCCAGATGGCTGCAGGTGGACAGCAGACCGGGGGCATCGGTCTGCACCGTGGCCAGCGCGATGCCCGGAGTCGGGTAGGCCGACAGCGGATAGCGGGTGAGCACCTGCTCGGCATCGGCACCGTAGCTCGACCGCACGATCTGCTCGAACGTGGCGGCGTCCACCGGTCGCCCGGCGCCGTCGTGCTGCAGGCTCACGAACAGCCGCATCTCGTCCTTGGCATTGCCGAGCATCATCGGCACGTGGTGGAACCGGTCGGCGCGCAGCGCGTCCGGCGGCTGCATGGGCAGCAACCGGCCGCCGATCACCGGGAAGCCGCCCGGCCAGGCCGCCACCAGGTCCCCGACCGGCTTGTCCCGCAGGCAGCGCAGCACGGTGGCCGGATCGGCGCACCCGATGCCGGCGGCGAAGGTGGCACCGGCCGCCTCGGCGTCCGGCCGCGGGGTCATCGGCCAGCCGCAGGTGAAGCTCTGCAGGATGGCCTTGTGGAACAGCCCGGCGGCGGCCGGCGAGATCAGGTTCATGCACACGCTGCCGCTGCCGGCCGACGAGCCGAAGATGGTGACGTTGCCCGGATCCCCGCCGAACGCCGCGGCGTTGCGGCGCACCCAGCGCAGCGCGGCCTGCTGGTCCTCGATGCCGAAGTTGCCGGACTCGGCCCCGCGCCGCTCACCGTCCAGCGCCGGCAGGGCCAGAAAACCCAGCGCTCCCAACCGGTAGTTGACGGTCACCACGATGACGTCGCCGGCGGCGGCCAGCGTGCGCCCGTCCTGCTCCGCGCCGCTGCCGTTGGTGTAGCCGCCGCCGTGGAACCACACCAGCACCGGAAGCCGGCCGGATGCCCGGCGCGGCGTGACCACGTTGAGGAACAGGCAGTCCTCGTGGTCGCTGGCCGGCCGGCTGAAGAACGGCGTCTGGGCGCAGTCCGGCCCGGGCACCGACGCGTCCAGCGGTTCCCGCCAGCGCGGCGCCGGCTGCGGCGAGCGCCAGCGCAGTTCGCCGACCGGCGCCGCCGCGTAGGGAATTCCGTTGAAGGCGCGGTAGTTCTCGCCCAGCACACCGCGGACCGGACCCCGGTCGGTCTGCACAACGTTGCGGGAACCGGTCGGGGCTCCGGTGGCCGGTACCGCGGCCCCGGTCAGCAGCAGGCCTATCGCGCCCGCGGCGGCGAGCATGCTTCGACGCCAGCTCATCTCTTGCTCCATAAGGGTTGTTGGTGGTTCCGGTGCACGGGACTCAGCTGCCGGGAACGAAGCTGACCCGGGCGATCCGGGTGCCCCACTGGTTGCCGCCGACGAAGTACGGCTGGGTGAGCACGGCGGTCCGGGCGGCCGGCGGACCGACCGGGGCGGAGTCCACATGGACGCTGGAGAAGCCGCCGAACGGGCCGCTTGCCATGCTGGGCGATCCCTGCACCAGCGGGAGGTCACTGTTGATCAGTGCGGGTACTCCGGCGCCGGGGCTGACCGCGTTCATGGTGGCGGACGGACTCACGCAGGGCGTGGCGCCGGTGTCGGTGTAGGCCCAGTTGAGCCAGAGGTAGAACCCGTTGGGGGTCTCCTCGAACGCGCCGATGGACGGGTTGAAGTCGTCACTGGTCGAACCGTGGAAGGCGACCGTGCTGTACGCGGTGTTGCTTTCGGTGTTGATCACGCCGTACCGCACGGTCGGAAAGCCGTGCAGGTCGACGGTGTGCGCGTACCAGATGAACGGGGAGTTGACCGCCTGCACCGGCGGCGCCGCCAGCCGGCCGTCGCCCGGGTCGAGCACGCTCTCGCCCGCCTCCGGGCACTGGCTCACCCGGCGCGGCGGCGAACCGAACGCCGCCGGGATCGACGCCTGCAGCACCAGTCTCGGCTGCGCGGCGGCGGTGTTGGTCATCCGGTAGAGCCGGTAGCCGAAGTCCGGAACCGCTGCCACGAAGTAGGACTTGGTGGTGGGACCGAGCGGGATCCCGGTCACCGTGACCGGCGCGGCGGAGAACGCCACGGTGAACGCGGGGAAGTCCAGCGGCGCACCGGCGTAGAGCTTCTCCTTGGCCACCGACCAGGCCGCCGAGCCGACGTAGCCGGGGTTGAAGTTGTTGGTGGAGGACAGGATCGCCCGCTGGTCCTGGCCGAGGTACGGGAAGTCCAGCCGGGCGCCGGCCGGGAACATCGAGCCGCCGAAGCTCAGGTCGTAGACGTGGTAACCCTCGCAGGCGTCCACGGTCGTGGTGGCGGCCAGGAACAGCCGGGGCGCGACGCCGGCCCGGCCCGGGGTGCTGGCGATGATCACGAACCGGCCGGCGTGGCTGTCGAACAGGGTGCGCGGGGAGAACACCTCGGTCGAGCCCGCCCCGAGCCAGGCGGCCAGCGTGTTGCCGCACCGGACGGTGCCGTCCTTGTTGAAGACCGTGACCCGTCCGTTGGCGGTCTGCATGATCTGGGTGGTGCCGACGCTCGAGCTGGCATCGGCGTTGGTGCCGCCGCTGCCGGACTGCACGATGCCGATGAAGTTGGCGTTGACGGCGAGCCTCGGCAGACCCGTACCCGGCCGGGTCGGGCCGTTGCTGTTCGGGCTGCCGACGGTCCGGCCGGCGCCGTTGGGGTCCGCGGTCAGGCCGGCCGTCTTGTCACTCCGGGGACGCCCGGCAGCGGCGGCGCCGGGCGGCTTTCCGTCCATCCCCAATGGACCGTGCCCTGCGGTCGCGGCCACCGGTGGCGCCGGCGGGTTCGCCCGCTGGTCGACCAACCGGGCGGTGCCGCTCCCCCGGCCGCTCGCCGCGATCGCTGCTCCCTCGTCGTTCTGGCCCGCCGCGCTCTCCGCGCTGACCAGTGCGCCGCCGAGCAGGCCGGTCAGGGCCAGGGTTACGGTCAGTTTCCGAACTTGTGCCACGAGATCCTCCTCCAACGCGCTGGTTCACAGCAGCACGGGCAGCTCCGTCAGTGAGCGAAACGCGGTCGAGTCGCGCCAGGCCGGCTGCCATTCGTCCGGGCCGGGCAGCCTGATGCCGGAGTAGCGGCCGAACAGCCGCAGCAGCGTCTGTTCGACCTGCAGGTGCACCATCGCCCGGCCGAGACACAGGTGCGGCCCGATGCCGAACCCGACGCTCATCCCGTCTTCGCGATCGATCCGCAGCGTGTCGGGGTCGGGGAACCGATCCGGGTCGCGGTTGGCCCGGAAGATGTCCAGCAGCAATGGCTGCCCGGGCCTGATGTGCTGTTCCCCGACGTACTGGTCAACCAGGGCGGTCCGGCCGCTGATCTTGACCGGCCCGTAGAACCGGAGGATCTCGTCGACCGCGGGGCCGGCCAGCTCCGGCCGCAGGCGCAACAACTCGAGCTGGTCTCGATAACTGAGCAGGGCGAAGACGCCGTTGCCGATCACCTGGGCGGTCGTCTCCTGGCCGAGCAGCATGAGCAGCACGGTGGCGACCGCCTCCTCGTCATCGAGGCGGTCACCACCGTTCGCCGCGGTCAGAATGTCGCTCAGCAGATCGGAACCGGGGCGGGCCCGGCGCTCGGCGACGATCGGCATCAGGAACCGGGTGAAGGCGCCCACCGCGTCCATCGCCTCGAGCAGGATCGGCTTGCCGGCGCCCAGCTCCAGCATGCCGCTCAGCCGCGGTAACTCCTTGCTGATCAGGGCCGCGCCGGCCGGGCCGAGACCGAACAGCTCGGTGGACACCGCGGTCGAGATGGGATAGCCCAGTTCGGCGAGCACGTCGATCCGGCCGGAGCGTCCGGCCAGCACCGAATCCACAATGGACACGACACGCGGCCGGAACCGCGCCAGGGCGTCCCCGGTCACCGTCGGCGCGACCAGCTCCCGTAATCGGGTGTGGGCGGGCGCATCGGAGAACAGCGCCATCTTCGTCAGCACCGGCGGCAACCCACCGGCTCCGCCGACCGCGTCGAGCAACGCCAGGTTGGTCCTGATGTCGTTGCTCCACCCCTCGCCGTGCAGGACCTTCGCCACGTCCGCATAGGAAGAGGCGATGAACACGCCGTACTTTTCACTGAACGACACCAGACCGACGGTGCGACCGGCCGAGGCCGGCAGCGAGTCGCAGGCAGACAGCAGGCTCAACCCGGACAGTGCCAGGGCGCCGCGCAGCAGGGTACGTCTGTCCATTGAGGTCCTTATCTCATCCGGCAACGGTTTCCGGTGCCGCGGCCCGGCGCCGCGGCAGCAGTCCGAGCGTGATCAGACCGCCGAGCACGGCGAAGATCACACAGGTGACGAAGCCGGCCTGCAGCGCCGTGTTCAGCGGGTCGAGCCCGTCGGAACCGGCCGTGTAGGCCACCACGATCGTCGACGGGACGGCAACGCCGATCGCACCGCCGAACTGGAACGCCGCGGTGTTGAGCGCGGAGGCCAGGCCGGACTCGCTCTCGACCACCCCGGTGAGCGCGGCGATCGAGCCGGCCACATAGGTCATTCCCAGGCCAGGCCCGAAGATCAGCAGACCGAGGAAGATGTCACCGAAGTAGGTGCCGCCGACCGACACGCCGATCAGCAGGACGAGGCCGATCGCACACAGGGTGAACCCGACGACCGCGACCGTCCGGGTGCCGATCCTGGTCACCAGCGCCTGACCGGTGTACGACCCGACCACGGCCATGCCGGTCATCACGACCGTGCCGATCCCGAACAGGATGGCCGAGTAGCCGAGCACCTGTTGTGCGTACAGGGAAACGAGGAACGACGAGCCGAAGCCGATGGTGCCGAGCATCAGCATGCCCAGGTTTCCGCCGACCAGCGTGCGGGACCGGAAGATCCGCAGCGGGACCAGCGGGGACACCGACCGGCGCTCGATTCGCAGGAACAGCGCGATCAGCAGGGCACCCACCGCGAACAGGCCCACCGTCTGGATGTCCAGCCAGCCGACCTCCGGCGCCTCGACCAGAGCGTAGACCAGCAGCACCGCGGCGACGGTCACGGTCACCGCGCCGGCGACGTCGAACGAGCGGGTGCGGTCGCGGTCATGGCTCTCCCGCAGCAGCACCGGGCTGAGCGCGATCAGCACGGCGGCCACCGGAACGTTGATGTAGAAGATCCACTCCCAGCCCAGGCCGTCGGTGAGCGTGCCGCCGATCAGCAGCGCCGCGGTGGCACCGACTCCGCCGATGCCGGACCAGATGCCGAGTGCCTTGTTCCGTTCGGCTCCGTCCTCGAATGTGGTCAACAGGATGGACAGTGCGGTCGGGGCCATGATCGCCGCCGAGACACCCTGCACCGCCCGGGCCGCGACCAGCAGGCCGCTGGTCCAGGCCAGCCCGCAGACCAGTGACGAGACCAGGAACAGTCCGGTCCCGATCATGAACATCCGGCGCCGGCCGAGCAGGTCGGCCGAGCGGCCGCCGAGCAGCAGCAGGCCGCCGAAGGTGAGCAGGTAGGCGCTCAGCACCCACTGCGCGCCACCCTTGGAGAAACCCAGCTCCGCCTCGATCGACGGCACCGCGAGGATGACGATCTGGGCGTCCAGAATCACCATGAAGGAAGCCGAGCAGAGCAGCGCGAGGGCCTTCCACCGGCGTGGATCGAGATTCCGATGGGCGGCCTCGCCGGTCGAGGCAGCGGTATTGATCGTGTCGGTCATTTCCCCTCCTGTCGTTGATAGCGTGCGGATACCGGTGCGACCGGGCTCGGTAATCGGGTTCTCAACCGGTCGCGGTGATCCGGAACGGGGAATTGACCGCAGCTGTTATGGCACATGATTCCGTATCGTTTCCAGCCGCCTGCGCGGCCAACGTCCGAACGATCCGAACGTGCCAGCCGGGGCCTGGGCCATGCATCTTCGAGATTGCGGTGTGGCCCCGAACCCGTCCCCTGATCAGGTGATTCCCGGTATCCGCGCCGACGATGTGGTCCGGCAGGGGGTCAGACCGCCGCACGGGCGGGCGATTCCTCGTGGTGCGCACCGACTTCGAGCAGCGCGGCCTTGCGCTGTTCCTTGCGCGCCGTCCATTCCAGCCAGAACTGGGCGGCGAGCAGGTTGATCACGAAGCCGAGCCAGCTGATCGCCTCGACCACGATGTCCTGGGTGTGCGGGTCGGCGGCGTCGTAGCCGGGAACCAGCGGCAACACGAGCAGCAGGACGCGACCCCAGACGATCTGCAGGGTCAGCGCGAAGCTGTAGATCATCCAGCGGCGGTGCGCGGCGAACCGGCGCTGGCGCGCGGCGCGGAACCCGGCGATCGTCGCGGCCAGCCACAACAGACCACCGATGGCGTTTCCGGGCGGACCGGCCGCGAACGGAACGATGGCAAGGGCGAGCAGTCCGGTGGGAATCACTCCGGCGAAAACGTAGACCCGGCCGGACCACCGGTGTACCGCGGGATGGTGCTGGCGCACCCACGGCCAGATCTGGATGCACATGGTCAGCATCGTGAGCGTGCCGAACCAGACATGCCCGACCAGCATGACGTAGTGCAGCGGGAGGTCCTGTCGCAGATAAGGAATGTCCGCCGTCGCCGGGTCGAAGGTCAGGTAGTTGGGTACCGCGTAGAGAATGAACGAGATCACGATGATCCACACGGGCACCACCCAAGGGCGGCGCCACCATGGCTTGCGGTCGGCCTGCGGTGGGGCTGGAATCTCGGCCTGGTTCGGCGTCCGGGCCATCTCCGGGGTTAGCGTCACGGCTGGTTCCGATCTGTGGCTGGAGGGCAGGAAATCTCCGCTGTGCTGAGCACTGCCACTCACGGTGCAGCGCGCCGGAACGTGAAGCAATGTTGCACAGTGCGCCACCGGAAATGGGCAAACCAGGAGAACCAGCCGGCAGGGCGTGCCCCGGCCGCGGCATCCGCCTTGATCCCCGCGGCCGGGGCGCTTCCCCCTTACTCGGAAACCGACAGCCACCTCATGCACCGCATTACGCCGTCGTCACGGGAACCGGTTCAGCCGGTGACCGCTTCGTGATTCGGGTTGAGTAGAGGTACTCACGACACGCGGCCGCTCCGGCGCGATCCTGATGCCATGACCTCTCCAGTGCATGCCAAGTCCCCGACCACCGGAGCCTTCTTCGCGCAGGCCGCCATCTCGTTCGGCATCGCCGGCATCACCGTCATCATCGGAATCATCTACCTGCCCGTGGATCCCTGGGTGCGAGCATTCCTCGGCTTAGGCGTTCTCTACACCGTGTCCTCGGCTTTCACGCTGGCGAAGGTGGTGCGGGACCGCCAGGAGGAGGCGTTCGTGCACAGCCGGGTCGACCGGGCCAGGGTCGACAAGCTGCTGGCCGAGCACGATCCGTTCAAGCTCGAGGTCGGCTGAGCCAGACTGCGGGCAAATCGATACCGGGCCGCAAATCCCGTCCAGGCGGGGTTGGCGGCCCGGTCGGCGTCGCACCCCTCAGTCGAGGCCGAAGCCCGGCTCATAGGAGTCGCCCGCACAGGGCCGGGCCGCGTCCCCTCCCCGGTCGGGTGATGGCCGCGGGCGGGTTTCGTCGTGGGTTTCGTCACCGGTTCTCGGTTCTGGCAGGTGCAACTCGTCGAGATCGGCGAGCCGGGCGGCCAGTTGGGCGGTATCGGCGGCCAGGTCCGGAATCGACGCCAGCCCGTGGTCATCGGGCGGCGGATGCCAGCCCTGCGCGAGCATCCACAACCGGTCCACGTTGTCCCGCAGATGCCTGGCCAAGGTCACCAGTTCGCCGCCGTCGTCGCCGGGTCCCGTGCGGGCGCGTTCCCGGTAGGCGCGCTGGCGGCAGCGCGAGGAGCAGTACAGGCGGGGACGGCCGGATGCGGCCGGTTCCAGCGGGGCATGACACTGTAAACAGAGCAATGGGGCCGCTACCTTCGGGCATTGAGACGCGTTACGGAATTGCTTTGCGTCGCCGGTCTGAAGCTACATTGCGTACCAAAGAACGTTGCCCGATCGTGCGATCTCATTTTCCTTGACTCGGCCACACCTGTCGAGTCTACTGAAGTGGCGAACGAGTTCGCTACCAAATGAAAACGTTGCCCAGCGGTTATCAAATCCGCACAGGTCGCATAGGCGCCAGCGGCAATCCAGCAGCCATACCGCGAACTCCCCGGTCGGCACCGCGCCGCCTGCGACTGTCTACTTCGGTCGTCGAGGAACACCGCCACACGTCTCGACCAGCCGAAAATAGCACCTCTAATTGGAGCAATCATCATGTCCACACAGTACTCTCTCGTCGTCACGAACAATTCAACCCAGTTCCAAGACCTTTGTGTATACCAGAAGCAGGTGGACCTCGGTGTGCCCAACGCCGTGTCGCTGGCGTGGTTGGTCGCGCCGGCCTGGCCGGGCACCACGGTGACGTTCGAGTGGACCCTGGACTACAGCTTCCAGTGGTCGCAGACCGGCACGCTGAAACCGGGCGTGGTGTTCCGGGCCCAGCAGATCCGGCCGGCCGACCCGGAGAGCCTGAACTCCAACCAGATCCAGTTCGACTACCTGCAGAACGCCTTCACCTTCCTGCCCGGCAACGCGATCGGCACCCCGCAACTCGGCTCGCTCTACATCCGTGAGCTGAGCGGGATTCCGGCCAACACCGCCATGGTCGGCATCGGCATGTCCAACGCGGGCACCTTCGCCGTGCCGGCGCAGCCGAACACCAACCTGGTGTTCACCCCGCACCCCGAGTACTGGATCACGGCCGGCACCTTCACCCACGGCGAGGTGCTCGACATCGAGCAGATCACCAACGAGGTGGGGGTTCCGTTCGACGCGACGTTCGCGATGTCGGCCGTCCTCGATTCGCAGAACAACTGGACCGTGTCCAGCTCCGCGGCCGAATAACCCCCTGCGGTGCGTCTCTGCCCTGGACGCACCCCGGAGGTGATGGCGGCGGCCGCCGCAGCCCGTCCTGTCCTCCGGGCGCCGGCCCGATGGCCGCCATCACTGCGGGGCGCGCGGTCCCCCCGGATCCCATGACCGCGCGCCCCGCCCTGCGGAACCCCGTTCCCCGAAAGGAGATCCCATGCCGAACTACAAGAACGTCCAGCTGATCGCCTACGGCGTGGTCACCTCGGCACCGACCCAGATCCTGCCCGACACCGCCGCCCCGAACAGTTACACGGCCGACGCCCGGGCCCGGGCCACCCGGCTGTGCGACGTCGCCGACTGGGTGCGGACCAACAACACCGCGGCGCTGTCCGACCCGTCCACCCTGAAGGTGTTCGTGGCGCCGGAGTTCTACTTCCGCTACGGCGGCCCGTCCGACCCGCCCAACACCCTCGAGGACAGCTACCCCAACGGGGAACTGCTGCTGCCGAACGTCAACGAGGAGATCCTCAAGCCGCGCTTCGGCAAGAAGGAGTACAACGACTGGCTGATCATCCCGGGGACGATGTTCTGGCACAAGTCGGCCCAGGACTCCGGTACCACGCATCCGACCTACTTCAACACCGTGCTGGCTCTGCACGGCGGCACGGACACCGCGCTGACCCCCGAGGAGCGCAACGCCAACGCCGACCCGATGACCGTGCCGACCATGGGACCCTCGTCCACCAACCAGAAGGCGCTGATGTCGCGCATCGACTACGCGCTCAACATCGACAACCGGCAGTGGGACGCGGCGATCAACCCGATGTTCCAGCCGATTCTCGGCGACTGGGAATGGTGGCGCTGGCACACCTTCAAGGTGCACGGCGTCAACGGCCCGACCGGCCACCCGCTGGTCTTCGGCCTCGAGGTGTGCCTTGAGCACGTGAAGGCCTACGCCGGGCAGGTTCCCCAGTTCGGCATCCTGCGCGCGCTGCGCACCAGCTTCCCGACCTGGCCGGAGATCGACGTGCACCTCGTCACCTCGTGCGGGATGTCCCTGCAGCCGGCCTACGGCGTCGAGGCGCAGATCGGCGGCTACGCGATCATCTGCGACGGCATGCAGCCCCGATCCAGCAAGGCGTCGTGGCCCACCGCGGCGCACGACCTGGTCGTCGACATCGACCCGACCGACCAGTCCCACGACACGCAGGCCGCGAGCACCGTGCAGAGCGTCGCCAACGTTCCGGCGAACCTGCAGATCGGCACGCACAACCCGGCCGACGCGGTGGCCATCTGGAAGCCCACTCTGCTCTGAGCGGGTCCCACCGTGGCCCGGCCGCTCCCCCGGCCGGGCCACGACCGCTCAGGAGTTGCCCGCGACCCCGCCCGCGGACATCGCCAGCCGCGGTGCGGCCGGCTCGAAGTGGGCGAGCACCGCCTCGATCCACCGGCACCAGCTCGACGGCACGTGCGTGCCGTCCGGGTCCTCCAGGTACCGGACCTGGCCGATGCCCGAGGACGGCGTGATCTCCAGCAGCCGCACCAGCTGCCGGGACTGGGCGACCGGGCAGCGCTCGTCGCGCCGGCCGTGGCCGACCAGCAGCGGCAGCTCGGCCAGCTCGGTCAGCCGGCTGACCGGGCTGCGGGCGAGCAGCTCCCGGGGCCGGTAGCGCAGCTCGCCGAGCTCGTCCTCCAGCCAGCGCCTGCGCGCCCCGGTCGCGGTGGCCAGCAGCCGGATCAGGTCCACCATCGGGGACAGCACGGCGACGCCGGAAACCAGCCGCGGCACCCGGGACGCCACCAGCAGCGCGAGGTAGCCGCCGTAGCCGTGGCCGTACAGGCAGAGCGGGCCCCCGGTCTCGGCGTGCAGCGCCCGCGCCCGGCGCTCCACCGCCTCGGCGTCCACCCCGCCCCAGTCCCCCTGGGACAGCTCCGAATACTCCGGCCCGTACCCGGTGCTGCCCGGGTAGTTCATGCCGACGACCGACCAACCGCGATCGACCAGCGCGGCGATCACCGGCTCGTAGCCCTGGTTCAGCCGGCCGCGCGGCCCCCCGGGCAGGTACAGCACGGTGCCCCGGCTGCCGCCGCCGGCCGGTTCGAACACCCACTCCGGCAGCCGCCGGTCGCCCTGGTGCGGAATCCACCGGTGCGCCCAGCGCATGTCACCGGTCGGCGTCCGGCCACTCTCGGCGCGCAGCGGCAGCCAGTCGCCGTCGCGCCACAGCCAGCGACCCAGCGCCGGGCGCAGCACCGGTGACTGGAACGAACCGATCAGGTGCAGCTCGTCCCGCGTGTAGGACAGGGAGGTGGCCAGGCCGGCGAACGAGTTCAGCTCCCCGGTCCGGGTGCCGGCCCCGTCCAGCATCCGGTACCGGAACCCCTCGTCGATCCAGGTGGCCGCAAGGACATGGGCACCGGTCGGTGCGACGTCGACGGTGCTGTAGCCGGTGTGTTCGGGAAACCACCGCACGGTCCGGTCCGGCAGGTGCAGCAGGCCCGGCACCGATGCTCCGCCGGCGCCGGTGCCGGTCAGGCCGACCACGTCGCCGCCGTGCCCGGCCGCCCGCGCCGCGATCACCCCGTCCGGCCAGCCGACGTCGGCCCGCGCGTAACCGTGGCCGTCCCACCGGAACAGCCGGACCGCGTCGGTGGCGTCGTAGCGCGGATCGATGTTCACCACCAGATGGCCGGCGTCGGCGTCCCACGCGGCCAGGTCGCGCAGGCCGTCGGTCTCGGCGAGCACCAGGTAGGAGTCACTGTCCGGCAGAAAGGCGCACAGCACCGGCCGCCGGCCGTCGGACACCGCGAGCAGGATCTCGACCCGGCCGGACCGGTTCACCCGGGCGGCGACCGGCCGCCCGACCACGTCCAGCCGCAGCGTCTCGGAACCGTCGCGCTGGTCCACGATGCGCACCTCGTTGCGGTCCGGGTGCCGGCGCCAGAGCACCAGCAGGGTCGGACCGGCCCAGCCGAGCACCTCCCAGGCCGCGGCCTGTTCGTCGGTCAGCGTCCAGACCGGGGCGGAGTCCGGGATCCGGCCGCTCGGGTCCAGCCACCAGCAGCCGATCCGGACGTGCTCTCCGGTCAGCCGCAACGCGATCAGCGTCCGTTGCGGGCTGAGGTTCCAGGCGGAAACCTTACCCTCGGCCATCCCGTTCCCCACCCTCCACAAAGGACGAAAGCGCTGCCAGGTCGGTGGCCAGCGTGATGTGCGCGGCGAGCTCCTCGGTGAGCACCTCCCGGGCGAAGCCCGGGCAGCCGTCGGGCGGCTCGGCGTTGAGGTCCCGCAGCACCGTGCGCACCACCCCGGGGGCCGCGCGCCGCATCCGGCGGACCGCCGTGACGTACCAGCCGGCCGCCGTGCGCACCGCTCCGGCGGCCAGCCGCACGTCGGCCAGCCGCCAGCAGGACGCGACCAGGGCGCGCTCGACCGCGCGCGGCGGCGCCGGGGTCGCGTCGTAATGGCGCAACAGGTCGTTGGTGACGTCCTCGGCCTCGGCGTGCCCGCCGGCCTCGATCAGCGCCGGGACCATACCGCTTGCGACATAGCCCATCCCGGTCAGCGATCCGGCGCCGGCGGCCAGCCGCCAGGCCTGCCGGAACGCGGCCAGCGCACGCTCCCGGGCGTCCGGTTCGCGGCCGTACACCGTGGCCAGGTTGGCCAGGATCAGCACCCGGTGCTCGACCACGCTCGACCGGCCCGACCCGCCGAGCGCGTCGAGCGCGGCAAGTTCGGCCCGCACGGCCTCGGCGTGGTCGCCGGCCCGGTAGGCGGCGAGGGCGGCCCCGTTGAACGCGGCGGCGACCCGGTCGCCGGTCGTCTCGGGGTCCGGCTTCGGTGTGGCGGCAAGGGTTTCCCGGGCCGCCGCGAAGCACCGGGCGCTGGCCGCCCACGCCTGCGCGGTGTGCCCCCTGGCCAGCACCAGCCCGAGCTGGTAGGCCAGCTGAGCCCGGACGTCCGGCTCGATCCCCAGCCGGTCGGCGCTGTCAAGGGCCAGCTCGGCGACCGCGGGCGACACCTCGTCCAGCCCGGCGACCAGCGTCGCCAGGTAGACCGCACCGGCGGTGCCGCGCGGCACCGCCGCCCATCCGCCGGCCCGGCTGGCCCGGAACAGCGTGCGGCCGTACCGGAGCAGCTCGCCGGGTTCCGGCTCCGCCTCGGCGAAGCCCGATCCCTTGCAGGCGGCCAGGATCACCGCCGGGTCGGTGGCCAGGGCGGCGGTGGCGACCAGCGGGTTCGGCGCCGCCGTCACCACCACCGCGGCCAGCTCGGCCACGGTTTCCCGGCCGGCGGCCGCGTGCGCCGCCCGGGCCTGCGCCCACCGGTGGGCGTCCCGGTAGGTGTACAGCGTTTCCTCCGGACAGTCCCGGACGGACGTCATCGCGTCGATCCGGTCCCCGGTCCAGCCCAGCCGCGCGGTCCAGCGGTCGAACTCCGGTCGCCAGGCGTACCCGCCGGCCAGCAGCAGGGCGATCAGGATCTGCTCGTCCTGCCGGTCCGACGCGCCGTCCCGCACCGGTCCGGCCGGCGCACACTCGTGCCGCAGCACCAGCAGCCGCGGCGGCCACAGCCGGCGCCGGCCGAGCCGGGTCAGGCAGGTCTGCCAGAACCGCACGTCGCGCGGGTTCGGCCGGCCGAACACCTCGGTGACCAGGAGCCGGGGCGAGGTGGTGCCGGTGCCCAGCCACCGCTCGGTCAGCTCGATCTCCCGCTCGACGGCGGCGCTGCGCTCGTCCGCGCCGGACAGCACGCGGCCGGCCATGCCCGGGCCCCACCGGGGCACCCGGGCGGACCCGGTCCAGGGTCGCATCGACCACAGTGGACGGTGGAAACCGGGCGAGCCGGCCGCGAGGTAGTACCGCACGTCGTCCCGGCCGGCGAACGACCGGACCCTGCCGATGGTCTCCTCGGACGGCCGGGTCGCGATGTGCAACGCAGGCGAGTCGTAGTCACTGCGCAGCACGTCGTCCAGCCCGGTTTCCACCGCGACCCGATCGCCGTGCGGAGCGGCGGACGATGCGCACCCGGTCGCGAGTCCGACCGCGAGTTCGCGGATCGGTTCGGTGGCATGGTCCCCCCGCCGCACGGCGATCGCCCCTCTCTCCCCTCGTGGAAACAAGCTTTGGCGGCGGCAAACGGATTCCCACACAGCGGCGGGTACGAGCGGCGGCTCCCATTGTCCGCCGCTGTGCGGAAACCCTTGGACCGACGGTGACGGTTGCCTATCCCCCTCGATCCGGACGGAAGTCTCGCAGCCGGGTCACGCGAAGAAGTTGTGGAAACGTTGTGGCCCGGCGCTGGAACGTTCTGGGCAGAATGCCCGAGCTGTACCATTGCGGCGTTGCTCGCTCAGGGAGGGGCGGCAGGAGTGGAGTTCCGACTACTCGGACCCGTTCAGATATGGGCCTCCGGGCGTAGCTTCCCGGTCGGCGAGCCGCGTCAGCAGGCGGTCCTGGCCGTGCTTCTGGTCGACGCCGGGCGAACGGTGAGTGTGGACGCGCTCGTGGACCGGGTCTGGGGGGAGGCGCCGCCGCGCCAGGTCCGGCGCTCGCTGCAGGCGCACATCGCTCGGATCCGGCGGGCACTCGAGCAGGCCGGTGAGGGGGACAGCTCGCTGGTCCGCGACGCCGGCGGTTACCGGTTGGACATCGCCCCGGACCGGGTCGACCTGCTGCGCTTCCGCGCGGAGCTGGCCCGGTGGCGGACGGTCGAGCTCGCCGACGATGCCAGGGCGGCCGGGTTGCGCGAGGTGCTGGCCATGTGGCGGGGCGAGCCGCTGTCCGGGGTGGGCGGGACCTGGGCCGGGCGGGTGCGCCGAACCCTGCAGCAGGAGTACATCGACGCCGTGGTGTCCTGGGCCCGCGCGGAGATCCGGATCGGCAACGCGGTGGCCGCGGTCGGCCCACTCACCGACCTGGCCGACGAGCAGCCGCTGCTCGAGGTGGCCGCGGCGACGCTGATGCGCGCGCTGTACGCGGCCGGCCGGCCGTCGGACGCGCTGAGCCACTACGACCGGATCCGGAAGAGCCTGCGCGACGAGCTCGGCACCGACCCCGGCCCGGAGCTGCACATGGTGCATCAGGGTGTGCTCCGGCACGACCTGGCGATGGTCGTCGGCGCCCCGCCGCGGACCGCGCCGGTGCTGGCCAAGCGGCCGGCGCCGGCCCAACTGCCCGGCGACGTGGCCGCGTTCACCGGCCGCAGCGACGAACTGGCCGAACTGGACGATCTGCTCGGCGGCGGCGGCGCCGAACCGCCGGCACCGGTGATCGTGTGCATCACCGGGACCGCCGGGGTCGGCAAGACCGCGATGGCGGTGCACTGGGGTCACCGGGTCGCCGACCGGTTCCCGGACGGGCAGCTCTACCTCGATCTGCGCGGCTACGACCCGGAGGCGCCGGTGCCGCCGGGGGACGGGCTGGCCGCGTTCCTGTCCGCGGTGGCGCCGAACGGGCCGGAGATTCCGCTCGGCCTCGAGGAGCGGGCCGCCTGGTACCGCACCGAGATCGCCGGCCGGCGGATGCTGATCGTGCTGGACAACGCGGCCACCGTGGAACAGGTGCGGCCATTACTGCCCGGCACCGCAACCTGCGTCACGGTGGTGACCAGCCGGGACTCGCTGGCCGGGCTGGTGGCGCTGCACGGTGCCCGGCGGGTCGGGCTGGACATGCTGCCGGTGCCGGACGCGATCACGTTGCTGCGCAGGCTGATCGGGCAGCGGGTGGACGCCGACCCGGCCGCGACGGCGGCCCTGGCCGAGCGGTGCGTGCGGCTGCCGCTGACCCTGCGGCTGGCCGCCGAGCTGGCCGTGTCCCGGTCGGCCACCGCGCTCGCCGATCTGGTCGCCGAGCTGGGCGAGCAGCAGAGCCGGCTGGACCTGCTCAGCGGCGGCAGCGACCGGCGGGCCGCGATCAGCGCGGTGTTCTCCTGGTCCATCCAGCATCTGACGCCGGCGGCGGCGCGCGCCTTCGTCGTGCTCGGCGTGCATCCGGCACCCACGTTCGATGTGTATGCCCTGGCCGCGCTGCTGGACGGCGACCTGCCCGAGGTGCGCAGGCTGCTCGACGCGCTGGCCCGCGCGCACCTGGTGCACCCGGCCGGTGCGGACCGGTACGGGATGCACGACCTGCTCCGGGCGTACGCGGCACACCTGGCCGGCACCCCGGCGGACCGGCCGCATCCGATCGACGTGGACGCCCGGGCCGCGCTGGGCCGCTGGCACGACTACTACCTGGCCACCGCGGCGCTGGCGATGGAACGGCTGCACCCGGGCGAGTCGGACCGGCGGCCCGCGGTGCCCGCGCCGGCCACCCCGGCGCCGGACCTGGCCGATCCGGTGGCCGCGCGCAACTGGCTGGACGCCGAGCTGGCCAACCTGGAGTCGGCGGCCGCGCACAGCGTCGCGCACGGCTGGCCGGAACACACCGTGCGGCTGTCCGCGATCCTGTTCCGCTACCTGGACGGCGGCCACACCACCTCGGCGCTGACCCTGCACGAGCACGCCAGGGACGCCGCCAAGGCACTGGGCGACCGGCGCGCCGAGGCGGTCGCGCTGATCGCGGTCGGCGGCACGCACGCCCAGGCCGGCCGGCACGAGCTGGCCGAGGTGCACCTGTGGCAGGCGTACACGCTGTTCCTGGAGACCGACGACCAGCTCGGCCAGGCCCGGGCACTCGGCAACATCGGCCAGGTCGACGAACGGACCGGCCGGTACGGGCCGGCCGCGGAGCACCTCGAGCAGTCCCTGCCCGGCTTCCGCGCCACCGGGGACTGGACCGGCGAGGCGCACGCGCTGACCCGGCTCGGCGCGGTCGAGGCCCGCCTCGGCCGGGAGGACGCCGCGCTCGAGCACCTGCGCCGGGCGCTCGCCCTGCACCAGCAGGCCGGCCACCGGTTCGGCGAGGCCTGGGCGCTCGCCGGTCTCGGCGAGCTGGAGGCCGGCGCCGGCCGGCTGGACCGCTCCGCCGACCTGCACGGCCAGGCGCTGGCCCTGTTCCGCCAGCTCGGCCACCGGACTTCGGAGGCCTGGGCGATGGACGGCCTCGGGATCACCGAGACCCTGCGCGGGCGCTACACCCGCGCCGCCACCCTGCACCAGCAGGCGCTGACCCTGTTCCGGGAGAACGGCGACCGGGACGGTGAGGCCTGGTCGCTCAACGGCCTCGGCGAGGCCTGCGGCGCCGCCGGCCAGGTCGAGCGGTCCCGCGCCCACCACGCCGACGCGCTGGACGCGTCGGTCCGCACCGGCGCCCGGCACCAGCAGGCCCGCGCGCACCTGGGTCTGGCCCGGGCCGCGCGCGCCGCCGACGACCTCTCGTCAGCCCGCCGGCATTACGAACAGGCCACCGAGACCTACGCCGAGCTGGGCATGACCATCGTGGAGTCCATCCGCGCCGAACGCTCCGCCCTGGACGACACCGCCACGTTCACCGTCCGGGACAGCCGCTCGTAGGGCGCCCGGTCGTCGCCGAAGAACACCGCCAGCGGCGACCAGATCCCCACCACGAACCCGGACACGAGCAGGCCCAACGGAATCAGCAGCTGGCTCGGCCGCTCGAACACCGACCAGTGCTCGACCTGGAGGGCGATCCAGCCCAACCACACCGGCGAGAACAGCACCCCGTTGCGCACCAGTACGGACAGCGGTCCCGCCGGCCGGCCATCGGTCCGCCCGATCCGCAGCAGCATCGCCCGCTTGCCCAGCGTGGTACCGGTGACCATGGGCACCGCCAGGAACCAGATCCCGGCCAGCACCGCCACCACCGGTGCCTTGCCCACCGGCGTACCCCCGAACAGAATGATCAGCCCGAGCACGAACCCGATCAGCACCGCGCACCCGACCACATCGGTCAGCAACGCGAACAGCCGCCGGCTCGGCGTCACCCGCCCGCCGTACCGCAGCCGCTCCCGCTCGTGATCCAACTCCGGCAGGAACCGCCCGGTCGCCGCGGCCACCCCCCACCCCAACGCCGCCCCCACCGTGTTGAGCATCAGGTCGTCCACACTGAACAACCGGTAGGCACAGGGATAGATCCCCCACAACCCGGTCAGCTGGGACAGCTCGAACAGCAGCGACACCCCGAACCCGATCGCCGTCGCCGCCAGGAACCGAACCCTGCCCACATACCGCAGAAAGAACCCCAACGGCGCCAGCAGAACCACGTTGAGCACCGTGCTCATCAGCGGCGCGTTCCGCAGCAACGCCGCCGGACTCCAGTCCCCCCGGGCCCGCTGCGAGACCACCTCCACGAAGTAGAACGGCCGCAGCTGCGGCGTGCTCGCATACGTCTGCGTCGCGCAGTACGCGTTCGGGTTGCTCGGCAACGGAATCACCGTCTGCAACGCCGCCGCCAGCAGGTAGAACAGAAACCCGTACACCACCAGCGTCGTCCACCCACCGGCCCGCCCTCGGCGCCGGTAGCTGAGCACCGCCACCGGCAGGATCACCAGCAGCACCACCACGGGGAACCAGAGGAGCGCCGTGGTGACCGGCAGCAGAAACGTCTCGATCACGCGCTCTTAGTACCCAGTGGACGCTCGGTCCAAGCCGCCCCTCACGCATCCGGGCACGGATCCGCAACAGCTCCCATCCGATACGTTGATTACCGCGTCTGCGTGACTAGACTCGCCAACCATGCCGAAGCTGCGGATCAGCGAGGCCGCCACCCTGCTGGGCGTGAGCGACGACACCGTGCGCCGGTGGGTCGACCAGGGGCGGCTGCCCGCCGTGCAGGGGGACAACAACCGCATGGCCGTCGAGGGCAGCGAGCTGGCCGCGTTCGTGCAGCGGCAGGCCGAGGCCCCGGAGTCCGGGGTCGTGGTCGCCCGGTCCGCACGGAACCGGATGAGGGGGATCGTGACCAGCGTGCGCAAGGACGGGGTGATGGCACAGGTCGAGATGCAGGCCGGGCCGTTCCGGATCGTCTCGCTGATGAGCCGGGAGGCCGCCGACGAACTCGGCCTCGAGGTGGGCAGCGTCGCCGTCGCCTCGATCAAGTCCACCCATGTCGTCGTCGAGATACCGGAGGCGTGAATGTCCCGCTCGTTCCGCGCGCTCGCCCTGGCCGCCGTCGCCGCCGGCACGCTGGCCGGGTGCGGCGGCACCGACACCCCGGCCGCGCCGGCCGGCTCCGGCTCGACCGCGCCGACGGTCAGCGGGGACATCACGGTGTTCGCCGCCGCCTCGCTGACCGAGGCGTTCACCCGGATCGGCAAGGACTTCGAGGCGGCCAACCCCGGGGCGAAGGTCACGTTCAACTTCGCCGGCAGCTCGGCACTGGCCCAGCAGATCAACCAGGGTGCCCCGGCCGACGTGTTCGCCTCCGCCGCCCCCACCAACATGAAGCAGGTCACCGACACCGGCGCGATCACCGACACCCCGGCGGTCTTCGTCAGGAACAAGCTGGAGATCGCCACCCCGGCCGGCAACCCCGGCAAGGTCACCGGGCTGGCGGACTTCGCCAAGCAGGACCTGAAGATCGCGCTGTGCGCCGAGCAGGTGCCGTGCGGCGCCGCGGCCAGGAAGGTGTTCCAGATCGCCGGCATCACCCCCGCCCCGGACACCCTTGAGCAGGACGTCAAAGCGGTACTGACCAAGGTCTCGCTCGGCGAGGTGGACGCCGCGCTGGTGTACCGGACCGACGTCAAGGCCGCCGGTGACAAGGTCGCCGGCATGCCGTTCGCCGAGGCCGACCAGGCGGTCAACGACTACCCGATCGCCGCCTGCGCCAAGGCGCCCAACTCCGCGGGCGCCAAGGCGTTCGTCGACTACGTACGTTCCGACAAGGGCACGGCCGTGTTGACCCAGGCCGGTTTCGCAGCTCCGTGACGACCGCGGTCCGGCGCGGCGGCCGACGGCGACGGCGCGTCCCGCTCGTCCTCGCCGTCCCGGCGCTGGTCGGCCTGGCGTTCCTGGTCGTCCCGCTGGCCGGGCTGCTGATCCGGGCACCGTGGGGCACCCTGACCGATCAGTTGTTCAGCCCAGCGGTCGGCCAGGCGCTGGTGCTGTCGCTGGTCTGCGCCAGCCTGGCCACCGCGATCTGCCTGGTGCTCGGCGTCCCGCTGGCCTGGCTGCTCGCTCGCGGCGACCTGCCCGGGCGCGGGGTGTTGCGTGCCCTGGTCACCGTGCCGCTGGTGCTGCCGCCCGTGGTCGGCGGGGTGGCACTGCTGCTGGTGCTCGGCCGGCGCGGGATCATCGGCCAGTACCTGGACGCGTGGTTCGGCATCTCGCTGCCGTTCACCACCGCCGGTGTCGTGGTCGCCGAGGCCTTCGTGGCCATGCCGTTCCTGGTGATCTCCGTCGAGGGTGCGCTGCGCGGCGCCGACCCGCGCTACGAGGACGCCGCCGCCACCCTGGGCGCCTCCCGCTGGTTGACCTTCCGCCGGGTCACCCTGCCGTCCATCGCCCCCGGCCTGGTCGCCGGCACCGTACTGTGCTGGGCCCGCGCGCTCGGCGAGTTCGGCGCCACCATCACCTTCGCCGGCAACTTCCCGGGTAGGACCACCACCATGCCGCTGGCCGTCTACCTCGCCCTGGAAACCGATCCCGGCGCCGCGATCGTGCTGTCCCTGGTGCTGCTGGTGCTGTCCATCGCCGTCCTGGTCAGCCTGCGCGACCGCTGGATCTCGACGCCGTCATGACCCTGCACGCCGAGCTGACCATCGCCCGCGACTCCGGTTTCCAGCTGGAGCTGGACCTGCGCATCGAACCCGGCCAGGTCCTCGCCCTGCTCGGTCCGAACGGCGCCGGCAAGACCACCGCGCTGCGCGCCCTTGCCGGGCTGCTGCCCATCTCGGCCGGCCTGGTGCGGCTCGACGAGCACATCTGGGACCGGCCACCCGAGGTGTTCGTGCCCGCCGAACACCGGCCGATCGGCGTGGTCTTCCAGGACTACCTGCTGTTCAACCACCTGACCGCGCTGGACAACGTCGCGTTCGGACTCCGCGCCCGCGGCGCCGACCGGACCACCGCGCGGGCGACCGCCCGCCGCTGGCTCGACCAGGTCGGCCTCACCGACCACGCCGGCACCCGGCCCCGTGCGCTGTCCGGCGGCCAGGCCCAACGCGTCGCCCTGGCCCGCGCCCTGGCCACCGACCCGGCCCTGCTGCTGCTCGACGAACCCCTCGCCGCCCTGGACGCCAGCACCCGCATCCACATCCGCGCCGACCTCGCCCACCACCTCGCCGACTACCCCGGCCACACCCTGCTGGTCACCCACGACCCGCTGGACGCCATGGTCCTCGCCGACCATCTCGTGATCATCGAAGACGGCGCCGTCGTCCAAACCGGACCCCCCGCCCAGATCGCCCGGCAGCCCCGCACCGACTACGTCGCCCACCTCGTCGGCCTCAACCTCTACCGCGGCACCGCGGACGGCACCACCGTGCGGTTGCGCGACGGCGGCACGCTCACCATCGCCGAACCCGGCACCGGCCCGGTGCACGTCGCCTTCCCCCCGTCCGCGGTCAGCCTGCACCCGGAAAACCCGGCCGGCAGCCCGCGCAACAGTTGGCCGGTCACCATCACGACCATCGAGCAACACGCCCACACCATCCGCGTCCGCCTGGACGGCACCCCTTCCGTCCTCGCCGACATCACCCCCGCCACCCTCGCCGAACTCCGCCTCACCCCCGGCACCCGACTCTGGGCCACCGTCAAAGCCACCGAAACAACCGCCTACCCCGCCTAGCACTACCATCGACTGATGATCAACTCCGACCGGGCCCGGGTGATCGGCCGCGTCGCCGATCATCTGGCGGCACAACGACTCGGTCATCCGGTGCGGGTGGCGGTGGACGGCATCACCGCCGCCGGCAAGACCACGCTCGCCGCCGAACTCACCGCCGCCATCCGCACCCGCGGCCGCCCCGCGGTGCACCTGTCCATGGACGGCTTCCATCACCGCCGCGCCCACCGCCACCGCCAGGGCCGCAACTCGGCGATCGGTTACTACCAGGACGCCTACGACTTCGACACCTTCGCCCACACCGTGCTCACCCCACTCGGCCCCGGCGGCGACCGCACCTACCGCGCCGGGATCCTCGACCTCGCCACCGACGAACCCATCGATGAACCCCCGATCCGCGCCACACCGGACACCGTCCTCCTCGTCGACGGCAGCTTCCTGCAACGCCTCGCCGGCCTCTGGGACGAAACCCTGTTCCTCGACACCTCGTTCCCGATCGCCCGGCACCGCGGCACCCACCGCGACGCCACCCTCCTCGGCGGCCTCGCCAATGCCGAAACTGCCTACGCCAACCGCTACCACGCCGCCTGCCGGCACTACCTCGACGAGCACGACCCCGCCACCAACGCCACCATCGTCGTAGCCAACGACGACCTAGACCACCCGCTCCTGCACCGCATCGGCGGCACCAAGAACGACACCGTCGCCCTGTTCTCCTACGGAACCCTGCAACTCCCCCAGGTCCAACTCGACCGCTTCGGCCGCAGGCTCACCGGCACCCCCGATGCCCTGCCCGGCCACCGCACCGACTGGATCACCATCACCGACCCCGCCGTCATCACCACCAGCGGCACCGACCGCCACCCCATCGTCCGCAACACCGGCAACCCCGCCGACACCACCCCCGGCACCCTGCTCCACCTCACCACCACCGAACTCGCCGCCGCCGACACCTACGAAGTCGACGCCTACCGCCGCACCCGCACCCACCTGGCCTCCGGCACCCCCGCCTGGTCCTACCTGTCATCGACCTCCACCCCATGACACCCAAGCCGGGGCCGGGCCGCGCGCAGCGCGGCCCGGCCCCGGCGCGCGC
>NZ_DASUCC010000154.1:0-25878 GCF_035762905.1 Actinophytocola sp.
GCCACGATGATCGGGAACGACCCGGCGAGCCGACAAGCGATCAACGCGGGCTGGTCATCCGGTACGGACCGGTGGTGTTCGGCCGAGGTTGGGCATTCGCCGTCGCCATGCCGGGCTCGTCCAGGTTCGGGCAGCGCAGGCCGCGGGCCGGCGGTTGGAGGTCGATCAGGTAGGCGTCGACCGCGGCGTTCACGCACGGGCTGAAGCCGTAGACGGTGTGGCCCCAGCCCTCGTAGGTGATCAGGCGGGCGCGGCTCTGCCTCGCGGCCGCCAGCGTCCATTCGTACACCGTGGCGAAGTCGTGCACGTTGCCGATCATCACCAGCGGCGGGGCGTTGTCGATGTCCAGCGGGCGCTGCGGGTTGGTGTTCCTGGTCCCGCTGTTCACGCAGGTCATCGCGTGGTCGACGTACGGGGACCACTCGATGATCGGGAACCGCTGGGCCAGCCGGGCCCGCAGACCGGCGTACTCGGCGTAGTCGCGCACCGGGTAACGCCAGTCACTGCACCAGATCAGCGGGTAGGGGTTGGGGCCGATCTCCGCGAGCGCCGCGAAGTCCGCGCCGCTGGCGCCGGTGCCGTCGTGCAGTGCCCGCAGCTCGTCCGCCACCGTGCTCCACAGCTGCGGTATGACCGTGACGAACGCGATGCCGGCCAGGTCGTAGAAGGTGACCGGCTCGCCGTCGGGGTCGACCAGCGTGCCGGCCTTGGCGCGGGCCTTCAGATCGGTGTACACGGCCGTGCTGCCCAGCCCGTGCAGCGCGCAGGCCTGCGTGCGGTCGCACCAGCTCGCGAACTCCCGGAACGCCTGCTCGACCGGCGCGGTCTCGGTGCGCATGAAGTCCCAGGCGGTGGTGATGCTGTGGTCCATGTTGCCGTCCATCACCAGCGCGCGGACCCGGTGCGGGAACACCTGGGCGTACTGCTGCCCCATCAGGCTGCCGTAGGAGTAGCCGAGGAAGGTCAGCTTCGGTTCACCGAGCGCGGCCCGGATGGCGTCCATGTCCCGCACCGTGTGCAGGTTGTCCACGTGGAAGGCCAGCCGACCGGAGTTCGCCCGGCAACTGTCGTGCAGCTGCCGGTTGATCGCGGCGAGCTGGTCGAACTCGGCCTGGCTGGCCGGGCGCTTCGCCGCGTCCGCCCGCTCGGACAGCTCGACGTCACAGCGCAGCTGGGTGCTGGTGTTGATGCCGCGCGGGTCGAACCCGACCTGGTCGAACCGGGCGTTGACCTGGTCGGTGAACACGTCGCCGGACTTGATCATCTCGACACCGGAACCGCCGGGACCGCCCGGGTTCACCAGCACCGCACCGATCCGGTTCGCCGGATCCTTGGCCGGCCGGCGGGCCAGCCCGATGGTGATCTGCTCGCCCCTCGGCCGGGAATAGTCGAGCGGAACCCGGATGGACGCGCAGTCCACTCCTTCGGCGTCCGGACACGGCTGCCAGTTCACGGTCGGCCGGCTCGCCGGTTCGGCCGCCGCGACACTCGATCCGACCACCCCCGGCACCACGGTCGCGACCAATGTGCTCACCCATAACGCGAGCAGGCTTCGCTTATGCAATGTGACCTCCCCATTCACTTGCCGCCGTAGATCGCAAGGATGCTCCCATCATGCCCGCACACGTCGCACAGCCGCCAGGAAATCGCCTTCCGCAAATCTGTCGTTTGTGGAGCCGGTCAGAGTGTTGACTCGACGGATGAAAATCGCTCTCTATGGGTTGCACCGGGGTAGCAGCGCCGATCCGGAGGTGCGGGTGCGGCGGGCGCTGCTGGCCGAGGAGGCCGGCTTCGAGGCCCTCTGGGTGGGTGATCACATCGCCCTGCCGGTCGAGGACAGCGCCGACCCGCCGGACCAGCCGCGCCTCGAGGCGGTGGTCGCCCTGGCCCATCTGGCCGCGGTGACCAGCCACATCCGGCTCGGCATCGGGGTCGTCGTGCTGCCCCAACGCCAACCGGTGTTGTTGGCGAAACAACTGGCATCTGTCGATTTCCTGTCAGGTGGCCGGCTCACGGTCGGCGTCGGCGTCGGCTACGTCGAACCCGAGTTGCGCGCCCTCGGGGTGTCGCCGGCCGAGCGCGGTGCCCGCACCGACGAGTACCTGGCCGTGCTGCGCACCCTCTGGGACGAACCCGCGGCGTCGTTCGACGGCCGGTTCGTCGCCTTCGACGGGGTGATCCAGCGACCCCGGCCGGTCCAGCGCCCGCATCCGCCGGTGATCATCGGCGGCTGGTCGCCGGCCGCCTACCGGCGCGCGGTGAGCGCCGGAAACGGCTGGTACGGCTGGGATATGGACGTCGAGCGGACCGCGGCGGAGCTGGCCGAGCTGCGCGCGGCTACCAGCCGGCACGGCCGGCCGGCCGAGCTGGGCGAGTTGGAGATCACCATCACCCCGCCGGGCCGGCTCGACCTGGACACCGCCCGGCGCTACGCCGATCTGGGCGTGCACCGGCTGGTCGTGCAGCCGAGCTCGATGGACGGCACCGAGATCGACGACCTGATCCGAACGACCGGATCGACCCTGATCGGCCGGATCTGAACGCGGCGGGAGGTGTTGATCGCGCGGCTATGCTTCTCAACTGACCGTGGGCGGCCGGTCACCGACCGGTACGACTCTCAACGTCTCTGGGAGAGGCCATGACGGAGATTCAGCGGTACCTCGCCGAAGAGGTCGCCGAGGACCTTGCTGACGGCATCATCGGTCGACGGGAAGCGGTACGCCGCTTGGGGTTGCTCGGGGTGACCGGCGCGGCCGCCACCGGCCTGCTCGCCACCTTCGCGGCGGCCCCGGCCGCCGCCGAGCCGGCGTCGGCCGATCGCGGCGGCCGGCACGACGGGTCGGAAACCAGCTGGGCACCCGTCGCCCGGGAGTCGATCACCTTCGCGGGTCCCCGGGTGCCGCTGATGGCCGCATGGGCGGCCGCCGCCCGACCGCGCGGCGGTGTGCTGGTCATCCACGAGAACCGCGGGCTGAACGAGCACATCCGCACGGTCGCCGGCCGGTTCGCCGCCAGCGGATACTCCGCGCTGGCGCTCGACCTGCTCTCCGAGGAGGGCGGCACCGGTTCGTTCCCGGGCGAGGCCGAGGTGGCCGCCGCGCTGTCCCGGATCCCGCCGGAGCGCTTCGACGAGGACATGCAGGCCGCCGTGACCGAGCTCAAGCGGCGGGTGCGCGGCAAGAAGCTGGCGGCGATCGGGTTCTGCTTCGGCGGCGCCATGGTGTGGCGCCTGCTCGCCGCGGGCGAACCGCGTCTCGCCGCGGCCGCTCCCTTCTACGGACCGTTCCCGGAGGGCGGCAACCTGGACGGCTCCCGCGCCGCCGTGCTCGGTGTCTACGGTGGACTCGACGCTCGGGTGAACGCCACCCGTCCCACCGCCAAGGCCGCCCTCGAAGCCGCCCGGCTCAAGCACGAGCTGATCACCTTCACCGAGGCCGACCACGCCTTCTTCAACGACACCGGTGCCCGGTTCAACGCCCACGCCGCCACCGAAGTCTGGCGCCGCGCCCTGAACTGGTTCGACGACGCCGACCGCAACGACCGCTGAGCATCCGACCGCACACCCGCCACCGGCGCGACGGCGCCGGTGGCGTGTCCACATTGGAGGCAATCCGGCCGTGCGCTGTGGTTCACTTGGGCCGTGATCGACGAGCCGGGGGGAGTGGCTGGGCCGCCGTGGCGGCGGTTGTCGTCCCGGGTGCTGTTCGAGTCGCGCTGGTTACGGGTGGTCCGGGATGAGACCGTGCGGCCGGACGGGTCGGATGGCGAGTACGACCGGGTGGAGGTGCCCGGGTCGGTGACGGTGCTCGCCGTGGACGAGCGGCGGCGGCTGGCGATCACCCGGCAGTGGATCTACGTCCATGGCGGCACCCAGTGGCGGTTGCCGTCCGGCCGGATCGATGACACGGACCGGGATCCGGAGTCCGCGGCCCGGCGGGAACTTCGCGAGGAGACCGGGATCTCGGCGGACCGGCTGGTCCCGCTGGGCACCATCAACTGTGCCGACTCGTTCACCAACCATCGGGAGCACACGTTCCTGGCCACCGGGCTGCGCCCGGGCGCGGCCCGGCTGGAGGCCGGCGAGGCCGATCTCGAGGTGCACTGGCTGGCGGCCGCCGAGGTGATGGACCTGGTCACCTCGGGCGCCATGCCGCACGCCGGCAGCTCCTTCGCCGTGCTCAGCGCGCACCTGCGCGGTTTCCTCGGCGAGGAAAAGTAGCAGTTAACGGCCTGTTTCCCGATTCCTATTCGATTGGGAAACGGTCAACTTCTTGTCGTTAACAGGACACTGGCACATCCTTCTGGTAGGCGCCAATCGATTCCCGAAAGCGCCAATTATGGGAAAATCAGACGAAGGAGAATGTCATGTCCGCATCCCGGGCTGTCCTTATTTCGGCCAAAATCGCCGCGCTTGCCGGGTCGATTTTCATCGCCATTGCGGCGCCGACCACGGGGTTGTCCGTTGCGGTCGCCGACGACGGCGGAACCAACCAGCCGCCGCCGTCGGAACGGCCCGACGGCAACTCCTGGGGTGGCTGAAACTCCGAAGTGGTCTCCCGGGCGCGCGGCGCCCGGGAGACCACTATGCAAATGGCACATTGCATTCTGATTCGGCCAATGGTGTACTGCGGGGACAGCAGCGGAAGGATGTCGCCTGGAGGCACCGGTGGACGAGACATTCGGTGCGACGTTGAGAAGGCTCCGGCAGGCCGCCGGTATGTCCATGGGCGAGCTGGCCGGGCGGATCAACTACACCAAGGGCTACCTGAGCAAGATCGAGAACGATCTGAAGCCGCCCAACCCGACCGTGGCCAGACTGTGCGACGGCGCCCTCGACGCCCGGGGCGCTTTGATCGCCAAGGTCCAGCCGTCCCCCCAGCCCGAGGCGCCGCCCGAGGCGACCGGTGAGGAGGCGTGGGTGATGACCCTCCACGAGAACGGTGAGCTCCGCTTCCAGCAGTTCGACCGCCGCCAGGTGCTCGCCGGAGCCGGAGCCATGGTCGGCTCGGCGTTCGTCCGGGGTCCGCGTCCGACGATCGACCGGTCGGTCCTCGCCAGCCTGCGCGCGTCGTTCGAGCAGTCCCGCCTGCTCGGCCAGCAGACCAGCCCGGCCGTGGTGCTCGGTCAGGTGATCGCCCAGGTGCACACGCTGCGCGCACTCGCACGGGACAACCCGGAACCGGTCCGGTCCGAGCTGCTGGTGCTCGCCTCCCGGGTCGCCGAGTACGTCGGGTGGATGTGCCAGGAGTCGGGGGACGAGCGCGCCGCGGTGTGGTGGACCCGCCGGGCGGTGGCGCTTGCCGAAGCCGGACGGGACCGGGAGCTCTCCAGCTACGCCCTGGTCCGCGAGGCGGAGATCGCGTTGTACCAGCAGGATGCGATCAGCACCATCGAGCTGTCGCAGCGGGCGCAGGCAGGTCCCGGTGCGGGGCTGCGGGTCCTCGGTCTCGCCGCGCGGTGCGAGGCGCAGGGGCACGCGCTCGCCGGTGATCTCGACGCCTGCCTGGCCGCCCTCGACCGCGCCGGCGAGTACCTCGACACCCACCGGGCCGGCGCCGGCCGCAGCGAGGCGATCGTGCTCGGTTCGTCCACCGTCGCCGACCAGGTGCTGCTGGCCCGCGGCTGGGCCCTGTGCGACCTGGGCCGGGCGGCGGAAGCCGCCGCGCTGCTGGACCGGTCCGTGGTGACGATCCCGGTGACGGCGCGTCGGGCGCGGGCCCGGTTCAACACCCGGCGGGTGCTGGCGCACGCGCAGAGCGGCGAGATCGACCACGCCTGCGGCGTCCTCGGCGAGGTGCTCGGCGACGCGGCGCAGGTGGATTCGGCGACCGTGCGCACCGACCTTCGGCAGGTTGCCCGGACGCTGAACCGGTGGCACAACCACCGGGCCGTCCGCAACGTCTACCCCGAGCTGACCGGGGTGTTGCGGGCGCCGCGCTCGTCCGGATAGCCGCAGGCGCAGTCGAACCCGGCACGCGCCTGGCGGATCTGGGTCGCTTCCGGTGCGTCGAGCCGGTCGAAGCCCTGCTCGGCGGTGTGCCAGTAGTCCACCGCCTGCTGGTGATCACCGGTCTCGTGCAGCACCTGTGCGGTTCCGTGGCTGGCCTGGGCGAGCTTGCCGTGGTCTCTGGTGCCGCCGGCCAGGTCGTAGGCGGCCTGGTAGGCCCGCAGCGCGGACTCCTGATCGTGCAGGGCGTGGAAGGTGGCTGCCCGGTCGAGGTAGAGCTGGGTGCGCAGGTGGGCGTCGGCGACGGAGTTGGCCACCAGCTTGGCCCGTTCCTGGTAGCGCCGGGCCTCGGCCAGGTCGCCGCGGGAGCGGTGCACGTTGCCGGTGTAGTTGAGGGCGTAGGCCTCCACGCAGCGGTCGCCGATCTCCACGGCGATGGCGTGGGCCTGCTCATGGTTGGCCAGTGCCTGTTCGGGTTGGCCCAGCCGGAGTTGGACGGTGCCCAGGTTGTTCAGCGCGTGGGCCAGCCCGCTGCGGTAGCCGACCCGGCGCAGCATGTCCACCGCGGCGAGGTGCTGGCGGTGTGCCACGGCCAACTCGCCGCGCTGTTCGTTGAGGTAGCCGAGCATGCTCAGGGCATAGGCCTGGCCGCGTTCGTGACCGATCCGCTCGTACTTGGCCTGCGCCTGTTCGAACCCGGTGATCGCCTGCGCGGGGTCGCCGAGGTCGGCCATCGGTCCGGCGATGGCGCACAGGGTGTCGGCCTCGCCGCGGACATCGCCCAGTGCGACCCACAGCGGCAGGGCCTGCTCGGCCAGTTCGAGTGCCTCGGTGATCCGGCCGACCCGCCAGCTGGCCGTGGACAGCCGGACCAGTACGTGGGCCTGCCCGTAGGAGTTGGGTGGCTCGGTGGTCACGGTCTGCCGGGCCAGTTCGAGCGTCTCGGTCCAGTCCTCGAGGTGTCCGAGGGTGTAGAGGTAGCGCCACAGCAGCACGGCCAGCCGCCAGGTGTGCTCGCGGTGGTCGTGCTCCTTGGCGTATCTGATCGCGGCGATGAGGTTGGTGCGCTCGGTGGCCAGCCAGCTCAGCGCGGCCGGCTCGTCGTCGAAGGCGAGGGCCGAGGCGGATCCCCGGTCGAAGGCCGGCAGGTGGCCGCCGTCGAACGGGAACGCGGCGGCGATCGCCGAGCCGGTGGTGACCAGGTAGAAGTCCAGCAGGCGGGCCAGGCCGGCGCTCACCTCGGCCGGCTCGGCGGGGGAGAGCGTCGCGGCGAACTCCTTGAGCGGGTCGAGCATGTGGTAGCGGCCGGGCGTGGCTTCCTCGAGCAGGCTCGTCCCGTGCAGCTCGTCGAGTAGCGCGGCGGCCTCGGCAGTGTCGCGGCCGGTGAGCGCGGCGGCCGCGGGCCCGTCCAGGTCCTGGGCCGGGATCGCGCCGTACAGCCGGAAGAGCGTGCCGGCCGGTTGGTCGAGCTGCTGGTAGGAGACCCGGAACGCGACCCCGACATCGCCGAACCCGGCCCAGGAGCCGGACTCGCGCAGCAACCGGACCAGGTGCTCGACCGGCCAGCTGTCGTGGCGGCGAAACTGCGCGGCCGCCACCTTGATCGGCAGCGGCAGCCGGTCGCAGCGCGCCACCACCTCGGCGACCGCGGCGCCCCTGGCGCGTAACCGGTCCGGGCCGGCCAGCTTGCCGAACAACTCGGCGGCCTCCTGCGGCGGCAGCGGGCCGAGCCGGCGCACCTCGGCGACCTCGAGGTCATCGCCCACCCGGCGGCTGGTCACGATCGCCAGACAGCCCGGCGCCTCGGGCAACAAGGGCCGCACCTGATCGGCGGACGAGGCGTTGTCCAGCACCACAAGCGTCCGGGTGCCGTGCAGCTTTCCTTGGTAGAGCGCCCTTCTAGCGGTCAGCGTCGGCGGGACGGCCTCGTCCGGCAGGCCGAGCCGGGTCAACAGCCGCCCGAGCGCATCGGCCGGGCTGACCGGCGCGGCGTTGGGCGTGAACCCGTCCAGCTCAACCAGCAGCGCACCGTCGGGGAACCGGTCGCGCAACCGGTGGGCCGCCTCGATGGCCAGCGCACTCTTGCCGACCCCGGGCGGCCCGCTCAACCACACCACCCGCGGGTCGGTCGCCACCTGCCCGGCGACCGCCTCGATCGCGGCCAACTCGCCGGCCCGCCCGGTGAACCGGGCCGGCCTGCCCGGCAACACACCGCGGCGCCCGTCATAGCGGGCCAGCCAGGCCAGATCCCGCAGCTCGGCCGGGACCGGCATGCCGTAGGCATCCAACGCCCGCACGGTCTGCTGGTAGAGCCGCATCGCCGCCACCCGGTCGTCCCCCGCGAGCAGGGCACGCATCAACAGCTCGGCCGGGCGCACCCGGCTGGGATCGGCCCGCACCACCGGGCCGAGCCGATCCCGCACCCGCCGGTGATTACCCGCCGCCAGCTCCAGTTCGGCGAGGTCGCCGAGCGCGTCCAACCGCTGGTTCTCCGCGGTGACCACGTCGGTGCCGCCGACCCGGTCGATGTCGATGTCCTCCAGGAAATCCCCGCGCCACAGCCCGACGGCCCGGCGCAGCAATGCGGTCGCGGCGACCCGATCTCCGGCCCGCTTCGCCGTCTCCGCCTCGGCACACAGCCGGGTGAACCGCACCGTGTCGATCTCGTCGTCGCCGACCCGCAGCACGTACCCGGTCGGTGTGGTCGTGATCTCCGTGCCGGTGCCGCCGGCCGCCTTGAACGACTTGCGCAACTTCGCGATGTAACCGGGGACCAGGTTCGTGCTCGGCGCCCGGTCGCCCCAGACGATGTCGATCAGCCGGTCGCCGGAGACCGGCCGGTTGGCGTGCAACAGCAAAACGACCAGAACGAACCGCTGTTGCTGGTCCCCGAGATCGACCTGGCGGTCGTCGTGCCACGCCTCGAACGGACCCAGCATCCGGAACTCCATAGCCGGATCTCCTTTTGATCCATCGCCGTTCAATCCCGTCCGGCGACCCTCGGATCGAGCCACCCTCACCCCGGCCCACCATAAGGAGTGTCGATGCGCGCCGGCCCCGTCCTGCCCATCTATGTGGTCTGTGACCATTCGTTCTCGATGCTGGATCACATCGACACGGTGACTGACAGCCTGCTCGAGCTGCACCGAACCTGCGGGCTTGATCCACTGGTCGCGGAGCGGACGCGATTCTGCTTGATCGGCTTCTCCGAGTCGCCCGAGATTCTACTGCCCCTCGGCGGGCCGGACGGGCTGGCGACGATATCCGGCGGTGTCACCCGGGCGGCATCCAATTTCGGCCCGGCGTTCAGCTTCCTGCGGGAGACCATTACCCGGGACGTGGCCGTGCTTCGGCGGAATTCTCACGAGGTGTGCCGGCCGGTGGTGTTCTTCCTGTCCGACGGACAGCCGACCGATCCGCTGGCCTGGCCTGCGGCCCACGCCAGACTTGTCGATCCGGCCTGGGCCGACCATCCCGACATCGTGGGCTTCGGCGTCGGTGAAGCGGATCCGGTGACCATCAACCGGATCTGCACGTCCGGTGCGTACCTGGGTCGCAACGGGGCGGACCTGGGCGCCGCGCTCATGCATCTCTTGTCCATTTCTGGTCCATCGGTCCCGTCCAGGCTGTCCACAGCCGGACGGACGGAGGCGACGATGGAAATTCATTAGCCGACAACGCTGCCGGGGCGGCCGGGGTCCGGCTGGGTTCGGCCGGACCGTCGACCGCCCGATAGCCGAGAGCGATCCCGAGCACAAAACCGGCGAAGAACGCCAGGCCGGCCAGCCGAATGGTCACGGAAACCGCGCACAGAAGCTTCATGTCGTCTCTTTCTCCGGAATGGATGGTTATGACCTCCACCACCGAGTGTGTCCCCCCTCAGGTGCACATCAAAAGGCGTTTCCCTGGTCACGACCCGACCGGCAACGGGAAACGTTGGGAGGGCTCGAGCATGGTGACGATCACCGACCTGGTCAGGGAACTGAAGCTGCTCCGCAAGGGCCGAGGAGTGTTCGTCAGCCAGATCGACGAACGCATCGGGCCGGCACTGCGGGAGGTCTGCGCCATCGACGACGCGGATCCGCCCGCGGTGGTCCGCCGAAAGGTGGCCGAACGGCTGGAGCAGCTCGCCGGTGAACTGCCGGCGGACATCGGGGTCGCGGTGCTGGCCGCGTTCGCGATCTGCCCGGAGGCCCGGTTTCGGCTCTACCAGGAGCGGGTGGAGTGGGCGGCCACCCGGTTGAACCGCGACCCGCGGACCGCGCGCCGCCGGGTCGACGACGGGATCGACCATCTCGCCCAGCTCGCCGTCGTCGCGGCGGCACCGCCCGCGCAGGATCCCGCCTCGGTCGAGACCGGTTGGCACACCGCGGAGCTGCGACTGGTGCTGGCGCTGGACCGGCCGGCACCGGAGGCGATCGAGCAGCGCCGCATCGTCGCCGACCGGGACGGCCTGACCGAGCTGGACCTGGCCATGACCCTGGCCGCGCCGGCCGATCAGGCCCGGCTGGACGCGTTCGTGCTCTACGGCGGGACCCTTGCCGAGCGCGGCATGGAGACCACCTACCGGCGCTCGTTCACCGTCGCCCTGCCCCGGCCGCTGGCCAGGGGCGAGTCGCACGACATCGGCGTCCAGTTCCGGTTGTCCGACGGGCGGGCGATGCGGCCCTACTTCGTCTGCGTGCCTCGGCACCGGTGCGCGCTGTTCGACCTTCGGGTCCGGTTCGACCGGGCCCGGGTACCGGACCAGATCTCGGTGCTGCGCGGCGTTTTCGAGCGCGATATCGACGACCCGGTGCGGGACGGCGACGGCGTGGCCGCCGACGCCGCCGGCGACCTCCACGTGACCTTCCGCAACCTCGGCTCCGGCCTCGCCTACGGTGCCCGCTGGGGTTGATCGGTTCCGGTGGACTCCTGCGCCGTGACGGGGGCGAGCAGTGCGGCGGTGGCGTCCTGCTGGAAGTGCCTGGCCCAGTCCAGCGGAGTGGCGTCGAACCGCTGGTCCCGAAGGTCGGGGTCGGCGCCCAGGTCCAGCAGCCGGCGGGTGAGCTCGGTGTTGCCGGTGACCGCGCCGTGGTGCAGCGCGGTCTCCCACGGCTCCTCGACCGGTGCGTCGCCACGCCCGTAGGCGTTGACGTCGAAGCCCAGCTCGGCAAGCAACGTGACCGTCTCGACCGGAGCCTTGGTCGCGGCCCAGACGATCAGCCCGGGACGGCTGTTCCTGGCCCGGGCCACGACATCGGGGTGCTCGGCCCGGATCTGGTCCACTGTGGACCGATCGGCGCGGAACGCCGCGGCGATCAGCTCGCGCACCGGGTCGGGATCGGGTGCGGTGGCGCCCTCGGCGAGCAGGTAGTCGGCGATCTCGGTGTCGCCGTACTCCTGCGCCAGCTCGACCGGGGTGCGGCCGTCGCCGGGGCTCCACGCGGGTCCGTCCCCTTCGAACGGGGCGCGGAAGTCGACGCCGTGCTCGACCAGCAGCCGAACCCGGGCGGGCTGGTGGTGCTCGACCGCCCAGCGCAGCTGGATGCGCAGCAGCCGCGCGGGCGGGGCCAACTCCTCGATCCGCCGCCGCCACGGCCCGCCGTCCCCGGTGCCCAGCCCGTACTCGAACAGCAGCTCCAGGTGCGAGTCGTCCGGCTCGAACATCCGGTTGTACAGGGTCTGGGCGTCGTTGGGGTCGGCGCCGGCGTCGAGCAGCAGCCGGCCGAGCGCCGGCCAGTGCGGGTGCCGGGGCTGGCGGTGCTTGCCCAGCTCGCCGTGCCCGAACACGCCGGTCAGCAACGTGAACGGGCACGGCAGGCCGTTGAAGAGGTAGCCGTCGTTGGGGTCGGCGCCGGCGTCGAGCAGCAGCCGGGCGACCGCGAGCACCCGCTCGGCGGGCACGGCCGGGTCGAACCGCGAGTAGACGAGGTGGAACAGCGGCCGCCAGCCCAGCGGGCCACCGCGCTGCGCCACCAACTCCGGCCGCTCGCCGAGCAGCCGGCCGACCTCGTCCGGCCGGGCGGCCGCCGCGGCGGCCCAGATGTCCACAGTGGTCAGATCGGGATGCTCGGCGAGCAGGCGGCGGGCCCGGTCCCAGCGCTCCGGCCCGTCCTCTCGGCTGTAGGTCAGGCAGGCCAGGCGGCAGAACTCCGCCGCCGGGCCGGCCGCGGGCGCCGCACCGAGCCCGCTGTCCCAGCCGTGTTCGGCCACCGTGTCCAGGTAGCGTCCGAGCCGGGGCCAGCTGGCGAACCCGTACTCCCGGGCCACCACCAACTGCGCCGCGCTGAGCCGAAAACCGCCGGGGTCGTCGGGCACCCCGCCGGGATGGTGCCGGGCCAGCCGCGCCACGGCGTCGGGATCGCCGGCCCGAACGGCCCGTTGCAGGGCCCGGGCCTGCCGGCGGAACCGGTCGATGTGCGGGCGGTCGGGCATGCCCATGGTCGGCATGATGCCTCCTCTCGTACGCCTGATGTCCGCTCGGTCAGGCCGAAAGGAGAGCGATGATGGCGGGTGCCGCACGACCCAGGTGGGCTGAGCCCATTCCCGCGGACCGGCGGCTTCCTGGCAGCCGCCGACACTCTAGCTCACCTGCTGTGGCGGTACGGCCACGGCAACGGCGGGGGTGGGGGCGGGTGCCCGACCAGAACCTGTACAACTGCCACTGACCTGATCCGTTCCGGCAGCGGCGGGCTCCTCGCACAACGCCGAGGAGCCCGCCGGGTTTTCGACCCCGGTCAGCCCTTGCCGAGGATTTCCCGCAGTGCGGCCATGAACTCGGCCGGCTTCTCGATGTGCGGGCTGTGCCCGGTGTCGGCGATGGCCACCTCGTCGAAGGTGCCGCCGGCGGCGGCGTACCGTTCCAGCACGGCCCGGGTCTGGGCGACCATCGGTTGCGGCGGATGGGTTTCGGCTCCCGGCCAACCGGGCACCGCGCCGAGCGCGCCCAGGTTGGCGAGATCGAACATGGACGTGTCCGACACGATCAGGTCGTCCGTGCCGCGAATCCAGCGGATCGGCGGCTTGGGATCGACGGTGTGCAGATCGTCGAGCCGGTGGTGCACCGGGGCCATCGCGTTGAGCACGCCCCGGTTGCCGGGGGCCACGCCCGGCCACGCCGCCGTGCCGGCCACGTCGCCCGGATAGTGGTCGTCGCCGATCCGGGTGCTGAGCATGGCGTCGACGAGCATGTCCAGATGCTCGGGGTGGCACGGCGGCTTGACGTAGAAGGCCAGCAGCACCTGGCGCGGCGACAGCGGCGAGGCGTCCGACCGGTCGCCCTCCCGCAGCAGCCGCACGAAGTCCGGGTTCGCCGCGCCGCCGCCCGATCCCGCGCCACCGGCGTCGACCAGCTCGCCGGTCACGCCGCGGGTGCCGCCGTAACCGTAGGGGGACACCGGGTTCACCAGCGTCGCGGTGCGCACCAGCCGGGGTCGCTCGCGCAGCAGCCGCATGACCACACCGCCGCCCATGCTCCAGCCGACCAGGTGCGCCGCGTCCAGCCCGAGCGCGGCCATGGTGGCGGCGAGATCGTCGGCGTAGTCGCCGAGGCCCCGGCCGGCGTCCACCGGAAGCGGATCGGTCCCGCCGAACCCGCGCAGGTCGACCGCGAACGACCGGTAACCGGCCGGCAGGCCCAGCATGGTCTGCTGCCAGAACACGCTGGACGACACGTTGCCGTGCACGAAGATCACCGGGGCGCCGGACTGGCCGGGCACCTCGAGCAGGTGCACGGAAAGCCGGTCGGTGGCCACGGTGCGTGCGGCGATTCCGGCGAGCAGCCGGGTCATGGCGGACTTCCCTTCTACGACAGCCAACCGGCGACGGTCGACAGGACCGCCGACGCCCAACCGAGTTGGAGGTGGTTCGCGGAGCCGACCAGCGCGGTGCCGCCGACGGTGCCGATCCCGGCGGTGGCCAGCGCGCTGCTGACGAACACCACGCCGTCGCTGGGCCCCCTGGTCTCGTTCCAGATTCCGACGATCGTGGGTGCGCCGCCGGCCAGCAGGTAGACCGGCACGCCCGCCGGGGTCGGCGTGGCCTGGATGGTGGCGATCAGCGAGCCGGCGTTGATCGCCGCCTGGATGCCGGGACCGCTGGTGTAGAAGCCCTGCCCGCCGTAGTAGGTGGTGTACCAGTCCTGGGTGGCGGTGTTCACCCCGTAGACGCCGTCGAAGCGGGCCAGCATCTGCCGCTGCCCGGGATAGGCGTCCCGGCCGGCGGTCGGCGTGATGGACAGCTCGGGATGGTAGGTGTAGGCGCCGAAACAGGTCATGTTGGTGTGCGGGCTCGGCGCGTTGACCGCCCCGCCGCACTCCGGCCAGATCGAGAAGTCGTGCGCCCAGCCGTGCGCGAACGGGTAGTCGTAGCCGCCGTTCGGGCCGCCGAGCAGCACCAGCCTGCGCACGTCCCCGGCGTAGCCGCGACCCCACGACGGACGCACCGAAGCGACGTACATCCGGGCCGACATCATGCCCTTGCTCCAGCCGACCACGTCAACCGAACCGACCCCGAGCCGCGCTTTGATGATCGCGATCGCGTCGCCGACCTGTTGCGCCTGCTGGTAGTTGTCGCCCTGCTTGTGCGCGAACCCGATGGCGAACACCCGGTGGCCGCGGGCGCTGAGGTACTGCATGAGCCCGGTCGACGGGCAGCTGACCGAGCCGCAGCCGAACCCGCCGGACTCGTTCGGGTTGGCCCAGGCCCGGTCCGGGTTGTCGTTGGCGCCGTGCACCAGCAGCACCGGAGTCGGCCGGCTGCCGGAATCCCAGCCGGGTGCGGAGTAGAGCAGGAACCGCGCCGAGGACGGCCGGGCCACGCCGCCGAAGAAGGTGCGCCGCTGCCCGTCCTGGTCGCCGCGGCCGTCCGGCGGGTACTGCTCGTCGGCGAAACCGGCCGTGGTGTCGCGGTAGCGGTCCACCGTCGCCCACCCGTTAGCCACCGTGGTGAACGTGGCCTCCCTGGTCAGGTACGCCGGGTCCGCGGCGGCCGGCGCCGGCATCGCGCAGAGCCCGGCGAAGACCAGCACGCTCGCCAGCAGCGGCCGCGAGGATCGGGGAACGGGCATCGCGGCGACCTCCCGGCATCGGCTGCGGTAGAGGTACCTTCCGCGCCGCGCGCCGCGCCGTCAACGTGCGTGACCACCATCGCCGGCCGCCGGCGCATGTGTGTCGGCCACACCGGATCACGGGTTGTTCGTGGCGCTCACCGAGATGGTCTTGGAGACGTTCTTGATGCCGGCCGGCCACACCGTGTAGGTGTGCGTCGTCGTGCCCGGGCCGGTGCCGCAGCCGAAGCCGAGGGACAGCTGACCGGCGGCCGGGTACATGCCGTACGCGGCGTAGCGGGTCGGGTCGTCGACGGCGAGCGCGGCACCGCCGGCGCCGGTCACCTTCCATTCAATGATCACGTCCGTGCCGGGCGTGCTGAACGGGGCGTCGGGCGTGCCGCGTACCGGGCAGGTCGGCTGCCGCACCACGGCGAGCGTCACCGTGGCCGGTGGGGTGCTCGGCGCCGGTGTGCCGGTGCTGGTCCGGCTGCTCGGCGGCCGGGATGCCGGGCCGGGTCTGCCGCTCGGGTTCGATCCGGTGCCGGTCGGGCCGGTAGCGCTGGTCGGCGCCGCCGTGGCGCTGGCCGACGCCAGACCGGCTTCCCGCGGTTTGCTCCTGGCGCTGGACTGCGGGTCCTCGCAGCCGGTCAGGCCGATGACGGCACCGACCAGTGCCACCAGCCCGAGGATTCGGGGTGCGGTTCCAGCGCGCATCCATGACCACCATTCCGTCGCGTTCGCAGATAATCTCGGGCGGACGAACGGAATCGTGACGGTTCACAATGGCCACCCGCCCGGTTCGACACGTCGAACCGGGCGGGCGGGCGAGGGGGGATCACCCGGGACGGGTGGTCACTGGTTGAGGATCCGCTGCTTCTGCTGCTGGAACTCCTCCTCGGTCAGCACGCCCTGGGCCTTCAGGTCGCTGAGCTTGCGAAGCTGGTCCAGCCGGGCGTCCATCTCGTCACCCTGGTCGTCGGGCTGGGCCACGTAGACGGGCTGCGCCTGCTGATACGTGGGCTGGGGCGGATAGGCCTCCTGCTGTGCCCAGCGACCCGCCTGCCGCCGGGACACCCGGTTGGACACCGCGGTCGCGGTACCGGCAACGACCGCGGTACGGGCGATGCCGCGAAGCAGACCTGGCATGGAACACGTCCTTTCGTCAGGGTTCAGCTCGGGACGCGGTCGCCCAGCTCAGACATGTCCAGCGTGGACAGGAGATCCGATGCGGAAACCGGTCCCCGGGCGACGAGCTCCGCACCGCTTTGCCGAAGCGCGGCGACGAACGGGGCCGCCCAGAGGTTCTCGTAGATCAGGATCGCGGCCGAGTTGCCTTCGGTCAGCACACCCGCGGCCTCGTTCAGGTCGTCCCTGCCCAGCAGGTTGGACGCCGCTCCTTCGAAGATCGCGAGGTCGAGGTCCCCATCGCCGTCCAGGTCGGCGATGGCCATCGCGGTGATCTTGTCGCCCGCGTCCTTGCGGACGAAGACCAGGTCGAGAACGCGAAGCATGCCCCGGTCGACGAGCTCGACGAGGGCGGCCAGTCCCGCCCCGGTCAGGCGACTGCCCGGAAACTCGACCACCAGGTAGTCGATCGGTCCGTTGTGGTGCTTTTCACCCGTGGGGGTCTCTTCATCCGTCACCGGACCAGCATCGGTACCCGGTGCCCCGCCGGCATCGCCTGGTCCGGGTGACGTCTGCCCGGTGCGTTGGCGATCTCGTTCAGGGTGCTGTGCACACTGTCGGTCATCGTCTTGACCTCGCCGAGCTTCGTGCTCTGGAAGGCCATGACCTCCTTGTACGCGATGTACGCCGGGCCCTCCCACTTGTTGTGGCTGGGCATCTGGGTGGCGTTGAGCTTCTGGGCCAGCTCGCTCGTCTTCGCGCCCACCTCGGTGTTCCAGTCGCTGGCGACCTGCCGGACCGCGCCGGCCGAACCGCGTTCGGCGTAGACCTTGACGATCTTTTCCACGACGTTGTCGTGCTCGGCGGAAAGCTTGTTGAACGACCGCTTCGCGACCGGCTGCAGGTACCCGGGCAGGCGCGGAAGCACGACGTTGACGGCGTTGACGAAGTCGTTCCAGATCTGCTCGAGTTCCTTGGTTCCGGCCTCGATCCGCTGGACCGCCTCGTCGAAGGCGGAGTCGGTCATCAGAGATGCTCCTCGAGCCGTTTGAGCGCGTGGGCGTTCTCCTCGTCCTCCCGCAGGTAGGTCGTGGCGACGTCCACCAGGGTGGCGGCGACCTTGTCGAACTCGGTCGCGGCGCCGGCGAGCAGGGTGGTGAACTTCTGCCGCAGGCCGTCATAGGCGTCGACGACCCCGCGTGCCTCCGCGGCGTAGCCCAGCCTGGCCGGTCCCAGGGTCAGGCCGTCGGCCGTGCGGGACGCGGCCTGCACCGCGTCGGATATCTCCCCCCACTTGTCCGAGTCCGCCACCAGGTGGCTACAGGCGACCGCTACCGACGTCAAAGGGATCCCTCATCTCTGTTGGGGTCGGGAAAGACCCAGTTCCCGGCACAGCGCGACGGGGTCACTGGCCAGTTCCTGGATCCGCGCCAGCGACGCGGGCACGCTGACGGTGCCCGCGCCGTCGAGCTGGCGTCCCGCGGCGCGAAAAGCACCGAGGGCCTCGGCGCGGATCTCGGTGTACCGGGCGGAGGTGGCCCACCGGGAGTCGACGGTCACCGCCGAGACCGACCCGGGTGCCATGGTGACGTGGATCCGGCCGTTGCTCCCCTTCGCCTCGGCGGTGACGTTCGCCGCCCGCACCAGCTGTTCGCGGTAGGCCGCGAGATCCCGGTCCACCGTGGCGAACAGCTCGCCGATCTCGGCCATCAGGTTCCGCGCCACCGCACTGGACGGATCACCGCCGGCGTCCAGGGCGTCCGCGCGGGTGGTCGTGGACAGCCCCGGCTCGAGATCGGTGCGCTCGATCATGTCGCCGAGCCAGCCGGACAACGCGTTGTTCGCGGCGGTGAGCAGGGCCTGACCCAGCTCGCGCGGCCCGATCCAGTCCCGCCAGTTCGGTGGCACGCCCACGTCGGCGACCACACCCGTACCGTCCACCGTCACCGTGATCACGTCCCGGTCGTCGGCGCCGGTGAACCCGGTGGTGCCCGGCTTCGATCGTGGTGTCGGGGGTGGCCGGTCCTCGTCGCCAAGGTCCGGTTCGGCGAACCCGCGATGCCAGCCGTCGTCTCTGCGCATCGCTCTCCCCGTTCCTCGGTAGCACGGCGCCCAGAGTTTTTCCCGCAGACCTTTCACCGTCCTTACCACGAGCCTGCCGCGGCGCGGATAGCCTCACCGCCATGCGGTTTCGACTGCTCGGACCGGTGACGGCGGTCGCCGACGGCGAACCCGTCGCCGTCGGTCGCCGGCGCGAGCGGCTGCTGCTGGCGGTGCTGCTGTTGGAAGCCGGCCGCCCGGTGTCGGTGCGGCGGCTGGCCGAACTGCTCTGGACCGGCGAGTCCGTGCGGTCCCCCCGGGACGCGATCTACGTCTACGTGTCCCGGTTACGCCGGTGCCTGCGCGCCGGGGGCGTCGAGCTGGCCAGCACGCCGGCCGGATACGCCGTCCTGGTCGACCCGGAGACGGTCGACGCGCACCAGTTCACCCGGCTGACCCGGCAGGCCCGGGAGACCGCCGACCCGGCCGAGCGGGCCGAGCTGCTCGACACGGCGCTGCGCCTGTGGCGCGGACCCGCGCTGGCCGATGTCGCCTCGGACGAGTTGCGCGCGCAGTTGTGTGCCCGGCTCGCCGAGCAGCGGATCGCCGCGCAGGAGTCGAGGGCGGAGGCGTACCTGGACCTTGGCCGGCACGACGAGCTGGTCGCCGAGTTGGCCGAGCTCACCAGGGCGCACCCGACCCGGGAGCGGTTGGTCGCCGCCCGGATGCTCGCGCTGCACCGGGCCGGGCGGCAGACCGAGGCCCTCGAGGTGTTCCGGCAGGCGGTCGGCACCCTGGCCGACGAGCTGGGGTTGGATCCGGCTCCGCGGCTGGTCCGGCTGCACACCGCCATCCTGCGCAACGACCCCGAGCTGAGCCTGGTGCCACCCGGGGTCCGGCCGGCACCGGCCGCACCCCGGCCGGCCCAGCTGCCCGGTGATCTGGCCACCTTCACCGGCCGGGCCGCCGAGCTGGAAGCCCTGCTCGCGCTGCACCCCGACGGCACCGACCCGCCACCGACGGTCGTGCTCGGCTCGATCGACGGCATGGCCGGCGTCGGCAAGACCGCGCTGGCCGTGCACGCCGCCCACCGGCTCGCCGACCGGTTTCCGGACGGCCAGCTGTTCGTCAACCTGCACGGCAGTACCCGGGGCATGGATCCGGTCGCTCCGGCCGACGCCCTCGACCGGATGCTGCGATCGGTCGGCGTGCCCGGGGTCCGCATTCCGCACACCCTCGAGGAACGCGCGGCGCTGTGGCGGACCAGCATCGCCGGCCGGCGGATGATCGTCGTGCTGGACAACGCGCTGGACGAAAGCCAGGTCCGGCCGCTGCTTCCCGGCGCGACGGGCAGCCTGGTGCTGGTCACCAGTCGCCGCCGGTTGACCGGACTCGACGACGCGGCGCCGGTCTCCCTCGACGTGCTGCCGGTCGCCGACGCGACCGCGATGTTCCGCCGGATCGCCGGGGTGGACCGGCTCGGTGCGGCGCCGGCCGAGCTGATCGACGAGATCGTCGCCCGGTGCGGCCGGCTGCCGCTGGCCATCCGCCTCGCCGCGGCCCGGTTGCGACACCGGCCGACCTGGACACCGGGTCACCTGGCCGATCGGCTCCGGGACCGGGAACGCCGGTTGGCCGAGCTGGAGTGCGGCCAGCGCGGCGTCACCGCCGCCCTCGACGTCTCCTACCGGTTGCTCGAACCCGATCAGCAGCGCATGTTCCGGTTGCTCGGCCGCCACCCCGGACCGGACTTCGACTTCCACGCCGCCGCCGCACTGGCCGGCACCACGGCGTACCGGGCCGAACGGCTGCTCGACGATCTGCTCGACGTCCATCTCGTCGCGCAACCCCAGCCGAACCGGTACCAGCTACACGATCTGGTCCGCACCCACGCGGCGCACGTCTGCGCGGAGCTGGAATCCGAGGCCGAACGGCACCGGGCGGCGACCCGGCTGTTCGACCACTACGCCGGCACCGCGACCGTGGCGATGGATCTGCTCTATCCGCACGAGACCGGCGCACGGCCCCGACCGCCGGAGTCCGGCGTCCCGGTGCCGGAGCTCGACGGCGAGCCGGCCGCCGCGGCCTGGCTGGATGTCGAGCTGACCAATCTCCTCGCCGTGGCGCAGTGCGGCGGTCCCGCCGCGGCCGTGCGGCTGTCCGCGCTGCTGCACCGGCACCTGCGCACCCGGGGCCGCTACTCGAACGCCGAAACCCTGCACACCTGTGCGCTGCGGGCCGCGCGCCAGTCCGGTGACCGGGTCGCCGAGGCCGACATCCTGACCCGGCTCGGCCACGTGCACCGGATGCAGGAACGCTACGACGCGGCGATCGACTGCCTGCGGCAGGCCGTCGAGCTCGCCGGCCGGACCGGGCACCGCGCCGGCGAACACGATGCGCTGTGGGGTCTCGGTCAGGTCCACCGCCTGCAGGGTCGATACGGGCCGGCCATCGACTGCTTCCGGCTCGCCCTGTCCATCGCGCGCGCCGTCGGGGACGGTGCGGGCGAACTCAACGCGTTGACCGGACTCGGCGCCGCCTATCGCGCGCAGAGTGCGCATGCCAGGGCGATCGACTGCCTCCAGGACGCCCTGGCCATCGCCCGGACGCTCGGCGACCGCGCCGGCGAGCACAACGCGCTGCGCGGCATCGGGTCGGTCCACCGCATGCAGGGCCGGTTCGACCTCGCGATCGACTGCAACAAGCAGGCGCTGGCCATCGCCCGCTCGACCGGCCACCGGGTCGGCGAGCTCAACGCGCTTGGCAGTCTCGGCCACGCGTACCGGCTGGACGACCGGTACGACGCGGCCACCGGCTGTTACCGGGAGGCCCTCGACCTCGCCCAGCAGCTCGGTCACCGCAACAGCGAGTTCGAGGCTCTGTACGGCCTCGGACAGGTCGACCTGTCCATCGGGCGGGCGGACCGGGCGCTCGCCCACCACCGGCGCGCGCTCGACCTCGCGCGCGAACTGGGGCAGGCTCCCGACCAGTCGCGGGCCCACGACGGCCTGGCCCGCGCCTGCCATGCCCTCGGTCAGCGCGATCTCGCCCGCCGGAACTGGCAGCAAACCCTGGCCATTCTCGCCGACCTCGGTCTCACCCGGATCGAAGAGATCGATGTCGCCGAGATCCAATCCCGGCTGACCGATCTCGACCGGCACGAAGCCGCCGGACGACACCGTTAGCCGAGGGCCGGCGCTCAGAACTCCTGCGCGTACTCGAAGTAGTAGGCGCCGAAGCAGGAGCTACCGCCCGGCCGCACGTCCAGTCCGAAGTCGACGGCGTACCGGTTCTTTTCCGCGACACATTCCGACAACGTTGCGAAGTTCGACGACTTGAACCATTTGATCCAGTTGGTGCCACCGGTTGCCGACCCCGGCGCGACCGCGGCCACCGTCCCGGCCATCATCAGAGCCACCGCCGCCCGCACGACCACACCTCGTCCGCTCATGATTCATTCACTCCCGCTGCTCGGCGCCGCCCCCAGCATTCCGCCGGAACCGGCCGTCGTCCAGCAGCCGGTTGCCGGTGCTCAGCCGGTTTCGTCCGTGGTCACGTGTGGGGCGCCGACCGGCTTGGATTCCGGTGAGCCGCGCTGCCGCAGGTAGATGGACAGCACCACCATCGAGCCGATGGCCAGGAACTCGGACTGCCAGTTCTGCAGGGTGCGGTCCCAGAAGTCGGGGCTGGCCAGGTACTGCAGCCAGCTCAGCTGCTCCTGCTGGTGGGTGGTCTGGTCGTTGTTGTAGACCACGACCCCGGCCAACGACTGGGCCAGCCAGGACAGCAGGAACAGGCCGGCCATCATCAGCCCGAGGGAGTTGGAGTACACCCTGGTGCGCCAGCCGCCCGTCTTGGCCCAGGCCGGTGCGCCTGCGGTCGTGTGCGCGCCGAGTTGTTGCTGCTCGTCGGTTTCGCCGCCGATCTCCTTGGGCATCTTCGATTCGGGGGAACCGCGTTGAATCAGCCAGACGGTGGCCAGGATGAACAGGAAGAACTGCAGGTACTCGGACTGCCAGTTCTCGGCGACGTCGACGACGAACTCGCTGGAGGTGAGGAACTCCCCGAACGAGACCGCCGGTTCGCCATGGGCGAGTTGCTGTTCGTTGTAGCCGGCGTGCCCGGCAAGCGCCTGACCGACCAGTGCGGCCAGGAACAGCACCCCGAAGAACAGGCCGAGGCCGTTGTCCCGCAGCACCCGCTTCACCATGTGCGGTCCCCTTACCGTCCGAGCAACCCGATGACGATGAAATAGCCCAGGCCGGCAAGGATCGTCGCCAGGTAGACGGTGAACAGGCCGCGGCGCATCACCGCTCCCTCGGGTGGCGCCGCGCGGTGAGACAGCCGGTCATGGGACCGGGAATGACCACGACCGCCGGCCGGCAAACCTCAGCGATCAAGAATCCAGCCGACCAGCGCGGCCGTGCCGACCCCGAGGGTGACCCCGGCCAGGAGGTCGGTCGGCCAGTGCACCCTGGCGCGCAGCCGGCCGTAGATCGCGGTCAGGGTCAGCGGCGCGACCAGGGTCGCCCGGCGGACGTCGTGGGCGACGACCGCGGCGGTGAACGCGGCCGCCGTCGCCGCGTGTGCCGAGGGGAACGACGAGGAGTCCGGGCGTTCCTTGAGGAGTCGCCGGGCCGGGCCGCCGGGCGGCTCGGGCCGGGCCCGGCGCGGCGTGCCGCGTTTGATCAGATGAGCCAGGCCGAGGGCGGCGACGACGGCAAGGGCGGCGTGCCGGGCCACGCGCCGGTCGCCGCCGGGACGCAGCGCCTCGGCGGCGCACAGGGCCAGCCAAAGCCCGCCGCCGCGCGCCGCGGTGGTCACCGCCATCACCACTCGGCTCGGCGGCCGGTCCGGGAGGGCGGGGTCGCCGGCCAGCGCCCGGGCCTCGGCCCGGTTCAACCTCTCCCACCGGCGGCCCATGCGTTCCTCCGTTGCGACGTGCGCGGTTCCGCACCCGGTGATTCCCCGGCCGCAATCGGGGTAAACAGGGGCTGAGCGGCACAAACGGGTTCGGTCGGGAGGAGGACCGATGCATGCCGTGACCCGGCTGGCGGAGTTGGCCGAGTTGGTAGATCTCGGAGTTCCGGTGTATCTGCGGTACTCCCCGGGACCCGAGGCGGACGCCGGGCATCCCAGCGTCGACCACGAAAGCGGGCTGGCCATGCCCGGGCATTCGGCCAACCCGCTGCGGCCGCCGGGCTGGTGGACCCTGCCGACCGAGGACTGGTTGGCCCGGGCGGTCTGCCAGTACCGCCGCAAGATCGAGGAAGGCTCCCGGCCGTGGGTGCTCACCGGTGAGGTGGTCGATGTCGGCCCGGACAACGAACCGCTGCTGGTCGACGTGCGGCCACTGGCCTGGCTGACCGCCGATCTGGTGGCCGAAGCGCACAGCCGTTACCAGAAGCGCATGGATGCCGGCAGAGTCCGGCGCTGATCACCCGCGTGGGGGCCGGCAGGTTTGACAGGGGTCATGCGGGGTTACTTGCACAGAGGACCGTGCAGCGTCAAACAGCCGGCGCCTGTCTCGTTCCGTCGTGATTCGGCTGGATGGGGAGGCCCGTGATGGACTGGGAGTTCGAGTCGGCGGCGGCGCGTGGGCTGCGCTGCTACGTGGAGTTGGTGGCCGAGGCGCTGAAGTTGACCGGGCCCGGCTGGATGGTTCAGCTGGACCCGCCGGTCAGTGCGTACGTGGCGGTGGATCTGCGGCATCCGGATTTCCCGGGCTGGGACACCGCGCTGCTGTGGCATGAGCTGTACGGCTGGTCGCTGGCGGTGGAGCCGCGGGCCAGTGGGGATCTGCGGGTGGTCGGCTATCTGGGTGGCGACGTGCTGCCCGACCCGGGCACGGTGGCGGCCTTCGCCGTCCGGGAGACCGGCGCGGCCCGCGCCGGGCGTCCCGCGGTACGTCCGGACCCACCGCGGCTGCGCGACGGGAGCCCGGACGATCTGCTGGACCGGTTGGCCGGTTACGCGGCGACGCCGGGCGACCGGGCGGTGCGGGACACGGCCTGCGGCGCGGAGCCCGTCGTGCCGTTGCCGTTGGGCTGACTGTCCATCGTGGACCGCGCGGTCCGGCTGGGTAGGTACCCCGATCGGGGCGCATGGACACCGCCCGAGCGGGTACCCGCCAGTCGTATCGACGACGGAGACGGAGGTGTGTCGTGCCGAAGGCATGGAGCGACAAGCGAGAGCGTCAGTACCAGCACATCAAGTCCTCGGCGAAGAAGCAGGGCGCTTCCACCGACCGGGCCGAGGAGATCGCCGCGCGGACGGTGAACAAGAACCGGGCACAGTCCGGCGAGGCCAAGAAGTCCAGCCGAAGCTCCACACAGGACTCCTCGCCGCAGCGGCGCGGCGGCCAGCGGTCCGGGAAGACGGGGCCGAAGGGCCCGACCCGGGACCAGCTCTACAACGAGGCCAAGAAGCGCAACATCAAGGGCCGGTCGAAGATGACCAAGAACGAGCTCGCCACGGCATTGGGCCGCTGAACCGACCGTGCGGTTACGGCGTAGTGACTGTGCCGGCCGGGGGGTTCGGCGGGTTCGGCGGGGCCGCGGGTTCTCCTATGTGGATGACGGGGGGAACCCGGTCGACGCGCAGACCGTGGACCGGATTCGGGGCCTGGTGATCCCCCCGGCCTGGCGGGACGTGTGGATTTGCCCGCATGCCAACGGGCACATCCAGGCGGTCGGCGTGGACGACGCCGGGCGCAAGCAGTATCTGTACCACGCGGAGTGGCGCCGGCGGCGGGACGCCGAGAAGCACGACCGGGTGCTCGAACTGGCCGAGCGGCTGCCGGCGGTCCGCAAGAAGATCCGCGACGACCTGGTCTCGACGGGGCTGACGCCGGAGCGGGTGCTGGCCGGAGCGTTGTGGATCCTGGACCGCGGCGTGTTCCGGACGGGTGGCGAGGAATACGCGGAGGAGAACGACTCGCACGGGGTCACCACGTTGTTGCGGGGGCATGTGCGGTTGCGCGGCGGGGAGCTGCGGTTCCGGTTCCCGGCCAAGAGCGGGATCGAGCGGGTGGCGGTGATCCGGGACGCGGAGCTGGCCCGGCTGATCACGGCGTTGCGCCGGGGCCGGGCCGACGACGAACGGTTGTTCGCCTACCGCACCGGGCGCGGGGTCCGGCGGGAGCTGACCGCCCGGGACGTCAACGAGCGCTTCAAGGAGCTTGCCGGTGACCGGTTCACCGTCAAGGACATGCGTACCTGGACCGCCACGGTGCTGGCCGCGGCCGAGTTCGCCGCGCTCGACCCGGCCACCTCGAAACGGGCGAGCAAGCGCGCGGAGGCGGCGGTGATGCGGGCAGTCGCCGAGCAGTTGGGCAACACGCCCGCCGTGGCCCGCCGGTCGTATGTGGACCCGAGGGTGATCGACCGGTTCGCCGACGGGCACACCATCGATCCGCCGAGCGGCGACCGCGAGGACATCGAGCACGCCGTGCGGCGCCTCCTGCGCGGCTGACCGGGGTTTGGCGGGCGGAATAGCAGGGCAACACTCCAGGTAACGAATGTCCGCTCGGAAGGAGGCAGGAATTCGGTGAGTGCCGAAGACAAGTTCGATGCGAAGGCCGACGAGATCAAGGGCAGGACCAAGGAGACGGTCGGCCGGCTGACCGACGACGAGGACCTGGAAGCCGAAGGCAGGGGTGAACGGGCCAAAGGTGCCGTCAAACAGGCGGTGGAGAAGGTCAAGGACGCCTTCAAGAAGTGACGAGCCGGCCGAC
>NZ_DASUCC010000155.1:0-143688 GCF_035762905.1 Actinophytocola sp.
GTCACCGTGCAGCTCAAGGACGCCAGCGGCAACAACCTGACCACCGGCGGGGCGACCGTGGTGATCACCACCGACCTCGGCACGGTCTCCGGGGTCACCGACAACGACAACGGCACCTACACCGCCACGTTGACCTCGGCCACCAGCGTCGGCACGGCCACGCTCGGCTTCACCGTCGCCGGCACCGCGGGCACCGCCACCGCCACCGTGGCCTTCGTGCCCGGGCCGGCCGACCCGGGCACCTCGACCATCGCGGCCGACCCCGGCTCGATCGTCGCCGACGGCGTCACGACCTCGACGGTCACCGTGCGGCTCAAGGACGCGCAGGGCAACAACCTGACCACCGGCGGCGCGACCGTGGTGATCAGCACCGACCTCGGCACGCTGAGCGCCACCACCGACAACGGGGACGGGACCTACACCGCAACGCTCACCTCGGGCACCGCCGGCGGCACGGCCACCCTCGGCTTCAGTGTGAACGCCGTGCAGGGGGTCGACACCGCCACCGTGGCGTTCGTGCCCGGCCCGAGCGCGATCACCTCGACCATCACGGCCGACCCCAGCTCGATCACCGCCGACGGCGCCTCGACCTCGACGATCACCGTCCAATCGAAGGACGCGGAGGGCAACGACCTGACCATCGGCGGGGCCACCGTGGTGATCAGCACCGACCTGGGCACCGTCTCCGGGGTCACCGACAACGACAACGGCACCTACACCGCCACGCTCACCTCGGGCACCACCGCCGGCACCGCCACGCTCGGCTTCACCATCGGCGGCACCCAGGCCGTCGCCACCGTCGCCGTCGCGCTCACGGCCGGCCCGGCGGACCCCGGCTCCTCGACGATCTCGGCCGCCCCAGGGTCGATCGTCGCCGACGGAGTCGCCACGTCCACGGTCACGGTCCAGCTCCGGGACGCGCTGGGCAACCCGCTGACCTCCTCCGGGGGGACCGTGGTCATCAGCACCGACGCCGGCACCATCTCCGTCACCACCGACAACGGCGACGGGACCTACACCGCGTCGCTCACCTCGGTCGCCCTCGGGACGGCCACGCTCTCGTACACCCTGGGCGGCACGCCCGGCGCCGCCACCGCCACCGTCGCCTTCGTGGTCGGGCCGCCCGACGCCACGACATCGGAGATCACCGCCTCGACCACGACCATCACCGCCGACGGCACGTCGACAACCACGATCACCCTGCGCGCCAAGGATTCCCAGGGCAACGACGTGGGCACCGGCGGAGCGGCCGTCGCGCTGGCCACGACGGCGGGGACACTCTCGGCGGTGACCGACAACGGCGACGGCACCTACACCGCCACCCTCACCGCGCCCACCACGGCCGGATCGGCGACCGTATCGTTCACCCTCAACGGCACGCCGGGCGCGAACTCCGTGGTGATCACGCTCGAGCCGGGTGTCGCGTCGCCGGCCACGTCCCGGATCACGGCGGACCCGACCGGCATCGCCGCCGACGGCAACGCGACGTCGACGGTCACGGTCCGGCTCATCGACGCCTACGGCAATCAGATCCCCACCGGCGGGCCGGCCGTGGTGATCGCGACCGACCTGGGCACGATCGGCGCCACGACCGACAACGGGGACGGGACCTACACCGCCACGCTCACCTCGGCCACGACCGCCGGCACCGCCACGCTGTCGTTCACCATCGCCGCCGTCGCCGCCACCGCGACCGCAACGGTCGAGTTCCAACCCGGCGCGGCGGTGGCGAGCACCTCAGAAGTCACCGCGTCGCCCGCGTTCATCGCGGCCGACGGAACGTCGACGTCGGCGATCACCGTGCAGGCGAAGGACGCGTTCGGCAACGACGTCACCACCGGCGGGGCCGTGGTCGTGATCGCCACCGACGCCGGCACCATCTCCGGCGTCACCGACAACGGCAACGGCACCTACACCGCCACGCTGACCTCGGCCACCACGCTCGGCACCGCCACCCTCACCTTCACCATGAACGGCGCCGCGGGCACCGACACCGCCACCGTGCGGTTCGTCCCCGGCCTCGCCGACCCGGCCCTGTCCGAGATCACCGCCGACCCGCCCGCCGCCGAAGCCGACGGCGTCACCATCGCGACGATTCTCGTGCGGTTGCGCGACTCCCGAGGTTTCCAACTGGAGGGCGGCGGCGCGACCGTCACCATCACCACGACCGCGGGCACGCTGTCGGCCGTGACCGGCAACGGCGACGGCACCTACCGGGCCACCCTCACGGCACCCAGGGCACCGGGGATCGCCACGATCGGCTTCACCGTCAACGGCAGCACCGGCCACCGCACCGCCACGGTGACCTTCACCGACACCGTGGCGCCCGCCCCGCCGGTCATCACCTCCCCGGCCGCCAACGCGTTCGTCCGGCCCAACACTCAGCTCGCCGGCACCGGTGAGCCCGGGGTGACCGTCACCGTGCGGGACGGCACCGGCAACGACGTGTGCGCCACCGTCGTGACCGAGGCCGGCGACTGGTCCTGCTTCCCGGGCTCGCCGCTGCCCGCCGGGGAGGTCGACCTCGTCGCCGTCGCCACCGACCTCGGTGCCAACGTGAGCCCGCCGTCCACGGCGATCACCGTCACGGTGGTGGACACCACGCCGGCCGTCGTCCTCAGCCTCACCGACGCTGCGCCCGGCGACACCCAGACCGCCCTCGGCACGGGATTCCTGCCCGGCGAGACGATCTCCGGCCTCCTCGAGTCGACCCCCGTCGCGCTCGGAACCCAGTCCGCGGGCGGCGACGGCCGGGTGACGTTCAGCATCACGATCCCGACCGACATCACGGTCGGGACGCACCGGGTCACCCTGACCGGCCAGGCCAGCGGGGCGGTCTGGGCGACGTTCGACGTCGTGCTGGTGGCGACCCCGGAGTCACCCGAGCTCGCGGCCACCGGGTCGGGGGAGGGTGATCTCGCGTTCACCGGCACGAACCTCGGCGCCCTGCTGCTCCTGGCGATCGTCGCCTTCGCGTTGGGTGCCCGGCTGGTGCTCGCCGCCCGGGTCCGGCGCCGGCGCACCGGGCCATGACCCGAATGCCGTCCAGGACGTCAGTCCGGTACCGGCTCCGGGCCGGTCTGCTCGACCAGAGTGGCGGTGACGATATAGCGGTTCGGCGTCGTGTAGCGCGCGTTCAGTGGCCAGCAGGTCACCAGGGCCAGGCTCGGAACGTGACCCCGGTACACCGGATGACCGACTGGGACAACCTGTTGCTCGGCGACCTGGTACACCCAGGTTCCGCAGGAACCGGCGAGCACGATCCGGTCGGCCGGCCGGAGCCGGTCGAGGACGCGGAAGTGGGTGATGTTGTGCCCGGCCAGCACGACCGCCGTGCCCTCTCCCGGCCAGTCGCTGCCGGGCACGTGGCCAACCACCCTGGCCAGGATGGCCCGGCCCACGCCCTCGCGCACCGGGACCGTCACGCCCAGCCGCGGAATCCGCAGCGTGATCGAACCGTCCCCGGCCGGCCGGCCGGTGCAGGACTCGAGCTCGTACCCGCGGACCGTGCCCGGGTACGGCTCGGCGTCGGACCCGGTCGCCGTCCGGTCCTCTTCGGACAACAGGTGCGCCGCCGTGGCCGGGTCGGCCGCGGACCCCACGCCGAGCAGGACCACGCCCAGGGTCACGGCCAGCCCGATCCTGGCCACGCCGGCCGGCGGCGGTCGCCGGTGGCGCCCGTTCATGTCGGCCCCTCGCAAGCTCGGTGCCGCCGAACCCGGCCGCCTCGCAGGCTCGGCTGCCGGGCAGTGCCCGATGGTTGGCTCGCAAGCTCGCTCATGTCGGCCCCTCCGACCAGAGCACCGGGACGATCTCCGAGTAGCCGAACGGGTGCGTGCCGGCCTCGTCGATCCACGCCTGGAAGTAGATGGGCCGGGCCTGGGCCTGGGTGCAGATGAGCTGGAACAAGGCGGTGCCGTCCGGCCCGGTGGTCGCGAACGCGGGGCTGCGGCCCTGGTCGAGGCCGTTGATCCGGGCCTCACCGGCCAGCGGTCCGCCCTGCGCGTAGCTGACCTGGCCGAGCGCGACCCGGACCCCGGCGCGGTGCACCGGACCACCCGCCGGCGACCGGAGCGCGGCGCTGACCGTGATCGCCTGGCCGGGCCGCAGCGGCACGTTCACGTACCCGGGCAGCAGCGCGACCCTGTACGGCTGCGGGGTGGCCAGCGGCGACGAGCTGACCGTGCGCGGACTGGCGGTGAACGCGTGCACCACGAAGGGGGTGGTCAGGCCGGGCATCGATCCGATGTTGGGCGCGACCAACTGGTATTCCGCGGTGTCGCCGCCGGGCAGTTCCACAGGGCCCTCGATGATGTTCCACCGGGTGCTGGCCTGCCCCGAGGGGTTGGTCGCGAAGTGCGGGTGCAATGTCCCCGGCGTGGTGTTGGTGGCCCTGACCCGCAGTTGCCACACCGACTGCAACTGCCCCCCGGTCTGCACCCCGATCACCTCCAACCGCAACGGTTGCGGTGTGCTCATCGCGACCGCGGAGGCGGCCAGGCACGGGGCGAACACGACGAGGCAGATCACCGCGGGCTTGCGCGTCCACGCCCAGCCGAGCCGTGGCAACGGCAGGCGCGCGGCTCGGGCGAACTCCTCCCGGTTGGTGGTGAGCACGGAAACCAGCCAGATCGGGGCAAGGATCATGAAATACCCGGCAAGGGACCGGCCCGACGGGAAGAAGGCCAGCCACGGCAGGATCCAGGCGGCCATCCCCAACCGCCGGAACCACGCCAGGTACAGCACGAACACGCCGAGCCCGGCGCACGCTCCGGCGTAGTTGAACCAGTCCACCGCGCCGCCGCCGATGCCGAAGAACAGGCTCAGCCCGACCAGGCCCTGGCCGTACGGGATGGCGTGCTGGGACAGCGTCTCGCCCACCCCGCCCCACCACAACCCGGCGTCCCACACCAGGAACGGCAGGTTCACCACGGCGAACGCGCCCGCCGCGACGAGCAGGTAGCGCAACGTCAGCGCGGTGGCCCACCGGGCGGGCAACTGCCCCCGGCGCAGCAGCCACAACCCGCTGATCGCGAACGGAACCGCGAACCAGACCAGCGGCTGGGTCGCCGCGGCCAGACCAAGGCAGGCCGCGCGGACAACGCCCGACCGGCCGAGCGCTCCGCTTTCGCCGACCCGGGTCCACCCGGCCACGGCCACGGTCAGGAACGGCAGTGCGATCAGCGCGGTCAGGCCTCCGATGGCCAGCCAGAACATCACCGGCAGGCCCACGCAGCTGACCACCGCCGCCGGCCGCCACGCAACGGGCAGCAGCAGGAACGCGAGCACCGCGGTGACGCCGAGCGCGGCCACCGTCACCAGCGGCACGGTCTGCACCCCGCCGGTCAGCGGGATGGCCACCGCGGTGATCAGGACGGACAGCGCGGGATAGCTCAGCGTGTCGACGGTCTGGCCGTCCATGGTCATCGTGGCGAAGTGGATCGGCACGTGGAACCGGCTCAGCGCGTCGGAAAGGTCGACGCCGTACGGGTTGACGCCCTGGAGCAGCAGCTCCGCGGACTGATGCACGAACGCGGCCTCGTCGGTGCCGTAGCCCACGTTGTAGAACAGGTGCGTCCGGGTCCACCCGGCGAGCACGCACAGCGCGGTCACCAGGGTGACGACGTCGATCCGGCCAAGCTGCCGGGAGGTGGACGCCGCCGCGGTCAGGACACCGAGCACCATGCCGGCGAGCATGGCGCCCATGCCCACCACCCCGGTCCAGTGCAGTTGGATCGTGGTCTGCCAAGCAATCCATGCCCCGCCGAACAGGCTGATCGCCGCCAGCAAGCTCAGCGCCTGGTGACCTCGCAGGCTCCGGTCCGGCGCCTCGGGCGTCGGCGGACCGGCGGTGGGGACGGGGCGGGTGGCCGCGGGTGCGCTCAATGCGCAACCTCGCTTACCGGAGCCGATGGGCCGGCCGGCGGCGCAGCGCCAGCGCGGCCACGGCGCACCCGGCAGCGGCGGTCGCCAGGATCAGGCCCACCGCGGCTCCGTTCCACGGCCCGGGCCAGGAGCCCGTCTGCGCCGTGGTGGCATCGGGGACCGCGCCGCCCGGCGCCTTGACCACGGCGAACGCCGGGTCCGCCGTGATGGTGATCTCGGCCCGGCCGTCGGTCACCGTCGCCGGCTCCGGGGTTGCCGAGGTGGTCGAGTCCATGCGCAGCACCACCTGGCCGGCGGTGATGGACGGGCCGGTGACGACGACCGTGACCGGACCGGAGAACAAGGCGGTGTTCTTGGTGCCGTCCGCGTTGTAGACCGCGACCCCCAACGTCGCCGAGACGCTGTAACCCGGATATCCCACGTCGTCGAGCCCGGCCGTCACCTCGGCGATGCTGGCGGTCGTGAGCCGCAGTTGCGAGCCGGCGGGCAGCGCGCCCGCGGGTGCCTGCACCTCGACGGTCCCACCTTCGACGGTGCCGGTGACCGTGCCGCCCTCCGGGCCCACCGTCGCCGCGGCCACCACCTGGGTGTAGCCGCCGAGCACCACCGCCCCCGCGCCCGGACCGGTCGGCGCGTACCCACCCCCGGGCTGTGCCGCCGCGCCCGCACCCGCGAACCCGCACACGGCGAGCCCCGCGACACCAACCACAAGCAAGCCTCGACTAGGAAAACGCACGGGAACCTCCCTGGTTCGGGGATATCCAGCCATCGACAGTAGGCCGGTCCCAAACCACGGCATCGCGATTACATTCGTTCGAGGCAGGAAGATCACTCCACCGTGCGAAGCTCCTCCGACCGGTGACCCTCTGCGCAGTCAACGAATCTGCGGAAACACTGGTTCCGTTGAAACAATCCGCGATACGGCGAAATCCGTTCCCGGATCGTGTCCACGATGGACCGGCACAAGCAAACCCAACAGTACCCGCCGCCCAGCGTTCGGCAAGCCTAGCCAGCACCAACCAGCAGCACCCGCCCCCTCGCCAATCAGTCCAATTCGGCCCGTCATCGATCGCGCGTTCGGGTTGCTGGCTCTGCTCCGCCATCCTCGCGCCCCTGCAAGGTGATTCCCCCCGATCGCAGCGTGTTCGGACACCTGGCACCAGACGTGAATGGATTGGCACCATCGCGCTGGGTCAGCGCCATCAACGCCGATTAAACCCTCCCTCGCCCGCACCACACCATCGTTGACGTTACAGCGCAGACGGGGGAAACCCGACCAGAGATCGCCCGCTACACCCACATCCAGTGACCACACATCAGCCAAGAGGTCACGTCGGCCAGGAATTGCCGTCCTAATTGAGGGGTGCTTCCATGGCAGGCGCCTTAACGCCCAACCAGGAAGGTCGTCTGTCATGGCTCGCCCCACCACCGTTGGAAAGCCCGGCGACGATCGCGAACTGCAAGTGGAGCGTTCCCTCCACTCAGGTGGCTGTCGGCCATAGGTATGGCCGCCATTGTCCTGCTGTCGACCGCCGCACCTGCCACGGCAGTTTCCCCACCCAGCACCGGAACCGATGCTGCCCAACCGAACGTGGCGACCGCGCCCCGAACACCCAGCCACCAGCGGAAGACAACCCCGCCCCACCCCCGTCCGAACCGGCCCCCACCCCAGCCGACCCCCAACCCGCCCCCACCCCCAGAGCCCAAGTCGAACCAACAGTGGCAGTCTCGGGCCCATCGACCTCCGGCCCATCAGGTGAGATCACCTTCACTGCCACCGTCACCGGCACCAACGACATCCGTCCAACCGGAACAGTCACCCCTCACCAGCTCACCCGACATCGGCACCTGCACCACCGACCCCCTGACCCCCGGACCCACCCCCAACGACGCCACCGGTTCCTGCACCCTCACCACCACCCCGGGTCAAGCCGTCACCGTCACCGCCACCTACACCGGCGACACCACCTACGACCCCGCCACAGCCACCACCACCTACCAGGCCGCCCAAGCCACCCCCACCGTGACCATCACCGGCCCCACCTCACCAGGCCCGTCCGGTGAGACCACCTTCACCGCAACCGTCACCGGCAGCGGCAGCATCCGTCCAACCGGGACGGTCACGCTCACCAGTATCCCCGCCTACCAGGCCGAGCGGCTCACGCCAACCGTGATCATTGTCAGGCCGGCCCTGCCGGTACCGACGGGCCCTCCTCAGGAAGTGCGGTTCGCCGCGACGGTGATCGGCAGCGGCGGGATCCGCCCGACCGGGACGATCACCTTCACCGGCTCGCCCGGGGACGCCAGCTGCACCTCCGGCCCGATCACGGCCGGTCCCGGTAGCAGTGAGGCCACCGGATCCTGTGTACTGCGGATCCGGCCCGGCGAGCGGCTCACCGTGACCGCCCGCTACAGCGGGGACATGGCCTACACCCCCGCCTCCTCGGTTTCGGTCATCTACGAGACCGCCAGGCGCACCCCGACGGTGGCGGTCACCGGACCCACCTCGCCGGGACCGTCGGGGGCGGTCACGTTCACCGCGACGGTCACCGGCAGCGATGGCATCCCGCCGACCGGAACGGTCACCTTCACCAGCTCACCCGACGTCGGCAGCTGCAGCACCGATCCCCTGACACCCGGGCCGGGCACCAGCGCCGCCACCGGATCCTGTGCGCTGACCATCGCACCCGGTCAGAGCGTCACGGTCACCGCCATCTATCTCGGGGATGTCGTCTACACCCCCGCCGCCTCGGCGCCGGCCACCTACCAGACTGTCCGGTTGACGCCCGCGGTGGCGGTCACCGGCCCCGCCTCGGGCCCGCCGGGACCGGTCACCTTCACCGTCGCGGTCACCGGCAGCGGCGGGATCCGTCCAACCGGGACGGTCACCCTCACCACGGTGCCCGGAGACAGCGCCTGCACCACCGATCCGCTCATCCCCGGACTGGGAACCAGTGACGCCACCGGATCCTGCGCGGTGACCATCGCGCCCGGTCAGCTCGTCACGATCGTCGCTACCTACAACGGCGACAGCGTCTACAGTCCGGCCAGTTCGACTCCCACCTACCAGGCCGGTCAACTGACCCCGACGGTGACCGTGGCGGGTCCGGCCGCGTCCGGCCCGTCGGGATTGGTGCCGTTCACGGCCACCGTCACCGGCAGCGGCGGGGTCCGGCCGACCGGGACGGTCATCCTCACCGGCTCATCCGACACCGTTAGCTGCACCATCGATCTCGACACGCCCGGACCCGGCACCAGCGACGCCACCGGAACCTGTGCGCTGCAGATCGGACCCGGGCAGGCCGTCACCGTGACGGCCGGCTATTCCGGTGACGCCGGCTACCTGTCCGCCACCGGTGAGACCACCTACCAGGCCGACTCAGCGCGCCGGGCCACCCTGGCGATGGGTCACCAGCAGCCATGACCGTTGGTACTGACAGCGGACCGGCCACCCCGCACCGCGACTGACCCCGGGCCGCGGGCGCACGCCAGCCACGCCACCGAAACGGCGACCGACAGCGCTGCCCGGTCCTGAGCCGAGTGCGCGCGACCCATCGGCGGCGGGGACAATTTCGGCGCGGGTGTCGAGTTCGGGTGGGTCTGTTCGTCATCCTCCGTGGACGGCCATCTGGGCCGTTCGACGTGACCGGGATGATGGGGCCGGGAGGGTCTGTGAAGTACCTGCTGTTGATCTACAACTGTGAGCCGCCGGAGCCGGGCGATCCGGGGTTTGCCGAGGCGGTGGCGAGGGTGAACGCGTTCGCCGATGAGTGCCGGGCACGCGGTGCGCTGGTGGCCGCGGACAAGGTGGCCGCTGAGCACACCGCGACCACGGTCAGCGTCCGGGAGGGCCGCACGATCGTCACCGATGGCCCGTTCGTGGAGACCCACGAGCACCTGGGCGGCTTCTACGTGCTCGACTGCGCCGACTTGGACGAGGCGCTGGAGCTGGCGGCGCTGTGTCCGTTCGCCGAGTTGGGCACGATCGAGGTCCGGCCGCTGGTCGTAGTGCCCGGAGTTGATCACCGGGTGGCGGTCCGGCCGGTCGACCGGGCGGCGGGTGCCGGCTGACCCGGATGAGCGGTCCGGTGACCGAGCCGGCGATGCTGGTGGAGCGGATCTTCCGGGAGCACCGGGCGCGGATGCTCGCCGCCCTGGTGCGGGTCCTGGGGGATTTCGAGCTGGCCGAGGATGCGCTGCAGGAAGCCTGCGCCGTGGCGTTGACGCACTGGCGGACGCGCACGCCGGACGACCCGATTGCGTGGCTGCTCACCGCGGCCCGCAACCGCGCGATCGATCGGTTGCGGCGCGCCCGGCTGGGCGCGGCGAAGCAGGAGCAGGTCGCGGGTGAGCCGAGGGCCGAGACGATGACCGGGTTCGACGAGAATCTGCTGGACGCCGTGGGGGACGAGCGGCTGAGCCTGATCTTCACCTGCTGCCACCCGGCGTTGGCCCCCGAGGCGCGGATCGCGTTGACCCTGCAAGCGGTGGTCGGGCTGACCGCCGGGCAGATCGCCCGGGTGTTCCTGGTCAGCGAGGCCACCCTGGCCCAGCGCCTGGTCCGGGCCAAACGCAAGATCCGCGACGCCGGCATCCGCCTCGCGGTTCCGGCCGACCATCGGCTGCCCGAGCGGCTGGCCGAGGTGCTGACGGTGGTGTATCTGATCTTCACCCAGGGCTACACCGCCACCGCCGACACCGCCGAGTACCGGCAGTTGCGGGCCGAGGCGATCCGGCTGGGCAAGCTGATCGCCGCGCTCATGCCCGACGAACCCGAAGCCCTCGGCCTGGTCGCGCTGCTGCTCCTGCACGACTCGCGGGCCGCCGCCCGCTACGGCCCGTCCGGCGAGGTGGTGCTGCTGGCCGATCAGGACCGCACCCGCTGGGACCGCGCCGAGATCACCGAAGCCATCGGGCTGCTCGGTAGGGCGCTGCGGCACGACCGACCCGGCCCGTACCAGTTGCAGGCCGCGATCGCCGCGCTGCACGCCCAGGCGGCCTCGGCCGCGACCACCGACTGGCCGCGCATCGCCGCCCTGTACGAAGAGTTGCTCGCGGTGGCGCCGTCACCGGTCATCGCCCTCAACCACGCCGTCGCGGTCGCCATGACCGACGGCCCGGCGGCCGGGCTGACGCTGATCGAGCAGATCGACGGCCTGGCCGGCTACCACCTGTTCCACGCCGCCCGCGCCGACCTGCTGCGCCGCCTCGACCGCACCGACGAGGCCGCCACCGCCTACCGGGCCGCCCACGAACTCGCCACCAACCCGGCCGACCGCCGCTTCCTGGCCGGCCGGCTGCTCGCCCTCGACACCTGAGGAGTCGCCGTGCGACTGTCCATTCTCGACCACGGTCACCGCCTGCGGGCCCGACTGTTCCTCTCCGCCACCTCGCGAGACGCGCCGGACGTGCCGCGCATGCTGCTCTACCGCCCGGACTTCGTCGCCCGACCACTGCTGGCCATCACCGCCCCGGCGATGCGCGGACCCTCCTACTGGACCGCCGCCGAACGCGAGTACCTGGCCATGACCACCGCCGCGCGCCACGAGTGCCCGTTCTGCGTGACCACCCACACCGAACTGATCCGCATCGCCGGCCACGGCGAGATCGACCCCGACGACCCGACCAGCCCCCGCCCCGAACTACGCGCGGTCCGCGCCTTCCTCGACACCCTGCACACCGCGCCGGACACCGCCACCCCACCCGCCGATCTCCCCGAGGAAGCGGTGCGCGAGGCGCTGCGGGTGGGCCTGGTGTGGGACATCGTCAACCGGCTGGCCAACGCCTTCGGCTTCACCCTGCGCGGCGACCAACTGCACAGCGGCACCCGCGCCCTGCACCGCTTCGGCTATCGCTTCCCCGGCTTCCTGCTCGCCGGCGGCGACCGCACCGACCACGGCGACCCGATCGCCACCCTGCGCCACGCCGTGTTCACCGCCCCCGCCACCACCGGCCCGGCCCTGCGCACCGCCGCCGGCACCGGCACCGAACTCGCCGAACCCTGGCAGACCTACACCGCGCTCGTGCGTGAGACCTCCCACCAGATCACCGACGCCGACCTCGACCGCCTCACCGCCGCCGGGCACACCGAGGACGAGATCTTCGAGGTGACCGTCGCCGCCGCAGTCGGCGCCGCCCTGGCCACCTACGACACCGGTGACCGGCTGCTGGCCCGGAAATCCTGACCCCGGGACGGTCGAGATCGCCGAGCACCGGGCCCCCGACCGGTCAGGCCAGGACCGGCCGCCAGGCCGCCCGCCCGAGATAGGCGAGCAAGCGGGTCTGCTCATCCGCCCCGTCCGGTGGGTCCAGTTCGGGCCCGAAGAACCCCGGCCGGCGCACCACGGAGGACCGGGCCCAGTCGAAGGCCACCGCCACCAACCGCGGATCCAACTCGACCGCCATCCCCAGCGCATGCCCGATATCCCAGGTATGCGCCACGGTGTCGGTCACCAACAACGGAACGACCGCGATCAACGGCACCTGCCCGATCCCGGTGATCGACACCGTCCGGCCCAACGCCTCGTCGGTCAACGCCGCCACCGACTCCGCCCGCGCCGCCCGCCAGGCCGCCACGGGGTCATCCCCGGCAACCGGCGCCGGATGCGGTGAGCCGGGCGCCCCGGTCGGCGGCGGATCCGCCTCCCCCGTGGCCCATGCCCGCAGCTGCCACTGCGCCCAGATCACGTGCCCGGCCACATCCCGCACCGTCCACTCCGCACACGCCGACGACGACTCCCACCGATCGGCCGGCACCGCGGCCAGCACCCCGTCGAACCCGTCCTGCGCCAACCGGTACCGCTCCATCGAGTCCGCACCATCCCTGATCACCACAGCACCCTTTCCTCGAAGGTCCGCACGACTCGAGGACGATCGACCACGGGCGAACTCGACACCCTCCAACCAACATTCAGCACAAGCCATACAACGCTGTTCCTTACGGCTGAACGTGCTCGTTGTGGTCGAGGCGGTTGGTCGGCGCCGGGCAGCAGTCGCAGCCGGGCCCGCACCCGCAGGCATCGGCATCCCGTTCGGCGGCCGTGGCACCGGCGTCGGCCAGGACCGGCACCGCGCAGCATGCCTCGCCGCGCCAGGCGTCGCGGCCTTCCTTGAGCGCGATCGCGGCGATGACCAGGGCGGCCACCGGGTCGGCCCAGGACCAGCCGAACAGGCTGTTGAGGCCGAGCCCGACCAGCAACACCGCGGACAGGTAGGTGCACAGCAGGGTTTGCTTGGAGTCGGCCACCGCCGAGGCCGAGCCCAGTTCGCGGCCGGCGCGCCGCTGGGCAGCGGACAGCACGGGCATCACGGCGAGGCTGACCGCGGCCAGGATCAACCCGACGGTGGAGTGGTCGGCCTGGGCGGCACCGAGCAGGGTGCGGATCGATTCGATGGTGATGTAGGCGGCCAGGACGAAGAACGACACCGCGATGATCCGCAGCGTGGTCTTCTCCCGCACCTGCCGCACGGCGTGCTCACGGGCCGAGAACTGCCAGGCGACCGCGGCGGCCGAGGACACCTCGATCACCGAGTCCAGCCCGAACCCGATCAGCGCGGTGGAGGAGGCGATGGTGCCGGCGGTGATCGCCACGACGGCTTCGATGACGTTGTAGGTGATGGTCGCGGCGACCAGCCACCGCACCCGCCGGGCCAGCACCGACCGCCGCGCCGGCGAGGTGGTGACCTGGGCAGTGGCGGCCATCAGCAGCACTCCTCGGTCTCGGCCGTGGGGCACGCCTGGGGGTCGACGGTCAACACGAGGCCGAGCAGGTCGCCAAGCGCATGGGCCAGCTTCGGCTCGGCCAGCTCGTAGCGGGTCCGGCGACCCTCGGGGACCGCGACGACCAGCCCGCAGCCGCGCAGACAGGCCAGGTGGTTGGACAAATTGGGGCGCGTCACAGCGAGGGTGTCGGCCAGCACGGCCGGGTAGGCCGGACCGTCCCGCAACACCAGCAGAATCCGGGCGCGGGTCGGATCCGACAGAGCGTGGCCGAACCGGGCCAACACCTCAGCATGGGTCGCGACTCTCAACACCCCGCGACAGTACATCAAACGCTGAACTCAGGAAGGGCTGAACAAGCTGACCGGACAGGCATGGGAGAGGTTCCTTCCGAGCGGGTCGGGTTACCTCATGTCATAACCGACCGCCGGAGCCCATACATGATCAATTCCAATATCGGGAAAATACTGGGCTCCACCACGGCTCCTGCGCTCGGCCGATTGTCCACTATTCGGGAAAGCCACGTGATTGCCTGCTGCGCCGCCCGGGTCGGCCGTTGATTCACCCCCGGGGGATGAGGAAGACCCGATGTGGCATCGCGACGATCGTCTGCACGTCCGGATCCGCACGGCTGGTCGCCGGCCCGGCCTAGTCCCAGGAGGCGCCCGATGCCCGCAGGCAGGCAGGGCCGGTGATGGGTGGATGACCAGGATTCGGATCCACGTTCCGGGAAGCAGCGCGGCTGTTGAGGCGGTCGGGGTTACATGACCGACGATGCGGGCACGGGCGGCGCTGGGCGGGAAGACGGTCACCAGCGGCGGCTTGCGCTCCTCCTGGCGATGGCGATGTTCGTGCTCGTCGTCGATACCTCGCTGATGAACGTGTCGATCTCGTCGGTGGTCCGTGATCTGGACGCGACCGCCAGCGGTGTCCAGTCGGCGATCGCGCTCGAGGCGCTGGTATCGGCCGCGTTCATCCTGATCGGCGGCAAGGTCGGCGATCTCATCGGTCGCAAGCGGGCGTACGTGTTGGGTCTGCTCGGCTATGCGATCGGCGCGCTGGCGATGGCGTTCGCCCAGAGTCTCGTTGCGGTGATCGTCTTCTGGGCGGTGCTGGGTGGAATCGGCGCATCGCTTCTGCTGCCGGGAATGCAGTCCCTCATCCACGGCAACTTCGTCGGCGCGGCGCAAACGAGGGTCTATGCCCTGGTCGGGGCGGCGGCAGCGATCGCCGCCGCGGTCGGACCGCTGCTCGGCGGGTTCATCACCACCTTCCTCTCCTGGCGGGTCGCGTTTGGACTCGAGTTCGTCATCATCGCGATCGTGCTGTCCGGTATCGGCCTGATCCGCGACGTGCCCTACACCGGCCCGCGCGCCATCGACACGGTTGGGGCGCTGCTGTCGGTCCTGGGCATGGGCGGCATCGTGCTGGGCATCCTGGTGTGGCAGGAAGGCGGGGAATACGTCCTGGCGCTCATCGGGATCGGAGTGATCGCGATGGGCGCACTGGTGTGGTGGCTGGCGCGGCGCAAGCGTCGAGGGAAGCCGACACTGCTTGACCCGGATTTGTTCACCTCAAGCATGTTCAAGCTGGGGATCTCCCAGCAGATGCTCCAACAGATCGCCCTGGGCGGCACGATGATCGCGCTGCCGATCTACCTGCAGATGGTGCTCGAGTACAACGCGTTGCAGGCCGGCCTGTCCCTCGCTCCGCTCTCCCTGAGCATGTTCGGCATCGCATTGCTCGCCGGGAAGAGAGCAGGAAAACGCCGCCCCAGCAGCATCATCCGGATGGGATTCCTGCTGCTCACCGTCGGCATCGCCCTGCTGATCCCGATCGTCCCCCGGGCCGAGTTCGGCTGGGCACTCGTGCTCCCGCTCGTGATCGCGGGATCAGGTCTGGGACTGCTGGTGTCCCAACTCAACAACTACACGCTGTCCCCGATCTCGGATGAGCGGGTCAGTGAGGCCGCCGGCACGAACTCCGCGGCCGGTTCGTTCGGGCTGTCCTTCGGCCTGGCGTTCGCCGGCGCGATCATGCTCGCGACCCTGTCCATCGGATTCACCGCGATGGCCGAAGACAGCACCGTGCTGCCCGCAGCCGACCAGCACCAGGTCGCACAGCGACTGGAAGAAGACGCGCAAGTCATGAGCAACACGCAACTCCAAGGACTGCTCGTCGACCAGCCACAGGAGATTCAGGACGAGATCATCCGCATCAACACCGCCACCCGACCGCTCGCCCTGCAGGTGGCCTTGCTCATTCCCCTCCTGGCCGGCCTCATCGGCTTCCTCAACTCATTCCGCATGATGCGCCTACCCGACCCCGCCTCCTCAAGTTCCAGCGAGGGAAAGACCCTCGGCTGACTCCGCGCCCGCACCCGGTCGGGTCAAACGGCGGTGAGCAGCGCGTCGAGCGGCCGAGGCAAGGTGTCCCGGCCCACCGCCGCCTCGACCAGCAGCCGGGCGTAGCGCAGGTTGCGGACCGAACTGCTGCGCACGAACCGGTACAGCTGCGCTCCGGGCTGCCGGCCGCGCCAGGCCGGCTGGCTTTGAAAAGACCGGAACGAGCGGAGGTCACCCTGCGCGTCGAAGAGTGCTTCCACTCCGGCGGTGCCCACCGCGCGAATCAGCTCCTCCTCCAGATCGTTGACGCAGCAGTAGAACCCGAGCTGCTCCAGGTCGGTCCGGGTGCGGGGGGAGCCGACCTGCAGCGCGACCAGACCGCGCCGGAATACCTCCTCCTCACGAAGGTCGTACAGACCGGCGAGTCGCACCCGGGTGCCCAGCGGGCCCAAATTCGTCAGCACCCGGCCGATCGCGTGCGCCCCGCCGATCGGCATGACCACGATCCGCTCCGCCTCGAGATCCCGGCCGCGGCCCACGGCGGCCGTTTCCAGTGCGATCTGGTCGCTGATGCCCTCGACGAGCACCACGGCCACGGCGTTGTCGACCTTCGCCACGGCCCGGGCCGTGGCGCGAACCGTGGCGTCAGGACCACTGTCGTAGCCGTCGAGCACCCTGCGGGCCAGCTCACGGCGCGTGGGGCGATCCATCATGACTCCGCTCCGGTTTGGCCAGGCTTGGGCTGGTCAGATGTTCGGGGTTCTTCGTGCGTCCTCTCTGTCGCTACCAGTGGATTCAACACTTGTGAAACGTTTCGCGCACCGCCGGTGGGCATGCTCTGGATCACCGCCGGCTCGCGGAGCGGGCTGCGGCACAGTCGCGTATTCGATTTCGGGAGACAAGGTATGACGTCCACACCTGACCGCCGCAGCTCCGGCCGTGCGCAGGCGACGGACGAGGGCTGGCGGCGCGGGTTCGCCGAGCCGGACTTCGAGGAGGACGAGGGCCGGCGCGGTGGCGCGAGGGCGGCGGCAGCGCGGTCCGATGTGGACGATGTCGGTCCCGGTGTGTTCGAGGGCGTCGACGACCACGGCGTCATCACGGTGACCGTCGACCGATCCGGTCGGGTGGCCGATGTGGTGGTCCCGCCGACCTGGCGCGGCGGCGGCGCCCTCGAACCACGCGAGCTGGGTCACGCCCTGTGCACCGCCGCGAACAACGCGCTATTGAGCCAACTCGCCGACACGCTGCGACGCCTGGATGCCGGTCCGGTCGCGCCGAAGAGAACGAGCCTGGTGCCGCCCGAGGTGTCGATGAGTGAGGTTGCCGACCTGTTCAACCGGTTCGAGCGGGACTTCGAGACCTACCGCACGCGGCTCGAGGAGGCGCTGAACGTCACCGGCGTCGGGACGGGCCCCAACGGCCGGGTGACGGTGACCATGGAACCGGGACGGGTCGTCGAGGTGACGGCCGACCCGCGGTGGGCGTCGCACTCCAGGCACACCGAGATCCGCGCCGAAGCCCTCCGGGCCTTCCGGTCCGCCGTTGCCAAGCTCGGCAACCCCGACCCGAACGCGGTCCCGCTCCCGCCGTCGCTCGCGAGACTCCGGGAACTGGCGCGGGGACCGGTCAACTGAGTCCGGACGACAGCCGAAGGGAAGGCGTATGACGCCGCCTGTTCAAGTCGCGTGTGACGCACTGGTGGGGGACGCGGACAAATGGAAGGCCGCCTCCGACGCGATGGCGGGCGCGGCGCGGGCCGCCGGGAACCTCGCCATGAACGAGGGCCAGTTCGGCCAGTGGGCCGAGCGGCGCGGGGTGATCCGGGCGTATTTGGCGCTGCAGCAGAAGTTCACCGCCTTGGCCCAGGGCGCGTCTGCCGAGTTCGACGCGATCTCCACGACGCTGAGGGAGGTCGCCCGCACTTATCTCGCGGAGGACGAGGCCGGCGCGCACGACATGCGCCGAATCGAGGAGCACCTCTGATGAGCGCCATCGACGCCGCCTACGACGAGGCCGTCAAGACGGTCGAGTCCTGCGCGAGGAAGATCGATCGGGCCTGCACCGACATCGCCAACAAGGTGAACTGGGCGCTGAAGTTCGTTCCGGACCCGCTTGACGGGCGGATCAGAGCGGAAATGGCCAAGCTCACCGAGAAGCAAAAGGACAGCGAGGTGATGTTCTCGGATCTGTGGCTGGAACGTGGTTCGGCCGGTGCGCTGCGCGACGCGGCCAGTGCCTGGACCGCCAACGTCGGTGCCGTGGCGAGCGAGCACAGCTTCCAGCTTCAGTTCGCGACGCTGCCGAGCAACGGCAAGTGGACCGGTCCCGCACAGCAGGCGTACCGGCCGATCGTGGACCTGAACAGCAGGGTGCTCGGCGATTTCAAGAACTGGACCGACGACCTGAACAGCACTCTGAACGACCTCGCCGACGCGCTCAAGGCCTACTGGATCGCGATCGGCATCGAGGCCGTGGGTTGCGCCGCGACGCTCGCCGGGTGCGCCATCGCCTCGGGTGCCGTGGCCACGTTGCCGGCGACGATCGCCACCGCGGTCGGGGCGATCATCGCGTTCTGGTTGGCCGTCGGCGGCGCCACCGTCCTGTACCACAACGTGCTGGACGCCATGCAGGCCAAGCTGGAGAAGATCACGGCCATCAACGGCACCCAGGGCCGCTGGCCGCATGCCGGGGCAGACCTGAGCGACGCCTCCGTCCTCGACGACGACGAGAGCGACTGGGAGCCCGTCCCCTGAGCCGATCCCGGGACCCGTGCGGTGTCCCGTGGCGTGGCCCGGTTCCGGGCAGCACGGCGCGGTCGGCCGCGACCGGCCATCGGTGGTGCGAACTTGTCCACTTCCCCGGGATCGTTGTGCGATGCTTCCGCCCGGGGGTGAGGCCGCGATGGACCTACGGCTTCTCGGCAGCGTCGACGCTCGCCACGCCGGTGCGGTGGTCGAAGTCGGACCGGATCGCCAGCGGTGCGTGCTGGTCGCGCTGGTCGCCGACGCCAACCGGGTGATCTCGGCCGAAGAGCTGATCGACCGCGTCTGGGGCGAGAATCTCCCGCTCAGATGCCGCGGCACACTGCGGACCTACCTGTCCCGGTTGCGGCAGGTGCTCGACCCGGACGCGGAGATCGGTCGCCGGGCCGGTGGATACCTGCTCACCATCGACCCGCTCGCGGTGGACCTGCACCGGTTCCGCGCGCTGGTGCGACGGGCGTCGGCAACTGAGCGCGACGCCGATGCCCTCGCGTTGCTCGACGAGGCACTGGGCCTGTGGCGCGGCGAAGCGTTCGCCGGCCTGGACACTCCATGGATCAACACCCTGCGGGACGCCGTGGCCGCCGAGCGACGGTCCGCCGAACTCGACCGGATCGACCTGCGGCTGCGCCTCGGCGACCACAACACGCTCGCGGCCGAGCTGTCCGGTCAGGTCGCCGAGCGTCCGCTGGACGAGCGCCTGGCCGGCCAGTACATGCTCGCGCTCTACCGCGCCGGGCGGCAGGCCGACGCGCTGCTGCACTACGGCGAGGTCCGCCGCCGGCTCGGCGATGCGCTGGGCGCCGACCCGACACCGCAGCTCGCCGCGCTGCACCGCCAGATCCTGGCCGCCGATCCGGCGCTGCGCCTGACGCATACGGCGGCCCCGCCCGCAGGCCTCGCCTGGCGACCCGTTCCCCGGCAGTTGCCGCCGGCGCCGGGACGGCTCAGCGGCAGGCGCCGGGAGTTGGCCCGCATCGACGAGGTGCTCTCGGGCGGCGGGCCGGGGACGATCGCGATCATCTCCGGCGTCGGGGGCGTCGGAAAGACCTGGCTCGTCCTGCACTGGGCGCATCGCAACGCGCACCGGTTCCCGGACGGGCAGCTGTTCGTCGACCTGCGCGGGTTCGCACCGGACGGGGAACCGATGCGGACCGAGCTGGCGGTGCGCGCGTTTCTGGACGCGCTCGGCGTCGGGCCGGACCGGATCCCGCTGGACCCACCGGCGCAGGTGGGCATGTACCGCAGTCTGGTCGCCGACCGTCAGCTGCTGGTCGTGCTGGACAACGCGCGGGACAGCCGGCAGGTGGTCCGCCTGCTGCCGGGCGGGTCGGGGTGCAGCGTGTTGGTGACCAGTCGGGACCGGTTGCCAGGTTTGATCACCGGCCACGGTGCCCGGCCACTGACCCTGACCGGGTTGCCGGACACCGACGCCCGGCAGCTGCTGGTCGACCGGCTCGGCGTTCGACGGGTCGACGCCGAACCGGACGCGGTCGCCGAGCTGATCGGCTATTGCGCCGGACTGCCGCTGGCCCTCGCCATCATCGCCGGGCGCGCCATCGTCGATCCTGGCCCGCGGCTGCGGACCTGGGCGGCGCAGATCGGTGACACCGCGACCCGGCTGACCGCGCTGAACGCCGGTGACGAGCTCGCCAGCCTGACCGCCGCGTTGTCCTGGTCCTCGGCCGCGCTCGACCCGGCCGAGGCGCGAGCGTTCCAGCTGCTCGGCTTCGCCGCCGGCGCCGACATCGGACTGCCGGCCGCGGCCGCGCTGCTGGGTGAGTCGGACGGTCGGGCGACCGCTCGGCTGCGGGCCCTGCACCGGATGTCGCTGCTTGACGAGCACGTCGCGGGCCGGTGGCGGATGCACGACCTGGTCCGGTTGCACGCGAGCGACGCGGCGCGGTGTCACCGCGGCGAAGACGAGCGGTTCGCCGCACTGCACCGGCTGACCGGCCACCACGTCCACGCCGCGGCGGCCGCCGACCGGCTGCTCGATCCGCACCGGCCGGCGATCGCCCTCGCCGCAGCGGACTGTCACGACGGCCGGCACGCCTTCGCCGACGAGGCGGCCGCGCTGGCCTACTTCACGGCCGAGTTGGACGGCCTGCTCGCGATTCAGCGGCAGGCCGCCGAGGTGGGCCTGCTACCCGCGGTATGGCAGCTCGCCTGGGGGCTGAGCACGTTCACCTGCCGGCAGGGCCGCCGGCAGGACTTGCTGACCGCCTGGCAGCTCGGGCTTGCCGCGGCCCGTGAGCTTGGCGACGCCCACGCCGAGCTCCTCGCCTGCCACCAGTTGGGCCGTGCCCACACCGAACTCGGCCAGCACGCCGAGGCGGTCGCCCACCTCGACCACGCACTCACCCTGGCCGAGCGGGCCGGGGATCCTGTCGGGCAGTCCTACGTGCTGTTGACGCTGGCCCGCACCTGGCAGGTGCACGGCGACGGGCACCGGGCGGTCGAACATGCCGAGCGGTCCCTGCGCGTGCTGGACGGCGTTGCCGAAGCGAACCCGGTGTGGCTTTCCCGGGTACTCAACGCGGTCGGCTGGTACCTGGCGCAGCTGGGCCGGTTCGAACCCGCGGCCGCCCACTGCCTGGCCGCGCTCGACATCTACCGCACGCATCCCGACCGCAACGCCGAGGCGGACACCCTGGACAGTCTCGGCTTCATCGCCCACGGTGCCGGCCGGTACGCCGAAGCGCTCGACTGGTACCGGCAGGCGCTGAATCTGCTGCGCGAGACGGGAGACACCTCAGGCGAGGCGGACACCCTGGACCGCACCGCGGGTTCGCTGGCCGCCCTCGGCGAACCCAGGGAGGCCGAACGCACCTGGCAGCAGGCCCTGTCCCACTACCAGGACCAGGGCCGCGCCGAAGACGCCGACCGGGTCCAGCGGGAACTCGATCAGTTGGCTGTCCCCGTCGCAGACTAACCACGGCCAGGCCGAGGGAAGTCGTGATCAGCAGACCGATCCGCCCGATGCGACGGTATCCGGCCGCGAGCATCCTCCCGACGACGCTCCAGAGCGCCATGACCGCGGCATAGTTCGGCAGGATCCGGTCCAGCGCCAAGAAAAATCCGCACCGAGCGGCGCCGGCCCGGTCCCGAAAGACGTCGTCGACCCGACCGTACAGCGTGGCGGACTTGTTCGGTCCCAACGACTTCGCACCGAGCACCCGCCACCCGTCGATCAGCCGGTCGACCTCGTCCGCGGGCGCAGTCACCGCGATCCCTTGGGAACGCAGGATGTCGGCGTCGTCGTGCAGGACCAGCCCACCTTCGTCGATGATCAGCCCCCGTTCGAACAGCGAGCCGATCTCCCCGATCAGGTGCGTGGCCAGCCGGATCCTGCACGGGTCCTATTCCCCGACGGCACCCACACTGAGACCCCTGACCTGCGGGTTTGTCGAGCCATCCCACCTGTCGCTTGGCTGCAAGCGTCTGACCTGCAGATACGGCTCACAGGGTGGTGCCCCGGCAGGATTCGAACCTGCGACCTACCGCTGAGAGCCTGTTCCTGAACCTGATCTTGGTTGGGCGTGTCGGTGCTGGTGGCGGAGGAACTCCTGGTAGATCGAGCGGTGTCGAAGCGCCGTCCTACCAGGAGTTCCGTTGTTATCGTGGCGTATTGCCTCGATGGAGGCTGGCCCGGACCAGGCATGTTGTCGGCTGGCGCCGTTTCATCAGGACGGCGGCGCCAGGCGGGTGCGGTGGTATCCGTCGGAGACCACCGATGCGCAGTGGGCGCTGATCGACCCGTTGTTGCCGGATCCGGTCTGGCTGGGCGAGCAGGCGGGCGTCCGGAGGAGCACTGCCGCCGGGTGATCGTGGACGCGATCTTCTACCTGGTGGACAACGGCACCAAGTGGCGGGCGCTGCCGGCCGATTTCCCGCCCTGGTCGACGGTCTACAACTACTTCGCCGCGTGGGAGAAGGCCGGCGTCCCGCAGGACGTGCTGGACGGTCTGCGCGATCGGGTGCGGCTGCGTGAGGGTCGCACCGCACAGCCCTCCGCGGCCGATCATCGACTCCCAGTCGGTGCGGGCCGCCGAGACCGTCGGCCAACCCACGCGGGGTTACGACGCCGGTAAGAAGGTCAACGGCCGCAAACGCCGCATCGCCGTGGACACCTTGGGTCTGCTGTTGTCCGTGCTGGTCACCGCCGCCAGCGTGCAGGACCGCGACGCAGCCCGGCCGCTGCTCGACGCGCTCGCCGCCTCCTATCACCGCATTCGCCTGGTCTGGGTCGATGGCGGCTACGCCGGCAAACTCCTCGGCTGGACCCGCACCAGCCTCACAATCGTGCTGCAGATCGTGAAACGCTCCGACGACACCACCGGCTTCGTTGTCCTGCCACGAAGATGGGTCGTGGAACGCAGCCTGGCCTGGATCACCCGACACCGCCGCTGCGTCCGCGACTACGAACGACTACCAACCCACCACGAAGCCATGGTCCACTGGAGCATGATCCACATCACCAGCCGCCGACTCGCCAAACGGGTTTAGGAACAGGCTCTGACACCTACGCTCCGGACGACCCGACCGATTCATGTTCCTGGTCCAGATGCTGGTCGGGCCAGCCGGCGAACAGGGTGAAGAGTCCTTCCAATTCGAGGTATGTACACCAGGATGGCTGGCCGAGCAGATCGAGCACGACGGACCGACCAACGGCCGCCACTACGTCGTTGTCAATCACTTCCACTGGCCGACCCTGCAGAACTACTTCGAACGACTCGTCACCAGGCACTGGGGCGCGGACTGGCACGAAGTCGCCACGAAACTCAGCCGCTACGGCTACTGGGAGTTCGAGGACTACGCCCCGGCGGCCGGCGAAACCACGCCCGAACGCCACTCCTGACGAGCCAACCGGTGATCCACGGTGGAGGTATTCGGACAGTTGCGATATCTGACGTCGCCAGAGTCCCCGGCTACGCCAACGATGCCATCATCGCCACCGCCGTCCTACGCAGTGTCGTGCGACGTGACGGCTTCGCCGCCGTCGTCCGCCTCACCGGACTCCACCGCCCAACACACTGATGCATGCGTCCGACCATGCTCGGCGCTTCAGGTGCTGTCACCGACCGCACCGGGTCCTGTTCGGACAGGGGTTGATCTGCGGAAACTCGCCATACCGGCTCGTTGTGGTTACGCTCGCCTGCGGGAGCGGGGAGCAAGACTGTGGCGGTGCTGCGACCACCGGTCGCGCCGGCGTTGGCCCGGGAGCAAAGAATCGTCCCCGGCGCCGAGTCCATTGTGGAGTTACGAGCCCAAGATGGACGGTTGGCTTTACTGCACTAGTCAAGTTGATCTTTGATCCGTCGGTAATTTCCGGCCCCACCCAGGCTGGTCGTCGATCGCCGGCTCCGCCGAGCCGCCCTCGGACGAGCCAGCGACCATGCTGGCTGTTCCCCGGCTTCGGCCCCAGGCACGCACCTGTCCAGCCACCACCTCAACGTCCGCCTCAAACCCTCGGCATCGATCCACAGCCCGCGCGCAACACCACCCTGCTCGATCTCGCCGCCCCGCTGCCCGCAGCCGTACATCAGGTGCCTGCGCGGCTCGGCTTCACCACCGCCACCGCCTGGACCCACCACGCCGGCCAGCACGGCGGCTTCGCCGCCGCACTGACCCGACGCCAGCGCCGTCACGCTGCTGCACATTCGGCCACCCCACCACCCGATGTCGATGGTCGGGTCCGCCTGAACGGCACCCGAAACGGCGAACCCGGCGAATACGGCCCGCCAGAATCACTTTTAGGCGAGGCATAGGTTTAGTTTCGGTTTCGGTCGAACCGCCGAGAATGCGCCTTCCGGCACGGTTTGGCAACCCCGTGTACCGCAACGCGGAACACTACTTTTATGCCCGCAACCGGCAGCGAAAAGTAGTGTTCCGCTGGGCGGTACACACTATTGCGATCACACGGGGCCCGGGTGTCTTCTCCACAGACCCCTTGAACGCGGAAAAGGATTTCATGAGGAGACACCAAAATGAGACGCATATTCCGTCAGCGATTACTAGGTGCGGCCACGGCGGTCATGGCCGCCCTCGGCTTCGCGGTTCTCGCCGCCACCCCGAGCTGGGCCGTGGCGCCGGCCAACGACGACTTCGCCAACGCCCAAGCCGAAACCGGCTCGTTCACCGACGGTCTCGACAACACCGACGCGACGAGGGAGGTGGGTGAACCCAGTCCTGACTGCACTGGTGAGGCGGTAGTCGGAACGGTCTGGTACGGGCTGACCATCAGCGCGGGCACCGAGGTCTCGGCCGTGACGGCGGGATCGAACTACGACACGATCGTGGCCGTCTACACCGGCGCCAGTCTCGGGTCACTGTCCCAGGTCACCTGCAGCGACGACGTCTCTTTTCCGAGCGACCTGACCTCCGCTGTGGAGTTCACGGCGAGCTCATCGACGACGTACTGGATCCAGGTCGGCGGTGTGTCCTGGGACGGAGACGACGGCCGCGGTGACCTTGCTCTCGATGTCGACGTGAGCCCGCCTGCGGATGTGTCGGTGTCGGTGGCCGATTCGGCCGATCCGGTGTCGGTGGGCGCTTCGCCGTACACCTACACGGTCAGCGTGGCCAACGGCGGGCCGACTGGGGCGACCGGGGTGTCGGTGTCCACCAGCCTGTCCGGGGCGTCCGGGGCGGCGTGGACGATCAACTCGGCCACCCCGTCGCAGGGGTCGTGCTCGGGCACCGCGCCGGTGGCGTGCTCGCTGGGCAACATCGCCGCCTCGGGTGGTGCGACGGTGGTGATCTCGGTGACGCCGTCGGCGACCGGGACGATCACCGCTACCTCCACGGTGTCGGCCAACGAGCCCGACCAGTCCTCGGGTAACAACACCGACGCCGAGTCCACCACGGTGAACAACGCGCTGGGGTGCAGCATCACCGGCACCTCCGGCAACGACACACTCACCGGCACCAGCGGCAACGACGTGATCTGCGGCCTGGGTGGCAACGACACCATCGACGGCGGCAGCGGCGACGATGTCATCTACGCCGGTGACGGTGACGACGCCGTGGGTGGCGGCAACGGCGCCGACACCATCTACGGCCAAGCCGGCAACGACGACAACGACGGCGAAACCCTGCTCGGGTCCCTGCTGCACCTGTTCGACAACGGCAACGACACCATCAACGGCGGACCGGGCAACGACACCCTCGACGGCCAGAACGGCAACGACACCGTCATCGACGAGGACGGCACCGACAGCCTGTCCGGCAACGTCGGCAACGACACCATCGACGTCCAAGACGGGGTCGGCGGCGACACCGCCAACGGCGGCCTGGGCACCGACACCTGCGCCGTGGACGGGGGTGACTCCAGCAGCGGCTGCTGAACCATCCCGCTCCGCCGCGTGGTCACCCCAGTACCGCGCGGCGGACCGGCAGCGCACCTTCGAGAATGGGAAAGGGAACTGTCCAATGTCTACGATCATCCGCCGGATCAGTGCCGCCGGCACGGCGTTGCTGATCCCGGTGACCGAGTACCGGCGCTGGAATGGATAGGACACCGGCCACCCGGACCATCGACCGACCGGCCAACCGCAACGCCATGAGCCAGCAGATGTGGTCGGCGTTAGGCAAAGACGCCGCAGGGGGCGGCGCGCTGCAGCGCGTCGGTGCGCGCGGATGACACTCTGACCCGTAAGGAGAAACAGCAATGTCCACAATCACAACCCGCGCTGGTGGCGGCAGGCGTCTGCCGCGCCGGCTGGTCGCGGCGCTCGCGGCGACCGTGCTGTGCAGCGCCGCTCTGGTGGCCCTGACGGGTACGGCCCACGCCGCCGGCCTGTTCGTGGTGACCAGTCTGAGTCCGAGCTCCGGCCCCACCAGCGGCGGCACGGTGGTCACCATCACCGGCACCGGCTTCCTCGGCGACGGATTCCTCTGTGAGGAGGTCAGTGTGGTGAGGTTCGGAACCACCGCAGCGTCGTCGTTCACCGTCAACAGCGACACCAGCATCACCGCGACCGCGCCCGCGCACGCGGCCGGCACCGTCGAGATCGACCTGCGGGACGCCTTCGGCAATTGCGATGACGACAACTCGGCCGATAACTACACCTATGTGGACGGCGCGGACCTGGCTGTGTCGGTGGCGGACTCGGCGGATCCGGTGGCGTTGGGCGATACCTTCACCGACACGGTGACCGTGACCAACAACGGCCCGGTCACCGCCACCACCACCGCCGCGTCGCTGACCCTGTCCGGGGCCGCCACCGGCATTCTGTCGGCCAGCGCCTCGCAGGGCTCGTGCAGCATCTCCGCCCCGACCGTGTCGTGCAGCCTGGGCACGCTGGCCAGCAGCGCCGCCGCGACGGTCACCGTGACGCTCTCGCCCACGGCCACCGGCACGGTGAGCGCCAGTGCCAGCGTCGATGCCGACCAGACCGACCCGAGTAGCGGCAACGACACCGACGCCGAGAACACCACCGTCAACAACGCGCACGGCTGCACCATCACCGGCACCAACGGCAACGACACCTCCCTGGACGGCACCAGCGGCGCCGACGTCATCTGCGGCCTGGCCGGCGACGACACCATCGACGCCGAATCGGGCAACGACACCGTGTGGGCCGGCGACGGCGCCGACACCATCGACGGCGACGCCGGCGACGACGTCATCCACGCCGGCAACGGCAACGACCAGATCGGCGGCGGCGACGGCAACGACACCCTCTACGGCGACGCCGGCAACGACACCAACCGCGGCGAAACCCTGATCGAGGCCCTGCTCGGCCTGTTCGGCAACGGCGCCGACACCATCGACGGCGGAGCGGGCAACGACAACCTCGACGGCCAAAACGGCGGCGACACCCTCTACGATCACGACGGCACCGACACCCTGTCCGGCAGCCTCGGCAACGACGACATCGACACCCAGGACGGCGTGGGCGGCGACACCGCCAACGGCGGCATCGGCTTCGACACCTGCACCGTGGACGGCGGCGACTCCACCAGCGGCTGCTAACCAACCCGACACCCACCCCGCCGCGCGGCACCCCAACCATACCCGCCGCGCGGCGGTTCCCTGCGCGGGTTCGGCCTGCCCACATCGACCAGCCTGGCCACGCTCCAGCAGGCGGTCGATCCCAGCCCGAAGCCGTTGCGCCGGCAGAGCTGGACTGTAAGCGGGACACCCCCAACCCCACCCGCACCGAGCGCCAGCTGGACATGGACGCGTTGGCTGTCGTCGAAGTGCAGCCACACATCGCTGCGAGCACGACCCGGCCGGCCGGGACGGCGGCGACTCCCGCAACGGCAAACGGGCCAAGACGGTGCTCACCGAGGCCGGCCAGGCGGACGCCGGGCAGGGGCCGAACAACCGCACCGGATCGCCGTGAGCGTCTCGCCAGACCTCAACCCGTTTCATGAAACCCTGTGTACCCGAACCCGGCGGGAGTACGTGACGGCCTGTGTCGGACGCGCACATCGTGGCCGACCACGGTGTTGGCCACGCGTCGTCGTCCAAAAAGGACTTTCGTGCCGCTGGTCGATGATGCGATTCGGTCGTCTGTGGTGTGGTGGCTGGACGTTGCGCGGGTGGGGATGCCTGTGCGCGGGGCCATGCGGAGATCGAGGCGGTGGGCCGGTCGCATTCAGCAGGCCGCACGGCTGTGGTCGGAGCGGCGTTGGTTCCATGTCGGGGATGTTGCCTGGGGTGGGGCGTTCGGTCATGGCACCGAAAGCGGGGCACCTCGCGGGGTGGCCTGGCGCGGTGTGCGGTTCGGGCGGGAGTGTTGGCGTGGATGATGCTGGGTTGGTTGTGGGGTGGCCGGGAACGGCCACCCCACGACGACCTTTCTGTTCAGTAACCGGCTGTCACTCTGGTGAAGTCCCAGTCGTTCTGGGCGATGCCGCTGCACGCGGGCGACACGCCGCCGCCCGGGCAGGGCCGGTCGCGGTTGACGGACCAGAAGGTGAAGCGGCCCAGCCCGCGCGGCTTGGCCCAGTCGCGGAGCTCGGTCCAGTGGTGGAGCAGGGTCTCCTCAAGTTCGTTGGACAAGCCGTTCATGCCGGAGATGCCGATGTGCGTGTAGGCCTCCGCGTCGGACAAGCCGAACGTGGTCTTCAGCAGGTTCTTGAGCCCTTCCGTCGAACTGATCGTGTCACTGACGATGTTCAAGCTGTTGAAGTTGAAGGTCATCTGCGACCACACGTCGACATCCGCTCCCAACGCCTTCGCCTGCGTGATCATCCGGGTGCCGTAGGCGTCGGGACCGCTCGCCAACGTGGGAAGCGTGACGATGGTCTGGATCCCCGGGTTGTCCTGTTTGATGATTCGCAGCGCCTCCAGGATGCGGTCCTGTGCGGTGTAGTTGTGGTACTCGGTGTGCTCGATGTCGATATCGATGGCCTTGAAATCGTAGGCGTCGATCACCTCCTGGTAGAACGCGGCGAGAGCCGTCCCGGTCGGGCAGATCTCGCCTGGTTTCTTGCCGTCGTAACCGCCGACCGAGACGATGGCGTCCCCGCCGGCGGCCCGGATGTCATTGATCCGTGCCACGTCGATGGGGTCGAGCAGTGGGCGCCAGCCGTCCCAGGTGGGCTCGCACGTGGGGATGGTGCTGTTGGAGAGGATGAAGCCCAGGGTGAACCACTTGATGCCGGTCGCGGTCATCACGTCGCTGGCGTCCGGGACGTTGCCCCAGCTGTACAGGTAGGGCGCGGCGGCCGCCCCGGACGGGGGCTGGGTCGGGCATCCGCTCGTGGTGGCGCTCACCGCACCGCTGTGCGGCGACTCACCGGCGTTGTTGAACGCGGTCACGGTGTAGCTGTGCTGCGTGCATGCGGTCAGGCCGCTGATGGTGGCCGACGTGGTCGTGCTGGTTTGCACGAGGGTGCCGTCCGAATAGACCCGGTATTCGATGACTTCTCCGCTTGCGGCGGTCCAGCCCAGCGAGATCGAGGTGTTCGTGGTGCCGGTGACCGTCGGGGTTCCCGGCGTTCCGGGCACGCTCGGCGGGCATCCGCTGGTGGTGGCGCTCACGGCCTCGCTGGGTACCGAGTCACCCTGAGCGTTGCGCGCCTTCACGACATAGCTGTTTGTCGTGCACGCGGTCAGGCCGGTGACGGTGGCCGAGGTGGTGGTGGACGTGGCCACGACGACACCATTCGAAATGACCTGGTATTCGATGACGTCCCCGCTCGAGGCCGTCCAGGCCAGCGAGATCGAGGTGTTCGTGGTGCCGGTGACCGTGGGGGTTCCCGGTTTTCCGGGCACCGTTGGCCCTGGCGGCGCGCCGGCGCAGTCCGCGCCGTTGATCGTGCAGTTCTGCGGGACCGGGTATCCGCCGGGGGTGCCCGCGATGCCGAAGGTCTTGGTCGCGCCGGCCGCCAGCAGCGGGTCCCAACTCGGGTTGGTGAACGTGTAGTGCTGGCCGTTGCGAGTCATCACCGCGTCCCACGCCGAGGTGATCTCCCAGCCTTCCGGCATGTCGATCTCCACGGTCCAACCGTTGATGTCCGTGTCCGTTCCGTTGTGCAGCGTGAACAGGCCGTTGAACCCACTGCCCCAGTCATCGGTGCTGGTGTAGGTCGCCGTCAACGTGCCTTGTGCGGCCGGCGCGGCGGTGGCCGGGGCCGCAACCAGTGCCATGGCCGCGACCGTGGTGATCGTGGCGACCAAAGCCGTCGCTCTCCTCATGTGCATGACTCATCTCTCCTGTGAACCAAATCGGATAGAGCTGCGAGATCGTTCGCTGACAGGTGTTCAACCGCCACACGACACCAAGGCCGAGAAACCACGCACGACATTGCCGTGCATCCCGTCGCATCGGCGGCGACGCGTGGCGGCCGGCGATGAGTTTAGACCGATGTGAACGGTTACACCCGGCATATTTCCGCCGTTCCCGGGAAAGCGGTGGTCATCGCCAAAAAATTACACCCGATCGGGTGCGGAGCCGGCCACATGAATGGGCGGTATCGTATGGTCTCATCGCGCACACAATCGGAGCAACGGGCGCACGGAATCCTTGTAATCATCCCGCGCGAATGGGACACAGACTACGCATTGTCCATTGAACGTTCGCGCAACGTTCACCTAGGTAACTCAGGCGGCGAAGCGATGAGACCAGACCGCCGAGAACGCCGAGACGATCGTCGAGCAGGGGATGCTGGACAGCGAAGTCACCGCCGACGGTCCGCTGTCCAGCATCGCTACGCCCGGGACACCCTCACCGCGAGCCGGGTGAACAGTGCACCGATCCGGCCACGAAGTCGCCGCCGGAGTTGGGCAGCGCGCTCGGGGACAGCTGGACATGCACGGCGTTCACCGTCAGGCTACGGTCCGGCGCCGGGGCGCGGACCTGTTCGTTGAGCACGATCCGGGCGAGCGGCGCGTCGGTCGGCAGCCGGCCCGGAATGACCATGGTGTAGTTGGGCGGGACCGGGTTGGGCAGCCATGCGCCGAGAATGTTGCTCACCCGCATGGTCGACGCCGTGCCCGACGGGCTGGCGGAGCAGGTCACCGTGTAGCGCCCGATCCGCAGCGGCGGCCCCCCGAAGGGGCGCAGCACGTTGATGAAATACACCGCGCCGGTCACCTCGACGTCGACATTGCCCCGCTCGTCCGTGCGGCACACGCTCGTACCCCAGCCGATGTTGACGAGGAATGTCTGCACACCTCGGGTGAAGCCGACCGGCGCTGCGTCGGTGTCGCAGTTCCCCAAGCGTGCAACGTTGATCGGTCTTCCCTGAATCGTCGCGTTCACGGAAGCGACATACCCGCTGCCGCTGGGCTGGTTCGCCGCCGGTGGCGGCGGGGGTGCCGGCGGATCCGCGGTAGCGGTCAACGGACCAGCTACTGCGACGGCGACAAGAGCGAGTGGGACAGCGAGTACTCCTCGGCTGAACGCCATGACCGGGCTCCTCCTTCAATACGGGTTTGCTTGCCAACCTTCGAGCTTTCAGCAACCCGGCCAGAAATGCCCCGCATGTCAGCCCATCGTAGACATGTGGACAACCCGTTGGGGTGCCACTCTGACCCGCAGTAAGCATCAAAATGCGCCGCCGGTACCGGGCGGGATTGATGACGCGTCAAATAGTGATTTGGCAACGACTGCACGAGCGCCATCCGGCGGGCCGGGCTGCCGCGAAGAGCGGTTTTTCGGCTCCCGGAACATATTCAGATTCCCCATCGGCGTCTCGCCGTCATATGCCCGCACCGTACCCAAACGGCGGGACGAGGTGCTCATCAAACGAGCGCTTGTACTGCTCTGCACGCCGCTGCTCGTGCTGCTGACATTCGCGCTGCCGGCCAGCTACGTGTGCGTCAACCGCGGCGGCGCCAATCCCAGCGCCGCCGAGGTGACATGATCACGCGATTTCTGTGTCGGGCTACGGAATCGCTCGAGGTGTCCGCCTGCGTAGACGGAACGATCTGTTTCAGGGAGGTGTGTCCCGCCGTCGCGTCTCCATCTGCCGGGCGTCAGGCGGTGTCGTCGTGCGACACAGCGACGAGGAAGACCGCGTCGAGGCCCACCACGGTCAGTTCGCGGCGGTGGACGGATTCGATGGCGCAGCATGTTACCCCGATGCGGTTCGGCCTGCGGGGGGTGTCCCTATGGATCTTGTCAAGCCGGTTGTGCTGCGGGTGGGTGGTAGAAGGTCTTGTTGCGGAGCATGGCGAACAGGACGTCGCAGCGGCGTCGGGCGAGGCAGATGAGGGCGGCGTTGTGTTTCTTGCCTTCGGCTCGCTTGCGGTTGTAGTAGGCGCGGCTGACCGGATCGGACAGGGCGGCGAACGCGGCGAGAAAGAACGCTCGCTTGAGCTTGAGCTTGCGGTTGCCGGTTCGGGCGGGGTGCTCGCCCTTGATGCTGCTGCCGGAGCTGTGGGTGGTGGGGGCGATGCCGGCGTAGGCGGCCAGATGGGCGGAGGACTTGAAGGCGGAGGCGTCGCCGATCTCGAGCAGGATGCGGGCGGCGGTCCTGACCCCGATGCCGGGCATGGAGGTCAGGACCCCGGCAGGAGGGTGCGCATCGAGTATCCCTTCGACCTCGCCGGCGACGGTTTTGCGTTGCTGGAGCACGGTCGTGAGGCTGTCGGCCAGTCTGGGCAGGACGGTGTCGGCGGCGGCGGCGGTGCCGGGCACGACGACGGTCTGCTCGCCGAGTGCGACCAGGATGGCTTCGACCAGCTTGGTGCCGATGCGCGGGGCGTGTTGGGTGGCGATCGTGGTGAGCGTGTCGCGTCCGACCTGCCGGATGCCGGCGGGGCCGCCGCACTGGGACAGGATCGCCAGCACGGCGGGGTGGTTGATCTTGGGGCCGATGACGCGTTCGAGGGCGGTGTGGATGCCGGGTGAGCAGGCCGCGGACGCGGTTGCTGATCCGGGTGGCCTCGCCGGCCAGGTCGTCATCGAAGCCGACCAGCACGTCCAGTTCGGCCAGCGCGTCGTCGCCGACATCGACCTGGCGCAGCGTGTGCGGCAGGGTGCGGGCGGCGTCGGCGATGATGAACGCGTCGCGGGCGTCGGTCTTGGCGCGGCCGGGGTAGAGGTCGGCGATGCGGCGTATCGCCAGCCCCGGTAGTAGGCCACCTGGTGGCCGCATGCCCGGGCCACGGCTACCGGCAGCGCACCGATCGTGGCGGGCTGGTCGACGACGACCAGCAGCGGGCCGTGCTGGGCGAGCTTGTCGAACACCGCTCGCGGCTTTGGCTCGGTGTTCGGCAAAGGCGCGTCATGCAGCCGCTTGCCCGAGGTATCCAGGCCCACGGCGTGATGGGCGCCCTTACCCACGTCCAACCCGAGGAACACGCCGTAACCGCCGCTCAACGCACCACAACTTTCATCGTCGCGTGTGGTCGCTGGTCAGTCCAAAGGTGCGGTTCTGCCCAAATCTTCTGCCGCGATGCTGGGTGTCATGCCGGCTCAGCGTCGTTTGACTGCGCGCCTCGCTGGCACAATGGGCCGAAGATCTCGATGCCCGACCCCGACCTGCTGGCGGCATTCGCGCGGGCGCGCGGTCGCGCCGAGGAGCATATGGCCGGGTGCGAGCGCGATGGCGGCTCGTGGCGTGAAGAGACGATATCGGAGCTGGTGTGGCAGGCCGCGCGACCATACGTCCTCTACGCCGACTTCACCCGCCACGAGGAGAACGTGGTGGGCGCGGACTGGCTGTGGTGGTGGGTTGACACCGGCGGCGAGTGCTTCGGGATGCTCGTGCAGGCCAAACGGCTGCACCGCCACGGCCGCAGGTGGCAACTCGACTTCCGCGCCAACGGCGGCGAGCAGATGGACCGTCTATTTGTGGCCGCAGACCTGTTCGAGGTGCCGGCCACCTACGTGCTCTACCTAGGCACCGCAGCATCCGGGCCGGGCTGGGCTGGACGGCCCGGCCAGCGACTACGAGATGGCCGACACCCGCGCACTCCTGATCCGCCTGATCCGGGACTACCCCGGCAGCACCCCGGCGGACCTGGCCAAAGCAGTCGACCTGCCGGCCGCCACCGTGCGCAAAACCCTGTCCCGGATGGCCGACAAAGGCCAGGTCCGGGTAGCGCCCGGCGGCGCCTACTACCCACCCGAACCCGAGGCCATGACCAGGGGACATGCCGCCCCTGTCACACCTGTCACTCAGTCACTCAACCCCCTCTGAACAGGGAGAACCGCTGTGACACCCCCAGTGGCAGCCACCCGACCCTGTCACTCCGACCTGAGGCGAGAGGTAGCCGAGATGACCGCCGCCACGCCGGAGCTGGCCGCCGTGCTCGCTCAACTGGCCAAGGTGCTTGTCGACCAGGCCGCGATCCCACCGGAACCCGCACCGCCGCCACGGCTCATGCCGGAGCGGGTTCTCCTGAAGGTGGAGGAAGCCGCCGAACGGCTGCGCATCGGCCGCACCCTTGCCTGGCGGCTGGTGCGGACCGGGGAACTCGAATCGGTGCGGATCGGCAAGCTCCGACGGGTCCATGTGGACGCCGTCCGCGCCTACGCCGGCCGGCTCACCGCGAAGGGAACTGCGTGATGAACGGCGACACCGGGACGGGCACCCGCAAGCCCAATGGCGCGTCCACGATCTACTACAGCGAATATGATGGGTGTTGGCATGGCCGGGTCACCGTCGGGGTAAAGAACAACGGCGCGCCGGATCGGCGCCACATCAAACGGAAGGCCGCCGGGGAAGGCGACAAGAAGGCGTACAACGCGGTACGGGAGGCCGTGCGGAAACTCGAACAGGAACGCGACACCGGCACCGTGCGCAAAGCGGGCCGCGCCATGCCAGTGGAGGCATGGTTGGTGCACTGGCTGGAGAACATCGCCCGGCCCACCCTGAAGTACAAGGCGTACTGCGCCTACCGAACGGCGGTGCACCGTCACCTGATTCCCGGGCTGGGCAAGCATCGGATGGACCACCGGCTCAAGCCGGAGCACTTCGAGCGGCTGTACGCGTCGATTCTGCGAGCCGGTGGTGCGCCGGGGACTGCACACCAGGTGCACCGCACCGCGCGCACCGCGTTCCGCGAAGCCGTCCGGCGTGAGGTCATCGCGCGGAATCCGCTCGCCCCTGGTGAAAGCTCCCCGGCTCAGCGAGACGGAAGTCGAACGGTTCGATGTGGATGAGATTCGACGGCTCATCAAGACCGCGCTCGGACGGCGCAACGGCACCCGGTTCGTGCTCGCGCTGGCGTTGGGCACTCGGCAGGGCGAAACCATCGGCCTGAAATGGGCGCGGCTCAACGAGAAGACGAAGATGCTCACGATCGCCAGCCAGTTGCAGCGTCACACCTGGGAACACGGCTGCGACGATCCGCACGTGTGCGGCGCGAAGCACCACAAGGTGGCGCCGTGCCCGCAGGGCTGCAGCCGGCACACCCGCCCATGCCCGCCACCGTGCCCGGCCGACTGCACCGGCCACGCCCGGCGGTGCCCGGGCCGGCGGGGCGGGGGACTGGTGGAAGTGGAGGTCAAGTCCCGGGCTGGGCGGCGCGGCATCGTCCTACCCGACCAGCTCTACACGCTGCTCATGGAGCACAAGGCCTCCCAGGAACGCGAGCGGGAACGCGCCGCGGACTTGTGGGTGGGCGACGGATGGATGTTCGCCCAGCCCACCGGCAGGCCGATCGACCCGCGCCGCGACATGGCCGAATGGAAGACCCTGCTCACGGCAGCCGGGGTCCGGGACGCCCGGCTGCACGACGCCCGGCACACCGCCGCAACGGTCCTCCTGCTGCTGGAAGTGCCCGAACGGGCCGTCATGGAATTCATGGGCTGGTCCAACAGCGGCATGACCAAGCGCTACCAGCATGTCACGGCCGTCCTCCGGGCCAGCATTGCGAAACGGCTGGACGGCTTCCTCTGGAACGACGACTGAGCGCCCGTCGTCGGCCTACCATCCGGGCATGGACATCAGCGCGGCGATCTCGGGTGTGCGTGCTCATGGTTACGACCACAGGCAGGGTCGAGATCAACCTGCTCAGAAGCATCTGCGTGAGGTGTTTCACCAGCTACGGCCGTTGGTTCCACCTGGGATGAAGGTTCTCGTGAGTGGCGCCGGTCGGAGTCTGCCTGTTGTGCCGTGGATCGCCATCTTGAATACCGACGTGACTAATACGGCGCAGGAGGGGCTCTACGTCGTCTACCTCTACCGTGGCGATCTGTCGCGGGTTTATCTCAGCATGAATCAAGGTGCGACTCAGCACCAAAAGAATGCCGTGAAGGGAGGTCTCAAAGGTGTCAAAGCTGAGCGGGCCGCCCTTGCTGAGTTGCGGAGCGAAAGCACGCTGATGCGCGGAAAACTGGATGAGGGGACGCTCGCGGGCCTTGTCGCGTCAATCGAGCTCGGGTCGGCTCTGTTCCTTCCACGTGGATACGAGGAAGGAAACGTTGCTGCCATGGAGTACGACTTATCAACGCTCCCTGGTGAGGCCGAGTTACGGGACGACTTATCCCGCTTCTTAGCCTTATATGACGACTGTGTTGCAATCAAACGGGACATACTGGCGACGTCGCCGGGTCTCATCGCGACGACGGCCGGTTCTGAGAAGACGAAGACTTCGTTCAAGCCTCGTCCTCCGGCGTTCCGCCCCAAGAGTTCTGCTGAATACTTAGCGCGGGTACCGGCCCAGGAGCAGACCAAGGGACGCCGACACGACGACCTACTTAATCTCTTCGCAGCCAGGGCCAGGACCGCGGGCCTCACGCCAGCAAACAACGTCCATCCGTGCGATCTCACCGTTGACAGCACGGACACCCATTGGCTCGTCGAAGCTAAGACCGTCGGTGCCAACGCCGAGCTAGCAGTACGCGAAGCTATCGGACAACTCTTCGCTTACCGCCACTTCTGCTACCGCGAGTTGAAGCGGGAGGACCCTGCCCTAGTCGCGTTGTTCTCCGAACCGGTCGGTACGGCCTTTGTTGACCTCCTAGTGTCGCTGGGGATCGAGGCATTATGGCGCGACAGCGGGACATGGCGGGGAGTTGTGGGGTCAGCACAACCGGGCCTCCTAGCCGCGTCAGAGCCGCCGCCCAGCGTCGCGGGGTTCGCTGGACCCTGATCTGAGACCCGAACTGAGACCCGACAGCCCCGGTGATCTTCGCCGGGGGCTGTTTTGCCTGGTGCCCCCGGCAGGATTCGAACCTGCGACCTACCGCTTAGGAGGCGCTACTGTGGTTAGCGCTGCGCTACCTGGCGTTTCCCAACTTTACTCACGAGCGCAACTCGTCGAGTTGTGCGCTCCGAGACCGATCATGCGCCGGGAGGGTCGACGGCCCGTAAGTGCCGGAGCGGGTGCGCAGCGCCGGGGAGGGTGCCGTCGGCGGCCGGCATCGCCGCGCCGGTCGGCGGCGCGAGTGCTTCGACGGCGGCGCCGAGCGCGGCGAGGAACTCGGTGAGCCCGAGCTGCGTGTCGAGATAGATGGTGTTGGTGGCGGTGTCGATCACTGCGGGCGTCCCGTCGAGCTTGCCCGCCGCGATGGTGATGTTGTGGCGGGTGACGGCCTGGTGGAGGTTCGCGAGGAGCCCGAGGAGATCGCTCATACCGGACGTATCCCCGGCGATTGTTGAGGCGTTAACAACGTTCCGTGAATAGGGTCACGTTAGGGCCTTTCGGCCTACCCCCCGTGCGCTTTGCCCACATACGGTTGCGTATTGCCGCAGATAGATCCCCGTTTACCTGGTCTTTCGGCGCCGCGATGGAGGACTTTCGCCCCTATCCGGAACGCTGACTGGCCGATATCTGTCCGGTTGCTGGGCCTGCTCCTCGGCGCTGATCGGTCGCGCTCCGTCACCGGCCATGCGGCGCTCCACCTCGGCGAGCAACTCCCTGTTGGACAGTGCTCCGGGGTCGGGTGGCGCGCTGGTCCGTTGCTTGGCTTCCTCGGCAGTGAGCAGCGCCGCGGCGACCATGACCTCGAGCACCGGCCGGCGGGTGGCGGTGGCTAGGGTGCGCACGTTGTCTATGGACGGCCCGGTTTCGCCGCGAAGCCAGCGGCTTACGACGCTCGGCGCTACCCCCGTGTGGCGCGCCAGCTCGGCTTGGCTCCAGCCGTGCTGGTCCATCTGGGCCCGCAGGTAGTCGCCGAACGCCCCCTCGTTCGGTTGCATGCGCCCATGGTAGGTGCATGCATGCAAGCCGGTAAAGCGGCAACACACAAGTTGGACCGGTCGGCTTAATTACACCAGTGCAACGCTATTGCATGCATGCACGCCACTAGATAGCATGCATGCATGGCAATCCCGCCCATGCACGCCACGCTCATCATCAACCCCGAGACCCTCGACGCGCTGCGGGGACGCGCCGGGATCACCACCAACGCCGCTCTCGCCGAGGCCATCGGCGTCGACAAATCCACCGTCGGCCGGGTCCTCGCCGCGCGCACCGAACCTTCCGCCCGGTTCATCGCCGGGCTGTTCGAACTGGCCGCGGCCCACGACATCGACGTGCGCGACCTGATCAAGACGAAGCCCGCCGCGTGACTGGCCGGTCTGCGGCGGGCTCCTGGATACGAATCCCACCACCAAGGAGGATCCGATGACCACATCGTACGCGGAGATCGCGGCCGACTCGGAAGCCCTGGCGTTCCTGCTCGACCCGGCGCTCGACATCCACGGGGCGCACGTGCCGGCCGGGCCGTGCGGCTGGTGCGACGACACGGACGCGGTCGCGACCGTGCGGGTGTACGGCCAGCCGCGCGCCGACGTGTTCCGCCCGGTTGAGCTGGTCGAGTGCTGCGCCCGCTGCGCCAACACGGTCACCGATCGGGCCGTCGCCGAGCGCGCCACCGACACCCCGATCGTCGTCGAGGTGTCCCGTGGCTGAACAGGCCGTGTTGACCGATCTCGGCCGTGACGTGCGCGCCGACCTCGTCCGCCGCCAAACCACCACTCACTGACAGTCCAGAAAGGACAACGCTGTGTCAAACCCAGGAACCGAGATCCAGCGCACCGAGCAGCAGGCCCGCGGGGTGCCGGTCGCGCTGAACGGCAGGCAGGACAACTTCGACGCCGCGTATCGGCTGGCGAAGAACCTGGCCATGTCCGGCATCATCCCCCGCGAACTGCAGGGCAAACCCGCCGACGTGCTCGTCATCGTGCTGTACGGCCAAGAGCTTGGGCTTGCGCCGATGCAGGCCATGCAGGTCATCGACGTGGTCAAGGGTCGGCCGGCGCTCCGCGCGAACCTGTGGGTGGCGCTGGCCCGAAAGGCGGGCCACAAGGTCCGGGTGACCGACGAAACCGCAACGTCCTGCACGGTCAGCGTCGTTCGTCACGACGACCCCGAACCGTGCGTCGTCGAGTACACGCTGGACGACGCGAAGACCGCGGGGCTGCTGTCCAACGACAACTACCGCAAGAACCCGAAGGCGATGCTGTACGCGCGGGCCGCATCGACGGCGATCCGCCGCGCCTGCCCCGAGGTCGCTCTGGGCTTCTCCGACGAGTACGAGTTGGCCGAGCCCGAGCCGGCCCGCCCCACGCTGGCGCAGGTCGCCGCCGAGCGCACCGACCGGGGCGCGGACATCGTCGCGGCCAGCACACACGGCCGGCTGAACGGCGTGCCCGACCCGGTGCCGGCCGCCGAGCCGGAAGTCGACGAAGACGCGGCGATGGCCGCCGAGATGGCGGCGATCGAAGCCGAGCACCAGGCCGAGTACGGCGAGGCCCAGCCCGACACGCTCGACCTCGGCGGTGAGCACTGATGGGCTACGAATCCACACTCACCGGCGAGATCACCATCCGACCCGCGGTCCGGTGGGTCGACTACCGGGACAGCATGTTCCGGGAGGACGGCGACCGGACCCTTTCGATCCGGCTGTCCGAGTCGGTCAACAAGTCCAGCAACGACGACGGCGAGGTGCTCACCCGAACCGCCACGGCGATCGTCCCACGCTCGATTGACCGCGGGGTCTACTACAACCTCGCCAACGAGCTGCGGGTGCTGCTCGAGCAGATCCCCGCCGGCAAGCACCGGTTCGACGGCTACCTGACCCGCAAAGGCGAGGAGCAGGGCGACGTTCAGCGGTACTGGATCGACGCCGACGGGACGGTGCAGTCCGAGACCGCAGACATGCGTTGGCCTGACGGGACAGCGGTCGAGCCATGACCGCCGTCGACCGGCCGGCCGAGCGCACCACCGCCGACCTGCTGCTCGAATGGGACCGGCAGCGCCCCCGGTCCCGGCAGCGGGAACTCGGCTGGTCCGAGGTCGGCGGATGCCGACGCCGCGCCGGCTACCGGCTGGCCGGCGCCGAACCCACCAACCCCGGCGGGTCGGTGCAGGCCGTGCTCGGCACCGCCATCCACGACGCCGTGCAGCAGCGGCTCGTCGAGACCGCGGCGCCCGAAGACCTGGTCGAGTACCCGGTCGAGTTTGCCGGCATCCCCGGCCACCTCGACCGGTACGAAGCCGAGCACGCCCGCCTGGTCGACGTGAAGACCACCAGCTCGAGGTGGCTCGACCACATCAAGGTGCACGGCCCCGAGCGGTCACACCTGTGGCAGACCAACGGGTACGCGGCGGCGCTGATCGGCCAGGGCCGGCCGGTGCGCGAGATCGTGATCGACTACATCGCACGCGACACCGGCGACCTGCACCGGTGGACCGGCCGGCCCGACCCGCTGCAGGTGAAGGCCGCACTCGAATGGATCCGTGCGGTGCGATCGGTGCCGGTCGACATGCTCAACCGGGACTACGCGCCGGACGGCCCGTTCTGCCAGCACTGCCCGTTCTTCAACCGGTGCTGGGACGGTGCGACACCCGGCCGGGATCCGCGGTCGGTGCTGCTGGTCGAGGACCCGGACGCCGCCGGGTGGGCGGCGAAGCTGTGGCAGGCCCGGCAGGACATTGCGGCGGCGAAGGATCGGGAGGCGGAGGCGAAGGGCGCGCTCGACGCGCTGCGCCCCAACGAGGCTGGCGGCTCCGATGTGCTCGACGTGGGGTTCGAGCTCGGTCTGCTGTGGACGATCACCGATTCGGAGCGGCTCGACACCACCCAGGTCCGCGCCGAGTACGCCCGAGTCGGCGCCCGACCCCCAACGAAGACCAGCACTAGCACGAAGTTGTCGTTCGTGCCGTTGCCGGACGGGCCTGCCCCGTGACGGCCCGCATCCTCCGCGCCGGGTGTGAGCGGACCGGGAAAACCCGCTACCGGAACCGGAAAGCGGTGATCGCGGGGATCGACAAGCACCGGCAGCGGTTCCGCCGGTACCACGGCCGGGATGCACCCCCGCTCTACCACTACCGCTGCCACCACTGCCGCGGCTGGCACATGACCCACATCGACCCCGAGGAATACCAGCAGCAAAGGAAATCAGCATGACCGAGACCCCCACCACCACATGCACCGTCACCACCGGCGGACTGCGCACCCTCCTCGCCACCGTCGCCCGGTTCGCCGGCACCGACGACACCCTGCCGATGATCAAATCGGTGATGTTGCACACCGCCATGCACCGGCAGGTGCCGCAGCTCGTCGCGACCGCGACCGACCGATTCGTGCTCGGACAGATGCACATTGAGGCCACCGGCGCCCTGCCCGGTGACAAGCTGGTGCCGCTCGACGAGGTGAAACGGGCGCTGGCCATGTTGAAACTCGCCGACCCGCTCAGCCTGATCGAACTGTCCGTGGTGGACGACGGGCTGCGCCTGGCCGGCAACCGCATGACCATCACCCTCGAGCTACGGGACGACTCGTTCCCGAAGGTCGGCAAGCTGTTCGACACCCCGAAGCCGACCGAGCCCGTCGGAGAAGTTGCGTTCAACGGGCCGTTCCTGGCGAAGTTCTCCGCCGTGGCCAAGGAGATCAGCGAAGGCATGCCGGGCCGTCACAGTATGCGTGTCGAGCACAGCTCGAAGACCCGCCCGGCGTTCATCACCATCGGCGACTGCTTCCGTGGGCTGATCATGCCGATGCGGATGCCCGACGAGGGTATGCCCGAGGTGCCGTTCTTCATCTCTGCCACCGAGCAGGCTCTGCTCGACGACGCCACCGCCGAGCGCGCCGAGGCCGAGCAGAAGGCCAAGCGGTCGGCCGCCGCGAAGAAGGCCGCCGCCACCCGCCGCGCCAACGCCGCCGGCAAGCCGGCCGGGCGCAGCGGGAAGGCCGCAGCGTGATGGCCCGCTATCCGCAGTTCGATGTGTCCTGGATGTCCGAAGGCGACATCCTCGTGCGCGGCACCGAGGACCCGATGCGCGCGCTCGAACTCCTCGTCGCCCACCTCGACGAGGACTATCGAGGCGACGACATGCTCGCCGGCGTCGCCCCGCCCCGGCCCGGCATCGAACCGGACGATTACGAACTCGACCCGGCCGCGATCCAGGCCATGGCCGACTGGTGCCACACCTTGCTGGCCAATGCCCGACCCGGCTGGTACCGCAAGATCCACTGCCTGCCCCACTCGGAAGGCGACTGGGAAGGCTGGTCCTGGCAACTCGGATACGCCAACGGCCCGGCCCGCGGCGCGTTCCAGGGGGTGTACTTCCGTGACCTCTGACCAACTCGCCCTCGCGTTCGAGGACCGACACGCCGGGCAGGCCGCCAACTTGGCCGCCGGAACCAGCGTGCTCCGCGACGACCGCGGCCGCGTCGAAACCGCGGTCGCCGAGCTGGCCAGGTTCGGCACGCCGTTCACCGCCGACCACGTCCACAACGCACTGCACGGCGGCGACCCGTACGACCCGAACCTCGTGTCAAGCGTGATGGGTGTGTGGGCGCAGGACGGTCGGATCGTCGAGCATGACTCCCGGCCCACCGCCAGCGAACGCCGCACCCGCCGCGCATCCCGGAACCGTTGGTGGGTTGGTGGCGCCAACATCCCGGAGGCCCGCCAGGGATCGATGGCGGGTGAGTCTCGATGAGCGAATCCTTGCCGATCGTGAAGTCAGGTGGCGTGTTTGACGACACAACCGTCAATCCAGCGGGCGAGGATGCTGAAGGCGGCGAGATATTCGAGGGCCATTTGCTCGTCCCATTCGGGCGCATGTTGATGGGCGGCGGGATTTCGGATGCCGGCGAAGCAGCCTTCGGCATATGGGCGCAATGCTCTGTTGCGGGTCTTGATTGTTTGGTCGTTAGGATCACCGGGCAGTTGCAGGAACACTTGTCCGGGCTTGGGCTTGTCGGTGAGTACCGCGTTCATCAGCTCGGTGTCGGCGATGTCGGTCCGTCCGACCTTCGTTTGTGTGTATGCATTGATCGCGGTAGCGGCCGCGTGGACGGCGGCGCGATAGTGCTTGCTGTCCCAGAGTGTGCTGGCGGATGTCCAGACCCAAGGATGGAACTGGTCGGCACGCAGGGTCGGGGAATCGGGCGCGAGGTTGGTCGCCCATTCATCCATATCGTCGAGGATGCCCAATGCGCGCTGGGCCTGGTTACGAGCATAAGCCGGACCCGTCAGTGGGCCGAGGTCGATGTTCTCGGCGAGCGTTGGCTCAAGAAGGTGCAGGATCTTCTTGGTCGTCGCCTCGGCTCTAAAAAGTTGCTGGCGGAGTTCCTTGTTGCCGATCCCACCTTCTGCGCGCCGGGTCTGAAGGTAGCGGTCGACGAGTTCGCTGAAGGCTTCGAGTTGCTCCCGCATCCACTGCCGATTCATGGCAGGACTGTAGAACGTCACGTCGACCAGCTCGCGAGCACCTGCGGCGTCACCTGACACCACCACCACACCATCACCCACGTGCACGGGCCGCGCCCCAGAACCACCGGCGGGACGCGGCCCGACCCACACACGCAAGGAACCACCATGACCCGAGAGCAATACTGTGAAGCCCTCGCCGCCCTCTGCCTGCGGCTCGTCGGCGCCGTCCACACCGACGGACCCAACGCCACCGTCGACACCCTTACCGCCATCCACCACCTACCCGTCCCCGACGGCTGGTCGGTCGACATCGCGCTGCCCGTCGTGCTCGCCGCCATGATCAACCCCGACCGGCGGCTCTCCGAACTGCTCGGCTGGACCGAACAACTCGACGGCGGACCCGCCGACCTCATCCCCACCGAGCCGCCCCCCTGCAACCCGCTCGGCGTCGAAATGTGCGTCGCCGGACACCTCCCCATCGACAGCCTCGAACCACACGAACAGGAACGGGTCGCCCGCATCCTCAAAGACCGCGGCTGGCAACCCGCCGACATCGCCCTATGGGTCGACAGCGACACCCAAACCATCAGCGACGCCCTCAAACGCGAACGCAGCCGACCAGCCGCACGCCGCATCCGCGCCGCCAAGAAAGCCGGGGTCGCGGCATGAACTGGAGAGAAGACGCGGCCTGCCGCGACATGGGATCCGAACGGTTCTACCACACCAGAAACGTCGGAGTCACCGCAGCCAAACGCATCTGCCAACCCTGCCCGGTCCGCGCCGACTGCCTCGCCGAAGCCCTCGCCCGGCCCGAATACTACGGCGTCTGGGGCGGCACCTCCGCCAACGAACGCCGCAAGATCCGGCGCGGCGAAGCACAACGAACCCTGAACGGGCAGCGCCGCAATCCGCGCCGGCTCGAACCCGACTTCGACAGCATCGTCGAGCAATACACCCGGGCCGGCCACACCGGTGTGGCGATCGCCGAGCGACTCGGCGTCCACAAACGAACCGTCGAACGCGCCCGCGCGCGCAACAGAAACCGGAGCGTCGCAGCATGATCACCGTCACGGACCTGTTCTGCGGCGCCGGCGGCTCCGGGCTCGGCGCGACCGCCGTGCCCGGCGTCGAGCTGTACCTTGCGGCCAACCACAGCCCGCGCGCGATCGAGACGCACGCCCTGAACTTCCCCGACTGCCGCCACGACTGCGCCGACATCTCCCAAGTGGAGCCCCGCCGCTACCGGCGCACCAACATCCTGTGGGCCAGCCCGGAATGCACCAACCACTCGGTTGCCAAGGGCCGCAAGCGGACCGCCGCGCCCGACGGCGACCTGTTCGGCGAACCCGTTCCCGATCACGTCGCCGAGCGATCCCGGGCAACCATGTGGGATGTGCCGCGGTTCGCCGAGGTCCACCGCTATGACGCGATCATCGTCGAGAACGTGGTCGACGCGGCGATGTGGCCGGCGTTCGCCGCGTGGCTCATGGCCATGGACGCCTACGGCTACCACCACCAGGTGGTGTTCCTCAACTCGATGCACGCCCCGGCGATCAACGCGCCCCGTGCTCCGCAGAGCCGTGACCGGATGTACGTGGTGTTCTGGCGCAGGGGAAACCGGGCGCCGAACCTCGACATTCGGCCGCTGGCCTGGTGCCCGTCGTGCGACCGGGAAGTGCGGGCGGTGCAGGTGTTCAAGCCCCGCGGCAAGACGTGGCCGCTCGCCCGGTGGGGCCGGTACCGAGCGCAGTACGTCTACCGGTGCCCGACCCCACGCTGCCACGCCGACGTGGAGCCCTACGCCCTGCCGGCCGCGTCGGCGATCGACTGGGACACGCCCGGCGAACGGATCGGCGACCGCGACAAGCCGTTGTCCGACAAGACCCTCGCCCGGATCCGAGCCGGCTTGGCGCGCTACGCCCAGCCGGTCACCCTCGAAGCCGCCGGGAACACCTTCGAACGCCGGCCCGGTGTCCGGTGCTGGCCGGTCGACGGTCCAACCCCGACCCTGACCACGACGGCGACCCGCGCGCTCGCGTGCCCGCCGCTGCTCGTCCCGGCCGGCGGCACCCGCAACGACACCGCCGCCCCGGTCACCGACCCGTTCCGGACCCGCACCACTACCGAGAACGAAGCCCTGCTTGTCCCGGTCGAGGGACGCGACGGGCTGCGCGCCGCCCCGACGGCTGAGCCGATGCGAACCCAGACCGCCCGGCACGAAACCGCGCTCGTCGTGCCCTACTACCGCACCGGGCGTGCGCAGCCCGACACCGAGCCGTTGCCGACGCTCACCACCGTGGACCGGGCCGGCGTGGCGTTCATCGCCGAGCTACGGGGCGGCGGATCCACCGCGCGCACCGTCCGGGAGCCGCTCGCCGCGGTGTGCGCGCAGGGCAACCATCACATGCTGGTGCGGCACAACAGCACGCCGGTAGGCGACCCCGGATACCTGTGCACGCCGGCCTGCGAGCCGGCCCGCACGATCACCACCGCCGGGCATCAGTCCCTCGTCGGCTGGCCGGCCGAGCCGCCCGAAGTCGAGGACTGCACCTTCCGGATGCTCACCGTCCCGGAGATCCAAGCGGCCATGGCGTTCACCCCCGGCTACCAGATCACCGGGTCCAAACGAGAGCAGGTCAAGCAGCTCGGCAACGCCGTCACCCCGCCGGCCGCCGAGTGGTTGATCCGGGCCGTCGTCGAAGCGCTCGAAGGGACCGCCTGATGCCGTTCTTCCCTGTCGACGACGGGTTCGCCTTCCACCGCAAGGCGATCAAAGCCGGCAACGCCGCCATCGGACTGTGGACCCGCGCCGGCTCCTGGTCCGCTCAACAGCTCACCGACGGGTACGTGCCCGACGACATCGCCGCCGTGCTCGGATCGCCCGCGCAGGCCAAGCGGCTCGTCACCGCCGGGCTGTGGCACGCCGTCGAAGGTGGCTACCGCTTCCACGAGTGGAACGACCCCGGCAGAAATCCGACCCGAGAAAAGGTCCTCGAAAGGCGCCGCACCGAGGCCGACAAGAAGGCCCGAGCCCGAGACGCGAAATCCGGAAAGCAGCAGGCCACAGCCCGTAGTCCCCAAGGGAGTCCCGGCAGTGTCCCCGAGGGACTCCCGGAGGGAGTCCGCTCTACCCCTCCCCTCCCATATACAGATACTCACCTTGACACCAGAGCAGCAACTACCAGCACGCGCGAAAACGACGAACCCGACGACCAGCCCGCACCCGGACCCGGCATCACCGGACCCCGCTCGGTCGACGCGAAGCACCTCGTCGCCTCGGTGATCCCGATCGAACTCGGCAGCGCCGTCCGCACCGCCCTCGCCATCGAGACCGCGAGCCTGCTCCGCGAGTTCGACGAACCCACCATCCGCGAAGCCCTGCAGCTCTGGGCCAGCCGCACCGGCATCGGCCCCAAGGTGCTGCCCAGCCTCGTCGCTGATGTGGTCAAGAGCCGAAACGCGAACGAACGCGAACACGTACGTCCTCCCGGTCGGGCGCACGATGGCGCACGTTCGGGGATGGGTGGGAAGGCGCGGGCGTGGGCCGAGTTGGGGGAGCGTGTGCAGGCCGAGATCGACGCTGGCGGCGGTGGGTTGCGGCTGATCGAGGGTGGTCGGTCGGCGTGAACGAGCTGGACCGGTTGGAGCCGATGACGGCGCAGCAGTGCGCCCAGGTGCTCGGCATGGCGGCGGCGACGGACCAGCGGATGCCGCAGCCGGACGAGGTGGTGCTGCGGATGTGGTGGGCGATGCTGCAGCGGGTGCCGTTTTGGGCGGCGCAGCAGGCGATCGTCGAGTGGTACCGGTCGGAGCGCTACCGGGAGACCCGCGACAGCATCTCGCCGGCGGACATCGCCGGGTGGTGGCGGGATCGGCGTCGGCACGAGCAGCTCGCCGAAGCGCGGCGGCCGGCGGGGGAGTTCGATCCGGACCGGATCCACCGCGGCGTGGATGCGGTGGTGGCCGCGCTCGCCTCGTCGAAGGGTCTGGATCCGGACGCGGCGGAGGGTGAGGCGGGCTGGCGGCGGGCGGTGTTGGCGGAGCCGTGCGAGTGGCAGCCGTGCGGGGCCCGGCCGGGGGCGCCGTGCACCGGGCCGGGTGGTCGGCCGTTGGTGAAGCGGTTGGCGCATGAGTGCCGGGAGGTGCGGGCGCGGAAGGCCGCGGGTGTTTCTACGCCATAGTTGTTGCGTGCATGCACGAACGTTGCTACCGTGGGAGCACCATCGAGTCAGGTGACACGAGGAGACGAGATGACCACCACCACCCGAACCAGCCGCCCGGCCAGCGGCGTGACGCTCGCCCACCCGAGCGACAACGGCGACCCGTTCGCCGGCATCCCCAACGCCGACGACGAGCAGAACCGGGGGCCCGTCGACACGCGCACATGCGCCTTCCCCGGCGACCAGGAGCACGACCACGCCATGTGCCAGGACGCCGTGGCCGACTACGAGGTGCCGGTCCCGCTCGACGAGGCGCTCGCCCCGTACACCGCGAAGACCGACGCCCGCCGCAAGGCCCGGCGCACCGTCGCCGAGCTCGTCGCCGAGACCACGCCGAAGCTCAACCACCAGCAGTCCACCTACGGCGTGTCCGTCCTGTTCGGACTCGGCGCTCCCGGCCGCGAGAAGCACGTCTACAGCGGCACCGTGCCGGCCGCGACCGTGCGCCGCCGCCGCGCCAAGAACCGCACGGCCCGCGTGTCCCGCCGCATCAACCGGAAGGCGGCAGCGTGATGGGCGACCCGGACCTCAGCTACCACGCCTGGTGCGGCATCCACCACCGGCACCACGGCATCTGCGACCCGGCGTCGACCATCGACCTGGACGGCACCAACGCGTCCAACCGGGACGTGGCCGGCTGGCTGCCCGAACTGCGCGGCGACAAGCCCACCGTCCCCTACCGGCCGCGGCGCCGCCCGGCGCTGCACTGGACCACGTTGGTCGCCGCCCTGATCCTCTGGGCCGCGATCGGCCTATGCATCTGGTGGGGGCTGTCATGAGCAACCTCGACACCCGCACCTGGCTGGCCGCGCTGCTCGGTCACCTGAACCGGTACCCGCAAATCGAGTCCAGCGTCGCCAATATCTCGCTCAACTACGGCCGGCAGATCGTCGCGTACCCGTTCCACCGCGCCGACAGGAGCGACCTCGCCACGCTCGCCCAGTGGGCCCACACCCTCGCCGAGGCCCTGCCGATCGAGGTCACCGCGGCCAACGACGAAGACCGCCGAGCGCACCTGAGGTTGACCGGCCGCATGGTCGACGGCACCGAGGTTCGCGTGGTCGTGATCACCGACCCGGGCGAAACCGACCTGCTCGCCGCGAACACCCCGGTCGAGGTCGGCGCGAAGTTCCCGGTCGAGCTGCTGCACCGCCTCGTCGACCAGCCCGCCGAGGTGACGTCATGACCGAGTACCAGCACGGCGACAAGGTGCGCATCGAGTTCGATGCCAACTACTACAGCCGGGCGTTCATGGGCAGCCACGTCGTGGACGCTGACCGCGACCACCGATGCACCGTCCCGGACAACGCCGTCCAGCCGCGCCGACCCAGCCGGGCAACGGTCGATCTGCCCCAGCCGACCGCCCGAGACGGCGACCACCACGCGTGGCACCTCGGCGTCAAGTTCGACGAGATGTGGACCGTCCACACCTACCTCGACCCGATCGGTCGGCCGGTCGTGGAGGTCCACGACGAGAACGGCGACGTGCTGCTGTCGTTCGGCCCGGATCGGGCGCGCGAACTGTTCGCCGCCGGCCTGGCCGCGTGCGACCGCGCCGAGCAGTCCGCCGACGCTCTCGCGCTCGCCAAGCAGGACGCCAAGGAGGCCGAGCGGGGGAACGACGACTGGAAAGCCGCCGCCGATGCCTTCTTGGCGGTCTTCCCGGAGTGCGCCGCAGGAACCTGCGACTGCGACGAGGAGCCCGGCGCGTGACGGCCGCCGAGAACCTGGTGCCCGCGACCGACTTCCCCTCGGCCGCGGGCACCAGCCTGCCGGCGCTCCGGTTCCAGATCGAGGTGCCGATGCTCCGGCCGCCCCACGCGCACGGACCGGCCAGCGCGGTGTGCGAACCGCTCAACGCCAACTGGCGGCTGCACTGGCAGTCCCGCCGCGAACGGGTCGCACTCGTCCGCCACGGCGTCATGGTGGCCGCGAAGAACGCCGGCGTCCCCGCCGGCCGGCACCTCACCGTCACCCTGCACTACCAGCCCGGCGACAACCGGCGCCGCGACGCCGACAACCTCGTCCCCACCCTCAAAGCCGCCTGTGACGCGCTCGCCCGCGGGCGCCGGCGGGACTGGGTTGGGCTCGACCTGGTGCCGGACGACACCCCCGAGCACATGACCAAGCGCATGCCCGTCATCCACCCCGGCCCCGGTGTCCGGCGGCTATGGCTCGAAATCGAGGTAACGAGGTGAGGCGCGTGATCTGGTTCCTGCTGGCCTGTCTCGCCGGTGCGCTCGCCGTGGTCGCTTGGAGGTCCGCGCCGATGGACGACCCGATCGTGTGCCCCGAACTGCCCGACGGCAACGAGTACGGCGACGACCTGCTCGACTGGGTGCGGAAACACGGCAACACCGCACCCGACGACCTGTCCACCTTGGACGGTGCGTGATGGCCAGCTTCGTCGACAGCATCACCACCGAACAGGCCGGGCCCGACCCGTGCCCCCGCTGCCATCGAGACAGCGCGGTGCACCTGTTCGCCGCCCGGCTCGGGTCCGTCCTGCTGCACGTGCTCGTCGTGTGCGTGTTCTGCGACCGCGACGACGTGATCGAAGGGCGGTACTTGCCGTGACCCGCGTCGAACTGTGGGGCGGCCCGGCCGACGGCCACACCCTTGACCTTCCCCGGCCGCTCGAGACCCTGCGGGTGCCGCACTGCCCGAACTGCGCCCCACTGGTCACCGAACGGCACCTGTACCGCCGCGACGGCGACGGGCCGCGGTACCGCTACGCCGGGCAGATGTTCGTATGAGCGCCTGCGCCCTGGCCGGCTGCGGAACTCTGGTCCTGTCCTGGCTGGACAGCAGGTTCTGCTCCGCGAACTGCCGCGGGATCGCGCTGCACCCCGAGCTGTGCCGATTCGAAGGCGAAACCCTCGACCAGGCTGTTGAGCGGCACAAGCGGATCAACGCCTGGCACCTGGCCCAGCAGCTTCCGTGCCAGACGAGCCTGATCGTCGATGGGGTAGTCAGGTCCGTCAAGCGGGGCCGCTGCGAATGCAGTGAATACCCGGGCGCCGTGGTCGTCACCCTCGACGAGCTGCGGGCCCGCCGCGCCGCATCGGGGGCCGCGCTGTGACCGCCGCGTTGGCCCGGATGCCCAAACGGGTGCCTGACTGGCACGAACTCGCCGCGTGCAAGCTGTTCCCCGAACTGGACTTCATCCAGCCGGGCGGGGACGGCGCCAAGCCCGCCCAGCGGGCCGCCGCCGAACTCGCCTGCCGCACCATCTGCGCGGTGTGCCCCGTGCGGCTGCAGTGCGCGGTCGGCGCGCTCGAACGCCGCGAACGGTGGGGGATCTGGGGCGGCATGGACTACCAGGACCGGAAGCTCGTCGCCGCCCGGTTCGGGTACGAGCCCCCCGGGGATCCGCCCGAGCACGGCACACACTCCCGCCGGGTGAAGTGGGGGTGTGCGTGCGTCGAATGCAAGGCAGGGCACGCGCTGTACGAGGCGTTGCGGCGGGAGAAGCGGCGCGCCGAGGCCCGAGCCCGGAACGTGTGGGCGGTGCCGCTGGTGCTGGCCACGCCGCTGCGGGTCGGCCGCCGGCTGCTGCCGGCTGGACAACTCCTGCTGCCGCTGCAGGTGTGCACCTTTTAGTCTCAATTTGAGCGTTTCGCAAGTTGTCTCGCATAGCGTCGCGCCCTCACCCCGAGCATCCACCTCAGAGATGGTCTGACGGGAGCGCGACATGGGTCAAAGTTGCGGATCTATCCACAGCCCCCTGACATATCCACAGGTCGTTCACCAGTCCTTGACACGCACACTGCGGCGCCGGAACTGTCTTAGAAGACCCCTGACCCCCGACTCTCCAGCTTCGGCTTAAGGAGAGGTGGGTGTCGCGTGTCCGTTGTGCTGGTGGCTGGCGTGTTGGTGGCCGTCTGCGGCGTGCTGAGTCTTTGGCTCTTGCTGCGGTTCCTCAGGCACGTCTACGACAGGGGCGGGGCCGATGACGTGCGAAAAGTGGCGGCAGCCCTTCGTGTCGCCCGGTGGCGGCCGGCGGCGAGACTCGCCTTGCCGCGCCGACTGCGCCGCGGAGATGACGAACCGACCACAACCGCCAGCCCGCATCGTGACCGCCGGCAGCAGCTCAGATCGGACCGTGGGTGAGCGGCGCGATCGGGCGTTGCAGCCGGAAGTAGAAGTCCCCGACGCTGGCCGCCTGGCACGCCCGGCACAGGTACTCGAACCAGTCGATCTCCGGGGTGCGGTCCGACTCGCCGAGCGGGTGACCGTTTCGGCACGCGACCGGGTGGATCGGCTGGCCGGCCCGGTCGAAGGCCATCACCCCGTCCATCGCTGGCCGGGGCCGGTACCGCCGTCTCGAACCCATGTTCGACACGGTACAGACTGAAAACCGGGATTACCAGGTCGCTCTATTTCCGGCGCTATAGCACCATGGCACGATGCCTATGTGCAGCGTGGACGCCGCGTCATCGTCGCATTGGCGATGTGTCTCGCTGCCCTCTCTCAGGTCGTCGCTGGCTTTGCCGCCCTCCCTACGCTCTGGCAGCTCATCTGGATGTCTGTTGCCGGTGGCTTCGCGCTGCTGGTCGGCCTAACGACGCAAGATCATCAAAAAAATCTCAAAAAAGGGTGCAAGTTGCAGTCCTAACGCCATGGCTTAGTGATCCGAGATCTGTAGCGGTGACATTGATCCGCTGACTATCCCCTCGTGGCAGATCTCATCCGCGGCCTGGACGTGTCTGAATACCAGGGCGAAACCGACTGGCTGGCCGTCCCGCTGCACATCCGGTTCGGCGTGGTGCGGCTCGCCGAGTGGCGGGTCGACCGCGGCGGGCCCCGCCTCGACCAGCAGGCCGTTGCGAACATCGCCGGTCTGCGCGCCACCGGCCGGACGGTCGGCGGCTACCAGCGCGCCAACCCCGTGCGCAACAGCCCGCAGTTCGAGGTGTTGCTGTTTCGGGCGCTGCTGGCGGTGCTCGGGCTGGACCAGCCGGGCTGCCCCATCCCCGCGATCGACATCGAACCCACCGGCACCGACGACGAGCTCGTCGACTGGCCGAAGTGGGTGCGCGAGTTCATCGCCTGCTACCAGAAGATCGCGCCGGACCCGCGGCTGCGCTGGTACACGTCCGGGTCGTTCTTCGACTCCCGGTACGGCGGGGTGCTGGACATCCCGCTGAACGTCACCCTGTGGGTCGGGCACTGGTCCGGGGCGTACTCCAAGCCGGCCAACCCCGGGTTCGATCCGGCGCTCGCCGAGCAGTACGCCGGCCGCACCACCTACACGTTCGCCGGCCGAACGCAGATGCACCAGTACTACAACCGCGGTCAGGTCCCGGGGATCGGCGGGCCGGTCGACCTGAACGCGCTCATGCCTGGGTTGGGCCTCGCTGACGTGACACTCTGACCCTCGCTGAGCGAGGAACGATGGCATGGTTCAATGTGCACCGTGCAGATCGGACGCCGTGCCGCCGCAGTAGGCGTGTTCATGGGCGTCGCTACTGGGTTCCAAGTCGCTGCAGGGTTTACGGGTACTCCCAATCTTTGGCAGAGCAGTTGCCTGATCGGTGCTGTCGGGGCGGCGGTGATTGCCGCAGTGATCGCATCGCCAAAAAGAAAAGCTGGCAGGCAGCCTAGTGTCAAACAACTGCAGAGTGTATCGATCGTGTGCACAGTCGTCATCGTGACCGCAATGACTAGCGCGGGACTCGCATCGCCAAAAGAAAAAACTGCCGGCGCGCACGACTACCACGTGAGGCCGATACTCGCCGTGCTGGTGAGCGCGGGCGAGGTCAACACGCATTCAAAAAAAATCCCAAGGTGTCAAGTCGACAAGAGATCGTTGGCGCCAGCGTGACATCGCTAGACGCTAAGGTTTCAAGTTCCCCAGGCAGATAGTCCACACCGTGGTGACATCTCGATCTGACCATGCCGTGTATGCCCCGCGGCCACGGCATGAGCGACGAGTTGCGCGCGGCGGTCGCAGCGGACATCGAGGCGACCGCCGGCACCCCTGACGGCTCGTACCGGAAGATCGCCGGCCGGCACTCCTGCTCCGTGGCCACCGTGCAGAAGGTCGCCGAGCAGGCCGGGCTGAAGGACGCCTGGCAGGCCGGACGGGCGCAGACCGCCGCCGCCACCGAGGTCACCCGCACCTCCGCGGCGGCGAAGCGGGCGCAACTGCAGCTTGACCTGCTCGACGACGCGCAGGCGTTGCGCAAGAAGCTGTTCGGCGACGTGGTGCACCTCAACGTCGTCAAGGAAGGCGGCCAGTTCGCTGGCGAGTCCGTCGAGGAAACCGTGCTCCCGGCAGGCCCCCGGGACTGGCGGGACACCATGTCGGCGATCGGCGTGGCCACCTCGAAGGCCGTCGAACTCGCCCGGCTCGAAGCCGAGCAGGCCGGCACCGGGCAGGTGTCCGGGTTGCTCGAGGCGCTCGAGATCGGACTGCGGGATGCGCGGCACCGGCGGGAACAGCAGGCCGCCGGCGAGCAGCCGTGACCACCACCACGGCGAAAGCCGCTGTGCTGTCGGTCAAGCAGCAGGACTCCATCCTGGACTCGACCCGCCGCCTGAACATCTGGGAAGGCAGCATCCGGTCGGGCAAGACGATCGCGAGCATCCTGCGTTGGCTGCTGTATGTGCGTACCGCGCCGCTCGGCCCGCTGGCGATCATCGGCAAGACCAAGGACACCGTCGCGCGGAACGTGCTCGACGTGATCGCCGACATCGCCCCCGGCGCGATCTCCTACAGCCGCGGTGCGCCGACGTGCCGGATCCTCGGCCGCCTGGTGCACGTCATCGGCGCCAACGACGCCAAGGCCGAGAAGGTGCTGCGCGGGTTGACTCTGGCCGGGGTCTATGTGGACGAGATCACCGTCCTGCCCGAGGCGTTCTTCACCCAGCTACTCGGCCGGCTGTCGGTGCCGGGGGCGAAGCTGTTCGGCACCACCAACCCGGACGGGCCGTCGCACTGGTTCCGGAAGAAGTATCTGCTGCGCGCCGCCGAACTGGACTTCGTGTCGTTCCACTTCGTGCTGGCCGACAACCCGAGCCTCACCGACGAGTACAAGCGGCAGGTCTCCAGCGAGTTCACCGGCCTGTGGTTCAAGCGGTACATCCAAGGGTTGTGGGTGGCGGCCGAGGGCGCGATCTACGACATGCTCGACGAGCGCAAGCACTGCGCGAAGGCGCCGCCGAAAGACCTGTGGCGGGCCGCGTGGATCACCGTCGACTTCGGAACGTCGAACCCGACGCACGCCGGGCTACTGGTGCTCACCGACCAGCAGGTCGAGGGCGACCGGATCGTCGCGCCGGATCGGCTGCACATGGTGGCCGAGTGGGAGCACGACGGCCGAGCCAAGGGTCAGCTCACCACGGCGCAGCAGTCGGCCCGGCTCCGCGACTGGGCCGACCCGCTGCTCGCCGACACCGGCCTGACCCCCGTCACCGTGCTGGACCCGTCGGCCGCGCCGCTGCGCGCCCAGATGCGCGCCGACGGCTGGCCTGGTCTGCGCGGTGCGGACAACCGGGTCGACGTGGGGTTGCAGGCCACCGCGAGCCTGTTCGCCGGCGGCCGGCTCGCCGTCGACAACGAGGCGTGCCCGGTGCTGTGGGACCAGCTCTGCGGGTACGTGTGGGACGACACGGCGCTCGAACGCGGCGAAGAGAAGCCGGTCAAGGAGAACGACCACGGCCCCGACATGACCCGGTACGGGGTGATGGCGGCCCGGCAGGTGTGGCGGGCGTGGCTCCCCGAGCTCGCGGCGAGCGCGGCGTAGTTGCGCATGAACGCAGCTGGCGCGGGCGTCGGCGACGCTTCGGTGGCAGCCCTGGCCCCTCTGCCCGGAGTCGACTCCGGGTGACTGGGTTAGCCTCGATAGATTTGGCGCAATCGACGCAAACGCTGACGTGCCTTGCTGTCAGTTCCGACGTCAAGCCTGGCTTGATTGGTAAAGGCGGAAAGCGGGGGGCCAATTGGGCCTCCGGGGCGCACTGCGAGTCTTGCGAGATCCGCGAACCGTTCAACGGCCTCTGGTGTCCCGGCTAACCGGACGCTTGCTTCTGACTCTAACACCGCGCCGACCGCGTCACGGTGTTCGTCATCGCTAGCCACCTGCAGCCGCAGGAAACTGCCGAGGCCGTTTTCGTAAGCCTCGAGCATTAAATCTCGGCGCCTGGCCTTTCGAGCCATTCGGGCGGCTAATATTGGGGCAGCTATTGTTCCGAAGAATCCGATCAGCGCACCTGCTCCCACGCCGATCAGGGCTGCTGTTGTCGCGTCCATTGGGTCGAAAGCTACTCGACGGACTCTGAGGTCTCGGCGGGGACTGGTCGGGTCGGCCAGCGCACCAGCAGCGTGCCGCCGAGCACTAGCACGCCGAGCCCAAGCATGATCCAGCCGGGGATCTGCTTGGGCCGGTGCTTGTCGGCGCAGGCTTCCTGCCGGTCCGGGTCGTCCATTGTGGTGGGGGAGATCGCCCGGCCGCAGTCCACCGTCTCGGTCAGCCCGGTAGCGAACAGCCGCGGCGCGGTCACTGTCGACTTCTGGGAGAGGACGAGCAGGCCGATCACGATCAGCGCGCCGGCGACGAGCCGGGCGAAGGTCTGTGGCGTCAACGTGAACGTCGGCATGGCGCACTCCTGGTCTGGTGGTCTTGCTGCACATCGGGACGCGTGAAGTGGGTGTTACGTTGCGCCGGGTAGTGACACCCGGCGGCGATGGTCGCGGGTGTGCTGATCGAGCCCGGATCCCAGTGGCCGCCGCCTGGCCACTGGCGGATGCGCAACCGGTGGCTGTCATGGGCTGCGTGGTGGTCCGGGGACCTGGACATGCTCAAGACCTCCACCGGGTGCACCGCGCCCGGCGGCTACTGGGATCGGCGCCGGGTCAAGGGCGGCACCGTCTACCACCTGCCGCTCGCCGGGGACATCGCCCGCACCAGCGCCGAACTCGTCGCGGGCGACACCCCGGCGATCGACTGGGAAGGCGACGCGCTGCAGAAGGCTTGGGATGACCTCGCCCAAGACATTGGGTGGGCGAACATCCTGCTCGAGGCGTTCGAGGTCGCTGCCGCGTTGGGTGGCGTGTACCTGCGGCCAGCATGGGACAACAAGACCGCGAACCACCCGCTGCTGACCGCGGTGCGAGCGGACGAGGCGCTGCCCACGTTCCGGTTCGGCCGGTTGTCGAGCGTCACCTTCGTGACCTACCTGGACGCGCCCGACGCGTGGAGTCAGCGCGGCGCTGGCGAAGTGTGGCGGTGGTTGGAGCACCACGAACCCGGCCAGATCCGGCAAGAGCTGTGGCTGGGCACGGCCACCTCGGTGGGGTCGCCGCGTCCCCTGGACGAGCACCCGATGACCGAGGGTCTCGCCGGCGTGGTCGACACGCGGGGTATTCGGGACGGGATCCTGGTCGAGTACATCCCGAACGACCTGCCGCAGCCGCTCGACCCGCTGCCGTTGGGTCGGGCCGACATCCAAGGAGTCGAGACGCTGCTCGACGCGTTGGACGAGACCTGGGACTCGTGGATGCGGGACATCAGGCTTGGCAAGGGCCGCATCCTGCTGTCTCGCGAGATGCTGACCTCGGTACGCCCATCCAGCGCCGGCGGATGGCGGGGTCTGTTCGGCGGCCGGCAGGAGAACACCAACCCGGCCGCGGCGTTCGACGTGGACGCCGAGGCGTTCGTGCCGCTCGACACCCCCGCCGAGGACCAGGGTAAGCAAACCCCGATCACGCTGAACCAGTTCGCGATCCGGGTCAAGGAACACTTCGACACCGCGATGGCGCTGGTCGAGCAGATCACCAGCCGCGCCGGCTACGCCCCGCAGACCATGGGTATGGACGTGGACGGCGCCACCTCCGGCACGGCGCGCCGCCTGCGGGAGATCCGGTCGATCCGCACCCGTGACCGGAAACGCCGCTACGGCCGGCGCGGATTGGAGCGGCTCGCCGAGACCCTGATGTTGATCGGCGCAAGCACCGAGTTCGGCGGCGGGCCCCGCCCGACCCGGCAGCCCACCTTGAAGTGGGCGGCGGATGCGGCGGACCCGAAGGAAACCGCCGAGACCATCCAGATCCTTCGCAGTGCGCTGGCCATGTCAGTGGAGATGGCGGTGCGCGCGGCCCACCCCGAGTGGGACGACAAGCAGGTCGACGAGGAGGTCGGGCGGATTCTGGCCGAGCAGGCGGCCATGGTGGCGCCGGCCCCGACCGGGTTCGAGCCGGACCAGCCCGAGCCGGACGACGACGGCCAGGTGCCGGGCACGATCACTCCGGAGCAGGCCAACGTGTTCGGCACGCTGATCCGGTCCGGTGTGGATCCGCAGGAAGCCGCCCGGCAGGCGTGGGGCGGGTCGGTGCGGATGATTCCTCGCGCTACTCCGGTCACGATCAAGGTCGGCGAGGACGAGCCGGCGCCGCCACCCGTGCCTGGCGCCGCGCCAAAGCCACCCGCAGGCCCACCCGTACCCGGCAGGTAGCCGTGGCTGGCTGGCTTGCTGCAGCAACACCACTCGGTTCAGAAGTCACCCCGGTTGGTGATGTGATCGGGCATGAGCCGGGAGACGGCTGTGCTTGCCTACCGCGGGTTGAGTTCCTAGGGCAGGCCGCCAGCGGCGGCGACGCGTGGATGATCGTGCATCACGCTTTGGATGGTCGAGAGTGAACGGCGTCAACCCGGCCGACGCTGCGGTCGTGCTGAAAACCCTGTTGGACGTGTGGGACGCGGCGTCCGAGCGGATGCTTGCCGCGGTCGCGCGCAGGCTCGCCCGCGGGATCACCTCAGAGGGTTGGGCGGTGGAGAAGACCCGCGAAACGCTGGCGGTCCGCGACGAGCTGAACGCGATCATGGCCCGGCTCGACCTGTCCGCGCCCGAACTGGTGGTGAAGGCGCTCGGCGAGGCTTACGGGATCGGGGAGCGCGCGGCCGCCACGATGCGGGAGGCGACGATCTCGACCCGGCCCGAGGTGGTGCAGCAGCTCGCCGTGCGGCTGGTAACCCATCTGCAGGGCGCGCACGTGCCGGTGGTCGCGTCGCACCTGGACCTGTACCGGCGCACCGTGACCGCGGTGGAGTTGGACATGCAGACCGGGACGATCACCCGGCGGGAGGCGATCGCCCGCACCGTCGACCGGCTGCTCGCCGCCGGCGTGGACCGGTTCCCCGCGGCCGACGGCCGGGCGTGGCATCTGGACACCTACGCCCGGATGGCCGGCCGGACCATCGCCGCCCAGACCGCGGTTCAGGGCCAGTTGGACACGATGGTCGCCGACGGCCGAGACCTCGTGATCATCAGTGACTCGGCGAGGGAGTGCGAGAACTGCCGGCCGTGGGAGCGCTCCGTGCTGTCCATCTCCGGGCGCTCGGTCGGCACGGTGGTTGACGGGCGCACGGTCGAGCACGCGGTCGCGGACGCGCGCGCGGGCGGGCTGTGGCATCCGAACTGCACCCACCGCGCCGACCCGTTCACGCCTGGCCTGACCGCGAAGCCTGCGCCGGTGGCCAACCCGGACGGCTACCGCGCCCAGCAGCACCTCCGGGCGCTCGAGCGGCAGGCCCGCGAGCTGAAGCGCCGCCGCACCGCCGCGCAGCAGATCGGCGACGAGGCGACCGTGCGCCGGGTGAACGCGTCCGTCCGGGAGGTCGGCGCCCGCATCAACGCGCACACCGAAGCGTCAGGGCTGTTGCGCAGGCGCGAGCGCGAACGCCCGGTCGGCGCCTAAGGCGGGTCATCGTCCGTTTCCTCGAGACGTGGCCGCGGATCATCATCCGTCGGCTGGCCACGTTTGAGAGTGAGGCCGATCCATTTCCAGTGGAACTCCCGAATGTCCGGGGACTTCCTGAAGGCGCGGATGATTAGCAGCACGAACACGCCTGTAAGGACTATGGTGACCGAGATCGGGTCCAGCACGAGCACGCTCCGCCCTGAACGTCGCTGGGCTCGACGTTTTCGCGGTCTGCAGCTCGTAGGATGCTGGCGATCTTAGATGCCCAGAGGTATCAATCTTAGCGCGTCACACACACCCCATCCGGGGTCGTAGCCAAGAGCATACCCCAGGCGTGACAGCCGGGTCTCACGCTGCCCGTCATGAGTGACCTCACCCAGACCCCGCCCGTATCGGCGATCCTGCAGTTCTTCGACTACGAAAAACTGCCTCCCCCGCTGCGGGAGGTGTCCGAGACGTTCCACCACCTGGCGCACCACCTCGCCGACACGCTGCGGCCGGGTCCGGAGCTGACCGTGGCGCTGCGGAAGCTGCTCGAGTCGAAGGACGCCGCCGTCCGGGCGGCACTGCCACCCAAGTGACACGGCGGGTTGACCTTGGGCCGGTAACCGAACCGGCCCGAGGGAGCCCGCCGACATGGCCCGAACCAACATCACCAAGACCACCCGCAGCCGCGCCGGTGTGCAGCCGACCATGGTCGCCGTTGATGCGTCCGCGTCGCCGAACGGCATGATGTTCGACTGGACCGCGACCGCCGAGGTCGTCGTCCGGTCCACCGATGGCAGCCCGCACACCATGACCGTCGCGGTGGCCGACGCCGCCCGACCCGACGGGCTGACCGTTCCGGGCCGAGCCGTCACCATCCCCGCCACCACCACGGTGGCGCTGGCCGCCGGCCCGTTCGGACCGGAGTACCGGCAGGCGGACGGCAAGGTCTACTTGAACTTCGACGCCGCCACCGGCATGACTATCGGCGTGCTGGACAACGCGTAGGTGACACCCCCGGCCGAGGGTGCCGGGCATGACCGCACCCACACCCCCGGCCACCGGTGCGCCCGCAGACGGTGCGCCGCAGCCCCCCGCGCCTGCGCCCGTCCCCCAGCCGCCCGCGGCCGGCCCGCCGGCCCAGCCGCCCGCGGACCCGGCCGGCGACAAGCCCGCGGACGACGGCGCGAAGTTCACGCAGGCCGACCTCGATCGGATCATCAACGACCGGCTCACCCGCGCACAGCAGTCCTGGCAGGCGCAGCAGGCCGAGCGGGACAAGAAGATCGCCGCCCTGTTCGGCGGCGCCCCGGCCGACGGTGACAGCGCGCTGACCGCCGAGCAGGTTCTCGAGCAGGCACAGCAGATCACCCAGACCGCCCGGGACGAAGCCAATCACGCCAAGGCGGAGGCGCTCGCGCTCGCCGCGAAGATCAAGCCGGAGCGGCTCGACACCTTCGTGAAGTTGGTCGACCTCCGGGGCGCACTGGCCGACGTGGACGGAAACGACGCCACCGCAGTGAGGACCGCGATCAAGGCCGCGGTCGACGCCAAGGTCGCCGAGTTCCCCGAGTGGAAGACCGACGCCACCCCGCCGCTGCCCGGCGCGTCGACCGCCAACCCGAACGGGGCACCGGGCACGCCGACCCTCGACCAGCAGATCGCGAAGGCCGAGGCGGAAAAGAACTGGCGGGTCGCGATCAACCTGAAGCGCCAGCGCGCCGCCCAGCAGTCTGGGTGACACACAGCACCGACGTTCATACCGCAGGTACCCCGCCGAGACGACTGCACTCGGCTATCGGAGGTCCCGGCTCGAACTCCGCGAGCAGAACCACACGCGAGACAAGGAGTAACCGATGGCCGGGATCACCGGACTCGGAACCGCTTTCAACCTGCCGAACTACACCGGCGAACTGTTCGCACTCACCCCCGAGGACACCCCGCTTCTGTCCGCCATCGGCGGCCTGACCGGCGGAGGCCAGACCACCTCGACCGAGTTCGAGTGGCAGACCTACGACCTGCGCGACCCCGGGCAGCGCACCAAGGTTGAGGGCGCGGACGCGCCCACTGCCGAGGAGCGGGTGCGGGCGAACGTGACCAACGTGGTGCAGATCCACCAGGAGAAGGTCAGCGTCAGCTACACCAAGCAGGCCGCCACGGGCCAACTCGCCTCGCCGCAGGCGGCGCCATTCAATCACCCCGGCGGCGGCCCGAACCCGGTCACGAAGGAGCTGGACTGGCAGGTCGAGCAGACGCTGAAGTCGATGGCGCTGGATGTCAACTGGTCGTTCTGGAACGGCCAGTACGTCAAGCCGACCACCAACGCCAGCGCCCGCCAGACCAAGGGCCTGCTCGCCGCGATCACCACGAACCGGATCGCGAAGGCCACCACGGTCACTGGCGCCACCTCGGCCACCGACACGGTCACGTCGACCGGCCACGGCCTTGTGGACAACGACAAGATCGTGTTCCGCAACACCGGCGTCGCGACGAACATCGTGGCCGGCCGCGTCTACTACGTGGACGCCATCGACGCGAACACCTTCAAGGTCGCGACCAGCCAGGGCGGCACCGCGCTCACCCTCGGCACCGCGACCGGACTGTCCTACGTCAAGCCGTGGTCCACCACGCTGACCACCGACCACGTCAGCGACATCATCCAGATGTGCTACGACAACGGCGGCATGTCCGAGCAGTTCACCGCGACCCTCGCCGTGAACAGCAAGCAGAAGCGGGCCGTCACCAAGGCGTTCGCCTCGGCCTACGGGCAGTTCACCGAGACCAGCCGGAACGTCGGCGGCGTCAACATGACGACCATCATCACCGACTTCGGCACGCTCAACGTCATGCTCGACCGGCACCTGCCGCAGGACATGATCGTCCCGGTCAGCCTGGAGCAGCTCATGCCGGTGTTCCTCAGCATTCCCGACAAGGGCGTGTTCTTCGAGGAGCCTCTCGCCAAGACCGGCGCGTCGGACAACGTCCAGTTGTATGGCGAGATCGGCCTGAAGTGGGGCAACGAGCGAGCCCACGGGGTGCTGGAAGGACTCGCGGTCTGATGGCCACCTTCGAGCGCCGCTCCGGTGACCACGTCGCCGCCAGAGTCCGCACCTACGACGACGGGGAGATCGCCAAGCATCGGCGCCTGGCGGAGGACGGCGTGGACGGCTGGCGGGAACTGCCCGAGGACGAGCGGCCCGCGCCGGCCAAGTCAACGCCGAAGCAGGCACTTCAGGCCGACGCGGCAGCGCTCGGTCTGGAAACCGAGGGCACGGTCAAGGAGCTGACCGAGCGGATCGACGCCAAGGTCGCCGAGCTGCGCAAGCAGGCCGCCGAACTCGGCATCGACGACGACAAGCTGTCGGCCGTCGAACTGTCGGCGGCTATCGACGCGAAGCTCGCCGAGTAAGTAGACCGGGGGCACCCGTCGCTCTGCGAGGGTGTGGTGGTCGCGCCGGGGAGGTGGTCCGGCGGGTGCCCCCAACCCACCACCGTACGATTTGACCGGGAGGGTTGCTGATGCCGTGGTTGGCGCAGTACGAGGATCTGCCGGAGACTCACTGGCATTTCGCCGATCCCGGTAGCGATCTGGAGAAGGCGTTCACGGCGATCGGATATGTGGTGGTCCGGCCGGATCCGCCCGCCGAGCCGGACGAGCCGGTGACGGTCACTTCAGTCGAGCTGACCGAGACCGAGCAGGAGGTTGACAGGCAGGTGGCCGAGGCGTCGAGCCTGTCGAACGCCGAGCCCGCGCCGGCCCCGCGTCCGGCGCGTCCCCGGAAGAGGTGATCGGTGGTGGACAAGCTGATCTCCGCGCACCCGGCCGTTGCGTGGCTGGTGTTCGCCGCGGCGATCGTCACCGCGCTGGGCGTGCTGTGGCGGTCGGTTGGCCGGCCGGTCCTGCGCACCGCCAAGAAGGCCAGCAACTTCATTGACGACGTGGTTGGGGAGCCCGCGCGCCCAGGTGTGCCCGCGCGCCCGGGCTTGATGGACCGTGTGCAGGCGGTCGAGAAGCGGCTGACGGCGATCGAGCACGAGCTGCACCCGAACTCCGGTACGTCGCTGCGGGACCAGGTGGACGCGATCCGGGACGCCGTCGCAGGTGACACGCCCGGCTGACTCTCCGGTGCGTGGCTGACACGTATTTCCCGTTCGACGCCGGGTCTGGGGCGAACGTCACCGAGGCGCAGTGGGCCGACATGGCGCGGTTGTGGGCGCCGGACGGGTTGGGGGCGGACACCCCGCGCGTGTCGCTGGGGAGTGGCCTGCAGTTCTCCATCCCGGACGGCTTGTACGGGTGGTGCAAGGGGTTCTTCTACAAGAACGTCACCGTGCAAACCAAGACGGCCTCGGCGAACGGGAACACCAACCCGCGCATCGACCGGTTGGTGCTGCGGCTGGACCGCACCGCGAACACCGTCACCCCGACGATCATTCAGGGCACGCCGGCCGCGTCGCCGACACCGCCGGCGATCACCGCCGCGACGGACATTCCGGTGGCGCGCGCCACCTGTCCGGGTTCGGGCTCGGCGCAGAACTACAACACGCTGGTGCAGGAGTGGTGGCCGGTTTCGTCGCTGCGGGGCAGTCATGTGTGGACCCGCACGCAGGTGGTTGCGGACAACGTGGGCGCGGTGACGCTCACCTCGTGGACGCAGCAGCGGTCCGACGGCATCGTGACGCTGACGGGCAGCAACTTCAAGCTGAACCTGCCGGGCCTGTGGTCGATCCGCCTGTTCGTGTTCTCCGACTCCAGCCCGACGGGCGTGTTCACGTCGAACGTCAACTGGACTAACGGGCCGTGGCAGGAGTCCATGTCGGACACCCGGCGCCGGCCGGCATTCCCCGCAGATGGGCCAGGCTTCCTGCGGTCGAACGCCACGTTCACCGGCATGGTGTTTTACGACCAGGCGCAGCAGAACATCAACGTGTCGGCGGACTGGGTCACCCCGACGACCGACGACGTGTCGGTCGTCGCGAGCATCTACTTCGACTACCTCGGCGGGTGACACGGCGGGCGCACGGTCTCGGGCATGGCACCCAGCTCTCCCCGCGGCGGCGCCCGAGTCATCTGGATCGCGGTGCACACCGCCGAAGGCATCCGCAAGGCATCCGACCTGAAGGCATTCTTCGACCGGTCAACGAACTCGAGCGCGCACGCGTGCGCGGACGACTCGGTGCTGATCGACAACTGCGTGCCGTATGACCGTGCCGCGTGGACGTTGCGCGGCGGCAACACCCGCAGCGACAACCTCGAGCTGTGCGGGTTCGCCGCCTGGTCGCGCGAGGAGTGGCTGACCAATCACCAAGGGATGCTGCGCCACGCGGCCAACTGGATCCGCGCCCGGTGCCTCGCGCGCGGGATCCCGATTCGCAAGCTCGACGCCGCCGGCGTGAGTCGCGGCGAGGCCGGGGTGATCGGCCACGTCGACTACACGAACGGCACCCGCGACGGAACGCACTGGGACCCGGGACCGGGATTCCCTTGGGACGTGGTCATTTCCATGGCCGCAGGACAGGAGGACGACGTGAGCTGGAACGACATCCTGACCGCCCCGAGCGGCTACCCGGCGCCGGCATGGGCGTGGCTCGTCATGGGCAACGTGAAGGCCGAGAACGCTTGGGCGGCTGCGCAGCGGATCGAGGTGCAGTTGGCTGCGCTCGCCGGGACGCTGACCGACGACGAGGCGAAGATCGTCGCCGCCGTGCGCGCCGCCGGTGCCGACCCGGCCGCGGTCGCCGCGCACCTCGCGCCGCTGCTCGCCGTCCACCTGGACGAGACGCTCGGCCGTCTGTCCGACGAGGACGTGCAGCGCATCGCCGACCGGGCCGCCGACGAGCGGGACCGCCGCGACCACATCCGTTCCGGTCAGCGGGTCGACCGACCCGCCGAGGCATAGTCCCCTTACCTGGCAAGGAGATCATCATGTTCACTCGCGCATTCTGGGCCGACCTCGGCGAGCGGGTCGTCTCGTCGTTCGCTGGCGGTGTGCTGGCTGCGCTGGGCGGCGACGCCGTCAACGCGTGGGAGGTCGACTGGAAGACCGCGCTCGGGTTCGGCGCGGGCGCCGCGCTCGTGTCGCTCGTGAAGGGCCTGGCGGCGCGGCGGGTCGGCGACGCCGAGTCCGCGTCGCTGCTCAAGGGCTGACCGATGGCCGACATCGCGTTCAACGTGGCGCTTGGCAAGATCCGCTGGTACTGCGAACAGGCCGGCGTCGGGAACGCTGCGCTGGTCGCCGTGCCGCTGGAGAACGCCGGGCTGGTCAGCGACGCCACGATGCGCGACTACACCACGCTGGCTGCGCTGCTCGCCGGGGCCAGCAACGAGCAGACCACGCTTGGCCGCAAGGTGATCACGTCCGTGGCGGCGACGGTGAACCACACCGCGGACCGGTTCGAGGCAGACTTCGCTGACCTGGTGTGGACCGGGCCAGCCGGCAACCAGGTCGGCGCGATCGTGGTGTGTTTCGACCCGGACACCACTGGTGGAACCGATGCCGACCTGATCCCACTCACCAAGCACGGCTGGGTGATGACCCCGGAAGGCGACTCGATCACCGCAAACGTCGCCGACTTCTTCCGGGCAAGTTCGGCGGCGTAGCCGTGGGATTCGTCGCCGAGTACGAGACTGCCGGCTGGTTCACGGTCGATACCGCCTCGGTGTCGGTGACCTGCGCCGAGGGTGACGTGCTGGTGGCGAACGCGGTGTGCGGGAACCAGCTCCGCAGCTTGGGCATCTCGGGCGGCGGTCTCACCTGGACTGTGCACGGTGTGGTTTCCGCGTTGGCGCGCTGCTCGACCGCGCAGTGGACCGCCATCGTCGGACCGGGCCAGGGCGGCACGTTCAACGTGACCGCCACGTTCTCGGCTGGTGGCGCCGGAGGGCTGTCGGTGCTGCGATTCGACGGGATCGGTTCGGTGGGCGCTGACGCGGTCGGCAACGCACCGGACCCGACCGCACCGTCCCTGGTGATCACCACCACTGAGGACGACTCGATCGTCGTCGTGATGGTCGGCGACCACGAGACGGTCGACGGCGTCACCCGGACGTGGCGCACCGGAGCCGGTGCGCTCACCGAGACAACCTACTTCCGGTCGAACTCGGAGAACGCCGCCTACGTCGGCTACCACGCCAACGCTGGTGCTGCGGGCGCGAAGACCGTCGGACTGACCGCACCGGCGACCATGCGCCCGTCGATCGCCGCCGTCGAACTGGTGCTCGAGCCGGACTCGGTTGAGCAACCCATCGGCCCGGCCAGCCAGACCGACACAGCAATGCCGATGGGCCGGGCTAAGACGACCGCACTCGGCGTCGCGGCAGCTACGGGAAGCGCGCAGCCTCTCGGCCGCCATAAGGCGCGAGCGCTGGGGACGGTGGTCGAGGTCGCCTCGGCTGTACCGCTCAGCCAGTCGGGCGGTACGGCCCACGACATCGACCTCGCCGCCGTGCTCGCACCCCAACAGCCCGCGCTGGTGGCGATCGGCGCCGGCCGCTGGTCCGCATCCTTGGAGACGCTATGACGACGTGGCGTATCAACCGGCTGTCCCGCGAATGGGTCGGCCCGATCACCGTCACCAAGGACGGCACGCCGGTCACCGGGTGGACGCTGGCCGTGCTGCCGCTCTACCAGACCCCGGCGACCGCCGACGTCATCGACGAGGATCCGACCCCGCTCGACGGCGGGCTTGGCGTGCTCGTCGGCCCCGGCACCGGCCACGTGCTGGACCCCGGCGAGTACACGATCTGGGTGCGGTACGTCGACAACCCGGAGGCCCCGGTGCTGTCCGACGTTGGGCGCATCGTTGTCGAGAGAGGAACCCCGCGATGATCTGGGCCACGGTGGAAGAGGTGCGCGCCTATGTGGACGCGCAGGCCGCCACGCTCGGCCGCGCCGAGTGGCCGGCTCTGCCCGAGGCGGACAGCGCCGTGCAGACGCTGATCGACTCGGCGGCCCGGTCGCTGTCGTGCAAGGTGATCCGGTGGCCGGTGCTGGACGAGGCCGACGAGCACGCCGAGGATCCGGTGCAGCGGCAGCACATGGTGGTGGCGGTGTGCGAGACGATCCGCGCCCGCCAGCACTCGGCCGTGCAGGAGTCGGCGCTGGGCGGCATGTCCCCGATCCTGGCGGCGGGCGGGTCGATCACTGCCGACAACCTGTCGGTGTCGGGCGGGCGCGGCGCGCGCGTAGGCCGCTCGGCCAGCCAGGTTCCGTGGCCGGCGTACGAGGCGCTGCAGGCTGGCGGGCTGATCGGGGGGAGTGTGGCGACGTGGTGAGCCTGCTCGGGCTGCTCGCCACCGGCGGGCCGACCGTAACCCTCGCGCCATACCTCGGGGACGACGGGGAGGCGCGGCCCACGTACGGCGCCGCTGTGCTGGCCAGCCCGGCGCGGGTGTCGCCGCACTCCCGGCAGATGCAGCTACCCGGTGGCAAGGTGGTCACCCTGTCGCATGTGGTGTCGGTGCCCGGGGACATCGACCTCGCCGGCCGCGGTCCCGAGTCGGGGGACCGGTGCACTATCGACGGCGTGCTGCTGCGGGTGTGGACGGTGGACACCCCGGTGTGGCTGGACGGCACGCCGATGCACCACAAGCTCGGCGTCGGTGCGTGATGCAGGACTTCGAGAAGACGCTCGCCGAAGCGATCAAGGCCATGGCCGACGCCGCCGGGGATGGTGTCGAGGAGGCGTGCGAAGACCTGCTGTCCGACTCGCGGGACGAGGTGCCCTACGACCAGGGCGACCTGTCCCGCTCGGGGAAGGTGACGGTTCAGCGCACCGGCGACGGCGCCGAAGGCTCGGTCAGCTACGACACGCCGTACGCGGTGATCCAGCACGAGCGCGGCGACTTCGCCCACGACACCGGCAAGTCGAGATACCTCGGTGACCCGCTGCGCGCCAGCGCGCAGAAGTACCTCGAGCACATCGCCGACGCGGCGAGGAAAGCGCTCGAGTGACACCGTGATCTGACCGTGGTCGCGTGCACACGGTGGCCGCAGCCCACAGGCTCGCCGATCTCGGGCTGGTGAAGTACCCGCCCAACGGCGCGGGATCCGGCGTGCCCTGTTTCGTCGAGACGCTGCCCGCCACCCCGGATGACGCGGTGTGCATCCGCACCCGACCCGGGTTCCCCACGCAGGATCTCAGCGGCTACGAGACGCCGGAGTTCCAGGTGGAGCGGCGTGCCGCGGTCGGAACCGGCAACACCGGTGCCCGGCACGCCGAGGAGATCCGTCGGGCGTTGCAGCACAAGGACACCGAGACGTGGGCGCCGTCCACACCGGACGAGCTGTCGGTGTTGTGGTGTGAGGCCAACGAAACCAGCCCCGTCCCGCTCGGGGCGGACCAGACGGGCCGGCTCTCCTGGTCGGTCTCGTTTCAAATCGAGACGCTGACCGAGGAGGTAGCGCCGTAATGCCGACGCCGATCAAGAAGCGGCTTTCCCGCAAGTGGGTGCTCGAAGTCAACACCGGCCCCGACCTGATCACCCCCACCTGGACCCAGGTGAAGGGCCTGAACAAGCTCGAGCTGGCGATCGACCCGAACGAGGTCGACGTGTCCGACTTCGACTCGGACGGCTGGGACGACAAGCTGACCACGTTCCGGTCCTGGAACCTGGGCGCCGAAGGGTTCGACGGCTACACCGGCCCGGACAACGCGCAGGTCGACGACCCCGGCCAGGCGCACCTGAAGACCAAGGGCCTGCTCACCGGCCCCGAGGCGTATGTGGACATCCGGATCCGCCGCACCGACAACAACAAGGGCTACAGCGGCCGGGCCACCAGCAACTACAAGGGCGCCGGCGGCGAGGTGAAGGGCGCCGAGCCGTTCAACTGCCCGCTGTCCGGCTCCGGCCCGCTCACCGCGTTCACCTACACCCCGTAGACCACACCACAGCAGAGCGGACGACCACCCGTGACCACCTTCCCCGACCTCGCCGACATCGGCCACTTCCTGCAAGAGGCCGACGGCGAAACCCTCACACTGCCGGTGCGCGGCAAGAACTACACGTGGCGCGCGGGCGCGATCACCATCCGCGCCAATCTCAGGTTGCAGCAGGCCCGCGCCGGGATCGAGACGATCCAACGCAAGCTCGCCGCCGGCGAGAAGGTTGACCCGACGGTCGAACTGCTCCCCGGCGTGGACGAGGACGAGTTCGCCGCCGACCTGATCGGCCAAGCGGTGATCGACCAGATGGCCGCCGACGGCGTGATGCTCGACGAACTGCAGCACATCGGGCTCACCCTCATGACCTGGCACCTGTCCGGCGAGGCAGCGGCACGCGCCATGTGGCTCGGCCAGGTCGCCGCCGAGGGTGATGCCGACCCCCCGGCACGGGGCTCCGGGTCGACGAGAACGGCTGGATCATCGACCCGGAAGCCGGCAAGAGCGGGTTCGGCTGGCCAGAGATCCTCGCGCGCTGGCCGCTCGTCGAAGCCGGTTTCCAAGCGCACTACGGGATCGACCTGACCGAGCCGTCCATCATGGACGGCAAGACGTGGCGGTGGTTCGTGGTGCGCCTGTTCGGGATGCCGGCCGAGGCGCGGCTATGGCAGGCGTTGCGGCCGGCCAGCAGCGAGGATGACGACTCCACCGACAGCATCGACACCGCGCTCGGGATCGCCCGCGAGTGACACCCTGACCACACCGTTCGCGTGTGGCGCTCATGGTGGGCCAGATCCAGGCCCTGATCACTGCGGACAAGTCGCAGTACACGAGCACCGTCAAGGCGGCTGGCGCCGAGCACCAGACGTTCGTGTCGAAGACCAGCAAGCAAAAGGCGGTCATCGACGGCGACGAGAAGCCGCTCGAGCGCGCCACCAAACGATCAGTGCAGCTCGTCGGTTCGATGCGGGCCCGCATCGGCGGGTTCATGGGGGAGATCCGCGGGGAGTTCCTGAAGGTCGGCGCGGTCGCCGGGATCATCGGCGGGCTACGCGAGGTGGTGATGGCCGCCTCGGACCTGTCCGAGTCGGCGAACGCCATCAACGTGACGTTCGCCGGGGCGCAGCAGTCGGTGTTCGCCTTCACCAAGACGGCCTCGGCGGCGATCGGCCAGAGCGACACGCAGGCCCGGCAAGCCGTGGCCACGTTCGGCACCTACGGCAAGCAGGCCGGGTTGGCGGCCGAGCAGAACGCCGAGTTCTCCATCTCGTTGACCAAGCTCGCGAGCGACCTGGCATCGTTCAAGAACACCACCCCGGAAGAGGCGATCGAGGCGCTCGGCGCGGCGCTGCGCGGCGAGTCCGACCCGATCGAGAAGTACGGGGTGCTGCTCAACGAGAGCGTGATCGCGCAGCGCGCGCTGAAGATGGGCGTGATCGCCACTACCAGCCAGGCGTTGACGCCGCAGCAGCGGGTGATGGTGGCGTATCAGGAGATCCTCGCCCAGACGAAGGACGCGCAGGGCGACTTCGGCCGCACCTCGGGTGAGCTGGCGAACCAGTTGCGCACCGCGAAGGCCGTAGTGATCGACAAGGCGGCGGCGCTCGGGCAGCAGTTGTTGCCGGCGGCGAAGGCCACCGTTGGGTTCTTCACAGGCGCCGTCGGCCCCGTGTTCGACGGGCTCGGCGCGATCCTGAAGGTCGTGATCGGCGCGGTCGGACAGCTCGCGCAGATATGGCAGTCGCTTCCCGGCCCGGTGCAGGCCGCGGTCGTGGCGATGGTGGCGTGGCGGCTGGTGCAGGAGCGGGTCGAGGCCGGTGTCGGCGCGGTCCGGGACAAGGTGCAGGGCCTGAACACCGCGGTGCAGCAGCACGGCGGGGTGCTCGACGCGCTGCGTGCCCGGTTCAGCGTGATCGACAGCATGGCCACCTCCTACGACCGGGCGTCGACCGCGACCACCAACCACCTGCGCGCGCAGGTCGCGCTCGCCGTCGGGTTGGGCGGCGTCAACGACCAGATGTCGGCCACCCAGCGCGCCACGCAACTGGCCGGGGACGGGTTGGCCCGGGTGGCTGGCATCGCCTCGGGCACCGCGGCGGCGGCGTTCACCGGCCTGCGGTCGGCGGCGTCGGGTTTGATGTCCTTCTTGGGCGGCCCGTGGGGTGTCGCGCTGGCGGTGGCGGGGGTCGCGCTGTCGGTGTGGATGTCGCGACAGCAGCAGGCGAAGCAGGCAGCCGAGCAGCACGCCGCCAAGGTGCGGTCCCTCACCGAGGCGATCATCGCCAACGGCGGCGCGCTGTCCGCGCAGTCGAAGATGCAGCAGGTCGCCGAGGCCCGGTCCAAGGGCCTGTACGACATCGCGCAGAAACTCGGCATCTCGAACCAGACGATGACCGAAGCGATCCTCGGCAACGCCGAGGCGATCGGCCGCGTGAACAGCGCCTTCGACCAGTTCGGCATCAGCGCCAGCCAGATCACCGGCGACGCCGAGACGCTGCGCGCGGTGTTCGACGGGTTCGGCGGTATCAGCGCGGAGAAATGGGGGTCACTGGCCCGCGCGCTGGTCGAGTCGCGGCAGAACTTCGGGCTGCTCTCCGGTGGCATGTTGGAGGCGCAGAACGCCGCGAATGCCAACTCCGACGCGCTCGCCGAGGTCGGGGTGAAGGCCGAGGATCTCGGCGCCGCCACCGGCGGGGCGACACCGCCCACCTCGGCCATGGCCAAGGCGCTGAAAGCGTTGGGGGACAACGCGTCCGACGCCGACACTCAAGTGTCCGGGTTGAAGACCGCGCTCGACGAGTACGCCGGGAAACGGCACACCGTCGAGGAAGCCACCCAGGCGGTCAACGACAGCCTGCGCGACCTAGGCGCCGCGTTCAAGGGGGCGAAGGCCGACGCCGCGGCGTCCAAGCAGCCGCTGCTCGACTCGTCGGGCGCGATCAACACGGTCACCGAGAAGGGCTCGGCGCTGCAGAACACGCTGATGGGCCTGTCCGACGCCTACCGGCAGCAGTTCGCCGCGATCGTGCAGAACGCCACCGCCCAAGGAAAGACGCTGCCCGAGGCGGTGGCGGCGGCCACGGCGGCGACCGCGAAGACCCGGGAAAGCTTCATCGCCGCGGCGGTCGCGGCCGGCATCGCCCGGCAGGACGCCGAGAAGCTCGCCGACCAGTACGACCTAATGCCCACCGCCGCGGCCACGGCGATCCTGCAGCCCGGCATGGTGGACGCGATCAAGAACGCCGGCATCCTGTCGGACAAGGTCGTCAGCGTCCCCGACTCCAAGACGATCATCGTGTCGTCGACCACGCCGCAGCAGATCGCGTTCCTCGAGAACCTCGGGTTCAAGGTGCGCACCCTGCCCAACGGGCACGTCGAGATCACCTCAAACGCCGCTGCCGTCAACGAGGACATCAACAACGCGGCCCGCGACCGGCGCACCGAGATCCTGATCTCCTACAAGGCGGCCGGCATCCCTAACGCCGCCAAGCTGGCCAAGGAAGCCGTCACCCAAGGCTCCGGCGGAGTGATGGAGTACTACGGGGCCGGCGGGCTGCGACCGATGTCCGGCCGGTCGGCGGGGATCGTCGCCTCGTACCGGCGCACCGGGACCATGCGGGTGATCGGGGACAACCCGCGGGTGGACGAGCTGTTCCTGCCGCTGGACCGGTTCTCGGCCCGCTCGCAGGCGCTGCTCGACGAGGCGCTGCGCAGGATGCGGCCGGAGTGGTTCCGGTCTGCGTTGCCGATGGCGGCGGGCGGCGTGTACCCGGCTGGCGGGGACAGCGCGTCCACTGTGGGCCGGGAGCGCGCCGGGCACACGTTCAACATCACCGGTCCGGACCCCGGCGCGGTGACGCGGATGGTGATGGACGAGCTTCGCGCGGAGGAGGCGCTTTATGCCGGCGCGTGAACTGGTCTGGTACCCGGCCGCGGGTGACCCGATTGTGCTGAACGACCGGGACGCCGGCTACCGCGTCCACAAGGGAGCCACCGGGTTGGGGGTGCCGCCCGCGCAGCTCGTCACCGACACCACGCCGTTGCTGGACGGCGAGGTGGTCACCGACGTGTACGAGACGGGCCGCTCCATCATGCTGCCGATGACGGTGTTCGGCGCCACCAACGCCGAGCTCCGGGAGCGGCTGCGCGCGCTGTGCTCGGCGCTGGATCCGCGGCAGCCCGGCCACCTCGAGCTGGCCCAGCAGGACGGCCAGCGGCGCCGGATCCGCGGCTACTACGCGGCCGGCCTGGAAGGCGCCGAGGACCGCGCGAACGGCGGGGACACCACGTGGTACCGGTTCGTGCTGCGGCTGTACTGCCCGGACGTGTTCTGGTTCGACCCGACCCCGGTCGTCCTGTCGTTCCCGTTCCCGGCGCCGGTGCCGTTCTTCACGTTCTTCCCGCTGCGCCTGTCGGCCGATGACGTGCTCGGCTCCGGTGTGCTCACCAACCCGGGTGACGTGGCGGCGTGGCCGATCTGGACCGCCACCCCACCGGGAACCGCGGTGGCGCTGGACAACGACGACACCGGCGAGGAGCTGCACGTGTCCGGCACCCTGTCCGGCACGCTGACGATCGTCACCCAGCCCGGGGAGCAGTCGGTCGACATGGGCGGCTCCGACTGGTGGTCGCACCTCACCGGCACCCCAACGTTCTGGGCGATCCCGCCCGGGTCGACGAACGTGACGCTGTCGTTGACCGGCGCCAGCACCGGCTCGTCAGTGTCGTGCACGTTCTACCCGCGCTACCGGTCCGGGTGGTGACCCGGTGGCGGACACGGTGTGGATGATCGACCCGACCGGCGCCACCCGGGGCACCATCATGTGGTCCAGCTACACCGCGGTGCCGAAGTTCAACGACGTGGGGACGTGGCAGGTGAACTGCCCGCTGACCCCGCAGCACGCGCTCGCCGCCGCGGCCGGCTGGCGGGTGGCGATCATGGCCGGCACCAGCACGGTGATAGCCGGCCCGGTCACCAAAGCCGAAATCAAGATCGACGGCACCAGCGGGCGCGCCACCCGCCGCCTCGTCCTGTCCGGCGAGGACGACATGCGGTGGATGCGCGGCCGAGACGCCCGCCCCGCCCCGCTGGCCGCGCTGTCGGCGCAAACCCCCGCCTACGACATCCGCACCGGCGTCGCATCGACGATCATGCGGCAGTACGTCGATGTGAACGCCGGGCCGGGTGCGCTCGTCGCCCGCCGGGTGCCGTCGCTGACCCTCGCCGCGGATCCGGTGGCCGGCCCGTCCATCACCGGCCGCGCCCGGTTCGACAAGCTGCTGCCGCTGCTGCAGGGCCTCGCCGTGTCCGGGGCGGTCGCCGGGGTGACCCTCGGGTTCCGGGTCAACTCCGGGTTCGGGTTGGGCAAGGTGTTCCAGGTGTACTTGCCGGCTGACCTGACCGGGCCCGCCCGGTTCTCGATGGCGCTGCGGAACCTGAAGATGCTCACCTGGACGCTGACCGCCCCCACCGCCACGCACATCGTCGGCGGCGGTCGCGGCGAAGAGGACGCCCGCGACTTCATCGAGGTGGCCGACACCGCCGACGCCACCGCGTGGGGCCGGCTCGAGGACTTCTACGACTTCCGCGCTGCGAGTGACTCCGACTCCAACGTCGAGCTCACTCAGGGCGCGCAGAAGCGGCTCGACGAGCAAGGCCACACCCAACTCGTCGAGGTGGTGCCAGTCGACACGGCACGGCTGCAGTACGGCCGGGACTACGGCCTCGGTGACGTGATCACCGTGGACGTGTACGGCGGGGTGACTGTGGACGAGGTGGTGCGCGAGGTGGAGATCAAGGTCGACAGGGCCGGCGGGCGAAAGGTCACCCCGCGGGTCGGCACCGTCGGGGCGACCCGCTCGGCCGCCTCTTGGATCCGGCTGCGGGATGCGCTGGCCCGGATCTCCAACCTCGAACGTCGCTAGATCCGGCCCTCCTTGACGGCGGCCAGCAGGCCGGCCAGGTCGACGCGCAGCGCGCCGGCCGCCGGATTCTTCGAGTCGCGCACCGCGCCGACGTTGGCCAGTTCGACACAGTTGCCGCCGTCACCCCCACTGCGGGTGCTCTTACGCCACGTGATCAGTCGTTCCATGTCCGGTTCCCTTCCTGTATGCCCAGGTCGTTACCCATCCAACAGGCTAACGAGGAAGGCTTCGGTGTCGGCGGGCGAGAGAGCGAGGCGTGTCAATGCCTCGAACGTCGCGGTGTATCGCCGCAGGTCGGCCGGCCGCTCCAGGTAGATGGCGCCCTCGTCGTGTTCGAGGTAGACGAAGTTCGGATGCGGCTCGTCGGGCAGGGTGAGCAGCGAGAACGGACTCTTCATGCCGGGGTGCGGTCCGGCGGCGAACGGCACCACCTGCATGGTCACGAAGTCCCGGCGGGACATGGCGATGAGGTGCTCGAGCTGCTCGGCGGTGTCGCCGACCGGGCGGCGCAGCACGGCCTCGTTCAGCACGAAGTGCAGCGCCGGTGGCCGCGCGTCGAGCCGCCGCTGCCGTTCCTGGCGGAACTCGACCAGCCGGGCGATGTCGGGTTCGTCGTCGCCGTCACCGCGGTAGGCGGCCATGATGGCGCGGGCGTAGCTGGCGACCTGCAGCAGGCCGGGCACCAGTTCGGATTCGTAGGCGCGGATCTCCTTGGCGTCGGCTTCGAATCCGACCCATGTGCCGAACCAGTCGGGCATGGTGTCGCTGTAGGTGGACCACCAGCCGCGCTCGCCGGACTCCTCGGCCTGCCGGACGAGCATGTCAACCTCGGGCGCACCGATCCCGTAGAACTGGCACAGGAACCTGACGTTCTTGGGCAAGATGGCGTGCCGGCCGTTCTCGATGCGGCTGATCGTCGGCCGCTTCACGCCGAGATATTCGGCGGCTTCATCCATGGTCTTGCCCGCGGACTCGCGCAGCTCGCGGAGTTGCTTACCGAGCCGCCACCTGCGCACCAGCGATCCGGGGCTCAGGTCGTCGTCGTCCATGGCGCACAGTTTGCCGCATCGATTCCACGTACGTACGCGGGTTCCCCCGCTCGGGGTATTCCCCCACGTACGTACGTGGCGTACGGTCTGAGAACCGGCCCAGCCGGTGGCCTGCGTCGCCTCCCCTTCCTGTTTGCCCAGGTCTGGGCGAGGCGGCGCCGGTCAAACCAGGGAGTGATCACCATGGACGGCAGCCTGGCCCTCGGCTTGCTGCTGGGGGCTGCCCTGCTGGGCTGCCTGTTCATCGCCACCGACTTCTGGCGTTGGTTCCGCTGCTGCTGGACCGGCACCTGTGGCCGGTGCCGTAGCTGCCGACCCCTGTTCTGCCGGGCTGACAGTGGGCGTCACCACCCATCATCCCGGCCAGCGCCGACGACCGGGTACGAGTCGGCGCGCCGCCGGGCCGAGACACCTACACCCCCGGTCTCGGCCCGGCCCCCAGCACCGGTGGGCGCGGCTGCCCGACGTTCCGCCGCGCCCGCCGGGCTCCACCGGAGAGCGTCATGACCACCACCGTGGTGTGGATGCGGTCCGAATACGACAGGCGACTGCACGCGTTCGATCCGGACAAGATCGGCAGCGAATTCGCCGAAGCCCTTTGTGATCACAGTGCACCGGTCAAGTGTTTACAAAGGACCGAGACAGGTACACGCTGCTATGCGTGCCTGCTTCTCCACGGCGCTGACCTTGCCGACAACCAAGGTGAGGCGGCGAAATGGGCGCACTAGGCGACGACGCCATGCTTGGGACACCTGCCCCGGGCGGATACCGCTGGCGCCGCAGCATGTTCCGCCCTGAACTGGTGCATCTCGCAGCAGTAGATCAGCCGGCAAGGTTGGCGCGCAGCGCCGGCCGGAACTGGGTGTGGTCGGTGTGCGACCGCGCCGTTCAAGCCGACAGCGGCGAGGACAAGTTCACGATGCGCTGCCCTGACTGCTCCGCGTGGTCCGAGGAGCACCCCCCGCAGCCTTAGCGGCGCGCGCTTTCGCCGACGCCGCAGCCATCCGGCAGAAGTGTGCCTTGCGGGCGTTCTCGGCGCGCTGGGCGCGTTCCTCCGGCGGCAGCACGCCGCCCGGGTCGACCTGCTTGGCGAACCTGTCGTGGGCGGCCTTGCGGGCGGCGGCGGTGCGCTCGGCGCGGTTGCTGGTGTTGGACCACATGGTGTGCGCGGCGACCTTTGCGCGCAGGGTCCGCTGTTCCGGGGTCAGGGGCGCCTTCGGCGTCGCCCTCACCCGCCGCCGCTTTGCGGGCGGCGGCGGGCTCGGCGGGTCGTCGTCCGCGCAGGTGGTCGGCGCGAGAAACATCGGTGGGGACGGACGCTCCCATGACTGCTCGAGCCGGGGCTTGTAGTTGGACCGGTTGCGGCGGGATGGCGCGCCGTACCCCTTGCGTTTGCCTAACTTACGGGTGCCACTGCGTCTCGCCATGCCCAGTAGCACAGCGCTCCCGTGTCACCTCAGACCCGGTCGCCGAGGGACAGCCGGCGGTGCGCGTCGTGGGCCCGCTCGTCGGCCGCGGCGGCGCCGTAGCGGTGCAGCATCTCCGACGATCGCCACCCCATGATCCGCATCAGGTCGGTTCCGTCCCCGCCTTCCTTGCGCCACGTGTGCGCGAGGGTGTGCCGGAACTGGTGAGCGTGCACGTGGGTGCCGACGGCCCGGCCGCGCCGCGCGAGCATGAGCCGAACCCCGTTGGCCTTCAGCGGGCCGCGGTTGCGGTCCGATAGCCACAGTGCGCGGTGGTGGGCCCACTTCTCCCGCTCCCGCACGCGCAGGTAGCGCGCGAGCGCCTGCGCCGCCCGCGCCCCGAACGGCACGGCGCGGGGCCGCCGGCCCTTCCCGAGCACCTGCAGCACCTGCAGGTCCAGATCCACGTCATCGACGCCCAGGCCGGCGATCTCGCCGAGCCGGCACCCGGTGTCCAGGAGGAGCCGGATGATCGCCGCGTCGCGGCGCGAGATCATGTCCCGGCCGGCGCACGTGTCGAGCAGCTTCTTGGTGAGGTCGTCCGGCACGATCGGGATCGGCCGCTCGGGCACGAACGGCGCCTTCACCTTCGCCATCGGGTTCGCGTCGATCTCGTCCTCGTCGACCAGCCACGCGAAGAACGTTTTCAGGCTGCGGTACTGGGTGTGGGCGTTGCCGGGGCTGGTGCGGTCCATGATCTCGGTGATGAACTGGCGGATCTGGTCGGCGGTGATCTCGGTCGGTTCGACCGGCTCGGTCAGCTTGCCGGACCAGGCCGCGAGCTGCTCGGCGGCGCAGGTGTAGATCCGGATGGTGGCGGCGGATTTGTTCTCTGCCTTCAAGGCAGTCCGCCATGATCGGACGAACAGGGCCCACAGATCGGTCATTGGCACAGACTCCAGTTGGTGTGTCACTGAGCGCTGCGCTAACGAACGTGTGTCCGATCGTTCCGTCGTTGTTGCTGGTCACACCACAGGTGTGCCCCCGGCAGGATTCGAACCTGCGACCTACCGCTTAGGAGGCGGGCGCTCTATCCCCTGAGCTACGAGGGCCGTGGGGACAGCGTAGCGGGTGGGTGGGCTGGGCACGGAGGGTGATGAGGTGTGGGTGGGGATGGGGAGGGGAGGGAGGGGGGTCCGGGTGGGGGCGGGGAACGGGAGGTGATCAAGGGTGGGTTGGTGCGGGTGGTTTGGGGTGGGATGGGGCAGGATGGCCGGGTGAGTGACAGGCGGTTGGTGTTCGACTCGTTGTCGAAGCGGTATGGGGACGTGGTGGCGTTGCGGGAGGCGACGTTCGACGTTCGGGCGGGGGAGCTGTTCGGGTTCGTGGGGAGTAACGGGGCGGGGAAGACCACGGCGATGAGGATTGCGCTCGGAGTCCTGGCGGCGGACTCGGGCGTGGTCTGGTGGGATGGGGCGCCCATCACGCTGGAGACCCGGCGGCAGGTCGGGTACATGCCGGAGGAGCGGGGCCTGTATCCGAAGATGCGGGTGGGGGAGCAGTTGGTGTATCTGGCGCGCTTGCACGGGTTGGGGCCGCGGAAGGCGCAGCGGGCGATGGAGGAGTGGACGGAGCGGCTGGGGGTGGCCGGGCGGCGAGGGGACGAGGTGCAGAAGCTGAGTCTGGGCAACCAGCAGCGGGTGCAGTTGGCGGCGGCGCTGGTGCACGATCCGACGATTCTCGTTCTCGACGAGCCGTTTTCGGGGCTGGATCCGGTGGCGGTGGACGTGATGAGCGGGGTGTTGCGGGAGAAGGCGGCCGAGGGGATTCCGGTGGTGTTCTCCAGTCACCAGTTGGATCTGGTCGAGCGGCTGTGTCACCGGGTGGGGATCATTCGGAGTGGACAGATGGTGGCGGTCGGCACCGTGAACGAGTTGCGGGCGGGGGGAACCGTGCACCTCGTGGTCGACGCGCCGAACGCGGGGCCGGACTGGGCCGATGCGTTGCCCGGCGTGCACTTGCGCGGCTGGGAGGGCAGCAAGGTGGTGTTGGAGCTGGACCACGGCGCCGACGACCAACTGGTGTTGCAGACGGCGTTGTCGACCGGTCCGGTGCGGGAGTTCACCCGGCGGCAGGCCACGTTGACCGAGCTGTTCCGCAACGTGGTGAGCGCGGAGCATGAGGAGAGTGCGGCGTGACGGGGTCCGATGTTCGGTTGGGAACTTGGCAGGCGGTACAGCTGGTCGCCTCCCGTGAGGTGACGACCCGGTTGCGGTCCAAGGCGTTCATCTGGTCGCTCGTGGTGACCCTGCTGCTCCTGATCGGGTTCGCGCTGACCATGAAGCTGGTCGACGGCGGCGCGGACGCGACGGTCGGGGTGACCGGGCAGACCGCCGCACTGCAGGGACCGCTGACCGCGACCGGTGCCGCGCTGGAGCAGGACATCGAGATTCGGACCGTGCCGGACGAGGCGGCCGGCCGGGCGCAGGTCGCCGACGACTCGCTGGACGCGCTGCTGATCGGCGACGGCCAGCGGATCCAGGTGGTGGTGAAGAAGGAACTGGACGGCAGCCTGCGTAACGCGCTGAACGTGCTGGCCGGGCAGCTCGTGCTCAACCAGGCGATCGAGCGGCTGGGCGGCGACCCGGCCGCGGTGGGCCAGGCGGTCGCCGGTGCGGGGATCGACGTCGAGTCCCTGGAACCGCCGTTTCCCTATGAGCAGCAACAGCTTGTGCTCGGCATCATCGCCGGCATCCTGATCTACATGGCGCTGCTGCTCAACGGCACGACGGTGGCCACCGGCGTGGTCGAGGAGAAGTCCAGCCGGGTGGTCGAGCTGCTGCTGGCCACGATCCGGCCCTGGCAGCTGATGGCCGGCAAGGTGGCCGGCATCGGGCTGGTCGGGCTGATCCAGATCGTGGTCATCGGCGTGGTCGGGGTGGTCGCCGCGCTGGCCATCGGGGCGCTGACCATCTCCGCGTCGGCCGCGTTCGGCACCGTGGTCTGGCTGATCGTCTGGTTCCTGCTCGGCTTCGTCATGTACTCGCTGGTGTTCGCCGCGCTGGCCGCGCTGGTCTCCCGGCAGGAGGACGTCCAGGGTGTGATCACGCCGCCGATGATGGTCGTGGTGCTCGGCTACGTCCTGGGCATCTCGATCCTGCCCTCCGACCCGGACAACAAGCTGTGCGAGGTCCTGTCGGTGATCCCGTTCTTCGCGCCGACGATGATGCCGATGCGGCTGGCCATGGGCGGAGTGCCGGGCTGGCAGGCGGCACTGTCCGTAGTTCTGGTGGTGCTCACCATTCCGGCGCTGGTCTGGTTGTCCGGTCGGATCTACCGCAACGCCGTTGTGCGCAGCGGCGCCCGGGTCAAGCTTTCCGACGCTCTGCGGCCGGCGTAGCAGGTATTACGGTCAGCAACGGGATAGAATCCCGGCGTGGCCAACCCTGCGAGGCTGAGGTGATCAAGGTACTGCTCGCGGACGATGAGGACCTCGTCCGCTCCGGACTCCGGACGATCTTGACCAGCGCCGGTGACATCGAAGTGGTCGCCGAGTGCGACGACGGGCTGTACGTGGCCGATCTGGCGCGGCAGCACCGGCCCGCCGTTGTGCTGCTGGACATTCGAATGCGCAGCACGGACGGGTTGTCCGCGCTGCGCAGGCTGCGGGCGCTGCCGGAGCCACCCTCGGTCGCCATGCTCACCACCTTCGACGTGGACGAGTACGTGCAGGAAGCGCTGCGGATCGGGGCCAACGGGTTTCTGCTCAAGGACACCGAGCCGGCTCAGCTGATCAAGGCGGTCCGGGACCTGGCCCGTGGCGGGGCGGTGCTGGACCCGAAGGTGGCCGCGCGGGTGTTGTCCGCGGTGGCCGACGGCGCGCGGGCGGCCGAGCCGGCGCGGCGGTTGCTCGCCTCGCTTTCCGAGCGGGAGCGGGAGGTCGTCACGCTGATCGGCCAGGGGCTGTCCAACGCCGAGATCGGCAACGAACTGCACCTGTCCGAGGCGACCGTGAAGGGCTACGTGTCCGCGGTGCTCGGCAAGATCGGCGCGGTCAACCGGGTGCAGGCCGCGCTGGTCGCGTTCCGTGGCGGTCTGATCGCCTGACCGCATCGCGAACAAGGTCACAGCAAGATCGCAACACTGGTGACACGGGCGACGGCGGCGTTACCGTGCCTGGTACTCCAACGGAGGAGCGAGCTGATGAGTGACAAATTCACCAGGCGGGATGTGCTCCGGACGGCGGGATTGGCCGCGTTGGCCGTATCCGCCGGCGCGTGCGCCAGCGAGGAGGGCGGCGGCCCCGGCGGCGCCCCCGCGCCGTCGACCGGTGCCCCTGAGGAGACCTTCGCCGAGCCGAGCTCGAAGCTGTCCGGTGACCTGAAGATCCTGTTGTGGAGCCATTTCGTGCCCAGCCACGACGAGTGGTTCGACAAGTTCGCCAAGGACTGGGGCGCCAAGACCGGCGTCAACGTGATCGTGGACCATGTGGACCAGGCGCAGATCCCGACCCGGATCGCCGCCGAGATCCAGGCCGGGCAGGGCCACGACGTGATCCAGTACATCGCGACGCTCTCCCAGTACGAGCCCAGCGTGCTGAACATGAAAGACCTGGTCGACGAGGCCAACAAGCGCTGGGGCCAGCAGTTGGACCTGTGCCGCAAATCCAGCTTCAACCCGGCGACCGGCAAGTTCTACTCCTACTCGCCGGGCTGGGTGCCGGACCCGGGCAACTACCGCAAGTCGCTGTGGGAGCCGGCCGGCTTCGGCAACGGACCGACCACATGGGACGAGCTGCTCACCGGCGCCTCGGAAATCAAGAAGAGCCAGAACATCCAGCTCGGCCTCGGCATGTCGCAGGAGATCGACTCCAACATGATCCTGCGCGCGCTGATGTGGTCGTACGGCGCCTCGGAGCAGGACGAGAACGAGCAGGTAATCCTGGACTCGCCGGAGACGGTGGCCGCCGTCGAGTACATGACCAAGCTCTACCAGCAGGCGATGACGCCCGAGGTGTTCTCCTGGAACGCGGCCAGCAACAACCAGGGCCTGGTCGCGGGCAAGCTGTCCTACATCGTCAACTCGATCTCGGCCTGGCGCACCGCACAGGGCAGCAACCCGACGGTGGCCGACGACGTGTTCTTCGTGCCGGCACTGAAGGGCCCGAAGGCCGCTCTGGCCGCGCAGCACGTGCTGTACAACTGGATCATTCCCAACCACGCCAAGGGTGTCGACGCCGCCAAGGAGTTCCTGCTGCACTACACGGCGAACTTCGCGTCCGCCACCTACCACTCCAAGCTCTACGACTTCAGCGCCTGGGCGGACAAGCTGACCCCGAGCCGGGACGCCTGGCTGGACAGCGACCCGTTCGGTGCGAAGCCGGCGAACAAGTTGAGCTTCCTCAAGGACTCGCTGTCCTGGAGCACCAACATCGGCCACCCCGGACCGGCCAGCACGGCGATCGGCGAGGTGTTCAACACCTTCGTGATCCCGAACATGTTCGCAAGGGCGGCCCGCGGCGAGGCCTCCCCGCAGCAGGCGGTCAAGGACGCGGCCCAGCAGGTCAACGCGGTGTTCAACAAGTGGCGGGCCGCCGGGCTCGTCGGCGGCTGAGGTAGGGCGCATGGCGGTAGTCGAGGTCCGCGACCTCAGCAAGCATTTCGACGGCGGCCAGGTGCACGCGATCGACGGTGTGGACCTGACCGCCGAGGACCGGGAGTACCTGGTGCTGCTCGGGCCGTCCGGCTGCGGCAAGACCACGTTGCTGCGCACGATCGCCGGGCTGGAGGAACCGACCAGCGGTGACGTGCTGATCGACGGGGACGTGGTCACCGGGCTGCCGCCGCGCGCCCGCAAGATCGCCATGGTGTTCCAGAGCTATGCGCTCTATCCACACAAGACCGTGCTGGCCAACATCGTGTTCCCGTTGCGGGCCGCCGGAATGCCGCCGGAGCAACGGGAGCGCAAGGCCAACTGGGCGGCCGAACTGCTCGGCATCGCGCCGCTGTTGAAGCGCAAGCCCCGCCAGCTCTCCGGCGGCGAGCGGCAGCGGGTCGCCCTGGCCCGGGCGCTGGTCCGCGAGCCGCACGTGTTCCTGCTCGACGAACCGCTGTCCAACCTGGACGCGAAGCTGCGGGCCTCCGCAAGGGACGAGCTGAAGTCGTTCCAGGACGAGATCGGCATCACCACCATCTACGTCACCCACGACCAGGTCGAGGCGATGGGCCTCGGCGACCGGATCGCGGTGCTGGCCGACGGAAAGGTGCGCCAGGTCGGCCCGCCGGTGGAGATCTACGACCATCCGGCGGACACGTTCGTCGCCACGTTCATCGGCTCCCCACCGATGAACCTGGTGCGCCGGGACGGGCAGCTGGTCGGGTTCCGGCCCGAGCACCTGCTGCCGATCGAGAACGTGCGGGAGGACGACCGGGTGACCATGCCGCTTGCCGTGGACCGGATCGAGTACCTGTCCGGGGACCGGCACCTGTACGGCACGGTGACCCGGATCGGCGAGGAAACCCGGGTGGTCGTCCGCCTACCCTCCACAGTGGACACTCCGATCGTGACCGGCGAGACGCACGAGTTCGCCGTGCACGGCAGCAAGTTGCGGTTCTTCGACGCGGAGAGCGGCGAGCGCGCCGACCCGGTCCGGCTGGGGACCTGATCATGGCCACGACCACCGAGCAGGCCACCACGGCACCGCCCGACCCGGTGCCCCGGCCGGTCGCCCGGCGTACGTTCGCCGACCGGGACGGCCTGCTGGCCTGGGTGTTCCTGCTGCCGAGCGTGGTCTACATCATCGCGCTGGTGGCGCTGCCGTTCGGCCTGGCGATCGCGTTCGCGGTCTCCGACGTGACGGCGGGCGACCCGTCCTACGACTATGTCGGGCTGGTGAACTTCCGGCGGGCGTTCAGCGACCCGGTGTTCTGGCGCGCGCTGGGCAACACCCTGATCTTCACCGCGATCTCCATGGTGCTGATCGTGATTCTGGGCAAGGTGCTGGCGAACATCCTGATCGCCGACTTCAAGGGCAAGTGGCTGGTCCGGTTCTTCGTGCTGCTGGCCTGGACCACGCCGGTCGCGCTGTCCTCGATCTCCTGGCTCTGGCTGCTCGACTCGATCTTCTCGCCGATCGACTGGGTGCTGCGCCAGGTCGGCATCCTCGGCCCGAACGAGAACGTGTACTACCTGGGCGAACCGGGCTGGGCCATGGCCTCGGTGATCGCCGTGCACGTCTGGCGGCTCACCCCGCTGGCGGCGGTGATCATGATCGCCGGTCTGGTCGCCATCCCCAGGGACATCGACGAGGCGGCGCGGGTGGACGGCGCCGGCTACTGGCGGCGGATGTTCGAGATCACCATCCCGATGGTGCTTCCGGTGGTGGCCGTGGCCGCGCTGTTCGGGGCGATCTTCACGTTCACCGACATGGCCGTGGTCCGGGTGCTGACCAGGGGCGGGCCCAACGACGCCACCCAGGTGCTGGCCAGTTGGGCGTTCTACCGCGGCATCGAGGGCGGTGACGTGGCCCAGGGGGCCGCGGTGGCGCTGTTCCTGTTCCCGCTGCTGCTCGCCGCCGCGATCGCCATTCTGCGCGCGGTGCGCCGGATCGAGGTGGGCTGATGACCACGGCCGTGCTGCGCCGCCGGTACGAGCGGCAGCACCGGGCCCGCCGGGTCGGGGTGTACACCGCGGCGATCATCGCGGCGCTGTTGTGCGCCGGTCCGTTCGTGTGGAGCGCGATCACCGCGTTCAAGCAGAACCGCGACCTGTACAACCCGGACAGCAACCCGTTCTGGTTCAACCGCCCGCCCACCCCGGACCACGTGACCTACCTGTTCACCGACACCGGGTTCCTCACCTTCGCGTGGAACACGCTGTGGGTCGGCATCCTGGTCGTGGTGATCACGCTGGCCCTCGGGCTGCCCGCGGCCTACGCGCTGGCCCGGCTGGACCGGCCGTGGTCCGGTGCGATGGGCATCGGGATCTTCCTGGTCTACCTGGTGCCCCCGAGCCTGCTTTTCCTTTCCCTGTCCCGAATGGTGGTGGGCATCGGGTTGCAGGACTCGACCTGGTCGCTGGTCCTGGTGTACCCGACGATCACCATCCCGGTGTCGATCTGGCTGCTGATGGGCTTCCTCAAGACGATCCCGCGGGACATCGAGGAACAGGCGATGGTGGACGGCTACAGCCGGCTCGGCGCGTTCACCCGCGCCGTGATTCCGCTGTTGTTCCCCGGCATCGTCGCGGTCGTGGTGTTCGCGTTCACGCTGACCGCCAGCGAGTTCATCTACGCGCTGTCGTTCGTGGCGCCGACCGACTCGATGACGGTCAGCACCGGCGTGCCGACGCAGCTGGTCCGCGGCGACGTGTTCTTCTGGCAGTCGCTGCAGGCGGCCACCGTGCTGGTCGCCGTCCCGATCGCCTTCGTGTTCAACCTGTTCCTGGACAAGTTCGTGGCCGGCTTCACCGCGGGCGCGGTCAAGGGCTGAGGAACCTCACCCCGCCGGCAGCTGCGTGGCGCCGTCCGGCGAGTCCCGCCACTGCCGGAACGGGCGGTCCAGCCGCCAGCGCGCGCCGTCCAGGGTGAGCACCCGGTGCTCGCAGTGCCCCGGGTTGGACAGCGACTCGAACAGGTCGATGGTCCAGCCGAACATCCGCCGGCAGAGCAGCCGCATGGTCAGCCCGTGCGAGACGACCAGTGCGGTGTCCGGGTGGCCCGGGTCGGCCCGCACCCGCAGCTCCAGCTCGGACAGGAAGCTGGCCACCCGGTCGTCCACGTCGGCCCCGGACTCGCCGTGCGCCAACCGGTAGAAGAAATGGCCGAAATCGTGTCGTTTGCGCTTCTGCACCTCCTGTTCCACCGGATCCTGCAGGTTCCCCCAGTCCTGCTCACGCAGCCTCGGCTCGGGCACCGCACTGGTGATCAGATCGTCCAGCCCGAGCAGCTCGAAGGTGCGGGTGGTGCGCACGTACGGGCTGACGTACGCGGCCACCGGCGCGTCGCCGAGCACCTCGCGCAGCGCCGGCCCGGCCGCGCGCGCCTGCCGGACACCCAGGTCGGTGAGCGGCAGGGCATGGTCCGGGATCCGGGTGTAGGCCAGCTCGTCCACGTTGCCCAGGCTCTGTGCGTGCCGCAGGAGGATGATCTGCACGGCTATATGGTGCCGGGTAGGCCCGACGCCGGGTCCCGGATCGCACGAAGGAGTGCTCATGATCAAGTACATCGCGCTGTACCGCAGGCCGGCCGACCCGGAAGGCTTCGACAAGAAGTACTTCGAGTCGCACAAGCCGCTGATCGACAAGGTGCCCGGCCTGGTGCGCCAGGAGATCGCGAAGGTGGCCAGGACGTTCGTGCCCGGGTTCCTCGGCGAGGCCGAGCCGTACCTGATCGCGGAGCTGTACTTCGAGTCCAAGGAGGCGATGAAGGCCGGGTTCGCCTCGCCGGAGTGGCAGGTCGCCGGCGCCAACCTGACCGAGATCGGCGGCATGGAGCTGGTGGCGATGTTCTCCGCCGAGGTCGTCGAATGACCCTGGTCATCCGGGATGTCCGGGACGAGGACGGCGAGGCGATGTACCGGATCCGGCGGATCGCCTTCGGCGGGCCGCGCGAACCCGACCCGGCCAGGGGCGACAACCCGTACTGGCCGGACGGGTTCGAGGGCTGGTGGGGCATCGTCGCCGAGTTGGACGGCCATCCGGCCGGGTTCCTGCGCTCGCGGGACTACCGGCAGTTCTTCGGCGGCCGGGCGGTGCCGATGGGCGGGCTGGCCAGCGTCGCGGTCGACCCGTACGCGCGGGGCCGCGGGGTGGCCACCGCGATGCTGGACCGGGCACTGACCGGGCTGCGCGAGGCCGGCCAGTGCATCTCGGCGCTGTTCCCGTCCGTGCCGGCGCTCTACCGGGCCCGCGGCTGGGAGCAGACCGGGCTGTACGAGCGGATGATCCTGCCGCTGGACCTGCTCACCGCGCTGCCGAGGCCGACCGCGCACCGCACCACCCGGCCGGCCCGGCTCGAGGACCTGCCCGCACTGCAGGCCGCCTACCTCGCCTTCGCGTCCACAGTGGACGGAATGCTGGACCGGGCCACCAAGGCGCACCGGCTCGAGGAGATCCTCGAACTGGACATCGCGGACCTGGTCCCCGGCACGGACGGCGTGCGCGGCTACCTGACCGCGGACCGGCCGGAGGGCGAGCGGCTGATCACCTTCGACCTGATCGCCGACGACCCGGACACGGCCAGCCAGCTGCTGCGGCACCTGGCCAGCTGGGCCGGCACGCTGCACGACGTGTCGCTGCGCGTGGTGGACCAGGCCGTGCGTGATCTGCTGCTGGCCCAACCGGTGCTGCACGACGTGCGCAACCATCCGTGGATGCTGCGGGTGGTCGACCTGCCGGCCGCGGTGGCCGCGCGCGGCTGGCCGCTGACCGCGCTGCTTCGCCCGCTGGCGGTGGACCTCGAGGTGGTCGACGAGCACGCCCCGTGGCAGGCCGGCCGGCACCGGATCGTCTTCGACGGCGACAAGGTGTTCTGCGAGCCGGGGGGCACCGGCGCGGTTCGGCTGCACGCCAGGGCACTCGGCCCGTGGTACGCCGGGTCGGCGGACACCGCGATGCTGCGCCGGGCCGGGCTGCTCGAGGGCGACGCTAAGATCGCGGCGCAGTTGGACGCGCTGACCGGAGCCCCGCGCGCCGTCCGGATGGCCGACTCGTTCTAGCCGGCGCTTCTCAGGCGCGTCTCAGAACGGCAGGGAACACTGGGTGACATGCGCATACTCGTGGTCGATGACGACCGGGCGGTCCGAGAGTCGCTGCGCCGGTCGCTGGAGTTCAACGGCTACCAGGTTGACCTGGCCGGAGACGGTCAGCTGGCGCTGGACGCGGTCAAGCTGGCCCGGCCGGATGCCATGGTGCTGGACGTGACCATGCCTCGGCTGGACGGCCTCGAGGTGTGCCGGCGGCTCCGCAGTACCGGCGACGATCTGCCGATCCTGGTGCTCACCGCGCGGGCCATGGTCTCCGACCGGGTGGCCGGCCTCGACGCAGGCGCCGACGACTATCTGCCCAAGCCGTTCGCCCTCGAGGAGTTGCTTGCCCGGCTGCGGGCGCTGCTGCGCCGGGCGGTCCCCGACCCGGACGCGGCCTACCGGTCCGAGCCGCCGCTGCACTTCGCCGACCTCGAGATGGATCTCGGCACCCGGGAGGTGCGCCGGGGCGAGCGGCTGATCAGCCTGACCCGGACCGAGTTCGCCCTGCTGGAGATGCTGCTCCGGCACCCCAAGCAGGTGCTCACCCGCAGCCGCATCCTCGAGGAGGTCTGGGGCTACGACTTCCCGACCTCGGGCAACGCGCTCGAGGTGTACGTGGGCTACCTGCGCCGCAAGACCGAGGCGGACGGCGAGTCCCGCCTGATCCACACCGTGCGCGGGGTGGGCTACGTGCTGCGCGAGACACCGCCGTGACGGTGACCAGCCTGCGGGCCATGCGGCAGCCGTCCCGGATGACGGTCCGGGCCCGGATCGCGTTGCTGGCCGCGCTGTGTGTCGCCGGAGCCGTGGCGCTGACCTCGATGGGCGCCTACCTCACCGTCTACCGCAGCCTGTACGAGCAGATCGACGACAACCTGGGCAGCCGGGCGGCGAACGCGCTGACCACGCCCGGCCTCACCGACTCGCCGAGCGGCCGGATTCCGATCGGCTTCCTGTCCCTGACCGACGTGCAGTACACGGTGATCGACGACCGGGGCACGATCGTGTTCGACATCGGCCAGCCCAAGCCGGCGATCGGCGACGCGGAGCGCCGGGTCGCCCAGCGCCAGCAACGCAACAGCATCAGGACCGACGAGCGGACCGACAGCCGGGTGCTCGCCGTGCCGGTGCCTGGGGCCAGCGAGGACCTCGCGCTGGTCGTCGGGCAGCCGCTCGGCCCGACCAGGGATCTGCTCAACGACCTCGCCGTGGTGCTGCTGGTGGTCGGCGGGCTCGGCATCGCGCTGGCCGCGCTGGCCGGTGCCGCGGTGGCCCGGGCGAGCATGCGGCCGGTGCAGCGGCTCACCCAGGCCACCGAGCGGGTGGCCAGAACCGGTGACCTGCGGCCGATCCCGATCAGCGGGGACGACGAGCTGGCCCGGCTCACCCAGAGCTTCAACACGATGCTGGGTGCGGTGCAGGCGGCGCAGGAGGACCAGCGCCGGCTGGTCGCCGACGCCGGGCACGAGCTGCGCACGCCGCTGACCTCGTTGCGCACCAACCTCGAGCTGCTGCTGGCCGCCGAGGCGCCGGACGCGCCGTCGCTGTCGGACAAGGACAAGCGGGAGATCTACGCCGACGTGCGGGCGCAGCTGGACGAGCTGACCCAACTGATCGGCGACTTGGTGGAGCTGGCCAGGGAGGACGCCACCGCGTCGGTGTGGGAAGCGGTGGACGTCGGCGAGATCGTCGAGCAGGCGCTGGATCGGGCCCGGCGCCGGGGCAGCGACCTGCACTTCCAGGTGTGGGTGCAGCCGTGGGTGCTGATCGGCGACGCGGCCGGGTTGGAGCGGGCGGTGCTCAACCTGCTGGACAACGCGATCAAGTTCAGCCCGCCGGGCGGCACGGTCCGGGTGCGGCTCGGCCCGATCGGCGACGGGTTCGCGGTGCTCGAGGTGGCCGACGAGGGGCCGGGGATCAGCGACGAGGACCTGCCCCGGGTGTTCGACCGGTTCTACCGCTCGCCGGAAGCGCGCACGCTGCCCGGCTCCGGTCTCGGTCTGGCCATCGTGCGGCAGACCGCGCTGCGGCACGGCGGCGAGGTGCTCGCCGGGCGGGCGCCCGAGGGCGGCGCGCTGTTCACCTTGCGGCTGCCCGGTGTGCCGGCCTAGCCGGCCGCTGAGACACTGAGATTGCACAGCGTGATCTCAGGTAGCTCTCAGCCGCGTGGCGCAAGGTGGTCACATGACGGAACAGAAGCCCGACGGGACCCCGGCTGAATCGAGCCCGTGGGCGGCCGGTGGCTCCAGTGGCACCGGCCAACCCCAGCCGCAGCCGCAGCCGCAACCCCAGGCCCCGACCGAGCAGGTGCTGTTCGGCTCTGCCTACACCCCGCCGACCGGCCAGCAGCAGCCCTACCCGGCGGCCCAGTCGCCGTACCCGCAGCCGCAGCCCGGTTCGCAGCCGCGCCGCTCGCGCGGCGGGGTGCTGGCCGGGGTGACCGTGCTTGCCCTGGTGGTCGGCGGCGTCGCGGGTGCGGCCGGTGGCTATCTGGTCGCCGACTCTCAGTCCGGATCCAACGGTCCCTCGGTCAACGCACTGGACCAGGCGCCGCCGGCTCGGCAGACCGCCGCTGCTCCGTCCGGAACCGTGGAGGCCGCGGCCGAGAAGGTGCTGCCGAGCGTCGTCCAGTTGCAGGTCCAGGGCCGGTCCTCGGCAGGGGAGGGTTCCGGCTTCGTGATCAGCTCGGACGGCCTGATCGTCACCAACAACCACGTGATCGCCGGGGCCGCGCAGGGTGGGCAGATCGTGGCGGTGTTCGAGAACGGCAGCACCGCTCGGGCCACCATCGTCGGCCGTGACCCGGACTCCGACGTCGCCGTGGTCAAGGCGCAGGGCGTCAGCGGCGTGGCGGTGGCCGAACTGGGCCGGTCCGACGATCTGCGGGTGGGCCAGTCGGTCGTGGCGATCGGCTCGCCGTTCGAACTGTCCGGCACCGTCACCTCGGGCATCGTCAGCGCGCTGCACCGGCCGACGAGGGCCGGCGGCGAGCAGGGCGAGCAGCGCACCGTGCTGGACGCGATCCAGACCGACGCCGCGATCAACCCGGGCAACTCCGGCGGCCCGCTGGTGGACCTGCAGGGCCGGGTGATCGGCATCAACTCGGCGATCTACAGCCCGCGCACCGGCGACGTGGCCGCCGGCTCGGTCGGCATCGGCTTCGCCATCCCGATCGACCAGGCCCGGCGCACCGCCGACGAGATCGCCAAGACCGGCAAGGCCACCCAGACCGTGCTCGGCGTGCAGGTCAGGGATGCCGCGCAGGGCGGCGCCTCGATCGACGCGGTCACCCAGGACGGCCCGGCGGCCAAGGCCGGCCTGCAGCAGGGGGACGTGGTCACCAGGCTGAACGACCGCCGCATCGACAGCTCCGACGCGCTGGTCGCGGCGGTGCGCGCGCAGGCGCCCGGCGACACGGTGAAGCTGGTGCTCGGCGACGGTTCCCGGACCGTCGACGTGACACTCTCTGGACAACCGGTCGAACCCAACTGACACTGTAGGACGCTCGGCCGCAGGAAGCGGCCGAGACCAACGTCCGGCTCGATGCCCCCGAGCCGGTGAGGCCCCCGGATGGCGGGCCTGATGTGCGGAGCCGCACGCGGACGGTCATCCCCTCGCCCGCCCGCGTGCGGCTCCTTTTCTTCCACCGTGTCCACATTGGACAGATCGACCGGTCACGCCGGTGCGGCCGCGGACCCCACCGCACCATGATTCGCCGGCAAGCTCGCTCACCGAAGCACGCCGGCCATGTCCCGCACCCCCCGCACCGTGCCGCGCACCGAGCCGCGCACCGAGCCGGCCATCCTCGACCGGGTGCCGGCGGTGCGTGGCCGGTAGGCCACGTCCAGCTCCACGACCGGCCAGTCCGCCGCGGCCGCCCGGAGCAGCAGTTCGAGCGGGTAGCCCAAGGCCCGGTCGCGCACCTCGAGCCGGAGCAGGTCGGCCCGGCGGGCGGCGCGCATCGGGGCGATGTCGGTCACCGTGAGCCCACGCCGGCGCAGCAGCGCGGCCAGCACCCGGGTTCCGGCCCGGGCGTGCCACGGCCAGCAGCCGCGGGCGACCGGCACCCGGCGGCCCACCGCGAGCCGGGCCCGGCCACTCGCCACGAAGGCGACCAGCTTCGGCAGCTCGGCCGGATCCAGCGAGCCGTCCGCGTCCAGGAAGCACACGATCTCCGCGGTGGCGTGCACCAACCCGGTGTGCACGGCCGCCCCGTACCCGCGGTGCGGCTCCGGCACGACGGTCGCGCCGTGCCGGGCCGCGATCTCGGTCGAGCCGTCGGTGGATCCGTTGTCCACCACGATCGCCCGGTAGCCGGCCGGCAGCGCGGCCAGCACGCCGGGCAGCGCCGCGGCCTCGTCGAGGCAGGGCAGTACCACGTCGACAACATCCATGGCCGAACCGTAGGTCCACCCCGGACGGTGGTAGAACCCTTGCGGCGCTTACCGAAATGTGACGGGGCGGAACTTCTTACGGAGTTCTGACGGAACCCGGCGGCGGCCGGCACACCGCCGGCCGCGGCGCTACCGTCGGGCGGTGTCCCCTGCTGTCCGGCTACCATGTCCTGCCTGCCTGACGAACTGGTGATCGCATGACGCAGGTGCTCGTGGTGGACGACGACCTGACCGTGCGCGACGTGGTCCGCCGCTACCTCGAGCGCGGCGGGCACCGGGTCGCGCTGGCGGACAACGGCGAGGACGCGCTGCGCTGGATCGCCGACAACGATCCCGATCTGGTCGTGCTCGACCTGATGCTGCCCGGCATCGACGGGCTGGAGGTGTGCCGCCGGCTGCGCCGCCGCAGCGCCGTTCCGGTGGTCATGCTCACCGCGCTCGGCGAGGAGGAGAACCGGATCGCCGGGCTGGAGCTCGGCGCCGACGACTACGTGACCAAACCGTTCAGCCCCAAGGAGTTGGCTCTCCGGGTGGCCTCGGTGCTGCGTCGCGCGCAGGCGCCCCCGCCCCGGGTGGAGCCACGGGTGGTCGTCGACGGCGAGCTGGAGCTGGACGTGGCCGGGCACCGGGCCGTCCTGCGCGGCACGGAACTCGCGCTCACCACGCGGGAGTTCGATCTGTTGCTGTTCCTGATGTCGCACCCGGGCGAGGCGTACACCCGGGAAGCGTTGCTGGACAAGGTGTGGGGCTGGGACTTCGGCGATCAGTCCACTGTGACCGTCCATGTGCGACGGTTGCGCGAGAAGATCGAGACCCGGCCGGAGAAGCCGAGCCGGATCGTCACCGTGTGGGGAGTCGGATACCGCTATGACCGCCGCGCCTGACCCGTCGGGGGTGATCGGGGCCAACGAGACCTTCTGGCAGATGCTCGCGCACGCCTGGGACATCCTGCCGGTGGTGCTGGCCCTGACCGTTCCGGTCACCCTGGCCGGGCTGGTGCTGCTCTACCTGCTGCACCGGGGATCGCTGGCCACCAACCTGACCGTGCTGGTGCTCGTCCCGATGGCGGCGACCGTGGCCGGGGTGATCGGGGTCAGCGGGTTCATGTTCACCGCCACGCTCACCACGATGCTGCTGGTGTGCCTGCTGGTCGTGCTGGTCACCGTGCCGGCGGCGATCCTGCTCGGCCGGGCGGTCGCGCGGCGCAGCGTGTGGGAGCGCGAGGCCCGGGAGCGGGAGCGCGCGGCCGAGGCGTCCCGGCGCGAACTGGTCGCCTGGATCAGTCATGACCTGCGCACCCCGCTGGCCGGGATCCAGGCGATGAGCGAGGCGCTGGCCGACGGGGTGGTCTGCGAGCCGCGCGAGATCACCGGCTACGCCAGCCGGATCGGCACCGAGGCGAAGCGACTCGCCGGCATGGTGGACGACCTGTTCGAGCTGTCCCGGATCACCGCGGGCACGCTGCGGCTGACCATGTCCGCCGTCCCGCTGCAGGACGTGGTCGCCGACGCCTTGGGAGCCCAGATGCCGGTGGCGCAACGTAAGCGGGTCACGGTCCGGGCCGACGCCGATGCCTGGCCGGTGGTGATCGGCAGCGATCCGGCGTTGACCCGGGTAGTCCGCAACCTGGTGTCCAACGCCATCCGGCACACCCCGCCGGACGGCACCGTCGCCGTGCAGGTGGGCGTCGACGGTCCGGAAGCCATCCTGTCGGTGGCCGACGCCTGCGGCGGTATCCCGGAGGACGAGCTCGGCCGGGTCTTCGAGGTCGCCTTCCGCGGCGCCCCGGCCCGCACCCCCGCCGTCGGCCGGGACGAACCGGTCGGCGCCGGCCTTGGTCTGGCCATCGCCAAGGGCCTGGTCGAGGCCCACCGCGGCACCATCGGCGCGCACAACCACGGGCCCGGCTGCCGCTTCGAGGTCCGCCTGCCGCTGGCCCAGCCCTGAGCCGCCGCGGCGGCCGGGTTCGGCGTGTGCAACGGCTGTCCGTCACCGAACCGTCAGATTCGGCCGATCTTGGCGGGCCGCTACGGTTGACGTATGGAACGCAGCGCGCAGCGACTCGGCCGGGCCCTGATCGTGATCGTGGATGACAAGGTGGCGCATGGGGAGCATGAGGACACCGTGGGCTCGCTGGTCGTCGAGCTGCTCGAGGAAGCCGGTTTCATCGTCGACGGAGTGGTCCCCGTCGCCGGCGAGATGGTCGACATCCGCAACGCGCTGAACACCGCGGTGATCGGCGGCGCCGATCTCGTCGTGACCGTCGGCGGCACCGGCGTCTCCCCCCGCGACGTGACGCCCGACGCCACCCAAGGCGTCCTCGACCGCCCCATCCCCGGCATCGCCGAGGCCCTGCGCTCCTCCGGCCTAGCCGCCGGCGCCGTCGACGCCGGCATCTCCCGCGGTCTCGTCGGTGTCTCCGGCAGCACCCTCGTCGTCAACCTGGCCGGCTCCCGCGCCGCCGTCCGCGACGGCATGGCCACCCTCTCCTCCCTCGTCCCCTACGTCATCGGCGAACTCTCCGGCCTCGACGGAAACTGACCCTCCCGCCCGCCCACCCACCCAGCCATGCCCCCCACCCCCAACCCGGATCCCAACCCCAACCCGGATCCCACCCCCGACCCCGACCCCGCCCCACCCCCACCCGCACGCCACCCCCGCCGACGCCCAGGCCGCCCCGACCTCGACCAGATCTTCGGCGACGTCCTCCCCGCCACCACCTCCGACGAACGCGACCCCGAACCCACACCCCCCGACCCCGACGACTGGTACCACCAAAACCGCCCACCCCACCACGACCGCTAACCCCAACCCCCGCGCCGGTGTACTTCCCAGCTCAGACACCCGAAGCGCCAGTGGGGATACCGAGATGCTGGTGCTGGCACGCGGGACGCCGTGCTCGGCCTCGTTGCGCTCCCGGCCGCGCGGTGGCCGGAGTGGGCAGCGGCCGGAGGGCACCGAACCGGAGAACCCTCGGCCCGGAACTGGAAACTCCTCGGTCCGAAACCAGGGACTTGCCGGGCTTGAGGCGGGATCTCGGGTGCTGCAATCGGGGACTCGCGGGACTTGAATTAGGGACTCGCCGAGCTCGGGGCGCGATCTCAGGTGCTGCAATGGGGAACTCGCGGGACCAGTGAGTGTCGGGGAACCTCGCCGGCCTGAGTCGGGGCAACTCGGCTGCCGCAATTGGGAACTCGCCGAAACGGTGGGGAGCGTGTTGGCGAGTCCCGCGTTCCGGCCCTCGAGTCGTTGGTTTGGCAGCTGGATACCGGTTGTGTGCCGAAGAGCCCGTCGGGGTCGAAGGCCGAACGCACCCAACCGCCTGCTGACGCCCACCCGCCCTGTCGGCCGCTGCGCACTGACCGGCCAGCCGGCCGACCCACACCCGACCGCCGGCCCGCACCCCGACCCCGCCGGCCGCTGCGCGCTAACGGCCAGGCGGCCGATCCACTGGCGACCGGTTGACCCGCCGGGCCGCTGTGCGGCTAGTGGGCCGACCCGCACCCGACCGCGCCGCGACCCGCCGGCTGCTGCGCACTGGCCGGCCAGGCGGCCGATCCACTGGCGACCGGTCGATCCGCCGGGCCGCTGTGCGGCTAGCCGGCCGACCCGCACCCGACCGCGCCGCGACCCGCCGGCCGCTGCGCACTGGCCGACCAGGCGGCCGATCCACTGGCGACCGGATCCGCCGGGCCGCTGTGCGGCTAGTCGGCCGACCCGCACCCGGCGGCCTGGCTGCACCCCGACCGCCGGCCGACCCGCAGCCCGACCCCCACCGGCTGCTGCGCACTGGCCGGCCAGGCGACCGATCCACTGGCGACCGGTTGACCCGCCGGGCCGCTGTGCAGCCTGCCGGCCGACCCGCACTCCGATCCGCCCGCCGCTGTCTGCTGACGGTCAGCCGGTCGACCCACTCCCGGCCGCCGGCCGATCCAGGCCCCCCCGATCCGCCGGCCGATCCGACCCCCGACCCGCTGGCCGATCCGCACCCCGACCTGCCGGCCGCTGCGCGCCGATGGCCAGCCGGCCGATCCGCTGGCGACTGCTCGAACCGCTGTGCGGCCTGCCGGCCGACCCATCCCGACGCGCACCCGGTCCGCTGGCCGCTGCGCGCCGATGGCCAACCGGCCGACCGGCACCGGACCCGTCGGCCGCTGCGCGCTTGCGGCCAGCCGGCAGACCCGCTGGCGACCGGCCGCCCCGTCGGGCCGCTGTGCGCCCCGACAGCTCGTGCGGCGCCGCAGGCGCACTGGGCGAACGCGGTCTGGTCGGTCGCTGGGACTGTGTAGCTGGCGGCTCGGCGGGTGCGTGGGCTCTGGTGGGAGTTGGGCTGGCCGTTTGGGTGGGTTGGCGGGTGGGTTGTTTGGGCGGAGTTGGGGGTGGCGTCGGTGGGGTGGGTTAGCGGGAGGGGTTGTTGGGGCGGCGTTGGGATTGCTGGGTGTGGGGACCGGGTGGTTGGGGCGGGGTGGGGGTTGGTGGGGTTGCTGGGTGTGGGGGGCGGAGTGAATGGGGCGGGGTGGGGGTTGGTGAGGGTGGTGGTTGGGGTTGGGGTGGTCGTTGTTGGGGTGGGTTTGTTGGGAGCGCAGGAGGTCGCGGATTTCGGTGAGGAGTTCGATGTCGGTGGGTTCGGAGGGTGGGGGTTCTTCGCCGCGGTCGCGGCGTTCCTGGAGTTTCTTCATCGGGAGGACGATCACGAAGTAGAGGACCGCGGCGACGGTGACGAAGCTGACGAACGCGGTCAGGATCGAGCCGAAGTCGAGGACGGTTTTGGGATTGTCGGGGTTGAGCTGCACGGCCCAGCCGATCTGGCTGTCGCCGCCGATGACCGCGATGAGCGGGTTGAGCAGCTTGTCGACGATGGCGGTCACGATCGCGGTGAACGCGGTACCGATGATCACGGCGACGGCGAGGTCGATCACGTTGCCGCGCATCACGAATTCCTTGAAACCCTTCAGCACTACGGGCTCCTTCGATCGGGTGAGGGGTTTAGCGCAAGGTCACCGCTACGGGGTATCCAAGCGACACCGACGCAACCCTGGTCGCGGCCTCCGGTGGCATGGCGATCACCACAAGGCGTCCGTCCGCCGCCTGGTCGGACTCCGGCGCCAGCACCGTGATGACGACAACGTCGGAGGCGAGCAGGGCCGTGCCACGCCCGTCGCCGGTCACCACGTCGACCCGGGCGCCCGGCATCAGCAGATCGGCGACCGCCGCGTCGGCCAGCCGCACGGGCACGGCGACGGCGTCCGGCCCGCCCGTGGTCAGCCGGGTGTTCTCCGGGCCCACCAGCCGGGTCGACGTGATCGGCTCGCCGGCCGTCGCCGCACCGGCAAGCACCCGCCCGGTCACCGACTCGGCCGACTCCAGCGCGGTCGCCGGCCGCAACGACGGCGGCGCACGCTCAACCCGCACGTCGCCGGCGCCCAGGGTGGTGCCCGGTGCCAGATCCCGGGCGGCGACCAGCACCGGAACCCCGGGCGGTGCGCCACCGGCCGGCGGTGGATCCGGGCGCACCGCAAGCGCCCCGGCGAGCAGCACCAGCGCGGCGGCGATCAGCCGGCGGGGGGCAAGCGCACGCGGCCAGCCTCGGCTGCCGAGCAGTTGACGGAGCCGATCCCGTAGGACCGGCGCGAGACGGTGGTTCGTGGTCATGTGGCCGAAGCTAGCCACGCACGGCGCGACCGGTCGGCCTCTAACCCGGAACTGTGGACAACTGCCCGCCCTGTGGACAGGCAGAGAATTCTCAGGACGCCTTGGCCGCCGGAGCCGACGTGCTCGAGGACGACGAGGAGGAGGACGCCGAGGAGGAAGACGACGACGAAGACGACGAGGAGGACGACTTGTCGCCCCCGGACGCGGCCGCCTCCTTCTTGCCGGAACCACCCTCCGACGAGGGCGACGCGGACGACGCGGACGACCCGCTCTTGGCCCGGCTGTCCGTGCGGTAGAAACCGCTGCCCTTGAACACCACGCCGACCGATCCGTACAGCTTGCGCAGCCGCCCGGCACACTCCGGGCACTCGGTCAGCGACGGGTCGGTGAACGCCTGCACCTGCTCAAACCGGTGGTCACAGGCCGTACAGGCGTATTGGTAGGTCGGCACGGTCAGCTCCCTCAAGCCCTGGCTTGGCACTCTTCATACCTGAGTGCCAAACCGATGATAGCTCAGCTCAATCGAACCGGATCAAACCTCGATGGGGCGTGAGCGCAGCGCTCACCCGCACGTCGTGCGGCTCCGCCGGCAACTCGGGGAACAGCTCCTGATCCCTGATCACGGCCACCAGCGGCGTCCCCGGCGCGGCCAGCGGCAGGGACTGGTCGTAGTGCCCGGCGCCCTGGCCCAGCCGCATCCCGGTCCGGTCCACCGCCAGCGCCGGCACCAGCACCAGGTCGGCGATCCGCAGCGCGGTGGTCGACAACCGCTCCCCGACCGGCTCCAGCAACCCGTACGGACCCGGCCGCAACGAGTCCGGCCCGGCGTACCACGCCCAGTCCAGCGGCCCCCGCCCGGCGACCACCGGCAGCAGCACCCGGACCCCGTACTCGGCGACGTCGTCGAGCATCTGCGCCGCGCCCGGCTCCGAGCCGACCGGCACGTACCCGCACAGCGTCTGGCCCGGCCGCACGATTCTCCCGCTGGTCAGCTGGCCGGAAAGGGCCATGGCCTCGGCGAACCGCACGCTGGCCGGGACCGCGCGCCGAGCGGCGCGGAGCTCCTGACGCCACCGTGTCTTACTCCATGCACGGGTCGCATCCAGATCGCTGCCTAGCTGAGCCACGCCATGAGGTTAGAGTCGCTGTCCATGGCACCTCCGTTCGCCACCGCCATCGTGCCGGCCGCCGGGCTCGGCACCCGCTTCCTGCCCGCCACCAAGGCGGTACCCAAGGAACTGTTTCCGGTCATCGACACGCCCGGCATCGAGTTGGTCGCCGCCGAGGCCGCCGAGGCCGGTGCCACCCGACTGGTCATCGTGACCTCGCCGGGCAAGGACGCGGTCGCCGAGTACTTCCGTCCGCAGCCCGAACTGGAGGCGACGCTGGAGCGGCGCGGCAAGACCGACCTGCTCGCCCGGGTCCGCCGAGCCCCCGGCCTGCTCCGGGTCGAGACCGCCATCCAGGACCAGGCCCTCGGGCTCGGCCACGCGGTCGGCTGCGCCGAGCCGAACCTGCGGCCGGACGAGGAGGCCGTCGCGGTGCTGCTGCCCGACGACCTGGTGCTGCCCACCGGGGTGCTGCGCCGGATGGCCGACGTGCGTCAGGAGAAGGGCGGCACCGTGCTGTGCGCGTTCGACATCCCGCGCGCGGAGATCTCCGCCTACGGCGTGTTCGACGTGGACGACACCGACGACCCCGACGTCAAGCGGGTCAACGGCATGGTGGAGAAGCCGGCCGCCGACGAGGCGCCGTCCAGCTTCGCCGCCGCCGGGCGCTACCTGCTCGACCGGGCGATCTTCGACGCGTTGAAACGGATCACCCCGGGTGCGGGCGGTGAGCTGCAGCTCACCGACGCGATCGCCCTGCTGATCTCCGAGGGACACCCGGTACACGTGGTCGTCCACCGGGGTGGCCGCCACGACCTGGGCAATCCTGCCGGTTTCCTGCGTGCCGCCGTGGACTTTGCGCTTGCGCACCCGGAGTATGGGCCCGATCTACGTGATTGGCTGCGGGGCCGAATAGCGGACGGGTAGGCGGTCGGGGCGGATGAGGTCAGTCGACGAGCAGCTTGGTCGGGCTCTTGCGGCCGCGGTCCGACCGGCTCCCGTGCGCGTGCCCATCGCCGAGGCACAGGGGATGCTCTGCGCCGAGGACGTGGTCGCCGAGCAGGCGCTGCCCGGGTTCGACCAGGCGGCCGTCGACGGTTACGCCGTGCGCAGCGTCGACGTCCGGCTGGCCGGCACCGAACAGGTCCGGCTGCCGGTGGTCGGGGAGATCACGGCCGGTTCCCGCCAGCCCCGCCGGCTGCAGCCCGGCCAGACGGTGCGCGTGGTCACCGGGGCGCCGCTGCCCACGCTGGCCGACGCGGTGGTCCCGGTCGGCTACACCGACGGCCACCACGCCCGGGTGACCGTGCATCAGCCGGTGCCCTCGGCCGCGTTCGTCCGCCGCACCGGCGAGGACGTGCAGACCGGCGACGTGGCCGTGCGCCGCGGCGCGCCGATCGGCCCGGCCCAGGTCGGGCTGCTGGCCGCGGTCGGCCGGGCCAAGGTGCTGGTCTATCCGAAACCCCGGGTCTCGGTGATCTCGATCGGCGACGAGCTGGTGGACGTCGACCGCACGCCCAGTCCCGGCCAGGTCTACGACGTGAACTCCTACGCCCTGGCCGCCGCCGCCCGGGACGCCGGCGCCGAGGTGAACCGGGTCGGCATCGTGCCGGCCGAGGGCCGCAAGATCCGTGAGCTGGTGGAGAGCCGGCTGCTGCTGTCCGAGATCGTGGTGATCGCCGGCGGGGTCGGCGGCGAGCTGTCCGGCGAGATCACCGCGGCGCTGGCCGAGCTCGGCGACGTGGACACCACGCGGGTGGCCATGCATCCCGGCTCGGTGCAGGGGTTCGGCCGGCTCGGACCCGACGCGGTGCCGACCTTCCTGTTGCCCAGCAACCCGATGAGCGCGCTGGTGGTGTTCGAGGTGATGGTGCGTCCGCTGATCCGGGCCGCCCAGGGAAAGCGCAACCCGCAGCGCCGGGTGATCTCCGCCCGCCTACTCTCTCCGGTGAGTTCCACGAAGGGGCGAAAGGGTTTTCTGCGTGCCCAGCTACTCAGGGACGAGACCAACGGGGAGTACCTCGTGCAGCCGCTAGGGATGTCCGGGTCACACCTGCTCGCCGCACTCGCCGAGGCGAACTGCCTGATCCTGGTGGACGAGGAGACCACCGACGTGGCGGTCGGCGACGAGGTGTTAGTGAGCTTCCTGGCGCAACGTGGCTGAGCGACACCCGGGGGTCGCCGCGATGCCGGCGACCGGGCGCCATCCCGGTTGGCCGGCGCGGCTGGGCCCGATTCGGGTGCCCGCCGGGCGCCTCGAACTGCGCAAACCGAAGCTGACTGACGCGGCCGCATGGAGCCGGGTCCGGCTCGCCGACCGCCGGCACCTGGAGAGTTGGGAGCCGACCGCGCCGGGCACGTGGGAGGACCGCAACGGCACGCTGTCCTGGCCGGCCCAGTGGTCGGCGCTGCGCGGGCTGGCCCGGCGCGGGATGTCGCTGCCGTTCGTGATCCTGGTCGACGGCCGGCTGGCCGGGCAGGTCACCGTGGGCAACGTGGTCCGCGGGTCGCTGTGCTCGGCGTGGGTCGGGTACTGGGTGTCCAGCCGGCTGACCTCCGGCGGGGTGGCCACCGCGGCGGTCGCGCTGGTCGTCGACCATTGTTTCGCCGCGGCCGGACTGCACCGGCTGGAGGCCACCGTGCGGCCGGAGAACGTGCCAAGCCTGCGGGTTCTGGAAAAGCTCGGATTCCGCAAGGAGGGCGTGTTCCAGCGTTATCTGGACGTCGACGGTGCCTGGCGGGACCACCTGTGTTTCGCGCTGACCGCAGAGGAGATTCCGAACGGTCTGGTTTCCCGGTTGGTGGCCACCGGGCGTGCGCATATCGATTAGGTCCGACCGGGTGAATTCGCCCGGCGCGCCTCCGTCGCCGATGTGACTGTTGTGACTAACGTGGCGCGGGTAAATAGTGGTGGAGGAGTGTCTGCCGGGGGAGGTGCCGGGCATGCCGAGTTCGTTGATCATCGTCGCACTCGTCGTGGCCTGGCTCGCCGTCCTCGTGCCCATGATCGTGCGCAAACGACAGGAGATCGCCAGGACCGCGGACTCGGCGCTGGCCGCCCGGGTAGTCCGCAGTGCCGAGGAGGAGCCGATGCGCGACACCGAGGACGGCGACGAGGCCCAGCCGCCCGACAATCCCGCCGTCGACGGGGACGCCCCGGTGGAGCGGGTTCCGCCGCCGTCGCTGTTCGAGCCGTCCACCCGCGGCTATCGGCCCGGGCGCGGTGGGTTCGACCCGCAGGCGGCCGCCGCCCTCGCTCGGGCCAAGTACTCCTTCCGGCAGCGCGTCGTGCTGACCATGATCATCAGCGCGGTGCTGACCGGCGTCGCCGCCGGCATCCTGGACACCCGGTTCTGGTGGGCGCACGCCGCCGTCGACCTCGCCCTGGTCACCTATCTGGGGTACCTGCGCCGCCAGGTCCGCATCGAGCAGGAGCTCCGCGAGCGCCGCCAGGCCCGGATGCGCGCCGCCCACCGCTCACACGCCCAGCAGTTCGCCGAACCGGCCCCCGAGCCGGTGGCCCGTGCCGTCCAGCCCGTGGCCCCGCCGCCGCCCCGTCCGACCCCGCCCGGCACCGTGATCGTCGACGTGGACGACGAGGACCCGGCCTTCGACGAGCTCGATCACCCCGACAACCTCCCCTACCGCCGCGCCGTAGGGGAGTAGCCGCCTGTTATGCTCCGTGCGTTTCCGGGGCTGTAGCGCAGTTGGTAGCGCGCCTCGTTCGCATCGAGGAGGTCAGGGGTTCGATTCCCCTCAGCTCCACTTCCGGGGACATATGTCTGCGGAAAGCGCAGACGGGGGCGTTTCGCTGGTGTTTTCTGGGGGCGCAGCCCCCAGGCCCCGCCCGGGCGGCTTCGCCCCCCGGACCCCCCGACGGTGGGTGCCCGCGCGAGCAGGTCAACGTCGGCCACCCTTTGGGCACCTGCGGCTGGTGTCGGGCTAAGAGTCTCTGGTTGATCTCGGCTCTTGGTGCGCGCGTCGGGGCTTCGGGCTTTTCGGCTGTGTACCGGAGATTCGGGCTACATTTTTCGGGTGAGTGCTGACGTGCGGTTGACGGTGGGGCCGGGGGCCGTGGTGTGGCGGTATGGGAGTGACCTGCGGTTGTTTCTTGGGGCGTTGGGGGCGTTGTTGTTGCAGGTGGGGCATCCGACGGTGGGGGCGGGGGTGCGGGATCACTCGCGGTTTGAGGAGGAGCCTTGGGGGAGGTTGTTTCGGACGGTGGACTACATGAATTTGATGGTTTATGGGGGTGGGGACGCGGTTGAGGTGGGTCGGCGGTTGCGGGGGATGCATCGGGGGATCAGGGGGAGGTTGTGGGATGGCGGGCGGTACAGCGCGTTGGAGCCGGGGGCGTATGCGTGGGTGCATGCGACGTTGGTGTGGTCGGTGGTGCGGGGACAGGAGCTGTTCGGGTCGGGGATCGGGCGGGGCGAGGTTGAGGCGCTCTATCGGGAGTGGGTGGGGTTGGGGCGGCTGATCGGGGTGCGGGAGGGGGATCTGCCGGGGGACTGGGACGGGTTTCTGGGGTATTTCCGGGGGATGGTGCAGGAGTGGTTGGAGCCGAACGAGACGGTGGAGCGGGTGTTGCGGGCGGCGCGGCGGCCGGGCGTGCCGGCGGGGTTGCCGGGGTGGGCCGGGCGGGTGTGGGGAATCGTGGGGGTGCCGATGGGGCACATGCTGAGCGTGACGGGGGTGGGGATGTTGCCGGCGCCGGTGCGGGAGCGGTTGGGGTTGGGGTGGTCGGCGGCGAAGGAACGGGAGTTTCGGGTGATCGCGGCGGGGGCGCGGGGGTTGACGCCCGTGCTGCCCGAGGCGTTGCGGGTGAACGGGCCGGTGTACTTGCGGGCGCGGCGCCGGGAGATCGCGCGCGACGAGTTCGCACCGGCGAGCTACCGCACGCAATGATGACCCGGTGACGATCGAATCGGTGGACGTGGTGGTGGTCGGGCTCGGACCGGGCGGGGAGGCGTGCGCCACGCAGCTGGCGACGGCGGGGTTGTCCGTGGTGGGGGTGGACGCGCGGCTGGTCGGCGGGGAATGCCCGTACTACGCGTGCGTGCCGACCAAGATGATGATCAGGGCGGCGGACGCGCTCGCGGAGGCGCTCCGGGCCGGTGAGCTGGCCGGGACGGCACTGGTGCAGGGCGACTGGGGGCCGGTGGCCGCCCGGATCCGGCGGGACGCCACCGACGACTGGGACGACCGGGTGGCCGTAGAGCGGCTGGAGCGGGCCGGCGTCCGGTTCGTCCGGGGCCGCGGCCGGCTCACCGCGCCCGGCCAGGTCACCGTGTCCACTTCGGACGGCGAGCGCACGTTCGCGGCGGCGAAGGGCATAGTCCTCAACCCCGGCACCGACCCGGCGGTACCGCCCATCCCGGGCCTGGCCGGCACGCCGTACTGGACCAACCGCGAGGCGGTCCGCGCCACCGAGGTGCCGCGCAGCATGATCGTGCTCGGCGGCGGCCCGGTCGGCTGCGAGTTCAGCCAGGTGTTCGCCCGGTTCGGCGCCGAGGTCACCCTGCTCCAGGCCCGCGACCGGCTGCTGCCGCTGGCCGAGCCGGAGGCGAGCCGGCTGGTCGAGCAGCGGTTCGCCGCCGAGAACATCACCGTGCGCACCGGCGTCTCGGTGACCGGCGCCGGCCACGACGGCGCGTTCACCCTGCAGATCGACGGCGCCGACCCGGTCACCGCCGACGGCCTGCTGGTGGCCACCGGCCGGCGCACCGACCTCGCCGCGCTCGGCGTCGGCGCGGTCGGCCTGCCCGAGGACGCCAAGGGCATCGAGGTCGACGAGCGGCTGCGGGCCGCACCCGGGCTGTGGGCCATCGGGGACATCACCGGCAAGGGCGCGTTCACCCACATGTCCATGTACCAGGCCGAGATCGCCGCCGCCGACATCCTCGGCCAGGAGCACCTGCCGGCCGACTACCGCGCGGTGCCCAACGTGACCTTCACCGATCCCGAGGTCGGCTCGGTCGGGCTCACCGAGGCCGCGGCCCGGGAGCGCGGCCGCACCGTCCGGATCGGGACCACCGCCATCCCGTCCTCGTCCCGCGGCCACATCCACGGCCCCGGCAACGAGGGGCTGATCAAGCTGGTCGAGGATGCCGACCGCGGCGTGCTGGTCGGTGCCACCGCGGTCGGACCGAGCGGCGGCGAGGTGCTCGGCGCGCTCGCCGTTGCGGTGCACGCCGAGGTGCCGACCGCCGTGCTCGGACAGATGATCTACGCCTACCCGACGTTCCACCGGGCGATCCTGTCCGCGGTGGCCGATCTCGCGGCCGGCTAGCCGATGTCCGTCCAGTTGCATGTGGACGCTGCCTGTGATGGATTCTTCGCATCATGCGTGCGTGGGGTCTAGGGTCGTGACGCCGGTGCTGGTCGACGTGTTGCCGTTTCTGGCCTGCCCGACCTGCGGGGCGGAGCTGACGCTGGACGCGCCCGGGGTCCGCTGCGCGCACGCGCACACCTTCGACGTGGCCAGGCAGGGCTACCTGAACCTGGTGACCGGGCGGTCGTCCGGGATCACCGGCGACACCGCGGAGATGATCGACGCGCGCGCCCGGTTCCTTGCCGCCGGGCACTTCGCGCCGGTCGAGCGGGCGGTGGTGGCGGCCGGGCAGCGGGCCATGGCCGACCGGCCGGACGGGTGCGTGGTGGACGTCGGCGCCGGCACCGGGCACTACCTGGCGCCGGTGCTCGACGCGTTGCCCGGCCGGATCGGAGTCGCACTGGACGTGTCCAAACCGGCCCTGCGCCGCGCCGCCCGGGCCCACCCGAGGGCCGGCGCGGTCGGCTGCGACGTGTGGCACGGTCTGCCGGTGCGGGCCGGCTCGGCCGCGCTGGCGCTGAGCATCTTCGCCCCGCGCAACCCGGCCGAGATCCACCGGATGCTGGCCGGCAACGGGGTGCTCGTCGTGGTGTCGCCGACCGTGCGGCATCTGGCCGAGCTGGTCTGGAAGCTGGACCTGCTCAAGGTCGAGCCGGAGAAACAGGAGCGCATCACGGCCGCCATCGCGCCCTACTGTCAACTGTCCAGCGAGGACGACTGGGAGTTCACGATGTCGCTGCCGCACGAGGATGTCGAGTCGGTGGTCGCGATGGGACCCAGTGCCTGGCACACCGACCCCGGCTCGCTGCGGGACCGCGTGCGGGCGCTGGACGATCCGATCCAGGTCACCGCGTCGGTGATCGTGTCGACCTACCGGCGGCGGCCCGAGGCGGCCCGGTGACGGTCAGCTACGTGGTCGTCGGCGCCGGGCAGCGGGGCACCTCCTACGCCAAGTGGGTCGGCGAGAACCCGGACCGGGCAAGGGTTGTCGGGGTCGCCGAGCCGCGCGCACACCAGCGCGACGGGCTCGCCGGCCGGCACACGATCCCGGCCGAGCGGGTCTTCACCACCTGGCAGGAGCTGGCCGAGGCACCCCGGCTGGCCGACGCGGCGATCGTCGCCACCCAGGACACCGACCACGTCGAGCCGGTGATCTCGTTGGCCGCCAAGGGATATCACCTGCTGGTGGAGAAGCCGCTCGCGCCGGACGAGGCGGACTGCCGCCGGCTGGTCGACGCCGTGCGCGCGACCGGCGTGCTGTTCGCCGTCTGCCATGTGATGCGCTACCGGCCGTATACCAGGCTGCTCAAGGAGATCGTGGACAGCGGCCGGATCGGCGACGTGGTCAGTGTGCAGCATCTTGAGCCGGTCGGCTGGTGGCATCAGGCCCACTCGTTCGTGCGCGGCAACTGGCGGCGCGCGGACCTGGCGTCGTTCATGCTGCTGGCCAAGTCCTGCCACGACATCGACTGGCTGCGGCACGTGGTCGGCCGGCCGATCGAGCGGGTGTCGAGTTTCGGCTCGTTGACCCATTTCCGGCGGGAGCACCAGCCGGCCGGGGCCGCCGACCGATGCCTGGACTGCGCCGTCGAGCCGGATTGTCCGTACTCCGCCACCCGGCTGTACCTGGGGGTGGTGCGCACCGGCCACACCGGTTGGCCGGTCAGCGTGATCACCGACGAGCCGACCGAGGAGGGGGTGCTGCGGGCGTTACGGGACGGGCCGTACGGGCGGTGCGTGTACGCCTGCGACAACGACGTGGTCGATCACCAGGTGGTGGCCATGGAGTTCGCCGGCGGTCGGACCGCCACCTTCACCATGACCGGGTTCACCCCGACGTCCGACCGGCGCACCCGGATCTTCGGTACCCGGGGGTCGATCGACGGCGACGGTGAGCAGTTGAGCGTCTGCGACTTCGTCACCGGCCGGACCGAGGAGCTGACCGTGGCCTCGGCCGGCATGGACGCCGCTGCCGGGCACGGCGGCGGGGACGACGCGCTGATGGACGCGTTCACCACCGCGGTCGCGACCGGTGATCCGGCGCCGATCCTGTCCGGCCCGGCCGAGTCGCTTGAGACGCATCTGGCGGTGTTCGCCGCCGAGCGGGCCCGGTGCAGCGGGACGGTTCAGCGGGTCATTCCGTAGCGGGCGGCTTTCCGGGCTCGCCGGGCTTGTCGGGCTCGCTCGGCTGATCGGGCGCGCTCGCCTCGTCCGGTGTGGCCGGCGGTTCCGGCTCGCTCGGTGGCTCGGCCTCGGCCGGTTCGCTCGGCGGTGCGGCGGGGGTCGGGGGCGCGACCACGGTGGGTGCGGCGGCCGCAGGCGCGGCGGGGGCCGCAGGCGCGGTGGGCGCGGCCCGTCCGGGTCCGGTCGCCATGGCCGGCCGGGCGGCGGGCGGCTTGCGCCGCACGATCGCCACCACGATCAGCACCCCGCCGAGCACCACCAGGCCGATCGGCAGCCAGATGCTGATCAGGTCCAGCTGGGTGCTGCGGGACTGGGCCCAGTCGGCGCGCTCCTGCACCGACTCCGGCGTCTGGCTCAGGGTGACGTCCAGCACCGGGATCAGCGGAACCGCCACCGCGCCGAGGGCCGCGGACGCCATGATGGTGCGCTCGATCGTGCTGTCCACCGGCGATCCGAGCTTGGCGTCCGCCCACACCCCGTACCGGCTGGTGACCGTGTAGGCCAGCGGGATCGGGTCGGGCAGCCGGCTGAGCAGCGGCTGGACCGCCTGCTGGGTCGCGGTGGGCAGGAACGGCAACAGGGCGCCGGCAAGCGACTTGGGCAGCCCGGTGGGCAGGTTCGCGGTCAGCACCGGGTTCTTCGCCGGGCCGGACGCCTCGGCGGTGTAGTGGTTGGTGGACCGGCCGCCCCGGTCCTCGGTGCCGACGTACTTCAGCGTGACGCTGGTCTGGGTCGGCGCGTCGTAGAACTTGTAGCTGTCCCCGGGTTCCGGCGAGATCGGCAGCGTGATGGTCATGTCCGAGTGGGTCTCGACCGTGATGCCCTCGGGCGCGGTGCCCTGGACGCGGCTGGTCCGGTCGACGGCGTAGACGTGTTTCTCGCCCGCGGTGAGTGCGCCGGCCTTGAGCTGCGTGTCGTCGTGCACGATGGCGACGTTGCTGGTCGAGTCGGTCACGTACACGTGCCGGTCGAGCGTCGCGTCGGTCTCGGTGACCAGCGCGTTGGTCCGGTCGCCCGCCATCAGCGCCTGCACGTTGAGCCCGGAACCCTTGCCCGCGTAGTGCACCGTGACATCGAGATCGGCCGGCAGCTTCTTGACCGCCGGCACCACGGCGAACCAGACCACGAGGGCGCCCGCGATCAGCAGTACCCCAATAACCGCAAGCACGATCGACGATCGGCGCACCGGAACTCCTCGGGGTTGTCGGATCAGTCCTCAAGAGACACTTGCGGCGAATGATCCAACGACCCCGGGGAGCCCGCAACCCGCGTAGCCCGGTCAGGGGGCTAGGCGGGCCAGGGAATCTGCGTGGACCGGAAGAAGTCGATGCCCATGACCGTCCAACGTGGACCCTGCGCGGCCAGGCGCTCCCGGAAGCTCGCCCAGTCGTGGGTGGACCACGGCGACCAGCCCAGCTCGGCGTAGGCGGGCAGCCGTGGGAAGGCCATGAACTCGATGTGATCGCTGATCTCCAGCGTCTCCGACCACAGCGGCGCCTCCACACCGGCGACCGCGGTCTCCGGCACGCCCTGCAGATAGTTGCCGGGATCCCAGCCGTAGGCGGTGTCCACCTCGATGAACCCGGCCCAGCTCAACCCGAGCGGGGTGTCCCGGTTGTACTTCATGTCCAGGTAGGCCTTGTTGGCCGGAGACAGCAGCACCTTGTTCCCGCGCGCGACGGCCGCGGCGACCTCCGGGTGGGAGTTGGTCGTGCCCCAGTACTGCGGCAGCGCCGAGGTGGGCGGTCCGGCCTTGACGAACTCGTGCCAGCCGGTGACCTTCTTGCCGTGCCTGGCCACGATCGGCAGCACCCGGTTGATGAAGTGCAGGTAGTCCGGCTCGGTGGTGGCGTGCGCCTCGTCGGTGCCGATGTGCAGGTACGGGCCGGGAGTCAGGGCGGCCAGTTCGCGCAGCACGTCGTCGAGGAACCGGTAGGTGATCTCCGAGCGGATGCACAGCGAGCTGAACCCGACGTCGGTGCCGGTGTAGAGCGGCGGTGCCACGCCGTCGCAGTTCAGCTCCGCGTAGGAGGCCAGCGCGGCGTTGGTGTGCCCGGGCATGTCGATCTCGGGAACGATCGTGATGTGCCGGGACGCGGCGTAGGCGACCAGGTCGCGGTACTGCTGCTGGGTGTAGTAGCCGCCGGGACCGCCGCCGACCTCGGTGCTGCCGCCGACGGTGGCCAGCCGCGGCCAGCTCTTGATCTCGATCCGCCAGCCCTGGTCGTCGGCCAGGTGCAGGTGCAGCACGTTGATCTTGTACAGCGCGATCTGGTCGATGTAGCGCTTGACCTCCTCGACGCCGAAGAAGTGCCGGGAGACGTCGAGCATCGCGCCGCGGTGGCCGAACCGCGGGTAGTCGGTGATCTGCCCGCCGGGGACGATCCACGGGCCCGGCACCCGGACCCGGCTCTCCACGGCCGGCGGCAGCAGTTGGCGCAACGTCTGCACGCCGGCGAACAGCCCGGCCGCCGTGTTCGCGCGCAGGGTCACGCCCTGGCGGCGGACCGACAGCTCGTAGCCGGATTCGCCGACCCGGGTGCTGGCGCCGAGCACGAGGGCGATGTTGCCGCCGCCGGTGCCGGATCGGCTCACCGGCAGCGGGAAGCCGGTGGACGGGCCGAGCACGCCGGCCAGGTACCGGCCGACGTCGGTGCCGCCGGACGGGGCGAGGATCTTGGTGCGCCGGGTGATCTCGAAGTCGCCAGCCGGGTCGGGCTGGACCGAGACGGGCGCGGGCACGATGGAGTTCATCCGGGTGATCAGTGGCTCCGGGTCGGCGGTGGCGGCGCCGGGCAGGGCGCTGGCGATGACGGCGGCGGTGGCGGTCAGCCCGGCCACCACCCGGCGGCGGAGACGACGTTCGGCGGAGTTTCGCACGGGTCCTCCTCGAGGCCCGGGGGCAGGGTCCAACAAATAGGTATAGACCAATACGGCTTCCCGGGCAACACGCACCGGCTCCGACCAGCGACGGACCGTGCTCGCCGAGATCAGCTGGGCGGCGGGAGGTGGGTGGCGGCGATCGCCAGGGCGCTCAGGTGGTCGAGAAGGCGAGTGCGGGGAACGGAGAGCTGACCGTCGAGCTGGGCGGCGGCGAGTTCGGAGAGGGCGCCGACCAGGGACAGCGCGGTCAGGTAGGCGTCGGACCGGGGCGGTGGATGGTCGAAGAAGCCGGCGGTCAGGGTGGTGAGCAGGGTGGCCTGCGAGCGGACCGCCTGCTGGCGGCGGCGTTGCAGTTGCTCGTTGCCGGTGGCTTCCAGGATCAGGATCCGGCCCTTGCGCGGGTCGTCAAGGAGGTACTCGAGCGCGGCGGCGATGGCGGCGCGGGTGGTGGAGCCGAGATCGGCCGGGGCCGACCGGACCGCGGCCAGCACGTACTCGATGCCGGTGGCGAGGGTGTGGTCGTAGACGGCGAGCAGCAGCGCCTCGTGGTCGGCGAAGCTCTCGTAGAAGTACCGCTCGGTGAGGCCGGCCTGCCGGCAGACGCCGCGCACCGTGGTGCCCGCCCAGCCCTGGGTGCCGATCACCTCGAGGCCGGCCTCGATCAGGGCCGCGCGGCGCTCGGCCCGGCGGTCCTCGGCGCTGATTCCGCGCCAGGAACGGGTCGGGACGGTGCGCACGGGCGACACGCTATCGAACGGCTTCGCCGCGCAGGATCGGGCGCAGGGCGTCGAGGACGGCGGGGTCTTCGATGGTGGAGGGGACGGGTTCGTCGCGGCCGTCGGCTATCCCGCGCATGGTTTTCCGGAGGATCTTGCCGGAGCGGGTCTTGGGCAGGCCGTCGACGACCGACACCTCACGGAAGGCGGCCACCGGGCCGATTTCGCGGCGGACGGCGGCGACGAGTTCCTCGCGCAGGGTCGGCTCGTCGATGGTCGCGCCGGCCTTGAGGACGACGAAACCCTTGGGGAGCTGGCCTTTGAGCGCGTCGCGGACGCCGATGACGGCGCATTCGGCGACGGCGGGGTGGGCGGCGAGGACGGCTTCCATGGCTCCGGTGGACAACCGGTGCCCGGCCACGTTGATCACGTCGTCGGTGCGCCCCATCACGTACACGTACCCGTCGGAGTCGATGAACCCGCCGTCCCCGGTCAGGTAGTAGCCGGGATACCGGGCCAGGTACGACGAGACGTACCGGTCGTCGTCGCCCCACAGCGTGGGCAGCGTGCCCGGCGGCAGCGGCAGCCGGATCGCGATCGCGCCCTCCTGCCCGACCGGCAGCTCGGCGCCCGCGCCGTCCAGGATCCGCACGTCGTACCCGGGCACCGGCACGCTCGGCGAGCCCGGCTTGAGCGGCAGCGGCTCGAGCCCGCGCGGCGACGCGCAGACCGGCCAGCCGGTCTCGGTCTGCCACCAGTGGTCCACCACCGGAACGCCGAGCTTCTCGCTGGCCCAGTGGTAGGTCTCCGGATCCAGCCGCTCGCCGGCCAGGAACAGCGTGCGGAAGGCGGACAGGTCGTACCCGGCGAGCAGCCGCGCGTCCGGGTCGGCGCGCTTGATCGCCCGGAACGCGGTCGGCGCGGTGAACAGCGCCTTGGCCCGGTGCTCGGACAGCACCCGCCAGAACGCCCCGGCGTCCGGCGTGCCGACCGGTTTTCCCTCGTACAGCACGGTGGTCGCGCCCACGATCAGCGGCGCGTAGACGATGTAGGAGTGGCCGACCACCCAGCCGACGTCGGAGGCGGTCCAGAACACCTCGCCCGGCCCGATGTCGTAGATGTTGGTCAGCGACCAGGCCAGCGCCACCGCATGGCCGCCGTTGTCCCGCACCACGCCCTTGGGTCGCCCGGTGGTGCCGGAGGTGTAGAGGATGTAGAGCGGGTCGGTCGCGGCCACCGGCACGCAGTCCACGGCCGGTGCGTCGCGCATCGCCTCGTGCCAGTCCACGTCCCGCTCGCCGAGCTCCGCCGGCGCCTGTTCCCGTTGCAGCACAACGATGTGGTCCGGCTGGTGGGTGGCAAGTGCCAGCGCGTCGGCGATGATCGGCCGGTACTCGACGATCCGGGTCGGCTCGATCCCGCAGGACGCCGCCACGATCACCTTCGGCCGGGCGTCGTCGACCCGGGTGGCCAGCTCGCGCGGCGCGAACCCGCCGAACACCACCGAGTGCACCGCGCCCAGCCGGGCGCAGGCCAGCATCGCGACCACGGCCTGCGGCACCATCGGCAGGTAGATGATCACCCGGTCGCCGGCCACGACGCCGAGCCCGGCCAGCACCCCGGCGAACCGGGCCACCTCGTCGCGCAGCTCCCGGTAGCTGTGCCGGGACCCGGTGCCGGTCAGCGGCGAGTCGTAGATCAGCGCGGTGCGATCCCCGTTGCCCGCCTCGACGTGCCGGTCCAGCGCGTTGTGGCAGGTGTTGAGCACCCCGTCCGGAAACCAGCGGTACAGCGGGGCGGCCGAGTCGTCCAGGGTCTGCGTCGGCGCGGTCTCCCAGTCGATCGCCTGGGCGGCGGCCAGCCAGAAGCCGTCGCGATCCTCGAGGCTTTGCCGGTACGCGTCGCGGTAGCTGCCCATAGAGGAGATCATGCCCCGTCGGCGCAACCATTGGCCGCCTGTCGGCGTCACTTCGCCTAGTGTGGCTCTGGGAGGGAGAGGAGTCGTGGTGGACGGAGTCGTCAACCTCGCTGCCGCGCTGCTCTCGCTCGCCCACCGCATCTTCGGGCCCGGCGTCTGTCCAGGTGACTGGGTCTGGGCCACCGCAACCGCCGGCAGCCTGATCGCGCTGTTGCCGCTGTTCGCCTCGGTGTTCGTGGCCGTGGTGCGCAAGGGCACCGGAAACCGTTACCACTCCGCGACATTGATGCTGTTCGGCACGGTGGGCGTGCTGTTCGCGTTCCTGCTGCCGTGGCTGCTCTCGATCGGCAGCAGCGAGGTGTTCCGGGCGGCGTGGCGCCGGGACACCAGCGTCGGGCTGCAGGGCGACGACCTGGTCACGCTGAACAACGAGTACTGCTTCGGCGTGCAGCGGGACTACCTCGGCGGCGGTCCGACCGTCTATGACGTGCTGTTCTACCCGTTCGAGGGCGCGCTGAAGCACCTGCTGCACATCGGCACGCTGGTGCTGGTGCCCGGCCTGTGCCTGCTGTTCGTGTGGCTGCAGACCCGGGCGGCGCTGCGCCGGGGTCCGAAGTGGCCCGGCCGGCTGATCTGGATCCCGTTCCTGGTCCTGATCCTGCTCAGCGCGCCGCTGGCCGCGCAGGTGGCGATCTACCTGTGGCTGGGCTTCCTGCCGGTGGCCGTGCTCGGCATGATCCCGGTGCTGATCGTGGGCGCCCCGAGCTGGGCGACGATCGAGCGGTCCAACCAGCAGGCCCCGCGCCGGGTCATGCCGCCGCCGCCGACCTTCCGCCCGCCGCCCCCGGTGCCGCGCACCCCGCCGCCGCCGCCGATGCGGCCGGCGCTGCGTGAGCCCGAGCCGGACCGGGCCGCGCTGGCCCGGCTGGCCGCCGAGCCCGGGCCGCTGCCGTTCACTCCGCGCGGCGCCGTCCCGGCCGCCGCGACGTCGAGCGTGTGGACCCGCAGCGGCCGGTTCCGCAAGGTGCGCCCACTCGGTCACGGCGGGTTCGGCACGGTCTGGCTCGCGGTGGACACCCAGCTGGACCGCACGGTGGCGGTGAAGATCGCGCACGCGCCGGACGGCGAGACCGAGGAGCGGATGCTGCGCGAGGCCAGGGCGCTGGCCGCGGTGCACCACCCGAACTGCGTCCGGGTCTACGACATCGTCGCGGACACCGACGGTCTCGGCCTGATCATGGAGTACATCGAGGGCCTGCAGCTGGCCGAGGCGGTGCACGAGGGCGGGACGCTGGACGACGTGGCCGCCGCCCGGCTCTGGATGACGATGGCCGGAGCGCTGTCCGCGGCGCACTCGAAAGGCGTGCTGCACCGGGACGTCAAGCCGGCCAACGTGATCATCGACCCGGACGGCACCGCGCACCTGATCGACTTCGGGATCGCCCGGTCCCGAGGGGACGCCACGCTGACCGCGACCGGGATGATGGTCGGCACCCCGGACTTCCTGGCCCCGGAGACCGCGGCCGGCGCGGTCGCCACCCCGGCGTCGGACGCCTGGCAACTGGCCGCGACGGTGAGCTTCGCGCTGAGCGGCCACCCGCCGCGCGGGGTGCGGGAGAACGCGATGGCGGCGTTGCTGGCCGCCTCCCGGGCCGAGCGGCTCAGCCACCTGCCGCACAACAGTGCCCACCAGCAGTTGCTGGTCGCCTCGCTGGACGCCGACCCGGCGCGCCGCCCGACGCTCAACGCGGTGGCGCGGGAGATGCGCAACTGGCTCAGCCGGGCCGGGCACGCCGAGGACGGCCCGGTGACCAGCGTGGTCGACGCCGAGACGATCGCCAGAGCCGAACGCACCCGCCCGCTGAGGTGAGTTCCCGGGCTACTTCCAGGAGGGCAGCCAGAGTTCGGCCTGCCAGCGCCATTCGCTGATCGAGTCGCCGTTGAGGACCGGCCACAACCAGACGAAGTTGGCCACCACCAGGCCGACGTACAGGGCGACGACGAGCAGGCCGGTGCCCCGGCGTTCGTCGCCTTCCCTGGCCCGGCCGAGGACATGGCCGAGGATCAGCACCAGCCCGAGCACCAGGAACGGTGCCACCGGGGTCATGTAGAAGAAGTACATCTGCCGGTCGAGGTCGCGGAACCAGGGCAGCAGGCCGGCCAGGTAGCCGACCAGCACCGCGGCGTAGCGCCAGTCCAGCCGGCCGAACGTCCGCCACAGTGCCCAGGCCAGCATCGGCAGCGCCAGCCACCACAGCGCGGGCGTGCCGATCAGCATGGTGGCGCTGACGCAGGACGCCTCGCCGCAGCCGGTGGTGCCGCCGTCGTAGTAGTAGAGCATCGGCCGCAGGCCCATCGGCCAGGTCCACGGCTTGGACTCCCACGGGTGCTGTCCGGTGGCCGGGGTGTGCAGCTCGTTGTGGAAGCCGTAGACGTTCCACGAGTACTGCCACAGCGACCGGATCGCCTGCGGGAAGATGTCGTACCAGCCGGTGTGCCAGCCGGACTCGGCGGCCTGCTCGGCCAGGTGCCGGTCGATCGCCGTCTCGTTGGCGAACCAGGCCCACCAGGTGGCGACGTAGGTCAGCGTCGCGATCACGATGAACGCCCACACCGCGCCGAGCAGGTCGTTGCGCAGCATGCCGAGCCACGGCCGGCGCACCCCGGCCGCCCGCCGCGCGGTGCCGTCCCAGAGCAGCGTGAGCAGCGCGAACGCGAGCAGCCAGTACAGACCCGACCACTTGACCCCGCAGGCAAGGCCAAGCGCCACCGCGCCGGCAAAGCGCCACCAGCGGAAGCCCAGCCGGGGGCCGTAGGGCGACTCGGTGGCCCAGCCCTCCCCGACGGTGATGGCCAGCCGGTTGCGCACCTGGTCCCGGTCAAGCAGCAGGCAGCCGAACGCGACCAGGACGAAGAACGCCCCGAAGATGTCCAGCATCCCCATCCGGCCCTGCACGTGGCTGACGCCGTCGCAGATCAGCAGCACGCCGGCGATCGCGCCGAGCAGGGTGGACCGGGTCAGCCGCCGGGCGATCCGCACGATCAGCAGGACCATCAGGGCCGCGCACAGGGCCGCGGTGAACCGCCAGCCCCAACCGTTGTAGCCGAACAGCCACTCACCGGCCGCGATCAGCTGCTTGCCGAGCGGCGGGTGCACGATCAGCTCGTAGCCGGGGTTGTCCTCGACGCCGCCGTTGCGCAGCATCTCCCAGGCCTGCGGCACGTAGTGCTTCTCGTCGAAGACCGGGGTGCCGTTGTCGGTGGGGAAGCCGAGGTTCTGGAACCGGACGAGGGCGCCGAGCGCGGCCAGGAACGCGGTGACCAGCCAGCCGCGTAACCGGTCGGTGGGCATCTCCGGGCTGACCAGGCGGGCCCGTACCACCTCGGCGTCGGACGGCCGGCCGGGCGCGGCGGAACTCGGGGAGTCCCCCAGCGCGAAGCGGTCGGCCTCGTCCTGCGTGACGAGGAGGCTCACGATGAAGGATCGTAGGGGGCGCCGTGTTCGGCCCGTGTCGGGACTCAACAGTTTGACCGTGGGAAGCGTTTCAGGTTCGTGGACTTCGACGAGTTCCTCCGTGATCAGCTCCCGGCGCTGGTGCGCTACGCCGGGGTGCTGACCGCGGACTCCCACCTGGCCCAGGACCTGACCCAGGACGCCCTGGTCCGGGCGCACGCCGGGTGGGCGCGCATCGGCCGGCTGGACCGGCCCGATCTCTACGTCCGGCACATGATCACCAACGGCTACCTGTCCTGGCGGCGGCGCTGGGCGACCCGCTCGGTACGGCGGGTGGCCGAGGCCGCGCTGCTGGACCGGGCCGTTCCCGATCCGGCGGACCGGTTGGCCGACCGGGACCAGTTGGCCGCGCTGCTGGCCACGCTGAGCCGCCGCCAGCGCGCGGTCCTGGTGCTGCGCTTCTACGAGGGCCGCTCGGACGAGGAGATCGGCGCGATTCTCGGCTGCACGGCGGTCACCGTGCGCAGTCATGTCTCCCGCGCGCTCGCCGGCCTGCGCCAGCGGGCCGGCGCCGACCAACTGGAGCTTTCCGAGTCATGATCGACACAGAGTCGCTCCGAGACGCGTTCGGCGAGTTGGAACGGCACGCCCCGGACGAGGCGGCGGTGCTGACCGGGTTCCGGGCCGGCGTGGTAAGGCGGCGCAGGCGGCGGCAGCTGGCCACCGTGACCGGCGTGGCCGGGACGGTCGCGGCGGTCGCCCTCGGCGTGGTGCTCGCGGTGCCGGGCGCGCCGGGCGGCGGGACCGGCCCGGCCACCTCGTCCGCCGCCCCGGCCGCACCGGACCCGTCGGTCCGGCTGGAGCTGCCGTTCACCGTCGGTGTGCCGCCGGCCGGCTACCGGCCGGTGGAGTGGCGGATCGGCCGGGATCTCAGCGACGTGCAGTACCACGGATCGCACGACGGCGAGACCGTGGTCGTTGAGCTGAGCACCGGGCCTCGGCCGCCGACCGAGCTGCTGTCCGAGGAGCCGGAGACGATCGCCGGCCGGCCGGGGAAGCTGGTCCGGCTGCTCCCGGACGGCGCCCAGCTCGAGCTGTCCTGGCAGCTCGACGACGGGCGCTGGTTCACGGTCCGCGGGCCGGCGGAGCTGCTGTCCGGGCTGCGGGCCACCGCGCAGAGCCTGTCCGTTCGGCCGACGCCGCTCGACCCCACGGCCGGGCCCGACTTCTCCGCGCTGCCGCAGGGGTACGCGGTGGCCGGGTGGCTCGGCGAGGGCGACACGCTGACCCTCGCGACCGTGTGTCCGGTCGCGAAGCGGCTGTTCGTCGACTGCGTCCGGGTGTCGCTGCGGCCCGGGACCGCGCCGGGGACGACGCAGGTCAAGTCGGGCGGGGACGTGCTCGACGTTCCGGTGGACCGGACGCGGGTGGTGAACGGGGTACCCACCTGGGCGACCGCGGACGGCCTTGTGGTGCACGCGCAGGTCGATCCCGGGCACTGGGTGCGGGTCGGCCCCGCCGAGCCGGTGGACGCCGCCGACGTGGACCTGATGCGCGCGGTGGCGGCGGCGACCGTTTCCCGGTAGCTGTTCCGCCTCTCCGGGATTTACTGCTGTTGTTGCGTTCCAGCCGATGGTGCGGTTAGCGGGTTGGTGGTGGCTGGGTTGCGTCACGGTGCCCCTGAGGTTGCGTTGGTCGGGGCGAGACTTTCCGCGGTGATCCACTGTGATGGGCCCGGTGGTCGATTCCGACGGTTTGGCGGACAGTGTGAGTGGGGACCTCCTAGGTTTTGGGCCACAGACCGAAACCGGGAGGTCCCTCCAATGGGTGGCAAGGCCGTTGCGGCGTCAGCATTTGGGATGTGTCTTCTGCTCACCGCGTGTTCAACGGGTAACACCGCGGGAGGCGGGCCCAGCTCGACCGCCGCGCCCCCGACCTCCTCGTCGTCGGCGGGCTCCGGAGACGGAACGTGCCCGACCGGGACGTACGAGGTCACCACGATCAGCGGTAAGGCCGGCACCCAGGTCAACGGCGCGCCCTTGGTGGCCCGCAGCGGCGGCGGGCTCAAGCTCGCCCTGACCACCGGCGGGGCCTGGACGCTCACCGGCAGCGGCACGAACGTCCGGCTGGAGGCCGGCTCGGTCGCCGTCGAGGGGACCGTGAACGGCACCGCCGACGGCACCTTCAGCAAGCCCGGCGACAAGTACGTCTTCCAACTGGAGAACGCCTCCGGCGAGATCACCCTCAAACAGCCGATCGCCGGCATCTCGACGCTGCCCATGAGTCAGGTCGCCCCGGCCCTGGCGCCGACCGGCACGGTCACGCTGACCTGCGGCCCGGACACGCTGCGGATCGAGTCCGATGCCGTCGTGCTCGAATTGCGCAAGCTGGCCGCGTCCGCGCCGCCGAGCACCCCGCCGAGCGCCACCACGATGAGCCCGGCGCCCGGGAGCGGCGGCGCCACCCAGACCCTCAACGAGTCCGGGCGGCAGCGCACGATCGACTGTGCCGGCGGCAACGTGGTGCTCAATGGCTCGGGCAACCAGCTGACCTTCACCGGTAGCTGCGGCGCGTTCACGGTCAACGGCTCGGAGAACCAGATCAAGCTGGACAAGATCGGCCGGATCACCATCAACGGCACGGGCAACCAGGTGCTCTGGACCAGCGGCGAGCCGCAGGTGGCCGACAACGGCAACGGCAACTCGGTGGTCCAGAGCTGACGGCTGCCCGGTTAGGCTGCCGGCGTGCTGGTGCTGGCCGCGACGCCGCTCGGCGACTCCCGGGACGCCTCCCCCCGACTGGTCGAGGCGCTCGGTGCCGCGGACGTGATCGCGGCCGAGGACACCCGGCGGCTGCGCGCGCTGGCCGCCGCGCTCGGGGTCACCCCGGCCGGTCGCTTGGTCAGCTTCTACGACGCGGTCGAGACCGCCCGGATCGGCGGGCTGCTTGCGGCGCTCCGGTCCGGGCAGACCGTGCTGCTGGTCACCGACGCCGGCATGCCCAGCGTGTCCGACCCCGGGTTCCGGTTGGTCGCCGCGTGTGTCGCGGAGGATCTGCCGGTGACCTGCCTGCCCGGGCCGTCCGCGGTGACCACCGCGCTGGCCCTGTCCGGGCTGCCCTGTGACCGGTTCTGCTTCGAGGGGTTCGCCCCGCGCAAGCCGGGGGAGCGGCGCCGGTGGCTGGCCGGTCTGGCCGAGGAGCCGCGCACGGCGGTGTTCTTCGAGTCCCCGCACCGGATCGCGGTCACCCTGACCGACGCCGCCGAGGTGCTCGGCGCGGACCGGCGGGCGGCGGTGTGCCGGGAGCTGACCAAGCCGTACGAGGAGGTCCGCCGCGGCCCGCTCGGCGAGCTGGCGTCCTGGGCGGCCGGTGGCGTGCGCGGGGAGATCACCGTGGTGCTGGCCGGTGCCGAGCCGACGGCCGTGCTGGACCCGGCCGCGCTGGTCGACCGGGTACTTGAGCGCACGGCCGGCGGCGCTCGGCTCAAGGACGCGGTGTCCGAGGTCGCCGCCGAGACCGGCGTGAGCCGCAAGGCGCTCTACGACGCCACGGTCACCGCCCGGCGCTGAGACCGGGCGGTGACCGTACGGGTCAGGCGTTCTCCTTCTGGAACGTGCGGGCGCCCCACCAGACCGAGAGCACGGTCATCACCGCCAGCACGACGCAGCCGGTGAACAGGGCGTCCATGGCGAAGTCGCCACGGAACGAGGCCCGGCCCGCGTCCACGATGTGGGTCATCGGGTTGATCCGGGAGATCGTGTAGAGCCAACCGGGGGCCAGCCCGGTGGTGATCGGGATGAGGATTCCGGACAGCAGCAGCACCGGCAGCAGGATGGTGTTCAGCAGCGGGATGAACGCCTCCTCGCTCTTGAGCTTCAGCGCGAGTGCGTAGGAGCACGAGGCGAGCGCGATGCCGAGCATGACCACGATCAGCAGGCTGAGCAGGATGCCGCCGGCCGGTGCCTCCAGATCGAACACGAGCAGCGCGAGCACCAGGATCAGCAGCGCCTGGACCAGCAGCTGGATGCCGGCGTTGAGCACCTTGCCGAGCAGCAGCGCCAGCCGCCGCACCGGGGTGACCCGCATCCGCTCCAGGGCGCCGCTGCGCAGGTCGGCCAGGATGCCGAAGCCGGCGAACAGGCTGAACAGACCGAGCTGAAGGATCAGCGCCGGGGTGAGGATCACCCATGCGCTGCCGGGCGGGAAGCCCGGCGTGTTGTCCACGATCCGCTCCATCAGCGGACCGAACAGGAACAGGTAGAGCACCGGCTGCATGATGCCGATGCCGATCCACGCGGGGTTGCGCAGCGCCAGGGTCTGCTCGCGGCGCAGGGACAACCAGATGTCACGCAACACTTGCCGGCTCCTTCCCCTGCGGGGCCTGCTCGGCCTCGGTCTCCTGCTCGGCGTCGCGCAGGCTGCGCCCGGTCATGGTCAGGAACACGTCGTCCAGGGTCGGGCGGTGCACCTGGATGGACTCCATCGGGATGCCCTGGGCGTCCATCGCGCGCAGCAGTTCGGGCACCGCGGCGTCGCCCCGGGGCACCCGGAACCGCACCGTGGTCTCCGCCGCGGTGATCTCGTTGGCGCCGGCCAGCTGCTCGGCCAGCTCGGCGGCCTTGGCCAGGTCGCCGGCCGGCACCTCGACCCGGATCTCGTCGCCGGACACCCGGGACTTCAGCTCGTCCGGGCTGCCCACGGCGACGATCCGACCGTTGTCGATCACCAGGATCCGGTCGCACAGCGCGTCGGCCTCGTCAAGGTAGTGCGTGGTCAGGAACACCGTGGTGTCGTGCTCGTCGCGCAGGGACCGGATGTGGTCCCACAGGTTGGCCCGGCTCTGCGGGTCCAGGCCGGTGCTCGGCTCGTCCAGGAACACCAGCCGCGGGTCGTGCACCAGGCCGAGAGCGACGTCCAGCCGGCGCCGCTGACCGCCGGAGAGCGTCTTGATGATCCGGTCGTCGAGGTCGGCGATGTCCAGCCGCTTCATCAGCTCGACGCTGCGTCGCATGCCGTCGGCCTTGGTCAGGCCGTAGAACCGGGCCTGCAGCACCATCTCCTCGATGACCTTGAGCTCGGGGGTGGTGCCGCCGCCCTGGGCCACGTACCCGATCCGCTTGCGCACGCCGAGCGGGTCCTTGCGCAGGTCGCAGCCGGCCACGGTGGCCTCGCCCGCGGTCGGCTCGATCAGCGTGGTGAGCATGCGCAGTGTGGTGGTCTTTCCGGCGCCGTTCGGGCCGAGGAAGCCGACCAGCTCACCGGCCTCGACGGACAGGTCTACGCCTCGCACGGCTTCGACGGTGCGGCCACGGGTGCGGAAGGTCCGCGCCAGACCGCTGGCTTTGATCAAGGTCGTTCCCCTCTGTTAGTCAAGTTTGACTGTGGCTCACCTTATCGGGCTAGTCAAGTTTGATTATGACCGGGCTGTGTCCGAAGTGGTCCGGCGCGTCGTCGGCCATCACGTACTCCCCCGACCGCAACGTCTCGATCAGGTTCTTCGTCCACGTGATGACGGCCTCGAGGGTGATCATCCACAGCCGGTACAGCTCGGCCACGTGCGCCGGCTGGCCCCACTCGGTGCCCTTGGTCAGCACCCCGATCACGTTGGCCAGCTGTCCGTTCAGCTGGGTCAACCGGTGCTCGAGCAGGCCGATCGCCCGGGCCCGGGGCAGCGTGGGCAGGAACGTGATCGCCGCCGCGAGCGCGGGCCCGTCCTGCGGATCCGCGTGCACCTCGGCCAGCGACCGGGCGAGCAGGGCCTGGAACTCCGTCTCGCCGGCCGGGGTCAACCGGTAGCCGGTCCGGTCCGGCCCGGTCGCCGGCTCCACGTCGACCGGTTCCAGCAGGCCTTCGGCGGCCATCTTCTTCAACGCGTGGTAGATCGAGCCGGGCGCCACGTTGGCCCACTTGTCGGCCGACCAGGTCAGCAGGTCGCGGCGCACCTGGTATCCGTGCGCCGTTCCGTACATCCGTACCACGCCCAGCACCAGCAACCGGGTCGCCGACACCGGATCCTCCTAACCCGTTCGATGAGGCGGGCCGTCCCTCCGTAGGCTAGGCGGACATGAACAGTCCCGTGCTGACGGCGGTGGCCTGGCCCTACGCCAACGGTCCCCGTCACATCGGCCATGTGTCCGGATTCGGTGTCCCGTCCGACGTCTTCTCACGCTACATGCGGATGTCCGGCCACCGGGTGCTCATGGTCAGCGGCACCGACGAGCACGGCACGCCGATCCTGGTGCAGGCCGACAACGAGGGCCGCACGGCCCGGGAGACCGCCGACAAGTACACCCGGCAGATCGGCACCGACCTCGCCGGGCTCGGGCTGTCCTACGACCTGTTCACCCGCACCACCACCGGCAACCACTACCGCGTGGTGCAGGACCTGTTCGGCGCCATGTGGCGCAACGGGTACGTGGTGTCCCGCACCCAGCTCGGCGCGATCAGCCCGTCCACCGGCCGCACCCTCCCGGACCGCTACATCGAGGGCACCTGCCCGATCTGCGGCTACGACGGGGCGCGCGGCGACCAGTGCGACAACTGCGGCAACCAGCTCGACCCGGCCGACCTGATCAACCCGAAGTCCCGGATCAACGGCGAGATCCCGGAGTTCATCGAGACCGAGCACCTGTTCGTCGACCTGCCGGCGTTCACCGAGTCGCTCGGCGGCTACCTGGCCAGCCGGACCGACTGGCGGCCGAACGTGCTGAAGTTCAGCCAGAACCTGCTCGACGACCTCAAGCCGCGGGCGATCACCCGGGACCTGGACTGGGGCGTGCCGGTGCCGCTGGACGGCTGGCGGGATCAGCCGATGAAGCGGTTCTACGTCTGGTTCGACGCGGTGATCGGCTACCTGTCGGCCAGCGTGGAATGGGCCCGGCGCAGCGGCGACGACGACGCCTGGCAGGAGTTCTGGCTCAACCCGGAGGCCCAGGGCTACTACTTCATGGGCAAGGACAACATCGTCTTCCACTCGCTGATCTGGCCGTCGCTGCTGCTCGGGCAGAACGGCGCGGGCGACAAGGGCGGCACCCCGGGGCCGTTCGGCACCCTCAACCTGCCCACCGAGGTGGTCTCCAGCGAGTTCCTCAAGATGAGCGGCTCGAAGTTCTCCACCTCCCGCGGCACCGTGATCTACGTGCACGAGTTCCTCGACGAGTTCGGGCCGGACGCGTTGCGGTACTTCATCTCCGTGGCCGGACCGGAGACCCAGGACACCGACTTCACCTGGGACGAGTTCGTCCGCCGGATCAACTTCGAGCTGGCCAACGAGTGGGGCAACCTGGTCAACCGGGCCATCTCGATGGCGCACAAGAACGGGGGCGCGGTGCCGTCGCCGGGCCTGCCCACGGCCGCCGACGAGCAGCTGAAGTCCTTGTCCCGCAACGCCTTCGACGTGGTCGGCGGGCATCTGCGGCGGTCCCGGTTCAAGGCCGCGATCGGCGAGGCGATGCGGGTGGTCGGTGCGGCGAACAAGTACATCTCCGAGCAGGAGCCGTGGAAGCTCAAGGACGACCCGGCCCGGCGGGACACCGTGCTGCACACCGCGCTGCAGGTGGTGCAGGACGCCAACACGCTGCTCACCCCGTTCCTGCCGCACGCCGCGCAGAAGGTGCACGAGTTGTTGGGCGGCAAGGAGGTCTGGGCCGCGCAGCCGGAGCTGCGCGAGGTCGAGGATCTCGACGTACCCGGCCGGATCAACCCGATCCTGACCGGTGACTACGCCGCCGAGCAGGCCCGCTGGGAGTCCATCCCGATCGAGGCCGGCCGGCCGCTGGACAAGCCGACCCCGCTGTTCGCCAAGCTCGATCCGAAGCTGGGCGAGACCGGTCCGGAGTGGGCACCCATTCAACAGTGAGCGAGAGCGAGGCCGCGGTGCCGGCTGGACCGAGGAGCAGCGCAGCCGCGAGGGACGAGCGGCGAGCAGCGGACGAGGGAAGCCGGCGCCAGCAGCGGCCGAGCGGAGCGAACCGTGGGCACAGCGAGTTGCCGCCGGTGCCGGAGCCCCTTCCGGTGCCGGTGGTCGACGCCCACACGCACCTGGATGCCTGTGGTGCCAAGGAACCCGGCGACGTTTCCACAATGGTCGACCGGGCGGCGGCGGCCGGGGTGACCCGGGTGATCACGGTCGCCGACGACCTGGCCGCGGCGCGCTGGGCGGCGCGGGCGTCCACCTGGGACGATCGGGTGTTCGCGGCGGTGGCGATCCATCCCACCCGGACGTCGGACTTCGGCGCGGCGGACCGGGCCGAGATCGAGCGGCTGGCCGCCGGGCCGCGGGTGGTCGCGATCGGTGAGACCGGGCTGGACTACTACTGGGACTACGCGCCGCCGGACGCCCAGCAGGCCGCGTTCCGCTGGCACATCGATCTGGCCCGGCGGGTCGGCAAGCCGCTGATGATCCACTGCCGGGACGCCTACGAGGACGTGCTGCGCATCCTGGACGAGGAGGGCGCGCCGGAACCGGTGGTGTTCCACTGCTTCTCCGGTGACGCCGCGATCGCGCGGCGGTGCGTGGCCGCCGGTTACGTGCTCTCGTTCGCCGGCTCCGTCACGTTCCGCAACGCCGCCGCCCTGCGCGCGGCCGCCGAGCTGGTGCCGGACGGGCAGCTGCTGGTGGAGACCGACGCCCCGTTCCTGACCCCGCATCCGTATCGCGGCCGGCCCAACGAGCCCTACTGTGCGGCGTACACGATCCGGGACCTGGCGGACCTGCGTGGGGTGAGCGTGGCCGAGCTGGCGGCGGCGGTCACCGCGACCGCGGAGCGGGTCTTCCGGCTCCCGGCGTGAGGGCTTCGTTGCGGACCGTGCATGACTACGACAAACGGGTGACAGTCGTTCGTACTGAAGTGCTGTGATGGAACTCACGACACGCCCGGAAGTGTTTGCGCGATGCCCCCGGCACCGTTACTGTCCCGTGATCGAACCTGGAAGAAAGAAACGGTCCGGGTGGGAAGACCCGCAGTCAGTCCGGCGCAAGTCGGGGCGCTGACGGTTCGCTGGCTCGGGAACGGTGTAACGGAACGAAAGCGTGGATGTTGCGCTCGCGCGCGGCCTTCCGCCTTCAGGAGGTACTCGAACCTGTGACTGGCTATCGGACCAGCGACGCCGACGATTCGGTTTTCCACGCCGATACCGACTGGTTCACCCCGGTGAGCGTCCCCAGCACCAGCACCAGCGTGCTGAGCGAGGACTTCCGCGCCTGGCGCTCGGAGTTCCCCAACTACACCGAGTACTCCGAGTCGTTGGCGATCACGCCGCACGACGTCCGGGTCGCGCTCGGGCCGCAGGCCGACGAGCTGATGGCCTCGGCCAACGTCGACGTCGACGAGCTGATCCGGCTGATCAACGCCGAGACCACCGTCTTACCGGTCATCCCGGACGATCTGTCCGCGCTGCACCCGCAGCCGCTGCACGTCTACCAGTCCCCGCAGCCGACCGGCATCGGCACCACGGTCAAGCGGTGGAAGCAGAGCTTCCTCAAGTCCACCATCGCCGCGCTGCTGGTCACCATGATCGGCGGTGGCGCCGCGGCGATCGCCATGAACAAGTCCGTCACCATCGAGGTCGACGGTCAGACCGAGCAGGTCAACACCTACGCGTCCACGGTCGGCGAGCTGCTCGCCGACGAGGGCGTCACGGTCAGCGAGCACGACTCGCTGTCCCCGTCGCCGAGCGCCAGCATCGGTGACGGCGGCAAGGTCGTGCTGCAGCGCGGCCGGCTGCTGCACCTGACCATCGACGGCGAGCAGCGGGACCTGTGGGTCCGCGCCACCACGGTGGGCCAGGCGCTCAAGCAGCTCAACCTGGCCGCCGAGGGCATGTGGACGTCGGTGGGGGCGGACACCGAGGTGCCGCTGGACGGCATGACCCTCGAGCTGAAGACGGCCAAGAACATCACGCTGTTCGACGGCGGCAACCTCCCGCAGACCCTGACCACGAACGCGGTCACCGTCGAGGAGTTGCTCCGCGACCTCAAGGTCACCCTCGGCCCCGAGGACGCCGTCACGCCGACCGGCGACCTCAAGATCACCAACGGCGCCGAGGTGCGGATCACCCGCATGGGCGTGACCGTGATCAACCAGACCGAAGAGGTCGCCCCGCCGGTCCAGAAGCAGGAAGACCCCGAGATGGACCGCGGCAAGGAGGTCGTCCTCGACCCCGGCGCCGCCGGCGAGCGGATCGCCACCTACCGGATCACCATCAAGGACGGCAAAGAGGTCTCCCGCGAGGAGATCGGCGCGAAGGTCACCAAGGAAGCCAAGCCCAAGGTGGTCAAGGTCGGCACCAAGAAGCCGCCCCAGCCGGTGATCTCCGACGGCGAGGTCTGGGACCGCCTCGCCCAGTGCGAAGCCGGCGGCAACTGGGCGATCAACACGGGCAACGGCTACTACGGCGGCCTGCAGTTCAACCTGAGCACCTGGCAGTCCAACGGCGGCACCCAGTACGCCGCCTACCCCCACCAGGCCACCCGCGAACAGCAGATCGCCACCGCCACCCTGGTCCGCGACCGCCGCGGCGGTTACGGCGCCTGGCCCGCCTGCGCCCGCAAGCTCGGCCTGCCCACCTGACCCACCCCAGGTCCCGGACGGCACCCTAGGCTCGGCTCGTGACCACCGGGGACGCGGCGCTGCTGGGGCCGGCGCAGGTGCGGGCGATCGCGGCCGAGTTGGGGCTGCGTCCGACCAAGCGGCTCGGGCAGAACTTCGTGCATGACCCGAACACCGTGCGGCGCATCGTGGCGGTCGCGGACCTGCGGCCCGATGACGTCGTGCTCGAGGTGGGGCCGGGGCTGGGGTCGCTGACCCTCGGGCTGCTGCCGGCGGTCCGGACCGTGCTGGCGGTCGAGATCGATCCGGTGCTGGCCGACCGGCTCCCGCACACCGTCGCCGAGCGGGCACCCGGGCTGGTGCACAAGCTGATCACGGTCAACGCGGACGCGCTGCGGATCGGCGCGGACGCGCTGGAGCCGGCGCCGACTGCCCTTGTGGCCAATCTTCCGTACAACGTCGCCGTGCCGGTCGTGCTGCACCTGCTGGCCGAACTGCCCTCGCTGCGTACCGGGCTGGTCATGGTGCAGGCCGAGGTGGCCGACCGGATGGCCGCCGGTCCGGGCAGCCGGGTGTACGGGATCCCCAGCGTCAAGGCCGCCTGGTTCGCCGACGTGCGCCGGGTCGCCACGGTCCCGCGTTCGGTGTTCTGGCCGGTGCCCAACGTCGACTCGGCGCTGGTCCTGCTCAACCGCCGCGAGCCGCCGCCGGGCGCCCGGGAGGACGTGTTCGCTCTGGTGGACGCCGCGTTCGCGCAGCGGCGCAAGACCTTGCGGGCGGCCCTGGCCGGCTGGGCCGGATCCGCCGCTCGGGCGGAGGCGGTACTCGCCGACGCCGGCATCGACCCGACGGTCCGTGGCGAGCAGCTGACCGTCGGCGACTTCGCCCGGATCGCCCGAACGCGCAGCTCCGACCCGGTCCCTTAGGCCGCATCTGGGTGTCGCGCCTGAGGTGTGACATGCCAAACGTAAGCACTCAATTCCCCCGCAAGCGGGTTGCGTCGCGCCGCCCGGGTCGGGTGTACTGGCTGCAGTATCCATCCCGAGCGGCCGAGAGACCTGGATCGACGACGCCGCAGCAACCACCCACGGTGGGCAGGTGCTACCGCCAGGAACGATGGAGGAGAGAGTTGGGATGCGGATCCTCACCTCAAGGCGCGTGATCGACCAGTGCCGTCGCACGGTGAGCGGCTGTCCGGGCTGCTAGCCCCCGCCGCTGTTCTGTCCACATAGGACGAAATCTCACCGATTCCAGCCGCGACAACGCGGCCGCCATGCGTTGCACTGGGAGCAGAAGTGATCACCGTAGAGAACCTCACCAAGTCATTCCGCGGAACCACCGGCCCGGTCGTCGCCCTCGACGACGTGACCTTCGACGTCACCGCGGGCTCGATCGCCGGGGTGGTCGGCCCCGGCGGATCCGGAAAGTCCACCCTCGCCCGCCTCATCGCCCTGCAGGAACGCCCGGACAGCGGCGTCATCCGGCTGGACGGCCAGAACACCGCCGGGCTCGACCCGCGCCGGCTCCGGGTGGCCCGAAGTCAGATCGGCGTCGTCCCGGCCGGGGATTCGCTGATCGCTCAGCGCACCGCTGCCGGCAACATCGCCGCACCGCTCGAGCAGGCCGGCGTGGACGGCCCGCAGCGCCGCACCAAGGTTGGCCAACTGCTCGATCTGATCGGCCTGACCGACAAGGCCGCCACCTACCCGGACGCGCTCACCCCCGGCCAGCGCCGGCGGGTAGCCGTGGCCCGGGCGCTGGTGGGGGAGCCGACCGTGTTGCTTGCCGACGACCCGACCGGCGCGCTGGACCCGGACGGCGCCGCCGGGGTGCTCACCGTCCTGGACCGGGCTCGCGCCGAGCTGGGTGCCACGGTCGTGCTGACCACCACCGACGCCGGGGTGGTCCGCCGGATCGCCGACGAGGTGGCGATCCTCGACCACGGCCGGATCGTCGAACACGGCGGCCTGCTCGAGCTGATCCAGCGCCCGGCCGGCCAGGTGGCCGCGGCCGTGCTGCCGGACATCGACCCGGCCGCCGTCTCGACCACGGGGTCGACCGGGCACGACCGCGTGGTGGACGTGGTGCTGATCGGCTTCGCCGCGGTCGGCGCCCTGCTGCCCGAGGCGGCCAGTCGGTTCGACGTGGCCATCCCGGTGCTCGGCGGCGGCCTGACCCGGCTCGGCGAGACGCCCGTGGCCCGGTTCCGGGTCGGCGTCACCGGCGCGCGGGCGGACGGCGCGATCGACTGGATCACCGAACGCGGTGGGCTGGTCCACCCGGTTCCGGCGGGCATCCGAGGCGTCGCCGCGTAGGATGTGCCGCCCCGTAGGCTGCACGGTGTGCTCGCCGTCGTACCGCCGCCCGTCACCGTCCGGGTGCCGGCAAAGATCAACCTGCATCTGGGGGTCGGCGAGCTGCGCGCGGACGGCTACCACGAGCTGAGCACCGTGTTCCAGGCGCTGTCGCTGACCGACGAGGTCACGGTGGCGGTGGTCGAGGAGCCGGGCGTCGAGGTGCACGGTGAGGGCGCGCCGATGGTGCCGACCAACGCCGAGAACCTGGCCTGGCAGGCGGCCCGCCAGCTGGCCGGCTACGTCGGCCGCAACCCGAACGACCTCAAGATCCGGGTGGTGATCCGGAAAGGAATTCCGGTGTCCGGCGGGATGGCCGGCGGCAGCGCCGACGCCGCCGCCGCGCTGGTCGGCCTTGCCGCACTGTGGAAGCTGGAGCTGGGCCGGGACGAGCTGTCCACGATCGCCGCCGGGCTGGGCAGCGACGTGCCGTTCGCCCTGCACGGCGGCACCGCGCTTGGCACAAGGCGGGGCGAGCAGCTGGTCCCGGTGCTGACCAGGCACACACACCACTGGGTGCTGGCCTTCGACCGGGACGGGCTGTCCACGCCGTCGGTGTACGCCGAGCTGGACCGGCTGCGGGCCGACGGCGACCCGCCCCGGCTCGGCCCGGTCGAGCCGGTGCTTGAGGCACTGGCCTCCGGCGACCCGCGCCAGCTCGCCCTGTTGCTCGGCAACGACCTGCAGGCCGCGGCGGTGTCGCTGCGGCCGGGGCTGCGCCGCACGCTGCGCGCCGGGGTCAGCGCGGGCGCGCTGGCCGGCGTGGTGTCCGGGTCCGGGCCGACCTGCGCGTTCCTCTGCGAGGACGCGGACTCGGCGCTGCGGGTGGCGGCCGAGCTGGCCGGCGCCGGGGTGTGCCGAACGGTCCGGGTCGCGCACGGCCCGGTGCCCGGGGCCCGGGTGGTCGGCGGCGACGAGGCGCCCCGCCCGACGCCGCCCGAGGTCCACGCCTGATGGCCAACCTGGTCAACCTCGAGTCGGTCGGCAAGAGCTACGGGATGCGCGCGTTGCTGGACGGCGTCTCGCTCGGCGTGGGTGCCGGCGACCGGATCGGGGTGGTCGGGCTCAACGGCGGGGGCAAGACCACCCTGCTCGAGGTGCTGGCCGGGGTCGAGCCGCCGGACTCGGGGCGGGTCAGCCGCAACCGGGACCTGCGCCTGGCCGTGGTCACCCAGCGGATGGAGCTGCCGGAGGGTGCGACGGTCCGCACCGAGGTACTGGATCCGCTCGGGGTGACCGCGGAGCACGAGTGGGCGGCCGATCCTCGGGCTCGCGGCATCCTCACCGGGCTGGGCATCACCGCGCTCGGTCTGGACAGCCCGGTCGGCACGATGTCCGGCGGCGAGCGGCGCCGGGTGTCGCTGGCCGCGGCCCTGGTGCACGAGCTGGACCTGGTGATCCTGGACGAGCCGACGAACCACCTGGACCTCGAGGGGGTGCGCTGGCTGGCCGGGCATCTGGTGGCCCGGCGCACCGCGCTGGTCGTGGTCACCCATGACCGCTGGTTCCTGGACACGGTGTGCACCCGGACCTGGGAAGTGGTCGGCGGCCGGATCGAGCAGTACGAGGGCGGCTACGCGGACTGGGTGTTCGCCCGGGCCGAGCGGGCCCGGCTGGCCGAGACGGTGGAGGAGAAGCGGCGCAACCTGGCCCGCAAGGAGCTGGCCTGGCTGCGTCGCGGCCCGCCGGCCCGCACGTCCAAGCCCAGGTACCGGATCGAGGCGGCCGAGGCGCTGATCTCCGAGGTGCCGCCGCCGCGCGACACCGTGGAGCTGGTCAGCTTCGCCAAGCGCCGGCTCGGCCGCAGGGTGCTTGAGCTGGAGGACGTGACGCTGTCGGTGGGCGGGCTGCCGCCGATCCTGGCCGGCGTGACCTGGCGGATCGGGCCGGGCGACCGGATCGGCCTGGTCGGGGTGAACGGGTCGGGCAAGACGACCGTGGTGCGGTTGCTGGCCGGCGAGCTGGCGCCGCGGACCGGCCGGCGGGTGCAGGGCCAGACGGTGCGGCTGGCGTACCTGACCCAGGAGCTGTCGGATCTTCCGGACGAGTTGCGCGTGCTCGAGGCGGTCGAGGAGATCGCCCGTCGGGTCACGCTGGGCAAGCAGGAGCTGTCCGCGTCGATGCTGCTGGAGCGGTTCGGCTTCCCGGCCAGCCGGCAGTGGACGCCGGTCGGCGAGCTGTCCGGTGGGGAGCGGCGCCGGCTGCAGCTGTCCCGGCTGCTGATGACCGAGCCGAACGTGCTGCTGCTCGACGAGCCGACCAACGACCTGGACATCGACACGTTGCAGCAGCTGGAGGACCTGCTGGACTCCTGGCCGGGGACGATGGTCGTGGTCTCGCACGACCGCTACCTGGTCGAACGGGTGTGTGACAGCGTGTTCGCACTGTTGGGCGACGGCCGGGTCACGCATCTGCCGGGTGGCATCGAGGAGTACCTGACCCGGCGGGATGCCGCGACCGCCGTGCCCGCCCCCGCGGCACCGGCCGCGCGTGCGGTGTCCAACGCGGCCGGGCAGCGCGCCGCGCGCAAGGAGTTGGCCCGGCTCGAGCGCCGGCTGGACGCGCTGACCAGGCGCGAAGCCGAGCTGCACACGGCGCTGGCCGAGGCCGCCACGGACGCCGTGCGGCTGCTGGCGCTCGACGCCGAGCTGCGCAAGGTCATCGCCGACAAGGAGTCGGTGGAGGAGCTGTGGCTGGAGGCTGCGGCTGCCGCCGAGTAGTCCAGATACAGTGCGTGGTCATGAGCCGGTTTGTCGACAGGGTGTTAGAGACCGCGCGCACGGTGGGCCAGCACAACGGCGTGGTCACCGGTGAGCCGGGGAACGCGGTGCACACCACCTGGGCGCAGGTGCACGAGCAGGCCCGCGGGATCGCCGGGGATCTGGTGGCGCACGGGCTGGCCAAGCACGACGCGGTGGCCGTGCTGGCCGCCGAGCCGGCCGCGATCGGACCGGCGGTGCAGGCCGTGTGGCTGGCCGGCGGCAGCGTGACGATGCTGCACCAGCCGACCCCGCGCACCGACATCGCGCAGTGGGCGGCGGACACCGTCCGGGTGCTCAACATGATCGACTCGAAGCTCGTGCTACTCGGCGCCCCGTTCGACGCGCTGGCCCCGGTGCTCGAGGAGCACGGCATCGGCTACCGGCTGATCACCGACCTGGACGGCACCCACCCGCTGGCGGAGATCGTCGAGGTGGACGAGGACGCCCCCGCGCTGCTCCAGCTGACCAGTGGTTCGACCGCGGAGCCCAAGGCCGTCAAGATCACCCACGGTAACCTGATGTGCAACGTCGCGGCGATGGCCGAGCGGGCCGCCCTGGATGTCGAGAACGACATCATGGTGTCCTGGCTGCCGATGTTCCATGACATGGGGATGGTCGGCTTCTACACCACCCCGATGATAGTCGGCGTCCGGCTGGTGAAGGTGACCCCGGCCGACTTCCTGTCCGCGCCGCTGCTCTGGGCGCAGCTGATCACCAAGTACCGGGCCACGATCACCGCCGCGCCGAACTTCGCCTACGCGCTGCTCGGCCGCCGCCTGGCCGGGGCCGACGACGACGCCGGCTACGACCTGTCCACCCTGCGGATCGCGCTGAACGGCGCCGAGCCCATCGACGAGAAGGCGGTCCAGGCGTTCGTGGCCGCCGGTGCCCGGTTCCGGATGCCCGCGGAATGCGTGTTCCCGGCCTACGGCATGGCCGAGGTGACCCTGGCGGTGTCCTTCGCCCGGCTGTTCACCGGCCTCACCCTGGACCGCATCGACGCCGACCGGCTGGAGTCCGACGGCCGCGCCGTGCCGGTCACCGACGCCGAGCAGGACCATCCCGAGCGCACCGTCCGCGCCTTCGCCGTCCTCGGCCGCCCGCTGCCCGGCATCGAGGCCGAGGTGGTCGATGCCGACGGCAACCGGCTGGGCGATCGCGAGGTCGGTGAGATCCGGCTGCGCGGCGAAGCCGTCACCCCCGGCTACCTGACCGTCGACGGCCCCGTCCCCACCCAGGACGCCGACGGCTGGCTCGCCACCGGCGACATCGGCTACCTGGTGGACGGCGAGATCGTCATCTGCGGCCGGCGGAAGGACGTGATCATCCTCGCCGGGCGCAACATCTACCCCACCGACGTCGAGCGCGCCGCCACGTCGGTCGACGGCGTCCGCGCCGGCAACGCCGTCGCCGTGCGACTGGACGCCGGCACCCGCCGCGAACGCTTCGCCGTGGTGGTCGAATCCCGCCACGCAGGCGACGACGACGCCGCGAAGCTGCTCCGCAAGCAGATCGCCGCCCGCGTCTTCGAAGCCATCAACGCCCGCCCCTCGGCCGTCCTCGTGCTCCCGCCCGGCACCCTCCCCAAGACCCCCTCCGGCAAGCTCCGCCGCGCCGCCGCAGGCGACCAACTCGCCGCCAGCATCCAGACCCGCGAATCCGAATCCGTCTAACCCCCGGAGCCCCGGCCCCAGCAAGCCGAGTCGCCGGGCCTGGCACCCGAGTTCCCGGCCCCAGCATCCGAGTTGATGGCTCCCGGGCTTGAGTCGCCGAGCCCGGCAGGGATCCCGCTGGTGCAGGTGGGCCGGGTTGGTCTGGGTGCCGGCCCCGGCTGCGTCGGAACGCTCGGGTCGGTCGACTTGGCGGGGCTGGGCCCGGCGTTCCGTGGCACGGCTGTGGGCAGGTGCTTGGTGCACACAGTCGGGGCGCGGCCTGCCCACAGCCGTGCACCGGCCATTGGTGCTCGGCTGGCAGGCCGCGCGAGTTGCCACCTCCAGCAGCTGAGTTGCTGGCCCCAGCACGTGAGTTGACAGTTCCGGCGGCGCGAGTTGCTGGTTCGGAACGTGAGCGGTGGGTGGGTATTAGCCTTCGCGGTTGCGGAGTTCTTCGACCCAGGCGGCGATGACCGCGTCGACGGCGTCGGTGTGGTAGCCCTGGCCGTTGAAGAAGGTGCGGGCCAGGCGGGCGTTCAGCAGGTCGGTGGAGGTCGGGCCGTTGGGTTGTTCGATGGCGATGGCGAGGAGGCGGGCCAGTTTCTCGACGTCGCCGGGGCGGTAGCCGCGGGCGCCAGGGGGAGCGGGCGGGATGGGCAGGGCCAGCAGCTCGAACGGGGCCTCGGAGGGCTCGGCGGGCTGCGCGGGCGGGTAGCCGGGCATCGAGGGCGGCTGGACGAACGGCATCGGGGTGGTCTGTTCGGAGGGGTGCGGTACCGGAACCGGGACCGGCTCGGGGCCGGCCGGGTGCCGGGAGGCGCGGCGCGGGGCGGGGCCGGCACCGGTGGGGGAACCGGCGCGGGACAGGTGATCGAGGGTGGTGGCGACCTGGTCAAGGAACCGGTCCACCTGCTCCTCGTGGTAGCCGCGCTTGATCCGGGGGGCGTCCTGGAAGACGACCATGCGGACCTCGTCGGCGGTCAGACCGTCCGCGCCGGCCAGGGTGTCCTCGACCCGGTCAAGGAAGTCGTCGACCTCCTGCTCGTTGTACCCCCGCTTACCGAGCGGTGCCTTGTCGAAGACGACCTCGCGCACGTCCTCCGGGGTGAGAAGGTTGCGTTCCATTCGCGAGCTGCCTCCGCTTACCTCAGCCGGCGTGAAACAGGTTCTGCGCCGCCGTCAAACCCTTGCTGACCAACGCCTCCACCGCGTCGGCGCACCGGTCGACGGACAACGCCAACTCCTTGCGTTCGACTGCGGAGAAGTCGCGGAGCACGAAATCGGCCGGGTCCATCCTTCCGGGCGGCCGGCCGATCCCGAACCGCACGCGATGGTAGTCCTTGCTCGCCAGCGATTTGGAGATCGCACGAAGACCGTTGTGACCGTTCTCACCGCCGCCGAGCTTGAGCCGGACCGTGCCGTACGGCAGGTCCAGCTCGTCGTGCACGACCACCAGCCGGTCCAGCGGCACCTTGAAGAACCGCACCGCCCCGGCCACCGGACCGCCGGACAGGTTCATGAACGACCGCGGCTTGATCAGCGCGACCCGCGCGCCGGCCAGCCGGCCCTCGAGCAGATCCGCGCCGGACTTGCTCTTGAACTTGCCGCCCATCCGGTCGGCCAGCTCGTCGGCGACCAGGAAACCGACGTTGTGCCGGTTCCCGGCGTACTGCGGGCCCGGGTTGCCCAGGCCGACGACGAGGGTCGGCGCGGAATCCATGGTGCGCTCCGCGCGGGCTGCGGTCAGCTCTCGCCGGACTCGCCGGCCGCCTCCTCGGCGACCAGACGGTCCTCGGCCTCGGCGCCCTCGGCCGGCTCGGCACCGAGGTCCTCGGCGGTCGGGGCCACGTTCACGGCGACCACGAGCGCGTCCGGGTCGGTGGCCAGCACGGCACCCTGGGGCAGCGACACCTGGCCGGCGGTGATCTGGGTGCCGGCCTCGGCGCCCGCGATGGACAGCTCGACGTGGTCGGGGATGTGCAGCGCCTCGACCTCGATCTGCACGGTGGTCAGATCCTGGGTGACCAGGGTGCCCGGCACCGCTTCGCCAAGCACCACGACCGGAACCTCGACGGTGACCTTCTCGCCGCGGCGCACCAGCAGCAGGTCGACGTGCTCGATGTAGTTCTTGATCGGGTGCGTGGTGACCGTCTTGGTCAGCGCCAGCTCGCTGCTGGCATTGCCCAGTTCCAGCGTCAGCACGGCGTTCTGGCCGTGCTCGCGGACCACCCGGGCGAACTCGAGTGCCGGCAGCGCCAGGTGCTTGGGATCGGAACCGTGGCCGTAGAGGACCGCGGGGATCTTGCCGGCGCGACGCGTGCGGCGTGCGGCGCCCTTACCGAACTCGGTGCGCTGCTCGGCGGCCAGACGGACCTCGGACACGGTGGTGCTCTCCTTGCTGACGAATCAACCAAAGACTGGTGAGGGGCGGCGGCCTGCGGCGGCGAGCGGGCGCGGATACGCGCGGCTATGATCAGCCGCCGCGTCGATCACGCCAGGCGTGTGCGCCCACCCTCGCCGAGGCAACCCAGCCAGTTTACGCGTTCACCGTCAGGAGCACGAAACGGGGGCGGTCAGGCGTTTCCGTCGAACAGGCTGGTGACCGAGCCGTCCTCGAACACCGCCTGGATCGCTCTGGCCAACAGCGGCGCGATGGACAGCACGGTCAGACCGGGGAACCGCTTCTCGTCCGGGATCGGCAGCGTGTTGGTGAGCACCACCTCGTGCGCGCCGCACCGGGCCAGCCGCTCCGGGGCCGGGCCGGAGAGCACCCCGTGGGTCGCCGCGATCACCACGCTGCCGGCGCCCTCGTTGACCAGCTGCTCGACCGCCTTGGCGATGGTGCCGCCGGTGTCGACCATGTCGTCGACGACGACGCACATCCGCCCGCGCACCTCACCGACCACCCGGTTGGCCATGACCTCGTTGGGCCGCAACGGATCCCGGGTCTTGTGGATGAACGCGATCGGCCGGCCGCCGAGGTCGTCGGCCCACTTCTCGGCGAGCTTGGTGCGTCCGGCGTCCGGCGAGACGACCGTGATCGGCTCGTTGGCGTAGGCGTCCTTGACGTAGGAGGACAGCAGGGTCTGGGCCAGCAGGTGGTCCACCGGGCCGTCGAAGAATCCCTGGATCTGGGCGGTGTGCAGGTCCACGGTCATGATCCGGTCGACCCCGGCGCACTTGAACAGGTCGGCGATCAGCCGGGCCGAGATCGGCTCGCGACCCTTGTGCTTCTTGTCCTGCCGGGCGTACGGGTAGAACGGCATGATCGCGGTGATCCGCTTGGCGCTGGCCCGTTTCAGCGCGTCCACCATGATCAGCTGTTCCATGACCCACTGGTTGATCGGCGCGGCGTGGCTCTGGATCACGAACGCGTCGGTGCCGCGCACCGACTCCTCGAACCGCACGAAGATCTCGCCGTTGGCGAACTCGTACGCGGACTGCGGCGTGATGCTGACGTTGAGGTGCTTGGCGACTTCCTCGGCCAGTTCGGGGTGCGCCCGGCCGGACAGGAACATCAGGTTCTTTTTGGGAGTACCGGACTTCGCGCTCATGGTGATCATCCCTCGCCGTCCCGGTCAGCCTCGCGCTCATCATTGTGTCGTTCCACGGCGTCCAGCGCGCGTTGTGCGGCCTCGGCCGATGGTGTTCCCTGCCGGTGTTTGAGCACCCACCGGTCGAATATTCGTTGTGGTCCGCCGGAGACCGCGAGCGCGCCGGGCGGCACGTTGCGCCGGATCACCGCGCCGGCCCCGGTGTAGGCGCCGTCGCCGACGTTGACCGGCGCCACGAACATGTTGTCCGAGCCGGTCCGGGCATAGGACCCGACCACGGAGCGGTGCTTGGCCACCCCGTCGTAGTTGACGAACACGCTGGCCGCGCCGATGTTGGTGTGCTCGCCGATGGTCGCATCGCCCACATAGGACAGATGCGGCACCTTCGACCCGGTGCCGATCTCGGAGTTCTTCACCTCGACGAACGTGCCGATCTTGCCGCGCTCGCCGAGCTCGACGCCGGGCCGCAGGTAGGCGAACGGGCCAACGCTCGCGCCCGCACCGATCCGCGACTCGCGGCCGTGCGTGCGGATCACGCTGGCCCCGGCGCCCACCGCCACGTCGGTCAGCGTGGTGTCCGGGCCGATCACCGCGCCCTCGCCGACCTCGGTGCGCCCGCGCAGCTGCACGCCCGGTTCGATCAGCACGTCCCTGGCCAGCCGCACCCCGGCGTCCAGCCAGGTGGTGGCCGGGTCGATCACCGTGACCCCGGCCCGCATCCAGGTCTCGACCAGCCGGCGGTTGTACTCGGCGCTGAGCGCCGCGAGCTGCACCCGGTCGTTGACGCCGCGCACCAGCCACTCGTCGGCGCACGCCACCGCGCCCACCCGGTGCCCGTCGGCGCGGGCGATGCCGATCACGTCGGTGAGGTACAGCTCGCCCTGCGCGTTGGCCGGGGACAGCCGGGCCAGCCCGGCGGTGAGCACCTCGGCGTCGAAGGCGTAGATGCCAGAGTTGATCTCGGGGATCCGGCGCTGCTCCTCGGTCGCGTCGCCCTGCTCGACGATCGCGCTGACCGCGCCGTCGGCGTCGCGCAGGATGCGGCCGTAGCCGGTCGGGTCCGCGACCACGGCGGTGAGCACGGTCACCGCGTTGCCGGCCGCGGCGTGCTCGTCGAGCAGCCCGGTCAGCGTGCCGGTGTCCAGCAGCGGCACGTCGCCGTAGGTGACCAGCACGGTTCCGGCGGCCAACGCCGGGATCGCCTCGATGCCGCAGGCCACGGCGTGCCCGGTGCCGTTCTGCCGGTCCTGCACGGCGACGGTGATCGTCCGGTCCAGTTCGCCGGCCAGGCCGGCCAGCTGCTCGGCGACCTGGTCCCGGCCGTGCCCGATGACGACGGCCAGGTGGTCCGGACCCAGCCCGGCCGCGGCCCGCACGGCGTGCTCGATCAGCGGCCGGCCGGCGATGCCGTGCAGCACCTTGGGTGTCGCCGAGCGCATCCTGGTGCCTTCCCCGGCGGCCAGAACGATCGTGCTGAGTTGGGTACGGCCACCGTGCGGCATCGGGTGCTCTCCATCGATCCAGTACGTGTGCACGTCACCAGGGCGCGAACAACCCAGGTAGGCCGATCCTACGGGCTGTCCGGGAGCACCCATGGCCGGTCGGCCTGGGGTTCGGCTAACTCCGTGGCGAGCGTCACGGCCGCGACGTCGGACAACCTCGGCAGGTGTTCCTGGTCACCGCCGCCGCCCTCGGTCACCGCGGAGGTGGACACCACCCCGTTGCCGCCCTTGCGTTTGGCTTGATACATGGCGGCGTCGGCGCGGGCCAGCGCCCGGCCGGCGGACTCCTGCGGGCGCAGCGAGACCACGCCGACCGACAGCGTCACCCCGTGCGAGAGGTCGTGCGGCAGCGCGGCGACCGCGGCGGCGGCCCGGCCGAGCGCGGCCTCGGCGGCGTGCAGCGGGGCGCCGGGCAGCAGCACGATGAACTCGTCGCCGCCGTAGCGGGCAACCATGTCGTTGCCGCGCAAGGTGTCCCGCAGCGTGCTGGCCACCACCCGGAGCACGTCGTCGCCCTCGGCGTGCGACATCCGGTCGTTGACCACCTTGAACCCGTCCAGGTCGACCAGCGCGATGGCCAGCGGGTGGTTGGCCGGCGAGGCGACCAGGCTCTCCAGCCGTTCGTCCAGCGCGCGCCGGTTGGGCAGGCCGGTGAGCGGGTCCTGCAGCGCCTGCCGTTCCACCGCGCCGTGCCGGCGGGCCAGCCGCTCGTGCTCCCGCCGGGTCTGCAGCGTGGTGATCCGCGACTCGCGCATCGTCCACAGCTGCTCTTCCAGCTCGGTGGCGTAGGTCTCCAGCGCGTTGGCGGTGCGCTCGCCGCCCTCGCTGCCGGACAGCCGGGCGTACTCGCGGATCAGGCACAGCCGCAGCGTGCGTTCGGACTCGTGCTCATGCAGCCGGTCCCGGACGTCGCCGAGCACCTTCACCGCCTGTTCGGTGTGCCCCTCGGTCTCCAGGCAGCGGGCCAGCGCGATCGAGACCAGGATCAGGTCCCGCGGGTAGAGGGCGGCGTCGGTCATGCCGCACAGCCGCTCGGTCCACATGCTCGAGGGATGCGCGAGGGCGTGCGCCGCGCCGACCACGGGCTCGGCGGCGACGGCCGCCTCCTCCGGTCCCTCCGGGAACAGCGCGTCCAGCGCGGTGGCGATGGCGGCGGCGGTGGTGAACCGCTCGATGGCCATCGCGCTCTCCCCGATGCGCTCGAGGCGTAAGCCCCAGCCGAGCAGCATCCTGGTCCGGTTGACCAGGTGCACGGAGATCATCTGTGGCCCGCCGCTGGCCCGCACGTAGCGGTTGGCCCTGGTCATCACCTTGTCGGCCGCCTCGTAGACACCGAGCTCGGTGAGCACGAGGCCGATGTCCATCAGGGTCTCGGCCATCAGCACGTCGGAGGTGCGCCGGCCGAGCATGATGTCCGGGACGATGTCCTCGTCCAGGATGGCCAGCGCCACCGCCACGTCGGACAGTGCCTTGTCCTCGGCGCCGGACAGCAGCTGGCGCCGGCCGCGCAGGGCATGGGTGTCCGCCTGCAGCACGGCTAAGCCGTGCCGTCGGGTGTGCGCCAGCAACTCGTCCAGCAGTGGCTCGGCGGAGTCGGCGAACCGCCCGTCGGCGATCCTGATCACGGTCGCCGCCCGGAGCAGCTGGGCGACCATCCGCGGCTCGCCGCGGTGCTGGGCCTCGGCCAGCAGGGCGTCGAGCTCCTCGGTGCGCCGCTGCCGTTCACCGACCTCGCCGGTGCGCGGTGCGGACAGCAGCTCGCGGGCGCGACCGACGAGCCAGGCGTCCGAACGCTCGTTCGGTCCCGGCAGCTCGGTGCCGTCCGCGCTGCCGTCGCGGTCCGTGTCGCCGTCCACGCTCGCGGTCCACCCCTTGGTCAGACCGTCATTCGTCTGCGTTGTCATCGTTCTCCCGCAACACTCCCCGCTCCGCCGCCAGGATTCGAACCTGAACCATCAGAACCAAAATCTGAGGTGCTGCCTTTACACCACGGCGGATCACGTCCGGATGGCCGGTAACGAACCGGCATCCAGCGGACATCGTGGCACGACTACCCACCGCTGGTCAGTACGCAGGGGCGACTATTTCCGGCGCGCGTCCAATTGGGTGTTATGTGGATCACACTACGCGGCGTGGCGATTACCCCATGGGACTGGCGCTGTCCGGGTTGTCCAACCTACGCTGTCGTAAGTTAGGCGCCCCTTAGTAGATGCAGAGGTAGACCAGGATGACGACGACCCTCGATCACAGCGCCGGGACGGCCGAACGCGGGCCAAAGCCGATCACCGAAGGCAGGCGCTCCCTGGCGAACAAAATCGCGGTCTACGTGTTCATCCTGGTTCCGTTCGCCGCGCTGATCGCCGCCGTACCACTGGCCTGGGGGTGGGGGCTGACCTGGGTGGACGTCGGGCTTTCGGTGTTCTTCTTCTACCTGACCGGGCTGGGCGTGACGATCGGCTACCACCGGTACTTCACCCACGGGTCCTTCAAGGCCAAGCGCGGCATGAAGATCGCGCTGGCGATCGCCGGCAGCATGGCCGTGCAGAGCCCGCCGGTCACCTGGGTGGCCGACCACCGCCGGCACCACGCGTTCTCCGACCGGGAGGGCGACCCGCACTCCCCGTGGCTGTTCGGCACCTCGCCGTGGGCGCTGGTCCGCGGGTTCTGGCACGCGCACATGGGGTGGATCTTCGACCACAGCGTGACCAACAAGCAGCGGTTCGCGCCGGACCTGCTTGCCGACGAGGACATCGTGCGGGTCAACAAGCAGTTCGCCTGGTTGACCACGCTGACCTTCCTGCTGCCGGCCGTGCTCGGCGGGCTGATCACCTGGTCCTGGTGGGGCGCGGTGACCGCGTTCTTCTGGGCCGGCTTCGTGCGGGTCGCGGTGCTGCACCACGTGACCTGGTCGACCAACTCGGTCTGCCACATGATCGGTGAGCGGCCGTTCGTCAGCCGGGACAAGGCGGCCAACTTCTGGCCGCTGGCGATCCTGTCGTTCGGCGAGTCGTGGCACAACCTGCACCACGCCGACCCGACCTGCGCCCGGCACGGCGTCAAGCGCGGGCAGATCGACACCTCGGCGCGGCTGATCTGGCTGTTCGAGAAGTTCGGCTGGGTCTACGACGTGCGCTGGCCGACCCCGCAGCGGTTGGCGAAGATCACCGCCGAAGCCGGCTGATCCGACGGCGGGCCGCGCCGGGACCACCTAGAGTGTCGAGGTGGCGACTTCGCGCGGCTCCTCGGTCGGCCGGGTGCGCATGACCGGCCGGGAACGGCGCGAACAACTGCTCGACGTCGCCCGGTCGCTGTTCGCCGAGAAGGGCTTCGATGGAGCGTCGGTCGAGGAGATCGCGCACCGGGCGAGCGTGTCCAAACCGGTGGTCTACGAGCATTTCGGTGGCAAGGAAGGCATCTACGCGGTCGTGGTGGACCGGGAGATGCAGTCCCTGCTCGGCCGGATGACCTCGGCGCTCGGCGAGGAGGCCCACCCCAGGATCCTGCTGGAACGGGCCGCGCACGCCCTGCTCGACTACGTGGAGTCCGCCGCCGACGGCTTCCGGATCATGGTCCGGGACTCCCCGGTCCCCGCGTCCACCGGCACCTTTTCCAGCCTGCTCAACGACATCGCGTCCCAGGTTGAGCACATCCTCGCGGTGCAGTTCGCCGCCCGCGGCTACGACCGCAAGCTGGCCACCCTGTACAGCCAGGCCCTGGTCGGCATGGTCGCGTTCACCGGCCAGTGGTGGCTGGAGGCCCGCAAGCCCAAGAAGGACGAGGTCGTCGCCCACCTGGTCAGCCTCGCCTGGAACGGCCTGTCCCACCTCGAGGGCAAACCCACCCTCCGCGAGCGCCCGACACCCTGAGCCGGCCGGTGTGCCTCGGCGCCGCAGGCGCCGGCCTGCGGCCGGCGCCTGCGGCGCGGAACCCGGGGACTCGCCGGGCGCAGCCGGGGACTCGCCGGGCTGCAACCGGGGACTCGCCGAAGGATCCGTGTGCCTCGGCGAGTCCC